>JBKHXF010000025.1:0-98825 GCA_046566145.1 Actinomycetes bacterium
GACCGCTACCCGATCGTCGAGATCATGGGGCAGACGCCGGAGATCCCCGAGGAGAACCAGTGGGCGCTCTTCCTCCGCAACCACGACGAGCTGACGCTCGAGATGGTCACGGACGAGGAACGCGACTTCATGTACCGCGCGTACGCGCGCGACCCCACGATGCGCATCAACCTCGGCATCCGTCGTCGACTCGCGCCGCTCTGCGGCAACGATCGCCGCGTGATCGAGCTGATGAACGGCTTGCTGTTCAGCCTGCCAGGCACGCCGGTCGTCTACTACGGCGACGAGATCGGGATGGGCGACAACATCTACCTCGGCGACCGCAACGGCGTCCGCACGCCGATGCAGTGGTCGGCGGACCGCAACGCAGGGTTCAGCCGAGCGAACCCGCAGCGGCTGTACCTGCCGGTGATCATCGATCCCGAGTATCACGCCGAGGCGATCAACGTCGAGGCGCAGCAGAACAACCCGCGCTCGCTGCTGTGGTGGATGCGGCGGATGATCGCCCAGCGCCAGCGCACCCAGGTCTTCGGTCGGGGCGACATCCGCTTCCTCACCCCCGACAACCCCAAGGTGCTCGCCTTCGTCCGCACCCTCGAGGCCGAGGAGGAGGGCGCGGACCCCGAGCGCGTGCTGGTCGTCGCGAACCTCTCGCGGCACGCCCAGGCCTGCGAGCTCGACCTGTCCGACCTCGCCGGGCTCCACCTCGTGGAGCTGTTCGGCCGCTCCACGTTCCCGCCCGTCACCGACCAGCCGTACGTGCTCACGCTCGGCCCGCACCAGTTCCACTGGTTCGGCATCGAGCGGGAGCCGAGCCGGATGACCCTGTCGAAGATGCACGTCCCCGGCGCCGCCGGCGGCGTCGGCACGCCGCCGGCGCTGCCCAGCGTGACCGTGTCGGGGGACTGGCGTGCGCTGCTGCGCGGACGCGGTGCGGAGCGGCTCGCGGCGGTCCTGCCCGACGTGCTGCGCCGGCAGCGGTGGTTCGGTGGCAAGGCGCGGACGCTGCGCTCGGTCCACCTCGTCGAGGCCATCGGGATCGCGCCGGCGGACGTCGAGGGCCCCGCCGACGTGCAGCTCGCCGTCGTGGAGGTCGAGTACGTCGACGGCGAGCCCGAGACGTACCTGCTGCCGCTCGCGTTCCACGAGGGCCCCGCCGAGGAGGTCGGCGACGCGGCCCTCGCGAGCGTGGTCGGGCGCGGCGCGGGCGCCTCGGGGACGCTCGTGGACGCCCTGCACGACCCCGACGCGCAGCTGCTGCTGGCCCGCACCGTGCTCGCCGGCGACGAGCACGCCGCCGGCGCGGGGGTGCTCGTCGGTCGGCCGCGCCCCGGGGTCACCGACGACCCCGACGAGACCCTCACGGGCGTGCACCCCCACCGGCTGCTCGGGGAGCAGTCCAACACCTCGGTCGTGTACGGCGACCGCTACCTGCTGAAGCTCCTGCGACGGCTCGAGGCCGGCGAGTCACCCGACGTGGAGGTCGGGGGCTTCCTCGCCGAGCAGGCCGGTGTGGCGCACGTCCCGACGCTCGTCGGCACGCTCGACCGGGTCGACGAGCACGGCCGTGCCCGGACCGTCGCCGTGCTGCACCGCTGGGTCCCCAACGAGGGCGACCTGTGGGGCGTGACCCTCGACGAGCTCGAGCGGTTCGCCGAGCGCGTCCTCACCGACCCGCCGACGGGACGCCCGGCGCCCGGCCGCGCCCCCTCCGCGCTGGTCATGGCGGCACGCGAGCTGCCCGAGTCGGTCCACGAGTCGATCGGCTGGTACCTCGCCGCCGCCGAGCTGCTCGGCCAGCGCACCGCCGAGGTCCACGCGGCGCTCGCGAGCGGGACGGCGCCCGCCTTCGAGCCGCAGCCGTTCACCGCGCTGTGGCAGCGTTCGCTGTACCAGTCGATCCGCAACGCGGTCCGCAAGGGGCTGCAGGCCGCTCGTCGCGGCGCACGCACCCTGGACGACCCCGACGCCGTCGCCGCGATCCGGGCGCTCTCCGAGCGCGAGGACGAGGTCCTGTCCCGGCTGCGCGCGCTGTCGGACATCCGCATGGAGGCGCTGCGGACCCGCACCCACGGGGACCTGCACCTCGGCCAGGTGCTGTGGACCGGACGCGACCACGTGCTCATCGACTTCGAGGGCGAACCCGCCCGGCCCCTGGGCGAGCGGCGCCTGAAGCGTTCCCCCCTGCGCGACGTGGCCGGGATGCTCCGGTCGTTCCAGTACGCGACCGCCTCGACCCTGGAGGACCAGCGCGAGCGCGGTGTCGTCGCCCACGGCAGCGAGGCCGAGGCGACGCTGGCCCGCTGGCTCGACTGGTGGCTGCGCTGGGTCGAGGCGGCCTTCCTGCACGGCTACCTGACCCACGCCGAGGGCCACGGCTTCCTCCCCGACGACCCGCTCCACACGGCGGTCCTGCTCGACGCGTTCCTGCTCGAGAAGGCCGTCTACGAGCTGGGCTACGAGCTCAACAACCGCCCCACGTGGGTGCACATCCCGCTCGCCGGGATCGCCGACGTCCTCGACCACGCCGGAGGCTGACGTGCCGACCAACGAGCCGACCCCGCAGGTCCCGTCGCTGTTCAGCGAGGACGACCTGTACCTGTTCAACGAGGGCTCCCACCTGCGCCTGTGGGAGCACATGGGTGCCCACCTCCGAGAGGTCGACGGGGCCGCCGGCGTCCAGTTCGCCGTCTGGGCCCCCAACGCGCGCGCCGTGTCGGTCGTCGGCGACGTGAACGGGTGGACCGCCGGCGCGGACGGCTTCGTCCTGACGCCGCGCGGGTCGTCGGGCATCTGGGAGGGGTTCGTCCCGGGCATGGGCCACGGCGACGCGTACAAGTTCCACGTCGTCGGCCCGGACGGCAGGGGGGTGGACAAGGCCGACCCGTACGCCGTGCACACCGAGACCCCGCCCCACACCGCCTCCAAGGTGTGGGACCCGAGCTACGACTGGGGCGACGACGCGTGGATGGCGAGCCGTGGCGAGCGCCAGGGCCTCGACGCCCCCATCGCCATCTACGAGCTGCACCTCGGCTCGTGGCGGAAGGGCGAGGGCGGGCGTCCGCTGACGTACCGCGAGCTGGCCGAGCCGCTCGTCGAGCACGTCACCGAGCTCGGGTTCACGCACGTCGAGCTCCTGCCCATCACCGAGCACCCGTTCGCCGGCTCCTGGGGCTACCAGACCACCGGGTTCTTCGCGCCCACGTCCCGGTTCGGCACCCCCCAGGACTGCAAGGCCCTGATCGACGCGCTCCACGCCGCCGGCATCGGCGTGATCCTCGACTGGGTGCCGAGCCACTTCCCGACCGACGAGTGGGCGCTGGGGCTCTTCGACGGCACCCACCTGTACGAGCACGCCGACCCGAAGCAGGGCTTCCACCCGGACTGGTCGAGCTTCATCTTCAACTACGGCCGCGACGAGGTGCGCAGCTTCCTGCTGTCGAGCGCGATGTACTGGCTCGAGGAGTTCCACGTGGACGCCATCCGGGTCGACGCGGTCGCCTCGATGCTCTACCTCGACTACTCGCGCGAGGAGGGGGAGTGGGTCCCCAACCGCTACGGCGGCAACGAGAACCTGGAGGCCATCGAGTTCCTGCGGCGCCTCAACACCGAGGTCTTCGCCGCGTTCCCCGACGCGCAGACCTTCGCCGAGGAGTCCACGGCCTGGCCCAGCGTGTCGCGCCCGACCTACGTCGGTGGGCTCGGCTTCGGGTTCAAGTGGGACATGGGGTGGATGCACGACACGCTGCAGGTGTTCCAGCGCGACCCGGTCCACCGCAAGTACCACCACGACCAGCTGACGTTCCGCTCCGTGTACGCGTTCGCGGAGAACTACTGCCTGCCGCTGTCGCACGACGAGGTCGTGCACGGCAAGGGGTCGATGGCCGAGAAGATGCCGGGCGACGACTGGCAGCGCTTCGCGAACCTGCGCACGCTGTACGCCTACATGTTCACCGCGCCGGGCAAGAAGCTGCTGTTCATGGGCTGCGAGTTCGGTCAGTGGCGCGAGTGGTCCCACGACCGCGAGCTCGACTGGCACCTGCTCGAGGAGGCCCACTGGCACGGTGACCTGCAGCGCTGCGTCGGGGACCTCGCCCGGCTGTACCGCGAGGTCCCGGCGCTGCACGAGCGGGACTGCGACCCGGCCGGGTTCGCGTGGATCGACTGCACCGACTGGGAGCAGTCGGTCGTGGCCTACCGCCGGCGCGCCGCGGACGGGTCTGAGGTGGTGGTCGTGCTGAACCTCACCCCGGTCCCGCGCGAGCCGTACCGGATCGGTGTCCCGAGTGGCGGCCGCTGGGAGGAGGTCTTCAACTCGGACGCCGAGGTGTACGGCGGGTCGGGCGTGGGCAACCTCGGCGCCGTCGAGGCGGAACAGGCACCGACGCACGGCCTCGAGCACTCGCTGCTGCTGCGCCTGCCGCCGCTCGCCGCCCTCGTGCTGCGGCCGGCGGACGACTGAGCACGGCGCGGGCGTCGATGCTCAGGGCTTGACGACCTCGAGCCAGCCGTGCGCGTCGTCGGCGGTGCCCGCGTGGACGTCGGTCAGGGCCTGGCGAAGCCGCAGGGTGTTGGGGCCGACCTCGCCGCCGTGGACGGCGTGCTCCGTGCCGTCGACGACCAGCGTCCCGACGCCCGCGAGGACCGCGGCGGTGCCGGAGAGCGCCGCCTCGCCACCGCGCGCGCCCCACTCGAGCACCTCCTCGATCGAGAGGTGCTCGCGCTCGTCCACCTCGTAGCCGAGGTCGCGGGCGAGGGTGAGGATGGAGTCGCGGGTGACGCCGTGCAGGAACGACGAGTCGAGCGCCCTGGTGACCACGCGGTCGTCGTCGAGGAGCAGGAAGTTGGCGGCACCGGTCTCCTGCACGTCCCCGCCGGGGGCGAACAGGACCTGGTCGACGCCGAGCTCACGCTTCGCGCGCAGCGTCGGCCCGAGGGCCATCACGTAGTTGGCGCCGGACTTGGCCTCACCGAACTGCGGGGTCGTGCGGGGCAGCACCGTCTCGACCAGCAGCTTCAGCGGGCGCACGCCGCCGGCGAAGTAGTCGCCGACGGGGGAGTTCATCACGATGAGGGTGGCCGTGGCCGACGGGGCCGCGGCGGCCCCGATGTTCGGCTCGGTCCCGAACAGCAGCGGGCGGACGTACAGCGACCCGGGCTGGTCGGGGACCTCGTCGAGGTTGGCCCGCACCGTGTCGACGATCATCCCGTGCAGCAGCTCGGTGTCGGGGACCGGCAGGTGCAGCAGCTCGGCGGTGCGCTGCATCCGGACCACGTGCCGGTCGGGGCGGAACAGGCGCACCGCCCCGTCGGCGGCCTTGTGGGCCTTCAGCCCCTCGAAGCAGGTCGAGCCGTAGTGCAGGACGTGGGCGGCCGGGTGCATCGGCAGCGGCTGCAGTGGCCCGAGCTCGGGGCGCGACCACGCGCCGTCGGCCCACGTGGCGACGGCCGCCGTGGCGGCGAACTGGGTCCCGAACGCGGTGGTGGTCTTGCCGGTGCCCTGGGGCGTGGTCTCGGACGTGCTCACGGCTGCTCCCTGACGCCTCGTCGGCGGACTCGTCACTGTCCGCGAGCCTACGTCGTCGACGGGGTCGGCCGCCTACCCTGCGCGGGCCCACGTCGCGCCAGCGCGCGCGGCCGCCCGTCCGTCCCCAGCCGTCGACCACCGTGCGCCGGTCCGGTCGACCCCAGGAGCCGAGCCCAGGAGCCGAGTTGGAACGCGCCGTCTGCGTCCACGGCCACTTCTACCAGCCGCCCCGGGAGCACCCGTGGCTCGAGCAGGTGGAGCAGCAGGACTCGGCGTACCCGTTCCACGACTGGAACGAGCGCATCACAGCGGAGTGCTACGGGCCCAACACCCACGCGCGCATCCTCGACGCCGCCGGGCGGATCCGCGCCATCAGCGACAACTACTCGCGGATGAGCTTCAACGTCGGCCCGACCCTGCTCGCGTGGATGGAGGAGGCCGCGCCGGCGGTGCACGACGCGATCGTCGCCGCCGACGCCGCCAGCGCCGCCCGCTTCGGTGGCCACGGGTCGGCCATGGCCCAGGTCTACAACCACGTCATCATGCCGCTGGCGAGCCAGCGGGACCGGGTCACCCAGGTGGTCTGGGGCATCGCCGACTTCGAGCACCGCTTCGGCCGGGCGCCCGAGGGCATGTGGCTCGCCGAGTGTGCCGCGGACGTCCCGACGCTCGAGGTCCTCGCGGCGCACGGGATCCGCTTCACCGTGCTGTCGCCGTACCAGGCGGCCGAGGTCCGTGAGGGGCCCGACGGGGAGTGGGTCGACGTCTCCGGCGGCCGGGTCGATGCGACGCGCCCCTACCGGGTCGCGCTCCCCTCGGGCGCCGAGATCGCGGTGTTCTTCTACGACGGGCCCATCTCGCGCGGGGTCGCCTTCGAGGGCCTGCTCGACTCGGGCGACCGGTTCGCCGCCCGTGTGCTCGACGGCTTCACCGACCGCGCCGGCCCCCAGCTCGCCCACATCGCGACCGACGGGGAGTCGTACGGGCACCACCACCGTCACGGCGAGATGGCGCTCGCCGCAGCCCTGCACGCGCTCGAGGACCGCGACGACGTGGTGCTCACGAACTACCCCCAGTTCCTCGCGGCGCACCCACCGACGGCCGAGGCCCGCATCGTCGAGCCGAGCTCGTGGTCGTGCGCCCACGGGGTGGAGCGGTGGCGCAGCGACTGCGGCTGCGGCGGCGAGAACGGCACCTCGCAGGCCTGGCGGGCGCCGTTGCGGCAGGGCCTCGACGAGCTCGCCGAGGCGCTGGCCGTCATCTACGAGCGCGAGGCCGTCGTGCTGCTCGCGGACCCGTGGGGCGCCCGTGACGCGTACGTCGAGGTCGTGCTCGACCGTTCGCGCGCCGACGCGTTCCTCACCGAGCACGCGGCGCGACCGCTGGACGAGGAGGACCGCCGGCGCGCCCTGCGGCTGCTCGAGCTGCAGCGCCACAGCCTGCTGATGTTCACCTCGTGCGGCTGGTTCTTCGACGAGCTGTCCCGGATCGAGACCACCCAGGTCCTGCGCTACGCCGCGCGGGCCATCCAGCTCGCCACACAGGTCGCTGACGACGCCGACGGGCTCGAGGCGGCGCTCGTCGCCCGCCTCGCCGAGGCCCCGAGCAACGTCCCCCGCTTCCGGGACGGCGCCACCATCTGGGAGCAGCTGATCCGCCCGCAGGTCGTGGGGCTGGAGCAGGTCGCGGCGCACGTCGCGATCGCGGGGCTCTTCAGCCCGGCCGAGCAGCGCCTCGGTCGCTACCGCGTCGAGCGCCGCGACCATCGCGTCGCCACCGCCGGGCGTGCCCGGCTCGCGACGGGACGCGCCGACATCACGGCGACGGCCACCAGCTCGACCCGGTCGTTCGAGTACGGGGTCCTCCACCTCGGCGACCACAACGTCACCTGCGGCATCCGGCCGCTCGGTGACGACGACGCCTTCCTCACGACCCGGGTCGAGCTCGACCGCCACTTCGACACCGCCGACTTCCCCACGCTGGTGCGGACCATCGACGACCACTTCGACCGGCGGACCCACTCGCTCGGCTCGCTGTTCGCCGACGAGCGCCGGCGGATCCTCGACACCATCGTCGCCGGCACGGTCGAGGAGACCGAGGCCACGTACCGCAACACGTTCCGCAGCCGGGCCCCGCTGATGCGCTACCTGGCGGACCTGCAGGTGCCGCTGCCGGCGCCGCTGCTGGGCGCCGCCCAGGTGGTCATCAACGCCGACCTGCGCCGCGAGCTCGCCTCCGCCTCGGTGGAGCCCGACGTCGTCGACGACCTCGTCGGCGAGGCCACGAGGTTCGGGGTCGCGCTGGACGGCGAGGGGCTCGCCCACACGCTCAGCGCGACGGTCGCGAGGACGGCGGAGCGCATCGCGACGGTCGCCGACGACGCCGCCGTGTTCGCGGTGTTCGGCGAGGCCGAGGAGGAGCTCACCGAGCGTCTCACCGCCATCGTCGAGGTCGCGGGCTCGCTGCCGTTCGAGGTGGACCTCGCCGCGGCCCAGGACGTGCTGTGGCGCGTCCTGCGCGACCACCACGCGGGCCTCGTGGCCCGGGCCGCCGCAGGTGACGACGCGGCCGTGCGGTGGCGCGACGAGCTCGAGGGCCTCGCGACCGCCCTCGGGGTGGTCGTCCCCACCGGCTGAGCGTCAGCCCGCCGCCTCGCCCAGCTCGAGGATCGGGGCCTCGTGCAGGAGGGCCCGCAGCGGCGGGCGCTGCTCCTCGACCCCGTGCAGCGCGGCCTCCTCCTCGATGGCGCGCTCGTACACGTCGACGGTGGCCTCCGCGACGCGGCCCCAGTCGTAGCGCCGGCGGATCCGCCGGCGGCCGTTGGCGACCAGCCGCTCGGCCAGCGCGTCGTCGGTCAGCACCTCGACGAGTCGCTCGGCGAGCTCCACGTCGTCCTGCGGGGTGAAGCGCAGGCCGTGCCCGTCCGCGACGATCTCCCGCAGCCCACCGGTGTCCCCGGCGACGACGGGCGTGCCGCACGCCATCGCCTCGACGGCGACGAGGCCGAACGGTTCGTAGATCGACGGAGCGACGGCGACGTCCGCGGCGGCGTAGTGCAGGCGCAGCTCGTGGTCCTCGAGGAAGCCGGTGAAGCGGACGTGGCGCTGCAGCCTGAGCTCCCGCACCTGCCTGCGCAGCTCCTCGGAGTAGGTGCCGATGCCCGCGATGAGGAACTTCGTCGGACCGACGGCCTCCCGGACACGCTCCAGCGCCTGCAGGACGGTCTGCACGCCCTTCTCGTACTCGAGACGGCCGGCGAAGAGCACCAGCTTGGTGCGCGGGCCGACGAGCTCGGAGCGGAACGCCGCGACCTCCTCCTCGGGCAGCTCGAAGTCGCGCACCGCCACCGCGTTGGGCACGACGTCGGTCTTGTCCTCGGGCAGCAGGAAGATGTCGGTCACCTGCCGACGCATGTACTCGGAGCAGGCGATGACCCGGCGGGCCTCGTAGGTCAGCCACCACTCGACCTGGTGGATCAGCTTGTTCATCGGGCCCGGCAGCCACCCCTGGTGCCGGCCGTACTCGGTGGCGTGGATGGTCGCGACCACCGGCAGGTCCCACGTCTCCTTGATGCCGGCGGCGGCGTAGGCGACCAGCCAGTCGTGGGCGTGGACGACGTCGATGTCGTGCTCGCGCACGATGCGGGCCGCGGCGGCCTGGACGCGGTTGTTGAACGCCAGCACCCACGGGATGAGGTCGGTGAACGGGATGACGGGCGGCGCCTCGCCCACCCGCACGACGTGCACCCCCTCGAGCCACTCCTCCGCCGGCGCGGGGGAGTCGGGGTGGTCGCGGGTGATGACGTGGACCTCGTGGCCCTGGGCCGCGAGCGTGCGCGACAGGGCCGCGACATGGCGGCCGAGCCCGCCGACGACGCGCGGCGGGTACTCCCAGGACAGCATGAGGATGCGCATGACCGGAGCCTGTCAGGTGGTCGCATCGGGTCGCAAGGTGGCCGGCGGGCCGCGCGCGTCTCGGGCCGCCCCGCCCCGGGGCCGTAGACTCCGCGGTCGCACCGGAAACCGGGTGAGGAGGCGGGGTGGAGGTCGTGGTCGGAGCGCTGCTGCTCCTGCTCGGCGCCGTCGGGGCCACCGTCACCGCCCGTCGCCTCGAGGAGCAGGGCCGCATGCCGGTGGGGCTGCTCGCCGTCGCGCCGATGGGCCTGCTGATCGGCGCCGGCGCCGCACTGGTGCGCGGCTGGGACCTCGTCGGTTCCATGCTGCTCGGTGCCGTCGCCGTCCCGCTCGTCGCGACGGTCGCCCGGCTGCTCGAGGTACGCCGGTCTCGACGCGGGGGTCGCGCGTGAGGACCTGGCGCGACCGTCTCCTCGGCTCCCGCAGCACCCTCGGGTGGTGGACGCTGCCCGTGTTCGTCGCCACGGCCCTCGGCGGGGCCGTGCTCGCCGGGACGCTCGCGACCGTCTACTACGCGCAGCAGATCGACGCGCTCGAGGAGGAGACCCGGGAGGCCCGCCTCACCGCCGAGCGCGCCGCGGAGGAGGTCGCCGCCGCCCGCGAGGAGGCGCTGGCCGAGATCGACGCGCAGGTGGCCGGCGTGCGTGAGGCGCTGACCCGCACGTTCCCGTTCGAGGACGTGGCCGGTGCCGGCGTCGTGTCGATCCGCGCGCTGGTCGGCTCGCCCCCGCCGGCGCCGCCCGCGCCGGCGACCGACGAGACCGCCGGCGACGACACGTCCGGGGCGGTGCTCGGGCAGGCGCAGGGGACCGAGCCGCCCGCCACCGAGCCGCCGCCGGACCCGTCCCCCACGTCCGAGCCCTCGCCGGCGCCGTCGCCCACTCCCCGCCCGCCGACCGAGCGGTTCGGGACGGGCTTCGCCGTCGCCGTGGAGGACGGGGTCGCGTTCTTCGCCACCACGCACGGGGTGGTCTCGGACCCGGAGGCCCCCGACGGCGTCGTCGGGCAGGTCGAGGTCCGCACCGCCGCCGGCACGGTCCGCGGCACCGTCCACTCGTGGGACGCCCGGCGCGACCTCGCCATCGTGCGCGCCGCGGTGCCCGACGTCGCCGTCACCCTGTGGCGCCCCGCGGAGGTGCCGCTGCAGCTCGGGCAGCGGGTCTTCGTCGCCGGGCTCACCCCGAGCCTCGCGCCGGTCCAGTCCGCCGGGCAGCTGGCGCTGGTCGGTGCGGACGCCCTGGTCACCGACCTGCCGGCCTTCCCCTACCTGCGCGGCGCTCCGATCGTCGACGGGAACGGGCTCGTGGTCGGCGTCCTCAGCAGCGACTACCAGCCCTTCGGCCCGGCCGCCGGCGACCGACAGGCCTCCATCCCGATCGAGCTGCTGTGCGGCGGGCTGCTGCGCTCCTGCGACGCGCTGCGGGCCGACCCCGACGCCGTCGAGGACGCGGGCTGACCCGTGCTCAGGCGGGCGGGTCGGTCGTGTCCGCCGGCGCGTCGGCGTCGCCGGCCCCCTCACCGTCCGGGCCGCCGTCGGGCGGTTCCTCGTCGCAGTCCTGCAGCAGCGGGATGCAGCCGCCTCCGCCGCCGCCACCCCCGCCCCCGGGGTCGAGCGGGTTGCGCGGGCCCTCGGACGGCGAGGGGGACGGGCTCGGGCGGGGGCTCGCCGGTGCGCTCGGGGCCTGGGTCGGGGCCTGGGTCGGCGTCTCGGTCTCGGTCGTCGCCGGTGCGGGCCGGGCACGTTGGCGAGCGGGCCCGACGATGCGGTCCTCCTCCCCGGGCTGCGGGAACTCGGTCGGCGGGACGTCGGCCAGGATGGCCGCGGCGGCGTCGCGCCAGATCAGCGCGGGGATCGTGCCGCCCTGCACGCGGTCGAACCCGGCGATGTCGGTCAGCGGCTCCTCCAGGCGGTCCCCCACGCGCACCACGAGGGCCAGGTCGGGGGTGTAGCCGGCGTACCAGGCGTCGACCTCCTCGTCGGTCGTGCCCGTCTTGCCGGCCTGGGGGCGATCGATGTCCGCGCGGGTGCCCGTGCTCCGCTCGACGACCTCGGTGAGCGTCTGCGTCGTCGTGCGGACGACGTCGGCGTCGACCATCCGGTGGCAGCCACGCTCCGGGTCGTCGTCCGCCGCGAGGCCGTCGGGGCGTGCCGCGAGCAGCTCGGGGGAGGGCCGTCGCGCCGCGCCGGCGGCGTCGACCTCGTCGGGCCGGTCCAGGACCTCCCCGTCGGGCCCCTCGACCCGGGCGATCAGGTGCGGCACGCAGTCGACCCCGTCGTTGGCGATGGTGGCGAACACGTGCGCCATGTCGAGCACGGTCGAGTTCGACCCGAACCCGCCGATGGCGAGCTGCGGCGTGACCTCGATCGTGCTGCGGTCCCCGAGCCGGGCCGCCACCTCGGCGATGCGCTCGGCGCCGGCCTCGCAGCCGATCTGGGCGAACACGGTGTTCACGGACTGGACCAGCGCCTCCCGCAGGGTGATCGTGCCGAAGCCTCGGCCGCCGGCGTTCGACGGTCCCCAGCCGGGGTCGCACAGCTCGCCCTCACGGAACCGGGCCGGGGCGCGGAACGTGTCGTCCGGCTCGATGCCGGCCTCGAGCGCCGCGATGTAGGCGATCGGCTTGAACGTCGAGCCGGGCCGCCGGCGCGCCTGCGTCGCCAGGTCGAACTGCGACGTGACGGGGTCGCGTCCCGCGTAGACCGCGAGCACCCTGCCGGTCGACGGTTCCACCGCCACCGCGCCGGCGTCGACGTCGGGGCGGTCCGGCTGCTGGGGGAGCTGCTCGGCGACGGCCGCCTCCAGCGCAGCCTGCGCCTCGGGGTCGATGGTGACCGTGACGCGGAGCGCCCCGGTCAGGACGGCCTCCTCGCCGTACGTCGCCGCGAGCTGCTTGCGGACGTACTCGACCACGAACGGGTAGCGGGTCTCGGGGGCCTGCCGGGGGACGACCTGCAGCGGGGTCGAGCGGGCCTCGGTCGCCTCGGCCGGGGTGATCCGGTCGGCGGCGAGCATCTGGGTGATGACGCGGTCCCGTCTGGCCACCGAACCCTCGGGGTCGACCCGGGGGTTGAACCGGCTCGGGGCGGGGAGGATCTGCGCCAGGGTCGCGCCCTCGGCGACGGTCAGCTCGGCCGCGGGCTTCTCGAAGTAGGTGAGGGCGGCCGCCTCGATGCCGTAGGCGCCCTCGCCGAAGTAGACCTGGTTGAGGTAGCGCTCGAGGATCTCGTCCTTGCTGAGCTCGCGCTCCAGCGAGATCGAGATGACCGCCTCCTGCACCTTGCGACGGACCGTCTGGTCGTCGCCGACGAAGGCGTTCTTGACGTACTGCTGGGTCAGGGTCGAGCCGCCCTGGGTGATGCCGCCCGTGCGGACGTTCGCGACCACCGCGCGCAGCAGCGAGAGCGGATCGACGCCGTCGTGCTCGTAGAAGCGCGTGTCCTCGGCGGACACCACCGCCGCGACCGCGACCCGGGACACCTCGTCGAGGCCGACGACCCGTCGGTCGACCTCGGCGGTGAAGCGCGCGAGCTCGCTGCCGTCCTCGAGCAGCACGACGCTCGGGCCCGAGAGCCGGCTCGCCTCGGGGACCCGCCACTCGATGCGCAGCGCGATCCACGCGAGGAACCCGAGCAGGAGCGCGAGCGCGATGGCGGACGAGAGGCCCACGAGCACGACCCGCCACACCAGCAGCGGCCACGTGCGACCGGCCCCGGCGTCGTCGCCGGGGCGGTCGTCCGGGCCCGGCGCGGTGGCCGGGGGCTCCGGTGGAGCGGTCGTCGTGCTCACGTGCACCCCCTCACCCCAACGAGGTGTACCGGGTCGAGGTCACGCGGGCCGGGCCCGGGCGCCGTCCCCGAGGGCACGCAGCGCGTCCAGGAACGGGGCGACGTCCGCCGGCGCGTCGTCGAGCGCGGCGAGCTCCGCGACACGCGCCGGCGGCGTCGCCGGGTCGGCGCACTCGGCCAGCAGCGCGAGGTGCTCGCCGGCGCGCGCCCACGCGTAGTCGGGGGAGTTGCCGCGCGTGACCATGAAGGGCCAGTCCGAGCACATCAGCTGGGCGAGCTCGCGGGCGACCTGGGTGCTCGCCGCGTCCGAGAGCCCGCCGGCGGACAGCGCGCCGGCGGCCGTGGCGACGCCCTCGCGGACCTGCCGCCAGTAGGGGCGGGTCTCCGGGGTGACCCACGTCGCGTGGCCCTTGGCGTACCCCCACGAGGACTCGGGCAGGTGCAGCCGGCGGTTCGGGGGGCGGCGCTCCCGGCGGGACGAGAGCGTCGTGGTCGTGAGGCGCGGGTCGGCGTGGACGGCGCGCAGCAGCCCCTCGAGCCAGTCGACGCCCTCGTACCACCAGTGCCCGAACAGCTCGGTGTCGTAGGCCGCCACGACCAGCTCGCCGGGCCGGGGGTCGAGCACCTCGCGCAGCACCCCGTGGAGGTGCGCGACGTGCCGGGCCACCTGGGACGCCGCGGCGGCGGGCTCGTAGGTCGCCTTGGCGTCCATCGGCGTGTCGTGCGAGGTGACGCGCCACGACGGGTGCACGCCGTAGCCGCCGGTCGCGAAGAAGTCCCGGTACCACTGGTTGCCCGGGTACCCCGCCGTGGGGGACCACACGTGGTACGCCACCGACAGGTCGCGGGCGTAGGCGACCACGTCGGAGTCGCCGACGAGCACGCCGTCGTGGACGACCTCGTAGGGGTCCCCGCTGCCGGGGACCGGCACCTCGGGGCGGCGGGTCCAGTCGCGGTCGGCACCGCCGGCGGCGCGCACGAGCGTGGCGGCGTCGACGAGGACGTGGTCGATCCCGTGCGCGGCGTAGTGCTCCTCGAGGCCGGGCACCTCGCCGGGCAGCCGCGGCAGGGTGGGGGTGCCGTGCCGGTCGACGGTCTCCGGCTCGGCGCAGGCGTCGGCGACGGTGCCGCGGGGGCGGTAGCCCATCTCGGGGGCCCACAGGCCGGTCGGGCGACGGCCGGCCCAGCCCGCGTGGGCCGTCAGGCCGGTGGCGAGCTGCGCGTCCACGAGCGCCGGCTCGGCCACCAGCGGCAGGTACGGGTGGGTGGCCGGGCCGCCCAGCAGCTCGACGACGCCCCGTGACGCGAGGTCGGCCCACACGGCGAGCAGGCCGCCGGCGGCCTCGACCCGCTCGTGCAGCGCCAGCAGGTCCCGGAACCGGCGCCAGTGGTGGTGGGCGAGGTCACGCACCTCGACGGGCATCTCGAGGTGCCAGCGCTGCTCCTCGCTGCGCCACATCTGTCCGCCGAGCCACGTTCCCATGTCGCGGGCGAGGTCGGCGTCGGCGACCTGGTGCGCGACGGGCGGGGTCACGCCGAGGGTCAGCACGTCCCGGTGGCCGTCCTCGGCCAGGCGCAGCAGCATCCCGGTCAGCGGCAGCCAGGAGGTGCCCCACGCCTGGAAGAGCCACTCCTCGCCGACGGGCCAGACCCCGTGGCGGCGCAGGTAGGGCAGGTGGGTGTGGAGGACCAGGGCGACCTCGCCGGGCGTCGTCACCGGCGTGGCACCCGGCACACGGCGAGCAGGTCGAGCGAGGCGTCGAGCCCGTCGGGGCGGACCCGGAAGTCGTCGGCGGTGACGCGGTGGACCAGCGCCCGGTACGCCCGCGACCACTCGGTCGAGGGCTGCTCCGCCATGGTCGTCCAGAACGGCCGGCGCATCGCCCGCTCGACGGCGGCGAGCCGCGGGCCGTGGTGGACGCCGAGGAGCAGCGGCACCTCGAGCCCCGCCCCCTCGCACTCCCGGCGCAGCTCCTCGGCGGTGAACTCCCGGGTGTGGAAGGGGTTCACCGGCGTGTCGGAGCCGGGGGTGAAGGTCAGGCGGTTCGGCGTCGCGATCAGCACCTCGCCGCCCGGTCGGGTGACCCGGGCGAGGGAGCGCAGGTAGCCCGGGATGTCGTACAGGTGCTCGATCACCTGGAACGACACGACCAGGTCGACCTCGCCGTCCGCGAGCGGCAGGTCGAGCAGCTCCGCGCGGTGCACCTCGATGCGCGGGTCGGCCGCGACGTAGGTCGCCTCGACGTGCGCGACGGTCGTCTCGTCGTAGTCGGCTCCGACCACGCGGCGGGCGCCGGCCTCGGCAAGCATCCGCAGGCCGTAGCCCTCGCCGCACCCGGCGTCGAGGACCACCCGGTCGACGGCGCGTGCCGCTGCGAGCCGGTAGGCGACGACGTGGCGCTCGAACCAGTAGCGCTCGTCGGGGATGCCCGGCAGCGTCCGCTCGCCGGTCAGCGGCAGCGGATGGGGGTCGGGGGCGTGGCCGGCGGGGTGGGTGCGCATCGTCGCGAGCCTACGGCCGCCCGGCCGGGGTCGACCACCCGCGCGCCGGCCTACGGTGCCCCCGCCCGGCACCGCCCGGGCGTGCGGACCGCTCGGGTCGCCGAGGATTTGACTTTGAGTGTCCGCTCCAGTTTGACTCGGCAGCCCGTGGCGCGTCGTGTGCCGTCCACCGTGGCGTCCGCGACCGAAGCCCACCCGAAGCGCCGCCTGAGCCCGCCGACACGCCCGCGCGCCGCGCGCCGGGACCTACCCGGCGCCTGCCACGCCCACCACCCCGACGGCGTCCGTCGAGACGACGTCCCCAGCGACCGAAGGAAGCACCCGATGAAGGTCATCGTCCCGGTCAAGCGGGTCCCCGACACCGCTGGCGAGAAGAGGATCGACCCGAACGACAAGACGGTCGACCGTGAGGCCGGCGAGGCCGTCCTCTGCCCGGTCAACGAGTTCGCCATCGAGGAGGCCGTCCGCATCAAGGAGGCCACCGGCGCCGAGGTGACGGTGCTCCTCATGGGTCCGGAGGCCGCGCAGTCGACGGTGCGCAAGGCGCTGTCCTACGGCCTCGACGGGGCCATCCAGGTCACCGACGACGCCATCGCCGGCTCCGACGCCCTCGGCACCGCCCGCGTCATCGCCGCGGCGCTGAAGGACGAGGAGTTCGACGTCGTCATCTTCGGCAACCAGTCGACCGACGCCCGCACCTGCCTCGTGCCGGCCGCGGTCGCCGAGCTGCTCGACGTGCCGAGCCTGACCTACGCCCGCAAGCTCGAGATCGACGGGGACAAGGTCGTCGTCCACCGCGAGCACGAGGAGGGCTGGGACGTCGTCGAGTCGTCGCTGCCCGCCGTCGTCTCGGTCGTCGAGGCCATCAACGAGCCCCGCTACCCCTCGTTCAAGGGGATCATGGCGGCGAAGTCGAAGCCGCTGACCGTCAAGTCCCTCGGTGACCTCGGCGTCACCCCGGAGGAGGTCGGTGCCGGCGCCGCCGCCGCCACGATGTACGAGTTCTCGCCGCGCCCGCCGAAGGAGGCCGGGACCATCGTCGAGGACGACGGCTCGGGTGCCGCCGCGACCCAGCTCGCGGACTGGCTCGAGGAGAAGAAGTTCATCTGAGCGACCACTCCGACGCCACGCCCGCCCGCGGGCACGAGACAACGAGGAAGTAGGAAGATGAGCGAGCTCCTGGTCCTGATCGACCACTCCGACGGCACCCCCCGCAAGCTGTCGCTGCAGATGCTGTCCATCGCGAAGAAGCTGGCCGACGAGACCGGCGACACCGTCGCCGCCGTCTGGCTCGGCGAGGGTGCGTCCGCCGCGGCCGACACCCTCGGTGCGCACGGCGCCGCGAAGCTCTACACGTGGGAGTCGGCCGACGCCGACGGCTACGTGACCCTGCCCAAGGTCGAGGCACTGCAGGCCGCCTTCGACGCCTCGGGCGCCGACACGCTGTTCTTCGCCTCCACCAACCACACCAAGGACGTCGCCGCGCGCCTCGCGATCCGCGTCGACGCCGGCGTGATCACCGACGTCACCGGCCTCGCGGTCGAGGGCGGCCGGCTGGCCGCCACCAAGGAGGTCTTCGGTGGCGACGTGATCACCCACTCGAGGGTCGCCGAGGGCAAGAAGCAGTTCATCGGCATCTCCGCCAACGCGTTCCCGGCCGAGGCCACCGGCGGCGCCGCCCCCGAGGCGGTCGCCCTCGACGTGTCGCTGTCGGACGGCGCGAAGAAGAGCGTCGTCACCTCCGTCGAGAAGCAGGCCTCCGCGGAGCGCCCCGACATCGCCGAGGCGGCCGTGGTCGTCTCCGGTGGTCGTGGCCTCGGTGACGAGAAGGGCTTCGAGCTGATGGAGGAGCTGGCCGACACGCTCGGCGCCGGCGTGGGCGCGTCCCGCGCCGCGACCGACGCCGGCTGGTACCCGCACCGCTACCAGATCGGCCAGACCGGCCGCACGATCTCGCCGTCGCTGTACATCGCCTCCGGCATCTCCGGTGCCATCCAGCACCGCGCCGGCATGCAGACCGCGCAGCACATCGTCGCGATCAACAAGGACGCCGAGGCCCCGATCTTCTCGATCTCGGACTTCGGCGTCGTCGGCGACCTCTACAACGTCGTCCCGAAGCTGATCGAGGAGATCAAGCGCCGCAAGGGCTGAGCACCACGCTCGCACGGAGCACCACGGGACCCGCGCCGCCGGCGCGGGTCCCGTCGCGTCCGGCCCGCCACGGGCCACCCTCGCCGCGGCGGTAGGCTCCGCGCCCGACCCCGCCCGAGCCCGTGCCACGCACCGCACCCACCGTCGGAGGAGCGCCCGTTGGCCGCACCCTGGGACCGCCGCGACCGCGAGGAGCAGGCCCGTGTGCTCGGGCTCGTGCTGTCGCGCTGGCTGCCGCAGGCGCTGCAGACGTCGCCGTTCTGGGCGGAGGTGGCGCGGGTCGTCGGGCTCGACGCGACCACGGCCCGCGACCTCGAGGCGCTGCGCCGGCTCCCGCCCGTCCGGCAGGCCGACGTCGCCGGCGCCGGTGGCGTGGGCGGCCCCGGCCTGCTCCAGCGTCCCACCCAGACGCAGGTCCGCGCGCTCACCGACACCTCGACCCTGCTGCGCATCGCCGGGGCCATCCGGCGCGACGGTCGCGAGGGCGAGCGCCGAGCGCTGCTCGAGGAGTTCAAGCCGCTGCACGTCACCCGCGGCGGGGTGGGGGACCAGCTCGCCGTCGCCTCGTCGCGCTCCGACCTCGACCGGATGCACCGCGCCGGCGCCCGCGCGGCCGCGCTGCTCGGGCTGGACGACACCGACGCGCTCGTGTCGGCCGTCCCCGCCGGCCCCCGCGTCGCGTGGTGGGGCGTGCACCACCTCGCGCTCGGCGCCTCGATGACGGCGCTGCACCCGCGCGGCGCCGGCGACGCCCTCGAGGACTGCGTCGAGGCCTTCCGGCTCGTGCCCGTCACCGCGGTCGCCGTCCCGGTCGAGGAGGCCATCGCCCTCGCCGACGTCCTCGGGGCCGCTGGCGCACCCGTCGAGCGCGTCGACACCGTGCTCGTGGTCGGGCCACCGCCGGACACGGCGACCCGCACGGACATCGTGGCCGCGTGGCGTGCCGCCGGCGCGGGCGAGGCGGCGCTGCGGGTGCGTGCCCTGTGGGGGCCGAGCGAGTCCCGGGTGCTGTGGGCCGAGTGCACCGAGGGCGTCCACGGGCTGCACACCTTCCCCGACCTCGAGCACCTCGAGGTCCTCGACCCGCTCAGCGCGGCCGGGATCGCGGGGGTCGCCGACGGCGACCTGACCATGACCACGGTGGGGTGGAACGGCACGGCGCTGCTGCGCTACCGCACCGGTGCCTGGGTCGACGGCCTCGACCCGTCGCCGTGCCCCGGCTGCGGTCGCACGGTCCCCCGCGTGGTCGGCGAGGTGCTGCCCGAGGCGTGGTTCCCGGAGGTCGACGACGGCGAGCAGTGGCTGCGCCTCGACCTGCGCGGGGTCGCCGCCGAGCTCGCGCGCACGCCCGGCCTGACCACCTGGCGGGCCGAGCTGCGGCCGCCGGCGCGCGACGGCGGGGCCGACCGGCTGGTGCTCCGCCTCGCCGGCACGCTGCGGGAGGACACCGCGCGCGACCTCGTGGCCCGCGTCGAGCGCGGCACGGGCGTCCGCCCGGCCGAGGTGTCCATCACCGGGGACGCCACGGCGGTGGAGCGGGAGGCCGCCGAGCTCGGGTCGGTCTTCGCCGACCTGCGCTGAGCTCCACCCACGCGACGCCGTGGACAGAGGCAGGCGTTTCGTGGAAGCGGTTGCCGCCGCCGTGCCGATGATCGGGTACGACCGTCGCGTGGTTGCGACACACGCCACCTCGCTCGCTTCGGTCCGGCGCTCGGGACGTCCCCGCGGTGCGCGTTCGCCTTCCGGACCGCGGTCGCTCGCAGTCGTTCGGCCGATCCCAAGGCCACTCCCACTCGTCCTCGACACCGGGGCGACCTGACCGTGGTTCCGGGCGGCGCAGCCGTGTGGCCGCAACCAGTCAAAACGCTCCGCCGGATCGCCTGCTCGGAACTGACCAGACTGGCGGATCCTCGCTGGTGCTTGCATCGCGCCCATGAGCCCGCTTCGTGCGCCTGAGGCCGTCGTTCGTCACGAAGCGCGCTCATGAGCGCTCCTTGGTGCACCCCGCTCGAGATCGCCCGCTTTGAGGTGTTCACCAGGGCGCCGCCCGGTGCGCGAGATGGGCTGCCACGAGACCCACGCGGAACCATGGTTCCGGGCGGAGTTCACCTGGGCCGCGGATCCACGCACAACGACTCCCCCGTCGACAGGTCAGCGGGGTGCGTCACGAAGATCTGCGCCTGCCTTGACGACACGGCTCCGGTGTGATCTCCTTAACGAGAAGATTCTTCTCGTAGAAAGTTCTCATGGCTCCGCGCCCCTACAACATGCAGGCCAGGGCGGACTCGGTCGCCGAGACCCGTGCACGGATCGTCGAGGCCGCCAAGCAGCTGCACGCGGAGTCGGGTGTGGTGATCACCAGTTGGGAACAGATCGCGGAGCGCGCGGGGGTGGCCACCGCGACCGTGTACCGCCACTTCCCGTCCGTGGCGGAGCTGGTCACCGCCTGCGCTCGCTCGGTCTTCGACCTGATCGAGCCCCCCTCGCCCGAGGACGCGGCCGCGAAGTTCGCCCGCCTCGAGGCGCCCGAGGACCGGCTCGAACAGCTCGTGCGCGACTCCTGCGACTGCTACGCCAAGGGAGCCGACTGGCTCCACGCCGCCCACCGCGAGCGGGACTTCGTGCCGGAGCTGGACACTGCGCTACTGGTCATGGAGGACACCCTCCACGTCCTGGTTGGCGCCGCCTTCGGCTCGGCGCTGTCGGACGAGGACCACGAGGCCCTGTTCGTCCTGTGCGACTTCCCCTTCTGGTGGTCGCTCACCAACCGTGGCCTCCCGTCCGGCGAGGTCACCCAACGGATCGTACGCCTCGTGCGGACCCAGGCCGCCCGCTGCGCGGGCTGAGAGGAACCCAGCATGTCGTTCAACCCGGTCGTGCTCGACCCCGGCCAGGGGCAGGGCATCTGGCAGCTCGGCAATCGCTTCACCGTCAAGGCCACCGGCGAGCACACCGGCGGTGCCTACAGCCTGCTCGAGCAGGTCTGCGCCGGCGCACCACCACCGCGCCACGTCCACGAGCACGAGGAGGAGGCGTTCTACGTCCTCGACGGCACCCTGGACGTGCATATCGGCGATCAGGTCGTGCACGCCGGACCGGGTAGCTTCTGCCTCGTCCCCCGCGGGGTCGAGCACACCTTCGTCAGCACCGGACCCCAGCCCGCACGCACACTCGTCGTGCTCTCCCCGCCCGGGTTCGAGCGCTTCTTCGAGGCCTGCGAACGACGCTTCCCCGAGACCGACGGCATGCCCACCCCCGACGTCGCCGGCCCCGCTCTGACCGAGCTCGCGGAGGACTACGGCCTGCGCATCGTGGGACCCCCACCCTCCTGAGCGCCGGCAGGGTGGGCGAAGGGCCTCATTCGGCCGCGTGCTGCTCGTGACGGTCGGCGAGCCATGCGATGATCGGGCGGGCCACCGCCTCGGGGTCGGTGACCCAGGGGACGTGGCCGTGGGGGATCACGACCAGCTCGGCGTCGGGGGCGAACCCGGTGGCGCGCTGTCCGACCTCGGGTTGCCCGAAGGTGTCGTTCTCGCCCCACACGAACAGGGTGGGCAGGTCCAGTTGTCGCAGGTCGTCGGCCGTGATCGACAGCCCAGGACGCGCGCCACGTGGGCCGATGACCGAATGAAGCAGCTCGTGCCAGGCGGCGTCGTGGTCGGGAAGGTGCTGCATCGCGACGAGCACGTCGAGCAGCGCCAGGTCGGCCACGCCCTCGCCGAGTGTCTCGCCCGACATGCGCAACTGGAACCGCGCGGCGCGTCGGGAGGGACGCTGGACGGCGACGAGCAGCCGTCCCAGTCCGCGCACACCGAGCAGCCGCATCGGTGGCGGTGCCGAGCTGTCGAGCAGCAGGGCCGGGCAGCCGACGTGGACCAGCGCGTCGACCCGTTCGGGGTGGGCCTGGGCGAACCTGGTGGTCCACCACGACCCCATCGAGTTGGCCACCAGCACTGCGGTGTCCAGCCCGAGCGCGTCCAGGACCTCACCCAGGAACGTCGCGGCCAGCTCCCGCAGGGTGTCGCGCCGGTGCGGCACGTTCGGGGTGAGCCCGAACCCCGGGCGGTCCACCGCGATGCGCCGGTACCCGTCGAGCCCGGCCAGCAGCCCTGCCCACGCCGCCCCCGGTGCCCCGCCCCCCTGCACGAACACGAGCGGCGTCCCCTCGCCGACCTCGATCACGTGCGTCCGGCCGATGGACGCCACCGGCAGGTCCCGGACGGTCGCGTCCAGCCCGTAGGCATCCAGCAGCTGCCGCTCGGCCCGCGCGTAGCGCGCTACGGGGTCGAGGTTCGTGCCCATGGATGCTCCTCTTCGACGCCGATGGAGATGGCCAGCTCAGTGGACACCGCGTAAACCAAAGCCTCCGCTATGCTTTACGACTTGTCAAGCAGAGCGAGGAGGGTGCGTCGGTGGCCAACGAGGCGTACGGCGACCCCGCGACCCGCAGTCGCATCCTGGACGCCGCCTGGGCGCTG
Source organism: Actinomycetes bacterium (assembly GCA_046566145.1). Classification (GTDB taxonomy): domain Bacteria; phylum Actinomycetota; class Nitriliruptoria; order Nitriliruptorales; family Nitriliruptoraceae; genus JBKHXF01. The sequence goes on from JBKHXF010000025.1 coordinate 22,360, forward strand.
ACCGAGCAGGGTGCCGAGGTCACGATGGGTGCGGTGGCCGCCCACGCCGGGGTCTCGCGTCAGGCGGTCTACCTCCACGTCGGCGACCGCGCGGGACTGCTCACCGCGCTGGTGGAGCACATGGACCGCTCGCTCGGCCTCGACGCGCAGGCCCGCCAGGTGTTCACCGCCCCGACCGGTCTGGAGGCGCTCAAGCGGCTGGTGGCCATGATCGCCGACCACCATCCCCGCATCATCGGGGTGGCCCGCGTGCTCGACGCCGCCCGGCTGACGGATCCGGACGCGGCTGCCGCCTGGGACGACCGCATGGCCGGCCGCCTCGACGGTGCACGACGGATCGTCCGACGGCTCGCGGACGAGGGCCAGCTCACACCCACGTGGGACCTCGAGACCGCTGCAACCCTGCTGTACACGCTCACGCTGCCACGCGTGTGGGACGAGCTCGTCATCCGCCAGGGCTGGACCCCGGACCGGTACCGGGAGCAGCTGACGGCGCTGCTCTGTGCCGCCTTCGTGCACATCGCGCCAGAGGACTGAGCCCCCTCGATCTCCGATCGCCGAACCGGCCGGCGCGGTTCACCCGATGGTGAGGTGGGCCTCGACGATGACGGGGAGGTTGAGGGGGTCACCCGCCAGCTGCTGTACCAGCACTTCTCGGGGCGGGGTGCCTTGCTGCTGGAGCTGTCTCGTGCCGTCGACCGTGAGGTCCGAGATCCGATTCGGCAGGCACGGATCGACGCGGTCTTCCGGGCGCTCGACCGGCCGCGCGACCACGATGCCGACGCGGCACGCACCTACCGGGAGCGCGAGCAGGCCCACCGTGGACGCGGCGCAGAGGTGATCCAGCGGCTCGGCGAAGGGCTGCTCCGCAGTGGGTATCCCAGACCACGCGCCTGCTCGAGGAAGCGCTCGTCTCTGCCCAGTAGCGCGCGGAGTCGAGAGCGGACGCTACTCGTGCGGTGGAGAGGCGGCGCTCGAGCTGGTGGCGACCGGCTCGAGTCCCCGGAATCATGGCCGGTGCGCCGATGCGCCGATGGCCGCATCTCACGACTTGCCGGAACATCCCACCGGGCCGGCGTAGGCTCTCGGGCGGCCGGCTGCGCGGGCAGGGAGGACGGCGTCGTGGTGCGCATCGGGGTCGTGGTGGTCACCCACGCGTCCGACGACGTGCTGCCGCCGCTGCTCGAGGGCCTCGCGACCCACGAGCCCGACGCCCACGTCGTCGTCGTCGACTCGGCGAGCCCGGACGGCCCCCCCGAGGTCGGCGCGGTCGAGCTGCTGGCCTGCGCCGAGAACCGGGGGTACGCCGCGGCGGCGAACCGCGGGGCGGCGGCCCTCGCGCCGCTCCGCTGCGACCACCTCGCCTTCCTCCAACCGGACGTCCGGATCGCCGGACCCACCCTGACCCAGCTCGCGGACGCGCTCGACGCGCGGCCCGAGGTCGGGATCGCCACCGGCCCGGTGGTCGACACCTCCGGTCGGCGGCTCCCCGCCGCCTGGGGACCGACCTCCGTGCGTCGGGCGCTGGTCTTCGCCGCCGGCTTCGAGCCGGTCCGGATGCGCTCGGCCGCCGGCGCGATGCTGCGGCGCGTCCCCGTCTCGGACGTGTCGCGCGTGCAGGACGACGTCAAGGTCGAGGGCCACGTCGGCGGCGGGACGATGGTGGTGCGGCGCGCCTGCTTCGACGAGCTCGGCGGCTTCGACGAGGCGTTCTTCCTCTACTGGGAGGACGCCGACCTGTGCGCCCGCGCCCGGGCGGCCGGCTGGAGCGTCCGGGTGCTGCCGGCGACGCCCTTCGTCGACCTGCAGGACGGCGCCGGGTCGAACCTCGCCGAGGACGACGTGCGGTGGGAGTACTTCTCGTCCGGCGCGCTGCGCTTCGGCGCGAAGCACCTCGTGCCCGGACAGGCCCGCCAGCTCGAGGCCGCCCTGTCGCTCGGGCGGCGGCTCAAGCACGTCCGCGAGCGCGGCTGAGCCGCGCCGGCGGCGTTCACGCCGGCGGCACGACCACCTCGACCTCGAGCGGATCCGCGCCGTCGAGCAGCGACACGCGCAGGCGCAGGACGCCACCCGCGGGGCCGACGCCCGGGACCAGCCGGACCTCGCCGTTGGAGAACGCCCGGTCGCCCCGTCCGACCGCGTCGAAGACCTGCAGCGGCGCACCGTCGAGGGTGGCGGTCCAGGCGTCCGGCGGGGGGACGCGGCGGGGCAGCGGCCGCGTGCCGTCCTCGTCGACGCGGGCGAAGCGCAGGTCGACCCAGGCGTCCCACACCTCGAGCGACAGCAGCACGAGGCGGTGCCCGGCGACGGTGCCGGCGTCGGTCCCGAGCGGGACGGTCCGCTGGTGGCGGGGCGGTCGGGAGACGGGCGGGGTGTGCGGCATCGCGGGGTCCCGGAGGGTCGGTGGGGACGGGTCAGGCGCCGGCGGCGATCGCGGACACGGTGCCCCCGGTGGCGGCGAGCAGCTCGGCGGGCGTGAGCGGCACGCACGTGTCCGGCGTGCCCGCCGCTGCGTGCACCACGTCGAACCCGACCAGGTCGGGGTCCACCCAGGTCGGCAGCGGGGCCGGGTGCCCGAAGGGGGGCACCCCGCCCACCGCGAAGCCGGTGGCGTCGCGCGCCTCGTCCGCGTCGGCCATGCGGGCCGTGCCGGCGCCGGCGGCGGCCGCGAGCGCGGCGAGGTCCAGTCGGTTCGCTCCCGAGACGAGCGCCAGGGCCGGCCGCTCGTCGTCGAGCACGACCACCAGCGACTTGACGATCTGGGCGACCTCGCAGCCGATCGCGGCGGCGGCGTCGGCGGCCGTGCGCGTCCCGTCGGGGTAGCGCACCGGTGAGAGGTCGAGCCCGCGGGCACGCGCGGCCTCGGTGAACCGTTCGACGGCGGAGGGTGACATCCGGGGGTTCCTCGTGGGTCGATGGGGGAGGTCGGGACGGCGTCGGGGTGCCGACGTGGAGCCTAGGGCCGGCCTCGGGCACCCTGTGGGGACGATGCCCTACCTCGACCACGCCGCCACCACGCCCGTGCGCCCCGCCGTGCGCGCGACGTTGGCGCGCTGGCTGGACGACGCCGAGGGTGTCGTCGGCAACGGGTCCTCCGCCCACGCCGCCGGCCAGCGGGCCCGCACGGCGGTCGAGGAGGCCCGTGAGCGCGTCGCCGCGGCCCTCGCCTGCCACCCGGGGGACGTCGTGTTCACCGCCGGCGGCACCGAGGCCGACAACCTCGCCGTGAAGGGGCTCGCCTGGGCGGCCGCGCGCCGGCGCCGTGCCGGCCACCTCGTCACGACCGCCGTCGAGCACCCGGCGGTCGCCGACGCGGCCCGCTGGCTCGCCGAGCACGAGGGCATGGAGCTCACGGTCGTGCCGCCCCGCGCCGACGGGACGGTGGACCCCGAGCGGGTCCTCGCCGCCGTCCGCGACGACACGGCGCTCGTGAGCGTGATGGCGGCGAACAACGAGCTCGGTGCGGTCAACGACCTCGTGGCGATCGGGACGGCGCTGCGGGAGCGCGGCGTCGCGTTCCACACCGACGCGGTGCAGGCCTTCGCGACCCGGGTCCTCGACCTCGCCGAGCTGCCCGTCGACGCCCTGGCGCTCTCCGCCCACAAGTTCGGCGGGCCGCAGGGCGTCGGCGTCGCGGTGCTGCGCCGCGGCGTCCCGGTCGAGCCGCTGCTGCACGGGGGAGGACAGGACCGCGGGGTGCGCTCCGGGACGTTCGCCGCCGCGCTCGTCGCCGCCTGCGGGGTCGCCGTGGCGGAGGCGGACGCCACCCGGGCGGCGACGGTGGCCCGGCTCGCGCCGCTCGCGGACCGGCTCGCGAACGGGCTCCTCGCCCTCGACGGGGTCCGACGCAACGGGCCGACGGACCCGGCCGACCGGCTCGTGTCGCACGTCCACGTCTCGGTCGACGGCGTCGACGGCGAGGCGCTGACCTTCGCGCTCGACCGGGCCGGCCTCGAGGTCTCCGCCGGCGCGGCCTGCGCGTCCGGGGCCACGCACGTCTCCCCGGTGCTCGCCGCCTGCGGCATCGACGGCGACGCGGCGCTGCGCCTCTCGCTCGGCTGGACCACCACCGAGGCGGACGTCGACGAGGCGCTCGCGACGGTGGCGGCGGTGGTGGCCGACCTGCGCGCCCGCGGTGGTGGCTTCGTGCCACCGCCGGCGCGGGCAGCCGGGGCGGCGCCGTGAACCGGGAGCGTGTGCTCGTCGCGCTGTCGGGCGGCGTCGACTCCGCCGTGGCCGCCGCCCTGCTCGTCGAGGCCGGCCACGACGTGACCGCGGTCCACCTCCGCCTCGCCGACGTCGCCCCGGACGTCCAGGTGCCGGGCCAGGGGTGCTGCACGCTCGACGACGCGCAGGACGCCCGGCGCACCGCGCAGGTGCTCGGGGTCCCGTTCGTGGTGTGGGACCTCACCGAGGTGTTCCGCGCCGCGGTGCAGGAGCCGTTCGCCGCCGCCTACGCGGCCGGGACGACGCCGAACCCCTGCGTCGCGTGCAACGAGCACGTCAAGGTCCGCGGCGTGCTGCGCCGGGCCCGGCAGCTGGGGTTCGACGCGCTCGCGACCGGGCACCACGCCCGAGTCGGGACGGCGGCGAACGGGACCCCGGTCCTGCGCCGGGCCGTCGATCGGGAGAAGGACCAGAGCTACGTGCTGCACGTCCACGGTCCGGACGAGCTCGCGCACCTGCGCTTCCCGGTCGGGGCGCACACCAAGGACGAGGTGCGCGACCTCGCCGCCGCACGGGGGCTGCGGGTCGCGGCCAAGCCGGACTCGTACGACGTCTGCTTCGTGCCCGACGGCGACACCGCCGGCTACCTCGCCGACCGGCTGCCGGTGGTGCCGGGCGACGTCGTCGACGTCGAGGACGGCGCGGTGCTCGGCCGGCACGGCGGGGTGTGGCGCTTCACCGTCGGGCAGCGGCGCGGGCTCGGCCTCGACCACCACCGCCGGCGGTTCGTGGTCGACCTCGACGCCGCGACCAACACCGTGTGGGTCGGCCCCCGCGAGGCGCTCGCGGCCACCTGGCTCGACCTCGACGCGCCGACGTGGGGGTCCGGACGACCGCCGGCGCCGGCGGCCGACGGCGGACCGCCGCGGGTGCTCGTCCAGGTGCGTGCACACGGCCGGCCGCACGCGGGTCGGTGGGACGACGACCGCCGGCGCGTCCGGCTCGACGAGCCGGTCCACGGCGTGGCCGTGGGCCAGTCCGCGGTGCTCTACGACCTCGACGACGAGACCTGCCTCGGGGGTGGCCGGATCCGGGCCGTCGACCGGGCCGCGGCGCGCGGGCCCGTCACCGCCCGCCGGTAGGGTCCGGCGCCACCGAACCCGGGTGCCACGCCCGCGCGACGAGGAGCCAGCGACCCGTGTCCGACGAGCCGACCACGCCGGCGGACGTGCCGACCCCCCCGGCCGACCCCGCCGAGGCGCGCGACCGCCACGACGAGCTCTCGCGGACGATCGCGGATGCGCGCTACCGCTACTACGTGCTGTCGGACCCGCCGATGCCCGACGCGGAGTTCGACCGGCTGCTGCGCGAGCTCGAGGCCATCGAGGCGGCGCACCCGCACCTGGTCACCCCGGGCTCCCCGACCCAGCAGGTCGGCGCCCCGCTCGACACGGCGTTCCCGCCGTTCCGGCACCTGCAACCGATGCTCAGCCTCGACAACGCGTTCAGCCGCGAGGAGCTGACCGGCTGGGCGGAGCGGGTCGCCCGCGGGCTCGGCGAGGACGACGCCGGGGTGCGCTACGTCTGCGAGCTCAAGATCGACGGTGTCGGCATCAACCTCGTCTACCGCGGCGGTCGGCTGGACGTCGCCGCGACCCGCGGCGACGGCACCACCGGCGAGGACGTCACCCGCCAGGTCCTCACGCTCGACTCGGTGCCCTACCGCCTCGCCGGCGACGTGCCGGACGTCGTGGAGGTCCGCGGCGAGGTGTACTACCCCGTCGCCGACTTCGAGGCGATGAACGCGGCGCGCATCGAGGCCGGGGAGGCCGCGTTCATGAACCCCCGCAACGCCGCCTCCGGCGCGCTGCGGCAGAAGGACCCGGCGGTCACCGCCACCCGGCCGCTCGCGCTGTGGGTCCACTCGCTCGGCACGGTCGAGGGCGCCCCGGCCGGGTTCCCGACCTCGTTCTCCGGCTTCCTCGACTGGGCCGCCGGCGCGGGCCTGCCCGTGGCCCCCGAGACCGAGGTCGTCGACGGGCTCGACGAGGTGTGGGACTTCGTCGAGCGGGCCACCGCGCGACGCCACGACGTGGCGTACGAGATCGACGGCGTCGTGGTCAAGGTCGACGACCTCGCCCAGCGCGAGGCGCTCGGCTCCACGGCCCGTGCCCCCCGGTGGGCCATCGCCTACAAGATGCCCCCGATCGAGGCGACCACCCGTCTCGAGGCCATCGAGGTCAACGTCGGGCGGACCGGGAAGGCGACCCCCTACGCCGTCCTCGAACCGGTCGTGGTCTCCGGCGTCCAGATCACCTACGCGACCCTGCACAACGAGCTCCAGGTGCAGGCGAAGGACGTCCGGGTCGGGGACACGGTGGTCGTGCGCCGCGCCGGCGACGTCATCCCCGAGGTCGTCGGGCCGGTCCTCGCGGAGCGCCCCGACGGGGCCGAGGTGTGGCACATGCCGACCGACTGCCCGTTCTGCCACGAGCCGCTGGTGCGTCCCGAGGGCGAGGCGCACCACCTGTGCGAGAACGTCGACTGCCCGAACCGGCTCTTCGAGTCGCTCACCCACCTCGCCTCGCGCGGGGCGCTCGACATCGAGGGGCTCGGCGAGAAGACCATCCGGCTGTTCCTCGACCGGGGCCTGCTCACCGACCTCGCCGACGTGTTCCGCCTGCCCGAGCGCGCCGCGGAGATCCTCGAGCTCGACGGGTTCGGGCAGCGGTCGGTCGACGCGCTCACCGCCGGCATCGAGAAGGCCCGCCGTCAGCCGCTGGAACGGCTGCTGGTCGCGCTCAACATCCGCCACCTCGGCCCCACCGTCGCGAAGCTGCTGGCGCGACGCTTCCGGGACGTGGCAGCGCTGCGGGCCGCGAGCGAGGAGGAGATCGCGGCGGTCGACGGGATCGGTCCGGTCATCGCGGCCGCCGTGGTGCGGTGGTTCGGCACGCCCCGCAACGCGACGCTCGTGGACGAGCTGGTCGAGCTCGGCGTCCGGACCGACACCGACCTGCCCGCGCCGGCGGAGGCACCGACCGAGGACGCGCCACTGGTCGGGACGACCTTCGTCATCACCGGGACGCTCGAGCGGCGGACCCGCGACGAGGCGAAGGCGGCGCTCGAGGCGCTCGGTGCGAAGGTGACCGGCAGCGTCTCGGCACGCACCACGGCCCTGGTCGCCGGCGAGGCCGCCGGCTCCAAGCTCGAGAAGGCGCGCTCGCTCGGCACGATCGTCCTCGACGAGTCGGCGTTCGAGCGGCTGCTCGAGACCGGGACCCTGCCGGGAACCGACCCGGCGGCCGAGTAGCCTGTCCCGATCCTGCCGGACCGTCCCGGGACACGCCCCATGGCCCGCATCCTGCTCGCCGACGACGACGACGACGTCGTCGTGCTCGTGCGCTTCAAGCTCGAGCAGGAGGGCCACGCGGTCGTCGCCGTCGGCGACGGCGAGGCGGCCCTCGCGGCCCACGCGGAGGCGCCCGTGGACCTCGCCATCGTCGACGTGATGATGCCGCGCCTCGACGGCTTCGAGGTGACGCGGCGGCTCGCGGCCACGCCGGCACCCCCGCGGGTGCTGCTCCTCACCGCGCGGGGACGGGAGGCCGACGTCGAGTCGGGGTTCGACGCGGGGGCGGACGACTACCTCGTGAAGCCGTTCTCCCCGCGGGAGCTGATGCGGCGGGTCGAGCGGCTCCTGCGCGCGTGAACCGGCTGCTGGTCGTCTCGGCGCTGGTGATGGTCGCCGGCGTGGTCGCGACCATCCTCGCGACGGTGCTGCGCAAGCTCGCGCGTGACCGACGGGAGCGTCGCGCCGCGGCCGCACAGGAGGAGGTCCGCCCGGCCGTGTTCGCCTTCGTCGCGTCCGACGGCGAGGAGGTGGACGACCTCCGCCGGGTGCTCACCACCGGGTCACGGAGGCAGCAGCGTCGGCGCCGCGTCGCCGTGGAGGAGCTGCTGCTCGGGTACGGCGGCAAGCTGCGCGGCGAGGTCGTGGACGCCATCCGCCGCTTCTTCGTCCAGGAGGGCTTCGCGGCCGAGGCGAGGGCGCAGCTGCGGGCCAGGTCCCCGTGGGACCGGGCCGTGGCCGCACAGGAGCTCGGGTTCGTCGGCGACCGTGCCGCCGTTCCCGGGCTCGTCGCCGCGCTGCAGGACCGGGACCCCGCGGTGCGCATCGTCGCGGCCCGCGCGCTCGGGCAGATCGGTGACCGCGCCGCGGCGCACCCCCTGCTCGTCGCGGCCGACGGTCGCCGAGCGGTGCCGTACGGGGCGGCGAGCCAGGCCCTGCTGCGCATCGGGCTGCCCGCGGTGCCGGCCATGGAGGCGGCGCTGCGCCACCCGTCGTTCCGGGTGCGCCGCCTCGCGGTGGACGTGCTCGGCGAGCTCGGGGTGACCCAGGTTCGCGACGAGCTGGTCCGCATCCTCCGCAGCGACCGCGACACCATCGTCCGCATCCGTGCCGCGCACGCCCTGGGTCGCGTGGGGACGGCGGAGGTGCTCGCCGAGCTGTACGACTCGATGCACGGCGAGAACGCGGAGCTGCGGCAGTCGATCGTCCGGGCCGTCACCGACATCGGTGCTCGCAGCTCCCTGCCGGTGCTGCGGCGCGCCCTCGAGGACGTCGACCACCCCACCGCCCGGCTGGCGGCGCGCCGGATGCTCGAGTGGGAGCCCGAGGGGGTCGCCATCCTGCGGGCGGCCGCGGCGAGCGGCGTCGGACGCTCGGCGGTGTACGCGCTGGAGGCGCTCGACGAGGTCGAGCCGGTGGGCGACGTCCTGCGTGCCGGGGTGCGCTCGTGGGACCCGGTGGTCGTCGCGAGGCCGGTCTTCCCGGCGACCGGGCGCACGGACACCACGCGGGGCCCCGCGTGATCACCTGGCTGTTCCCGTCGCTCGAGCCGACCGTGGACCGGCTCGCCGCGGTGCTCTCGCCGGTCCTGCAGGCCGGCAACCTCGCCATCCTCCTCTACTTCCTCGTCATCAACACCGTCTACCTCGTGATGCTCGTGCTGGCCGCGAAGCACCTGGTCCAGTACGTGCGCGGCGCCCCGACGTTGGGGCTCGAGGAGGTCTTCCGCAGCCCCTTCACCCCGGGGGTCACGATCCTCGTGCCGGCCTACAACGAGGGGCCGAACATCGTCACCTCGGTGACGAGCCTCCTCGGGCTGCGCTACCCGGACCTCGAGGTCGTCGTCGTCAACGACGGGTCGAAGGACGACACGCTCGACCGCCTCGTCGAGGCGTTCGAGCTCGAGCCGGCCGCGAGGGTGGACCCGCGCTACATCGAGACCGCCCACGTCACCGAGGTCTACCGCTCCCGGCGCACCGCGGCCCTCACGGTGGTCGACAAGGCCAACGGCGGGAAGGCCGACGCCCTCAACGCCGCGCTGAACTTCGCGGAGCGGCCGCTCGTCTGCGCGGTCGACGCGGACGCCATCCTCGAGCCCGACGCGCTGCTGCGGGTCGTCAAGCCCTTCCTCGACGACCCGGCCGACGTCGTGGCCGTCGGCGGGATCATCCGCATCGCCAACGGCTGCACGATCGAGGACGGCCGGGTCACCGACATCCGGCTGCCCCGGAGCCACCTGGTCGGCCTGCAGGTCATGGAGTACCTGCGCGCCTACCTGATCGGGCGGACGGGCTGGTCCGAGATCGGCGGGCTGCTCATCATCTCCGGCGCGTTCGGGCTCTTCCGCCGCGACGCGGTGCTCGCCGCCGGCGGCTACGACACGACGACCGTCGGGGAGGACGCCGAGCTCGTCGTCCGGCTGCACCGCCGCTACCAGGAGGCGGAGCGGCCCTACCGCATCGCCTTCGTCCCCGACCCGGTGTGCTGGACCGAGGCGCCCGAGTCGGCGCGGGTGCTCGCCCGGCAGCGCCGGCGCTGGCAGCGTGGCCTGTGGCAGACGCTGGCGCGCCACAGGCGAATGGCGTTCAACCCGCGCTACGGCGTCCCCGGCGCGTTCGCCTACCCGTACCAACTGCTGTTCGAGGCGTTCGGGCCGCTGGTCGAGGCCTTCGGGTACGTGACGCTGCTCGTGTCGGTCGCGCTCGGGCTGCTCGACCTCGAGTTCGCCGTGCTCTTCCTCAGCGTCGCCGTCCTGTACGGCTGGCTCATCTCCTCGGCGAGCGTCCTGCTCGAGGAGGTCGCCTTCCGCCGGTACCGCACCTGGCGCGACATCGCCCGGCTGCTCGCCTACGCGCTGTTCGAGAACGCCGGGTACCGCCAGCTCCACACCTGGTGGCGCCTGCGCGGGATCCTCGACGTGTTCCGGGACGGGGTGACGTGGGGGGACATGGAGCGGCAGGGCCTCGGCGGTGGCGGGCAGGGCGGGCGGTAGGGTCCGGCCCGACCCGACCGCGACGAGCCCCGTGCCCCGCTTCGATCCCGCCTCCCACCCCGGCCGCCCGGCGCCCGGGCCGGTCCTGGTGCTGCAGGGCCGGACGTGGCAGCTCGCGGTGGACGGCACCACCGACGCGCCGGTGCGGGCGGTGGACGAGGTCGCGGCGGGCGCCCCGGTGCTCGAGCCGGGCGCCGTCCGGTGGGTCGTCGCCCACGCCGCCACCGCCGACCCCGACCGGCTCGTCGACCTGCTGCTCGACGGTCGCGGGGCGATCGTCCTGCCGGCCTGGCTCGCGGACCATCGCCGCGTGTGGGAGGCCCGGGTGGCCCCGGCCGGCAACCTGCCGCTCGCGCTCGACCCCGCGCCGGGCGTCACGCTGGCGACGCACGTGCTCGGTGTCCACGTCGACGACCTGCAGCTCCTCGACGCCTCCGAGGGTCGGGGGGAGCGCACCGTCCTCGGACGGGTCGGGCCCGTCGCGGTGGCCGGACGCTTCCTGCTGCCCGACGCGCTGGCCCACGCGCCGTCCGCCGACACCCGGCTCCTGACCCGGGGCGACGGCGTCGCCGTGCACCCGGCGGTCACGCACGAGGGCGCCCGGGCGCTGCTCGCCGCCGGCGCCGTGACCGTCGCGGCGTCGCCGCCGCCGGCGGTCCACCACGGGCCGTGGCCCGCGACCCCGCTCGCCGACCTGCCGCTGTTCGTCTACGGGACCCTGCAGCCGGGGCACTCCCGGTACCCGCACGTCGCCGACCTCGTCGCCGTCGCCGGGCCCGCGCGCACCGCCGGCGGCGTCACGGCCACGTTCTACGGCTACCCCGCCCTCGACACGACCGCGCCCGGGACCGTCCACGGCACGCTGCTCGTGCCCCGCTCCGCCGGCGCCGCCGCCGAGCTCGTGGCGCTGGCCGACGAGCTCGAGGACGCGCCCTCGCTCTTCGCGCGCACCACCGTGCGCGTCCGGACCCCCGGCGGCGGGTGGCAGTGGGCGATGACGTACGAGTGGAACCACGCACAGGGCCCGGCGCCCGGCACGCCCGTCCCCGACGGCCGCTGGGTCGCCTGACGCCCGGGTGGGCTCAGACGACCTCGACGCCGGCGGCGCGCAGCTCCTCGAGCGCCGCGTCGCCGCCCTCGGGCGCGACCGCGGCCACCAGGTCCGCGTGGACGACGGTCCGGAACCCGAGCGCAGCCGCGTCCCGAGCGGTGGCCACCACGCAGAAGTCCGTGGCGATGCCGCCGACGTGCACCGTCTCGACGTCACGTTCTCGCAGCCAGTCGACCAGCCGGGTCCCCGAACCCTCCTCGCCCGACAGCCCCGCCCAGCCCTCGAACCCGGAGAAGGCGGGGTGGAAGCGGCCCTTGGAGAACACCTCCTCGATCCGGCGGACGTCGAGGGCGGGGTGGAACGACGCGCCGGCGGTGTCCACGCGGCAGTGCGGCGGGAACGACACGCGGAAGTCCGGGTCGTCCGAGAAGTGCTCGCCCGGGTCCTCGTGGAGGTCGCGCGTCGCCACGACGTGGTCGTAGGCGTCGGCGTGCTCGTCGAGGTGGGCCGAGATCGCGGCGGCGACGGCGGCGCCGCCCGCGACCGCGAGGGAGCCGCCCTCGCAGAAGTCGTTCTGGACGTCGACGACGATGAACGCGGTGGCCATCGGGGGTCCTCCGGTCGGGTGCGGTCGGGCGTGGGCGGCGGGGTTCAGGGCAGGTCGCGTCGGACGGTCGGGATGCACGGCTCGCCGGGGGCGAGGTCGAGCGCACCCGGCGGCAGCTCCGCCATGGCAGCGCGGTGGTGGGCCCGGACCTCGTCGAGGTCGGGGCGGTGCACGACCTCGCCGTCGACGACGACGTCGACGAGCAGCGCGCGCCCGCCGGGCGGGGGCGGCGCGTCGTGCGGCGTCAGCAGCTCGGTGGTCGCGACCCCGCCGTCGAGGAGCCGGGTGGCCTGCACGACCCCGCCGGCGGTGCGCTTGCCGGCCGAGCGCTTCGCGACGGGCACGTCGGCCGGGCCGCCGGGCTCGCCACGGGCGACGAGCTTGTAGACCATGCGGGCGGTGGGGTGGCCCGAGCCGGTGACCAGCTCGGTCCCGACCCCGTACCCGTCGGCGGGCACCGCGGCGAGGGCGGCGATGGCGTGCTCGTCGAGGTCGCCCGAGAGCACGATCCGGGTGTCGGTCGCGCCGAGCTCGTCGAGGAGCGCCCGCGCCGCGACGGTCTCGGCGGCGAGGTCACCGGAGTCGATGCGGATCGCCCCGAGCCCGGGTCCGGCCGCGGCCACGGCGGCCCGGATGCCGCCGGCGGTGTCGTAGGTGTCCACCAGCGCGGTGGTGCCCGCGCCGGCGGCGGCGACCTGGGCCGCGAACGCCTCCGCCTCGGTGTCGTGCAGCATCACGAAGGCGTGGGCGACCGTGCCGAGGGTGGGGATGCCGTGGCGCCGCCCCGCCTCGAGGTGCGACGTGCCGGCGAAGCCGACGACCCACGCGGCCCGCGCCGCGGCCACGGCGGCCTCCTCGTGGGTGCGACGGGCGCCGAACTCGAGCAGCGGGCGTCCGCCGGCGGCGGGGTCCCCGCCGGCCGCGGCGACCATCCGGGCCCCCGCGGTCGCGATGGCGCTGTCGTGGTTCAGCACCGACAGCACCAGCGTCTCGAGCAGGACCGCCTCCCCGAACGGCGCGGTCACCTGCAGCACCGGTGAGCCGGGGAGGTGGACCTCGCCCTCGCGGTAGGCCTGGACGCGACCGGTGAAGCGCCAGTCCCGCAGCCGGTCGAGGGTCTCGTCCGACACGACCCCGGTGCGGGCGAGGTGGTCCCGTTCGACGGGACCGAAGGTGAACCGCTCGAGCAGGTCGAGCAGGCGGCCGAGGCCGGCGACGACGCCGTACCGACGCCCGCCGGGGAGTCCGCGTGCGAAGCACTGGAAGACGGTGCTGCGGTCCGCCGTGCCGGCCCGGACCGCCGCGTCGAGCATCGTCAGCTCGTAGTGGTCGGTCAGGAGGGCGCTGCTGGCGGGGGTGGGCCCGTCGGGCACGTGGGGGCCGGTCGTCGGGGGAGAGGTGGGGTTCTTGTCAGCGTGACGTGAACTCGAGTGTCGCACGCATCCGGGCCCGCGTCACGCGCCGGATGGGCACGGCTGGGCGGGCCGACGTCCGCCGGCGCGGGGGTACCGTCGGGAGGGTGCCGACCGCGTTCGCCGTCGACGCCGCCCACCGACAGGGGACGCCGTGCCGCCCTCCGACGCCCGGTCCGCACCGCTGGGTCGTGGCCTGCGGATGCGCTGTCCCCGCTGTGGCGGCGGGGGCATCTTCGCGTCGTTCTTCGAGCTGCACGACGACTGCCCGACCTGCGACTACGCCTTCGTGCGCGAGGACGGCTACTGGGTCGGTGCCATGACGGTGGTGTTCGCCGTCATCGAGGGGCTCTTCGGGCTGGTGTTCGTCGGCGGCATGGTCGTGACGTGGCCCGACGTGCCGTGGAACGCGTTCCTGGTCGTCGGGCTCGTGCTCAACTCCGTGGTCGCGGTGGCGCTGTACCCGTGGTCGAAGACCGTGTGGATGGGCCTGCACGCGACGTTCTCGCCCCGCATCCTCCACGAGGCCCCGGAGCCCGAGGTGCTGCGCGCCCGGGCGGCCCGGGAGCGCGAGGCAGCGCGCGCCAACGCGGCCCGCGAGGCCGGGGCGGGGCGGCCGGGACCCGACGGCGACGGTTGAGCCCGCCGGTCACACGAGCGAGCGGTACAGCGCCGCGGTCCGCGCCGCGATGGCGGCCCACGTGAAGCGCGCCTCGACGCGCCGGCGGCCGGCTGCACCCATCGCCGCCGCCGCGTCGGCGTCGTGCAGCAGCGTCGCGACGGCCGCCGCGAGGTCACGCGCGTAGCCCTCGGGGTCGGCCGGGCTGCCGTAGGCGTCGTCACCCGCCTCGAACGCGACCAGGTGGCCCGTCTCGCCCTCCACGACCACCTCCGGGATGCCACCCACGGCGGAGGCCACGACCGCGGTGCCGCACGCCATCGCCTCGACGTTCACGATCCCGAACGGCTCGTAGATGGAGGGGCACACGAACACGCGCGCGTGGCTCAGCAGCACGACGACCTCGTCCTGCGGCAGCATCCGCTCGATCCAGACGACGTCCGCCGGCGCGTCGGCGAGGGCGGCGACCCGGGCGCGGAACTCGGCCGCGATCTCGGGGGTGTCGGGCGCGCCGGCGGCGAGCACGAGCTGCGTCCCGGCCGGCAGGTGCGCGACCGCGTCGAGCAGGTGGGTGACGCCCTTCTGCCGCGTGATCCGACCGACGAACACCGCGTACGGCCGCTCGGGGTCGACGCCGTGGCCCGCGAGCACGGCCTCGTCGAACGTGGGGCGCCAGCGGTCGGGGTCGATCCCGTTGTGCACGACGGTGACCCGCTCCGGGTCGACCGCCCGGTAGGAGGCGAGCACGTCCGCCTTCATGCCCTCGCTGACCGCGACGACGGCGTCCGCGTGGGTCAGCGCCGTCCGCTCGACCCAGCTCGACAGCGCGTAGCCGCCGCCGAGCTGCTCCCGCTTCCACGGGCGCAGCGGCTCGAGCGAGTGGGTCGTCACGACGTGGGGGACGTCGTGCGCGAGCGCGGCGAGGTGGCCGGCCAGGTTCGCGTACCAGGTGTGGGAGTGCACCACGTCCGGCGCGCCGCCGGCGCCGACGTGGGCGACCATCGCGAGGTCGGTGGCGAGGACCCGCAGCGCCGCGAGCTCGGGCGCGTCGCCGACCAGCGCGCCGTCGAGCACCTGTGGGTCGTGCCGGTGGCTCGCCGCCACGAGCGGGTCGTCCCGCTCGGCTCCGAAGGCGTGCACGGCGACGTCCACGGCGTCGTCACCCTCCAGCGCCGCGAGCGCCCGCGCGAGCTCGGCGACGTGCACGCCGGCGCCGCCGTAGACCTCGGGCGGGTACTCGCGGGTGAGCAGCGCCGCACGCAGGGGCGTCGCGATCACGCCGGCACCTCGTCGCCCTTGCCGATGACCACGATCCCGTCGTCGGAGACGTGGAAGCGCTCGCGGTCGCGCGCCGGGTCGACCCCGATCTCCACCCCCGGTGGGACGCGCACGCCCTTGTCGATGATGGCGCGGCGCACGACCGCCCCGCGGCCCACGTCGACGCCGTCGAGGAGCACGGCGTCCTCGACCAGGGCGTAGGAGTGCACGAAGCAGGACGGGCTCAGGACGCTGCGACGGACGGTCCCGCCGGAGACGATCGTGCCGGCGCCGACCATCGAGTCGACGGCGGTCCCGCGACGGCCGTCCTCGTCGAACACGAACTTCGCCGGCGGCAGCGGGTCGTGCCACGTGTAGATCGGCCAGTCGAGGTTGTAGAGGTTGAAGATCGGGTCGACGGAGACCAGGTCCATGTGGGCGTCGTAGTACGCCTCGATGGTCCCGACGTCGCGCCAGTACGCGCGGTCCCGCGCGGTCGCCCCCGGCACCTCGTTGTGGGTGAAGTCGTAGACCGCGGCGTCGCCGGCGGCGACCATCCGGGTGACGATGTTGCCGCCCATGTCGTGGGCCGAGCCGACGTCGGCCGCGTCGGACGAGACGGCCTCGATGAGCGCCTCGGTGGTGAACACGTAGTTGCCCATCGACGCGAGCACGCTGCCGGGGTCGTCGGCGAGGCCGGGTGCGTGGTCGGGCTTCTCGTGGAAGGCCGCGATCCGGTCGTCGGCGCCGGGCTCGATGACCCCGAACCGGAACGCCTCCTCGACGGGGACCCGGATGCCGGCGACCGTCGCGCCGGCACCCGAGGCGACGTGCGCGTCGACCATCTGCGACGCGTCCATGCGGTAGATGTGGTCGGCGCCGAAGACGCAGATGATGTCGGGGCGCTCGTCGGTGATGAGGTTGAGGTTCTGGAAGATGGCGTCCGCGGACCCCTCGAACCAGCGCTTGCCCTCGCGCTGCTGTGCCGGCACCGGGGAGACGTAGTTGCCGAGCAGCGCGCTCATGCGCCACGTCTTCGCGAGGTGCGTGTCGAGCGAGTGGGACTTGTACTGCGTGAGCACGACGATCTTCAGGATCTCGGCGTTCACCAGGTTCGACAGCGCGAAGTCGATCAGGCGGTAGTGGCCGCCGAACGGGACCGCCGGCTTGGCCCGGTCACGGGTGAGCGGCATCAGCCGCTTCCCCTCGCCGCCGGCCAGGACGACCCCCAGCACCTTCGGTCCGCGTGGCATCCGTCCAGCTCCCTGTCGACGGCGCCGCCCCGGCGCCGCGAGGCGACTCTAGGAGGCCCGGTCCGGGCGCGTGGCCGTGCGGGGTAGCCTCGCGCGCGCACCCGCCCCCGACCAACGAGAGCGAGGCCCGAGGTGGCCCTGTCCGCCGACGAGGTCCGGCACGTGGCGATGCTCGCCCGTCTGGCCGTCACCGACGACGAGGTCGAGGCGCTCGCGCCCGAGCTCAACGCGATCCTCGGGTACGCCGAGCAGGTCGGGGAGGTCGCCGCCGAGGACGTCGAGCCGACCGTGCACCCGATCCCGCTCACCAACGTGTGGCGCGAGGACGAGCCGGGCGAGGTGCTCGACCGCGACGAGCTGCTCGCCGGCGCACCCGAGGCCGAGGACGGCCGCATCGTGGTGCCCCGCATCGTGGCGGAGGACTGAGGATGTCCGAGCTCGTCACCCGCTCCGCCGCGGAGCTCGCACGCCTCGTCCGTGACGGCGAGGCCAGCGCGCGCGAGGTCGTCGACGCCCACCTCGACCGCATCGCCGCCATCGACGGCGATGCCGGCTACGACCCCGACGCGGTCGGGGAGCGCGACGTCCACGCCTTCCTCACCGTCACGGCCGAGGCCGCCCGCGCGCAGGCCGACGAGGTCGACGCCGCCCGTGCCCGGGGCGAGGACCTGCCGCCACTCGCCGGCGTGCCGCTCGCCACCAAGGACCTGTTCGTCACCCGCGGGGTCGAGACCACGGCGTCGAGCCGGATCCTGCGGGGCTGGATCCCGCCCTACGACGCGACCGTGGTCGCCCGTCTGCGCGCCGCCGGCGCGATCAGCCTCGGCAAGGTCAACATGGACGAGTTCGCCATGGGGTCCTCCACCGAGACCTCGGCGTACGGCCTGACCCGCAACCCCTGGGACCTCGCGCGTGTGCCGGGTGGCTCCTCGGGTGGCTCCGTCGCGGCGGTGTCCGGCCTCATGGCCCCGCTCGCGACGGGGACCGACACCGGCGGCTCGATCCGGCAGCCGGCGGCGCTGACCGGCACCGTGGGGCTGAAGCCCACCTACGGGCGGATCAGCCGCTACGGCATGGTCGCGTTCGCGTCCTCGCTGGACCAGGCCGGCCCCATCGCCCGCACGGTCGAGGACTGCGCGCTCGCGTACACCGCGATGGCCGGGCACGACCCCAACGACTCGACGTCGCTGCCGCACGAGGTCGGCGACGTGCTCACGGGGCTGCGTGCCGGCATCGCCGGGAGGCGCATCGGCGTCGTGACCGAGCTGCAGGGTGAGGGCTACGAGCCGGGCGTCGAGGCTGGCTTCCGCGACGCGCTCGCACGGCTCGAGGACCTCGGCGCCGAGATCGTCGAGGTCTCGCTCCCGCACGCGCCGTACGGCCTGCCCGCCTACTACCTGGTGGCGCCCTCCGAGGCGTCGTCCAACCTCGCCCGCTACGACGGCACGGTGTTCGGCACCCGGGTCGAGGCGCCGACGAGCGAGGAGATGAACGCCGCCACCCGCGCCGCGGGCTTCGGCCGCGAGGTGAAGCGCCGCATCATGATCGGCACCTACGCGCTGTCCGCCGGCTACTACGACGCGTACTACCAGCAGGCGTCGCGCGTGCGGACGCTGATCGCGCAGGACTTCGCCCGCGCCTTCGCCCAGGCCGACCTGCTCGTCTCGCCCACCTCGCCCGGCGTCGCGTTCGAGTTCGGCTCGAAGTCGGCCGACCCGATCGCGATGTACCTCAACGACGTCGCCACGGTGCCGGGCAGCCTCGCCGGCATCCCGGCGATGAGCGTGCCGAGCGGGCTCGACGAGCAGGGGCTGCCCGTGGGTCTGCAGCTCATGGCGCCGCTGCTGCGCGAGGACCTGCTGCTGCAGGCCGCTTGGGCGTTCGAGCAGGCCACCGGCTTCGACCCGGTCCCGCGTGGCGCCAACGCCGCGGCGGCGCCGGGCGGCGACCACCGCGAGGGAGCGGCATGAGCACCGACGTGATGCCCACCTACACCCGCAAGGACGGCACGGTCGAGCCGCTCACCGACGAGCGCGTCGGCTGGGAGCTCGACGGGTTCCGTCTCGTCGTCGGCCTCGAGGTCCACGTCGAGCTGACCGAGCTGCGCACCAAGATGTTCTGCGCCGACCCGATCGACTTCGGCGGGGAGCCCAACACCCGGGTGTCGCCGGTCTCGGCCGCGCTGCCCGGCTCGCTGCCGGTGGTGAACCGCAGGGGGGTCGAGTCGGCCGCGCTGCTCGGGCTCGCGCTCGACTGCGGCATCGCGGACCGCTGCCAGTTCCACCGGAAGAACTACTTCTACCCCGACCTGCCGAAGAACTACCAGATCTCCCAGTACGACGTCCCGCTGTGCCACGACGGGCACCTCGACGTCGTCGTCGAGGACCCGGCGACCGGCGAGCCCGTCACGCGGACGATCCGCATCGAGCGCGTGCACATGGAGGAGGACACGGCCAAGTCGACCCACGCGGGTGACACGGGCCGGCTCCACGGCGCCGACCGGTCGTTCATCGACCTCAACCGCGCGGGCATCCCGCTGCTCGAGTGCGTGTCGCGCCCCGACGTGCGCACGCCCGAGGAGGCGCAGGCCTACCTGCGTGAGCTCGTCGCGGTGGTGCGCGCCATCGGCATCTCGGACGCGCGGATGGAGGAGGGCTCCATCCGCTGCGACGCGAACGTCTCGGTGCACCGGCCGGGCGAGCCGCTCGGCACCCGCACCGAGATCAAGAACGTCAACTCGGTGCGCTCGCTCGGACGGGCCATCGCGTACGAGGCGGAGCGCCAGGTCCGGGCGATCCAGGACGGCCAGGAGATCGTCCAGGAGACCCGGCACTGGGACGAGGGCGCCGGCGTCACGGCGACGCTGCGTCGCAAGGAGACCCTCGCCGACTACCGCTACTTCCCGGACCCCGACCTCGTCCCCATCGTGCACACCGCCGCCGAGGTCGCCGCGCTGCGGGAGCGCCTCCCCGAGCTGCCGCGACAGACCCGGGAGCGGCTCGTGGCCGCCGGCGTCGCGGCCGACCAGGCCAGCACCATCGTCGGCAACGAGCTCGTCGCGATGTACGACGAGGCCGTCGCGACCGGCGCCGAGGCGGGCGCCGTCGCGAACTGGTTGACGGGGGAGCTGACCGGGCAGCTCGGCGCGGCGGACGTCGCCCTGGCCGACTCGGGCATCACCGGCACGCACGTCGGGGACCTGGTCCGCCTCGTCGCCGACGGGACGCTCTCGTCGAAGCTCGCCAAGGACGTGCTCGGCCGCCTGATCGCCGAGCGCGGCGCCGTGTCGACGGGCGACCTGGTCGAGCGCGAGGGGCTCGCGCAGGTCTCCGACGAGGGGGCGCTGCAGGCCGTGGTCGACGAGGTCGTGGCCGCCGACCCGGCGACGGCCCAGGCCGTGCGCGAGGGCAACGACCGCGCCATCGGCGCGCTGGTCGGCGCGGTCATGAAGGCGACGCGCGGGCAGGCAGACCCGCGGCTCACCAACGAGCTGCTGCGGCGCGCGATCCTGGGTGACGGGACGGGTGACGGGACGGGCGCGTAGGTGTTCGGTCCGGCGGAGCTGGCGTGGCTGCTCGCCAGCGGCCTGTTCCTCCTCGTGCCGTGGCTCACCACCCGGGACGCGATGCGCTGGCCATCGAGCGCCTGGGAACGGGCCGGGTTGACGCGCTGGGTGTGGGTCGCGGCCCTGTGGCTGGTGCCGTTCGGGGGCCCCGCGTGGTACGTCCGCCGGGCGCGGCCGGCGCTGCGCGCGGCCCGCTGAGGCAGGCCGGGACGGTCCCCGGCGTCGAACCGGAGGTGTGCGGACGGACGCGCACCGTGTGGGCCGGCCCGGCCCCGCCGCGTACAGTTGGACGGCAGGCCGTCCCTCGTGACCGGTCCCGCGGCCCCCTCCGCCGCACCCACCTCCCGCCACCGTGAGGAGCCCGTCCGTGGTGCTCGAGCGCATCGACAGCCCGGCCGACCTGCGTGCGCTCGACCCCGACGAGCTCACGACGCTGTCGGCCGAGATCCGGGAGTTCATCATCGAGGCGGTCGCCCGCACCGGCGGCCACCTCGGCTCGAACCTCGGCGCCGTGGAGCTGACCCTCGCCCTGCACCGCACGTTCGACTCGCCTACCGACACCATCGTCTGGGACACCGGGCACCAGGCCTACGTGCACAAGCTCGTGACGGGTCGGCGGGACGGGTTCGCGCAGCTGCGGCAGGCTGGCGGCCTCTCGGGCTACCCGTCGCGCACGGAGTCCCCGCACGACCTCGTCGAGAACTCCCACGCCTCCACGGCGCTGTCGTGGGCGTTCGGGCTCGCCGTCGGACGTGGCGTCGATCCCGACGCCGGACGCGTGGTCGCCGTCATGGGTGACGGGGCCCTCACCGGGGGCATGGCCTACGAGGCCCTGAACAACATCGGCCACTCCGGCGTCCCGGTCGTCATCGTCCTCAACGACAACGGGCGGTCGTACGCGCACACGGTCTCGCGGCTCTCCTACGAGGTCAGCCGGTTCCGCTTCTCGAAGCGCTACGCGGACCTGCGGTCCCGCTTCGACCGCGTGCTGTCGACCATCCCGTTCGCGGAGCGGGTCGTCGACGCCGGCTTCGAGGGCATCAAGCAGGCCGTGTCGGACGCGCCGGCCCTGCAGTCCTTCGTCGAGGCGCTCGGCATCCGCTACCAGGGCCCCATCGACGGCCACGACATGGGGCAGCTCGAGGCGGCGCTGCGCTCCGCGCGGGCGCAGGGACGTCCCGTGCTGCTGCACGTGCTCACCCAGAAGGGCAAGGGCTACGAGCCGGCCGAGACCGACCGCGAGAAGAAACTGCACGACACGTCCGCCTTCGACGTCGCCACCGGCGAGGCGAAGCGCAGCGGCAAGCCGCGCTCGTGGACCCAGGTGTTCTCGGACGCGCTCGTCGAGGTCGCCGAGGCCGAGCCCCGGGTGGTCGCGATGACCGCGGCGATGCCGGGCTCCACCGGGTTGCTGCCGCTCGCCGAGCGGCACCCGGACCGGGTCATCGACGTCGGCATCGCCGAGCAGCACATGGTCACCGCGGCCGCCGGAATCGCCCACGAGGGCCGCGTCCCGGTCGTCGCCGTCTACTCCACCTTCTTCTCCCGGGCCTTCGACCAGGCGAACATGGACGTCGGCCTGCACGACGAGCACGTCGTGTACGCGTTCGACCGCGCCGGCATCACCGGCGACGACGGCCCGTCGCACCACGGCATCCTCGACCTGTCGCTCTGCCTGCGCATCCCGACGATGACCGTGCTGGCCCCGTCGAGCGCGGCCGAGCTCGAGCGGATGCTCGAGGACGCCGTCGCCCTGCGCGGCCCGGTCTCGCTCCGCTTCCCGAAGGGCGCCGCCCTCGAGGTCGACGGCGAGACGGGCGACGGGCTGCGGTCGCGGCGCCTGCGATCGGGCGCGGACGTCGCCCTGCTCGCGATCGGCGACCGGCTGACCGCGGCCCTCGAGGCCGCCGACCTCCTCGCGGGGGACGGCATCGAGGCGAGCGTCCACGACGTTCGCTGCGTGCGCCCGGTCGACCCGGACCTCCTCGCGGCGGCCGCCGGGCACCCGCTCGTCGTCACCGTCGAGAACGGGCTCGTCAACGGGGGTGCCGGGGCCTACGTGGCCGACCGGCTGGTCGAGCGCACCGGGGTCCGTGAGGCACCGCCGATCCTGCGGCTCGGGGTCCCGGACGGGTACCTGCCGCACGGCAAGCCGGACCGCATCCTCGCCGAGCTCGGCCTCGACGGCGCCGGCATCGCGGCCGCGACGCGCAAGGCGCTCGGCCGCGAGGGCTGACGGCCGACCGCCGGCGCGTCCGTCTCAGTCCAGGAGGCCGTCGAGCCCGTCGGCGAGGTCGGTCAGGTCGTCCTCGAAGCTCGAGGCGTCCGCGTCGAGGCGACGTGCGAGCGCCGTCATCTCCGTCTCGAACCGTCGGGTCCGCTCGCGCATCGTCCCGATGCGTTCGCGCAGCGCGCGGTCGTCGCCGTCGAGCTCGTCCGCGCGCGACTCGAGGTGCCGCAGCGAGCGGTTGATGCGGCGGATCCGCCGCTGGAGGGCGTCGCCGATGAGCTGCGCCGCGAGCGCCAGGTCGGCGCCGTCGGTCAGGTCGGTGCGTACGTCCTCCAGCAGGTCGTTCATGTCGGACACCACGTCCTCGCGATCTCTCGTCGTCTCGTCGTCCGCGTCGGGCTGCGACCCCACGGTCCCCGTTCCTCCTGTGTTCAACCGAGCACGTCGGCCCGGAGCCGCCGCAGCAGTGCGGTGAGCCGGCGGGACACCTGCATCTGGCTGCACCCGAGCTCGTCGCCGATCTGGCGCTGGCTGAGCTCACGCGTGAAGCGCAGGTGCAGCAGCATCCGCTCCGCCGGCCCGAGCCCCGCGACGGCATCCGCCAGGTCGAGCCGTTGCGCCGCGCCGTCCTCCAGGGACTCCTCGGCGTCGGGGGTGCGACCGTCCTCGACGACGGCGCGGGCCCGCGACGCCGAGCGCGCCGCGACCGCCTCGACGACCTCGTCGGGGCTCCAGCCGAGCGCCTCGGCCAGCTCCGCGACCGTGGGGTCGCGTCGCAGCGTCTGGGTCAGGTCCTCGGCGGCCCGCCGGACCTCCAGGGCGGACTCCTGCAGCCGGCGCGGGACCCGGACGACCCACGCGTTGTCGCGCACGTGGTGGCGCAGCTCACCGAGCACGGTCGCGGCGAGGTAGGGCGCGAAGTCGCCGCGCTCGGGGTCGTGGCGACTGGCGGCAGCGACCAGTGCGGCGAGCGCCACCTGCTCGAGGTCCTCCCGGTCACCGTGCCCACGGTCGAACCGACGAGCGAGCCGCCGTGCCATGGCCTCGTGCTCGCGCACGAGCGACGCGGCCTCGGGGGCGAGGCCGTCGCACGGGGCGGCGGATCTGGTCACGGTGTGGGCTCGCGTTCGGGGGGGCCGGACCCGCGGCGCGGAGGCGCGATCGGGCCGGACTGCGTGTGCAGGGTGAGGACCCACCGGACGCCGTCGGGGCGACGGTCCTCCTCGACGGTGTCGACGAGGGAGTCCAGCAGCCGGCGCACGAGCGGTGGCGCGACGGGGGTCACCGCGCGACGGTCGCAGATGACGTCGGTCCGCGCCACCGACGACCGGACGGTGCAGGTCAACGGGGCGTCGCCGTCCCCGGCCACGAGCAGCTCGCAGACCTCGTCCAGGGCGACGCGCAGGGCATCGAGCCGGTCGTGGCCCACGCGGTCGCGCAGCGCGGTGAGCACCGCGATGCGTGCGGCGTCGACCCCGGCGGCGTCGGCCGGGACCTCGATGACGGTGCGTCGGGTGTCGTCGGGCAGTGGGTGTGACCCATCGGTCGGGGATCCCCCACGGTAGGGGGTCGTGACGGCCGCACCGCCCACGGTCGTGCGGTGTCCGTTCGGACCGGTTCGGCCTGCGGACGCGTGGGTACGTCCGGGTGGGCGTGCCCTCCCGGCCGTCCACCCCCGACGGTCTGGACCGAGCGTTGAGCTGCATCATCTGCCTGCACCCCGTCGCCGCCCCTGCGCCGGCGGTGTGCTCCTCCCGGTGTCGCTCCGACGCCGACCTGCAGCTGCGCCGGCTGGCAGCCCGCCGGCGCTGGGTCTCCGGTCGGATCAGCGCGCTGGAGGGGCGCGAGCGTGGCTGGCGTCGTCTGCTGCGCCGGCGGCCCGCCGAGCTCGTGGCGCTGCGACAGGAGCTCGACCAGCTCGTCCCCCGGATCGAGGTGCTCCTCGGCGTCGCGCTGCACCCCGCGCCGGCGGCGAGGCGCCCCGCCGACGGCCCGGCCGGGACGGGCCCGGAGGACCTGCGCAACGGGACGACGCGACCTCGCCCGGGCGACTTGACGCACCCCCGGTGACGCGCCACCCTGCGGCCACCGTCTGCGCGCCCCACGCGCACGGCGGACGACCTCCAGGAGCACCCGTGCTGCGCGACCGCCTCGAGCCCTCGACCTCCCGCCGGGTGCGTGCCCGCCGGAAGGTCGTCCTCGTCGTCGTCACGTAGCGCGTGCCCGCTCCGGTCGGACACGCGCGAACCTCCCGGAGCCCGGGAGGTTCTCCACTTCCGGCCCCGCTCGACGGGGCCGCGCACGACGAGGGACAGCACAGATGCAGGTGACGGGCGCCCAGGCCGTGATGATGAGCCTCGAGCACCTCGGGGTCGACGTCGTGTTCGGCTACCCCGGCGGGGCGATCCTCCCGGCGTACGACCCGCTGATCGAGGCCGGTCTCCGGCACGTCCTCGTCCGGCACGAGCAGGGCGCGATCCACGCTGCCGAGGGCTACGCGCACGCGACGGGTCGGGTCGGCGTCTGCATCGTGACCTCGGGTCCGGCGGCCACGAACCTCGTGACCGGGCTGGCCGACGCGCACATGGACTCGGTGCCCGTGCTCGCCATCACCGGGCAGGTCGCCTCGACGGCGATCGGGACCGACGCGTTCCAGGAGGCCGACATCACCGGCATGACGATGCCGGTCACGAAGCACAACGAGCTGGTCGCATCCGCCGAGCGGATCCCGTCGGCCATCAAGGAGGCGTACCACATCGCCTCCACGGGCCGGCCCGGCCCGGTGCTCGTCGACATCCCGAAGGACGTGCTCAACACGACCTTCGAGTGGCGCTGGCCGGAGCAGATCGACCTGCCGGGCTACCGCCCGACCGTGCGTGGACACGGGAAGATGGTGCGCGAGGCCATCGACCTCATCGCGGAGGCGGAGCGCCCGGTCATCTACGCCGGCGGCGGGCTCGTGCGCGCCGGGGCGGCAGAGGAGCTGTTCGAGCTCGCGACGCTCCTCGAGCTCCCCGTCGTCACCACGCTGATGGCCCGGGGGGTCTTCCCCGACACGCACCCGCTGTGGGTCGGGATGCCGGGGATGCACGGCCACTACGCCGCCGTCCGGGCGTTCCAGGAGACCGACCTGCTGGTCACGCTCGGCGCCCGCTTCGACGACCGCGTCACGGGCCGGCTCGACGGGTTCGCGCCGCACGCCCGGGTCATCCACGTCGACGTCGATCCCGCCGAGATCGGCAAGAACCGCGCCGTCGACGTGCCCATCGTGGGGGACGCGAAGGTCGTCACGGGCCAGCTCGTCAAGGCGGCCCGGGACCGACTCGAACAGGACCCGGCGGCCCGGCCGGACACCTCGGCCTGGCGGGCCCACCTCGACGCGATGAAGCGGGACCACCCGCTGCGCTGCGACCAGCCCGAGCAGGGCGCCATCAAGCCCCAGACCGCGATCCGCGCGATCTACGAGACCTGGGGCGACGAGGCGACCTACGTCGCCGGCGTCGGTCAGCACCAGATGTGGTCGTCGCAGCTCATCCCGTACACCCGCCCGCGCCAGTGGATCAACTCCGGCGGCCTCGGGACGATGGGCTTCGCGGTGCCCGCCGCCATCGGCGCGAAGGTCGGGCTCGGGGACGCACCCGTCGTGGCCATCGACGGCGACGGTTGCTTCCAGATGACGTTCCAGGAGATCGCCGCGGCGGTGCAGCACGACATCCCCGTCGTGTTCTGCGTGGTCAACAACGGCTTCCTCGGCATGGTGCGCCAGTGGCAGCACCTGTTCTACTCCGACCGCCTGAGCGAGGTGCACCTGCCGCAGGACCTCCCCGACCTGGTCAAGCTCGCCGACGCCTACGGCATCCCGGGCTTCCGCGCCACGACCATGGACGAGCTGCACACGGTGCTCGAGAAGGCGAAGGAGATCACGGACCGCTGCGTCCTGATCGACCTGCGCGTCGACCCCGACGAGATGGTGTTCCCGATGGTCCCCTCCGGCGCGAGCAACGACGAGCTCATCGAGTCCGTCGAGGAGCTGCGCGCCCGTGAGGCGATGCGCGACGCCGAGTGAGGACGAGCACGAGCCGCACCCGAGAGCAGGAGCACCGACCGATGCGCCACACCCTGTCCGTCCTGGTGGAGAACAAGCCGGGCGTCCTGACCCGCATCGCGGGGATGTTCGCTCGCCGGGGCTACAACATCCACTCGCTCGCGGTCGGCCCGACGGAGGACGCACGCGTCTCCCGGCTCACCATCGTCGTGGGCACCGAGGCCGTCCAGCTCGAGCAGATCGTCAAGCAGCTCAACAAGCTCGTCCACGTGCTCAAGATCGTCGAGCTCGACCCGGACGACTCCGTCGAGCGGGAGATGCAGCTGGTCAAGGTGTCCGCGGACCCGACCACGCGCAGCCAGATCATCGAGCTCGCCGACGTCTTCCGCGCGAAGATCGTCGACGTCGACCACGACTCGCTGACGATCGAGGCGGCCGGCGCGCCGGCGAAGCTCGAGGCGATGGTCGAGCTGCTCGAGCCCTACGGGATCCGGGAGATGGTCCGCTCGGGCACGATCTCGCTGGCCCGCGGCTCGCGCTCGATCACGGACGGGTCGAAGCTCCGGATGCAGCGGGTCGTCTGACCCGGCGCCGGCGACGGTCCGGGGGTCACCGAGCCTGCGGTCACGACACCGGACCCGGAGCCACGGCACGCTCCCCGGGGTGGTCCGAGCTCTCCCCGGCCGGCAGCTCGACGTGGAAGGCGGCCCCACCGCCGGGCCGGTTCTCGGCCCACAACCGGCCCCCCATCCGCTCGACGAGCTTGGCCGACACGGCCAGCCCCATCCCGCTGCCGCTCCGACCGGCCGACGCGGACCCGCGCGCGAACAGGGTGAAGAGGCGGTCGGCGTCCGCGTCGCTGAAGCCGGGGCCCCGGTCGACGACGCTGATGCGGAGGTGGTCGTCCGGTGCGTCCGTCACCAGCACCTCGACCCCGCGTCCGGCGTAGCTCGCCGCGTTGCGGAGCAGGTTGCCCAGCACGCGGCTGAGCGCGGCCGGCTCCGCCCGCACCGAGCCGCGGACGTCCACGTGCACGGCGACCCCCGGGTGGCCCGTCGCCACCTCGTCGAGCAGCGCCTCGACGACGGGCCCGACGCCGACGTCCGTGAGCTGGGACGCGTCGAGTCCCTCCCGCACGTACCGCAGCGTCGCGTCGAGGAGGTCCTCCGCGCGCGTGAGGGCCTGGACCGCGTGGGCCGTGAGCTCGAGGACGTCGGCGAGGCGTTCGTCCTGCCGCACCCGCGCGTCGAGCAGCCTGACGAGGCCGTTCGCGGCCAGCAGCGGGGAGCGCAGGTCGTGCGCGAGCTGGCCGACGACCGCGATCGGGTCCATGACGACCTGCTGGGGACGGATCGCGCGGTCGGCTGCACCCGGACGCGGGGCGGTGTCCTCCATCGCCTCGTCGAGCGCGGCGAGGATCGCGGCCGGGCGCGTGCCCTTCTCGACGAACCCGTCCGCGCCGGCGGCGAGCGCGGCCGACCTCGCCGACGTGGCCGCGTACCCGGTGAGCACGACGACCCGGGTGGTCGGAGACGCCTCCCTGATCAGCGGCAGCGCGGTGAGCCCGTCCATCACGGGCATCGACAGGTCGAGCAGGACGACGTCGGGGTGGTGGGCGCGAACGGCCTCCACGGCCTCGGTGCCGGTCCCGGCCTCGGCGACCACCTCGTACCGACCGGTCTCCTGCAGCAGGTGGCGCAGCAGCAGCCGCAGCGGCGCCGCGTCGTCGACGATGAGGGCGCGACGCATCACCCGCCCGTCCCCGCGGCCCGACGACCCGCGCCGATCCGGAGCTCGGCCGGGACGCGTGCCGGGTCCCCGAGGAGCTCGCTGACGAACCCGCGGCTCGCGTCGATGCCGGCCTCGAGCGCGGCCTCCGCCTCCTGCGGCCGTCCGAGCTCCAGGGCGAGCTTCGCCGTGACGAGCTGCTGGACGACGTGGTCCTGCAGGTCCAGGGCCTGCCGCCGGCGCTCGGCGAGGTCGGCGAAGATCGCCGGGCCCCGGGTCAGCTCCGGGAGCTGGCCGCGCAGCATCCAGTACCGCACCCCGATGACGGCCGTGACCACGTCCACGAGGGTGAGGTGCACGTCGTAGACCTGCCGGGCGGCCTCGGCCGTCGAGGGGAGCAGGAGGTGCTCGGCGTGCGCGGCGTGGCCGACCGCGCAGGACAGGAAGATCAACGCGGTGGCGACCGCGAGCGGGTTGCTGCGCCACTGGGCGCTCGCGTGCACGCCCCGGGCGATCGTCAGCGAGATGGCCAGGTAGGCGATCGCGATGACGACGTTCACGGCGATCGCCACGGTCCAGAGCGCCACGCGGTCCTCCTCGGTCGTGGTGCCGATGGTTCCACCTGCCGACCCCCGGTGCACCCAGAACCCGAGAACTCGCCCCGCGGAACGGGGGCGTCGCCTGCCGTAGGCTCACGACCGAGGACCGGCAGGCTGCCGCGGGACACCGTCGGGCAGGCCGGCCCGGGTCGGCCGCCGAACGAGGCGGGACCGCTCGGTGACGGTGCGAGGAGACGCGGTGCGCAGGCGCGGGGACGACGACGGTCGGCGGTCCCGCCGACCGGTCCCGCTCGGGTTCCGGATCGTCGCGCGCATCGTGATCGTGCTCGTGTCCACGATGCGGTGGCGGGTGACCACCGAGGGGTTGCGCGACGTGCCCGTCGAGGGCGGCGCGGTCATCACGTGGAACCACACCAGCCACGTCGACTACCTGGTCACGATGTGGGACGTCTACCGACGGCTCGGGCGTGACGTCCGCTTCCTCGCGCTGCGGGAGCTGTGGGACAGCCGCGCCTTCGGCTGGGTCCCGCGGTTCGCGAACGCCGTCCCGGTCGACCGGGGCTCGCACGGCGGACGGGCCGGGGCGCTGCGCGACGCCATCGTCGCCCTCGAGCGGGGCGACCTCGTGATGGTGGCCCCCGAGGGCGGCATCAGCGAGTCGTTCGAGCTGCTGCCCTTCCGGACCGGCGCCGCGCGCATGGCCCAGCTCGCCGGGGTGCCCATCGTGCCGAGCGTGTCGTGGGGGAGCCACCGGCTTGTGACGACCGGGCACCCGATCCGGCTGCGCCGTGCGTGGCGGATCCCGGTCGAGGTCCGGTTCGGCGAGCCGATCCACGTCGCTCCCGACGACGACCCCGTCGAGGTGACCGAGCGGGTGCGCCGCACCATGGAGACGATGCTGCACGAGGTGCAGGCGCGCTACCCCGACGGGGCGCCCGCCGGCGCGTGGTGGGTGCCGGCGCGCCTCGGGGGCGGGGCGCCACCGCACGACGACGTGCTGCGTCGGCGTAGGCTCCGGCGCGCCGCCGGCGGCCGTGACCACGGCGAGGAGCGCGCGGCCGGCTGAGCGACCAGCCCCCCGCCGACGACCCACACGAGGACGTGCGTGTACCGACCGAACCCCGATCCGCGCGTGCCGGACGCGAGCCCCGTCTACCGCTTCGCCGCGGGGGTCGCCTTCTCCACCTTCCACGTGCAGCGTTGGCGCTTCGACGTCCGAGGGGCCGAGCACCTGCCGGCCACCAGCGGTGCCGTCCTCGCGGCCAACCACGACTCGTTCTGGGACTTCTTCACCGTCGGGCGCCACGGCTACTACGCCCACGGTCGGCCGCTGCGGATCCTCGCCAAGGAGTCGCTGTTCCGCACGCCCGTCTTCGGGTGGTTGATGCGCCGGGCGGAGCACATCCCCGTGCACCGCGGAGCCGGCGCCGACGCCCTGCGCTCCGCGGTCACGGCGCTGCGGGGCGGCGAGCACGTGCTGGTGCTGCCCGAGCAGACCATCTCCCCGGCGTTCGAGCTGATGGAGTTCAAGACCGGCGCGGCGCGGATGGCCGCGGCCGCCGGCGTCCCGCTCGTGCCGGCCGCGACCTGGGGCAGCCACCGGTTCCACACGGTGGGCCGCCTGCCGCGCTGGTCGTGGCGGCTGCCCGTCACCGTCGCCTACGGCGCGCCGCTGCACCCGACGCCGGACGACGATCCCGTCGAGGTCACCCACGAGCTGCGCACCGCCGTCGCGGCGCTGCTCGACGACGCCGTGCGCAGCTACCCCGACGGGACCCCCGCTGGCGCCTGGTGGGTCCCGGCGCGGTACGGCGGCGGGGCCCCGACGCCCGACGCGGCGCGGGAGTACCTCGACGAGCTCGCCGCCGAGTGGCGCCGCACCCATCCCGACGGCGCACGCCCGGACGCGGACGGACCGGACGACGGCGACGCCCGGGCGAGCTGAGCCCGCCCGGGCGTCGGTCCGTGGGACGTCGGTGGGTCAGCCGGCGGTGACGTCCGCGATGGCCTGTCGCAGCGTCTCGACGAGCAGGTCGACGTCGTCCTCCGAGATCGTCAGGGGCGGCGCGAGGCGCACCGTGGTCTCGTGGGTGTCCTTCGCCAGCACGCCGAGCTCCAGCATCCGCTCGCACACGGTGCGGGCGCGCAGGCCGCCGGCGAGGTCCACCCCGGCCCACAGGCCGCGGACCCGGAACCCGGCGACGTGCTCCCGCGGGAGCGTCGCGAGCCCGGCGGCGAGCCGCTCGCCGAGCCGGCCGGCGCGCTCCTGCCACTCGCCGGTGGTCAGCATCGCCACGACCTCGGCGCCGACCGCGCACGCCAGCGGGTTGCCGCCGAACGTGGAGCCGTGCGAGCCGGGCGTGAACACGTCCATGACGTCCCGCCGGCCGACCACGGCGGACACGGGGACGACCCCGCCACCCAGCGCCTTGCCGAGCACGTACAGGTCGGGCGTGACGCCCTCGTGCTCGCAGGCGAAGGTGCGGCCGGTGCGGCCGAGGCCCGACTGGATCTCGTCCGCGACGAACAGCACGCCGTGGCGGTCACAGGTCTCGCGCACCGCACGCAGGTAGCCGTCCGGGGGGATGAGCACGCCGGCCTCGCCCTGGATCGGCTCGATCAGGACGGCGACGACGGTCTCGTCCATCGCCGCCTCGAGCGCCTCGGCGTCGCCGTAGGGGACGTGGCGGAACCCGGGCGTGAAGGGGCCGAAGTCGGCCTGCGCGTCCGGGTCGGTCGAGAAACCGACGATGGTGGTGGTGCGGCCGTGGAAGTTGCCCTCCGCGACGACGATGGTGGCCTGGTCGGCGCGGACACCCTTGACGCGGTACCCCCAGCGGCGAGCGGTCTTGATGGCCGTCTCGACCGCCTCGGCCCCGGTGTTCATGGGCAGGACGACGTCCATGCCGCAGAGCGCCGCGAGGCCCTCGCAGAACTCGGCGAAGCGGTCGTGGTAGAAGGCGCGGCTGGTGAGCGTGAGGCGCTCCAGCTGCTCGCGGGCCGCGGCGACCAGCCGCGGGTTGGCGTGGCCGAAGTTCAGGGCCGAGTACCCGGCGAGGGCGTCGAGGTAGCGACGGCCGTCCACGTCGGTGACCCAGCCGCCGTCCGCGGCTGCGATCACCACGGGCAGCGGGTGGTAGTTGTGGGCCGTGTGGGCGTCGAGCGCGGCGACGCGCGCCTCGCGGGTCGCGATCGACTCGGTGGTCGTGTCGGTGCTCACGCGGGGACCTCCTGTGCGACGTCGTCGCGGCCCTCGGCGACCGCCGGGACCGGTCGGATCTCCAGGGTGCAGCACTTCGGGCCGCCCCCGGCCTTCAGCAGCTCGGACAGGTCGACCTCGATCGGGGAGAAGCCCCGGTCGGCGAGGTCGTCGGCGAAGCGCGTCGTGCCGGCGGGGATGACCACGTTGCGCCCGTCGGACACGGCGTTGCAGGCGAGGATCGCGGCGTCGTCGGGGTGCACGAGCACCGCGTCCGGGTAGCGGCGGGCGAGCTCCTCGCGGCCGGCGTCGGAGAACGCCTCCGGCAGGTACGCGATGGTGGTGCGGTCGAGGACGCACAGCGCGGTGTCGAGGTGGTAGTAGCGCGGGTCCACGAGCTCGAGGCTGACGACCTCGCGGCCGGTCACGTCGGCGACCCAGCGGTGGGCGGCGACGTCGGTGCGGAAGCCGGTGCCGGCGAGCACGACGTCGTCGGAGACCAGCAGGTCGCCCTCGCCCTCGATGGTGTGCTCGGGCAGGTGGACGCGGGGGAAGCCGTTGGCGCGCAGCCAGTCGGCGTAGTGGTCGGCCTCCGCGGCCCGCTCCGGGTGGCGGAACCGCGATCCGAGGGCGATGCCGTCGATCACCACGGCGCCGTTGGCCGCGAACACCATGTCGGGCAGCCCCTCGACCGGGGTGATCGTGTCCACGCGGTGGCCGAGCATCCGGTACGCGTCCGCGAGGGTGGTCCACTGCACCAGGGCGAGCTCGACGTCGACGCCGGCGTCGGGATCCATCCACGGGTTGATGGCGTAGGTGACGGCGAAGTGGGTGGGCGGGCACATCAGGTAGTGCCGCGGGCGGGCCACGCGCTGCATGGACGGCCTCCTCTCGGGGTCTCGGCTCGGACGAGGTCGACGAGCGTCGGGGTGACGCGAGGACGGGCGTCGACCGCCGGCGGACACGCCGGGAGGACGACGCGAGGTGCGGGGACGACGGTACGGCCCCCCGACCCTCCGCTACCGTTGCTCCATCACCGTTCGAGGAGCACTTCGTTGCGCATGGATGACATCGACCGTCGGATCGTTGCGTCCCTGAGCGAAGAGGGGCGCGCGAGCTATCGCGAGATCGGTGAGCTCGTCGGGCTGTCCGCGCCGGCGGTGAAGCGTCGCGTCGACCGGTTGCTCGACGAGGGCGTCATCGAGGGCTTCTCGGCGGTCGTGGACCCGCGGGCGGTCGGCTGGGGCGCCGAGGCGTTCGTCGAGCTGTTCGCGATCGGCCGGACGCCGCCGCACCGCATCCGCACCGCGCTGGCCAAGCACCCGGAGGTGGTCGCCGCCTACACCGTCACGGGGGAGGCCGACGCGCTGGTCCACGTGCGCGTCGAGGACACCGCGCACCTCGAGCGGACCCTCGAGGCCATCCGGGACGAGGACTTCGTGACCCAGACCCGCTCCACGGTGGTGCTGTCGCGGCTGCTCGAACGCGGCAGCCGGCTCGGCGGCGCCGGCGCCTGACGGACGGTGGGGGAGGGGCGGGGCCGCCGGCTACCGTCCCGCCCCATGGACCGTCTCAAGAGTGAGTTCGCCTACCGGCTCGTCGCCGGCACCATCCGGCTGTTCCTGGCCGGCGTCCAGCGCTGGCGCTGGCGCGTCACCGGCATGGAGCACGTGCCGCCGGGCGCCGCGATCCTCGCGTTCAACCACATCTCGTACACCGACGCGTTCGTGACGGGCCTCCCGCTCGTCGCCGAGGGGCGCCGGCCGCGGTTCCTGGTGAAGCGCGAGCTGTTCTCGTGGCCCGTCATCGGCTGGCTCGCGAAGACGGCGAAGATGATCCCGGTCGGGCGGGGCGATCGCACGGCCCGCGCCCAGGCGCTCGACGAGGCGATCTCGTTCCTCGAGGCCGGTGAGCTCGTCCTCATCGCGCCGGAGCAGACCATCTCGAGGTCGTTCGAGCTGCTGCCGCTGCGCACGGGGGCCGTCCGCATCGCCCAGCAGGCGGGCGTGCCGATCGTGCCGAGCGCGAACTGGGGCAGCCAGCGCTTCATGACCAAGGGCCGCCCGCGGCAGTGGCGCTTCCGGCTCCCGGTCGAGGTCGCCTACGGCGAGCCGTTCCACGTCGGCCCCGACGACGACCCGGCCGAGGTCACGTCCCGCCTCGAGGCGGCCATGCGGGAGCTGCTCGAGGAGTGCATGGCGCGCTACCCCGACACCCCGGTGCCCGGCGACGACTGGTGGCAGCCGGCCCGGCTCGGTGGGACCGCGCCGGACCACGCGACCGTCGTCGCCGAGCACGAGGCCCGCGGCGACCTCGCCTGACGCGGCTCAGCCGCGCGCCGCGATCGCCTCGGCGACGGCGAGCGTGCGGCGGGCCTGCTCGACGTGCAGGTTCTCGATCATGCGCCCGTCGACGGTGACGACGCCGCGGCCCTCGCGCTCGGCCTCCTCGAAGGCGGCGATGACCTTCTCGGCGTGGGCGACCGCCTCGTCGGTCGGCGCCCAGGTGCGGTTGCACGGCTCGAGCTGCTTCGGGTGGATCAGCGTCTTGCCGTCGAACCCGAGCCGTCGGCCCTGGACGCACTCCGCCTCGAAGCCGTCGGCGTCGTCGAGGTCGTTGAAGACCCCGTCGAGGATGACCTTGCCGGCGATGCGCGCCGCGGTGACGCACGCCGACAGCCCGTACTGCAGCGGCGCGCGGCCGGGGACGTGCTCGGCGCGCAGCTCCTTGACGAGGTCGTTGGTGCCCATGACCAGCACGGCCAGGCGGGGGTGCGACGCGATCTCGACGGCGTTCGCGACGGCGAGCGGCGTCTCGAGCATCGCCCAGACGGCGAGCTCCGCCGGTGCGCCGGCAGCGCGCAGCGCCGCGTCGACGCGCTCCACGTCCGCCCGGGTGTCGACCTTGGGGACGACGATCGCCGCGGCGCCGGAGGTGGCGATGGCGGTCACGTCGTCGTCGTGCCAGCGCGTGCCGATGCCGTTGGCGCGGATGGTCACCTCTCGGTGCCCGTAGGCGCCGGAGGCCGCCGCGGCGCAGACGCGGGCACGCGCCTCCTCCTTGGCGTCGGGGGCGACGGCGTCCTCGAGGTCGAGGATCAGCGCATCGGCGTCGAGGCCCTGGGCCTTCTCGAGGGCGCGCTCGTTCGCGCCCGGCATGTAGAGGACGCTGCGGCGGGGGCGGAGGTCGTCGGCGGGTTCGGGTGCGGCGGTCATCGTCGGGGCCTCGTGGGTCGCGGTGCGGTCAGAGGTCGTAGGCGGCGGCGAGCTCGGCGTCGCGGGCGGCGAGCCGGCGGGCGAGGTCGAGCACGACCTGGCACTGCTTGTAGGTCGCGTCGTCCTGCATCTTCCCATCGATCATGACGGCGCCGGCGCCGGTCTCGCCCATGGCGTCGACGACCTGCTTCGCCCAGGCCACCTCGGCGGGCTCCGGGGAGAACACCCGTCGCGCGATGTCGATCTGCACCGGGTGCAGCGTCCAGGTGCCGACGCAGCCGAGCAGGTAGGCGTTGCGGAACTGGTCCTCGCAGGCGACGACGTCCTTGATGTCGCCGAACGGGCCGTAGTAGGGGAGGATCCCCGCGAGCGCGCAGGCGTCCACCATGCGGGAGACGGTGTAGTGCCACAGGTCCTGCTGGGCGGTGGCGCGGCGCTCGTCCTCGAACACGCCGGCCTCGACGGGGTCCTGCCGCACGAGGTAGCCGGGGTGGCCGCCACCGACGCGGGTGGTCTTCATCCGCCGGCTCGCGGCGAGGTCGGCCGGGCCGAGCGAGATGCCCTGCATCCGCGGCGAGGCGAGCGCGATCTCCTCGACGTTCGCGACCCCGCGGGCGGTCTCGAGGATGGCGTGGAAGAGGATCGGGCGGTCCAGCCCGGCGCGCGCCTCGAGCTGGGCGACGAGCCGGTCGAGGTAGTGGATGTCCTCGGCGCCCTCGACCTTGGGGACCATGATCACGTCGAGGTTGGCGCCGATCTCGGTCACCAGCGTGGTGACGTCGTCGAGGACCCACGGGGAGTCGAGCGCGTTGACCCGGGTCCACAGCTGGGTGGTGGCGTCGGGGCCGCCGAGCCCCGGGTTGTCCCGGCTGACCTGCACGAGGCCCTGTCGGGCGGCCTCCTTGTTGTCCACGAGGATCGCGTCCTCGAGGTTGCCGAGCAGCACGTCGGCCTGCTCCGCCATGGCCGGGACCTTGGCGACCATCTTCTCGTTGCTCGGGTCGAAGAAGTGGATCGACCGCGAGGGGCGGAAGGGGATCTCGGTCAGCGGCTCGGGGGCGCCGATGGCGAGCGGGCGGAAGAAGTCCTTGGGCGAGCGCACGTGGGTGTCCTCGTCGGCGGGCGGAGGGCGTCGGTGGCCGGGGGCGGCAGCGCGGACGCTAGTTGCGGGTCCCCGTGCCCCACGAACCGAGGACCCGGCCGGTGGTCGGCTTGCACCGGCGCGGGGCGCCCCGACAGGATGCGACCCTCCCACCCGCCACCCACACGGAGCACCCGCGATGCCCACCGCCGACTTCGGCCGCTACCTCGAGGACTTCGAGGTCGGGGACGTCTACAAGCACTGGCCCGGGAAGACGATCACGCAGGCGGAGGACATCCTCTTCTGCTCGATCACGATGAACCAGCACCCGCTGCACTCGGACGACAACTACGCCGCCGCGGCGACGCCGCACGGCAAGGCGATGGTGGTCGGCAACCTCGTCTACTCGATCGTGCTCGGGCAGTCCGTGCCGGACGTGTCGGGTCGCGCCATCGCGAACCTCGAGATCGAGAGCCTCAAGCACGCGAACCCGACGTTCCACGGCGACACGATCTACTCGGAGACCGAGGTCCTCGAGAAGCGCGAGTCGCGGTCGAAGCCGGACCGCGGGATCGTGAAGGTACGGACCATCGGCTACAAGCAGGACGGCACGGTCGTGTGCGAGTTCACCCGCAGCGTCCTGGTCCCCCGCCGCGGCCACGGCTTCGACGGGCACGTCGGCCGCCCCGAGCCGAAGACCGACTGACGCCGTTGGCCCGCTCGCTTCGGCGAGGCAGGGCGGCCGCCCTCGGTCAGCCCGCCCCGAGCCGAAGACCGACTGACGCCCTCCGGTGGGGTACGAAGGGCCCTGCCGACAGGAGCCCGCGTGACCGCACCGCTGCAGCACCGCACCCGCGAGGTCCGCGAGCGGGAGGAGCACGAGCGCCTCGCCCCGCTCGCGGCCAAGGCCGACCAGAGCCGTGGGCGCGCCACCGCCGAGCCGCCGGACCCGTACCGGACCGCCTTCGAGCGTGACCGTGACCGCATCCTGCACTCCAAGGCGTTCCGGCGGCTGAAGCACAAGACGCAGGTGTTCCTGAACCCGGACGGGGACCACCTCGTCACCCGGATGACGCACACCCTGCAGGTCGCGCAGGTCGGTCGCGCCATCGCGGTGGCGCTCGGGCTGAACGAGCCCCTGACCGAGGCGATCTGCCTCGGTCACGACATCGGGCACTCCCCGTTCGGGCACACCGGCGAGGACGCGCTCGAGAGCTACCTGCCGGGCGGCTGGCAGCACGCGGTCCACGGGGTGCGCGTCGCGGACGTGCTCGAGCCGCTGAACCTCACCGCCGAGACCCGCGACGGCATCCGCCAGTCGTCGTGGCGCAACGACCCGCCGCCGTTCACCGCCGAGGGGATGGTGTGCCGCTTCGCGGACCGCATCGCGTACCTCTCGCACGACGCGCTCGACGCGATCCGGGTCGGCGTCATCACGCCCGACGAGCTGCCGGTGCACGTCCGGGCCACGTTCGGGGAGCCGGGCCGGCAGTGGATCGCGTCGATGGTCGAGGCCGTCATCGAGTCGTCGCTCGCCGCCGGCGAGGTGACGATGGACGACGCCCGGCTCGAGGTGATGCACGACCTGCGCGGCTGGATGTTCGACCGCGTCTACCTGCGCCCCGAGGCGGTGGCGCAGGCCGAGAAGGCGCTGCGGGTCGTGCGGGACCTCGTCGACTGGTTCGTCGCGCACCCCGAGGAGGTCCCCGCGTCGTACCGTGTGCCCGACTCCGACGACGTGCAGGCGGCCGTGGACCACGTGGCAGGGATGAGCGACAAGTACGCGATGCGGCTGTGGGACGAGCGCTTCCGCCCGGCCGGGCTGTACTGACCGCCGTGGCCAGCGCTCCCGAGACGCCCGACGTCGCCGACGTCACGGTCCGCGACGCCATCCGGGCCGACCTGCCGGCCGTCGCGGCGATCTACACCCACTACGTGCTGAACACGACCACGACGTTCAACACGCAGGTCCGCACGCCGGCGGAGTGGACGAAGCGCTTCGACGAGCACGTCGAGCGCGGGCCGTACCACCTGCTCGTCGCGGAGCGCGGCGGCCGGGTCGAGGGCTACGTCGAGACCCAGCCGTTCCGTCCCAAGCCCGCCTACGACCCGAGCGTCGAGCTGTCCATCTACGTGGCGCCCGACACGACCGCCGGTGGCGTGGGGCGGGCGCTGTTCGACGCGCTGCGGTCGCGGCTCGAGGCGGGGGACTTCCACCGGCTGTACTCGGTCATCGCGCTGCCCAACGACCGGTCGGTCAGGTTCCACGAGCGCGTCGGGTTCGTGCACCGCGGCACCCTGACGGAGGCGGGTCGCAAGTTCGGCCGCTACCTCGACGTCGCGTTCTACGAGCTGGCGCTTCCCGACGCCCCCGCCGCCCCCGAGCCGCAGAACCACCCGTGACCGAGGTCGACCCACGCTTCCCCGAGGGCCCCGACGGCCCGAGCGTGTACGAGCTCGCCGGCGGGACAGACGCCTTCGTCGCCCTGGTCGACGCGTTCTACGAGCGGGTCGAGGCCGACCCGCTGCTGCGGCCGATGTACCCCGACGACCTCGAGCCGGGCAAGCGCGCGCTCGCGCTGTTCCTCGCCCAGTACTGGGGTGGGCCGCGGACCTACGACGAGGAGCGCGGCCACCCGATGCTGCGCCGGCGACACCTGCCGTTCCCGATCACCCCGACCGCGGCGCTGCACTGGGCCCACCACATGGCCGACGCCGTGCGGGCCATGCGGTTCCACTCCCACGTCGAGGACGCGCTGCTCGGCTACGTCGGTCGGTTCACGCCGGCGATGGTGAACACCGCGGACGAGCCGCCCCCCGAGCACCTCCTGCCGCGCAGCGACGGCTGACCACCGCACGCGCCGCACCGTTCGCACCCGGCGGGTTTGCCGGCCGCCGCCGGCGCGGTCGTACCATCGGCGGCTCCCGCTCCCGCTCCCGTGCCCGCACAAGGCTCCCACGTGAAGATCCTCGTCGCCGACGCCCTCGCCGAGTCCGGCATCGCCGCCCTGTCGGAGGGCGGCCACGACGTCGACGTCAAGACCGGCCTGTCCAAGGGCGAGCTGCTCGAGGTCGCGCCGGCCTACCACGGCATCGTGGTGCGCTCCGCCACGACCATCGACGCCGACGTCATCGCCGCCGCGACCGAGCTGAAGGTCATCGGCCGCGCCGGGGTCGGGCTCGACAACGTCGACATCGACGCCGCGACCCGCGCCGGCGTCATCGTGTGCAACGCGCCGCAGTCCAACATCATCTCGGCGGCCGAGCACACCGTGGCGATGATCCTCTCGCTCGCCCGCAACATCCCCCAGGCGAACGCCGCGCTACAGCAGGGTGCCTGGGAGCGCTCGAAGTGGAACGGCACCGAGCTGCACGGCAAGGTCCTCGGCGTGCTGGGCCTCGGCCGCATCGGCGCGCTCGTGGCGCAGCGCTGCAACGCGTTCGGGATGAAGCTCGTCGCCTACGACCCCTTCATCGCGCCCGACCGGGCCGCGCGGATGGGCGTGGAGCTGCTGGACACGGTCGACGAGGTGCTGCGCGTCGCGGACGTGCTGACCGTGCACCTGCCCAAGAACAAGGAGACCCTCGGGCTCCTCGACGCCGAGCGGCTGGCGACGATGAAGCCGACCGCCCGCATCGTCAACGTCGCCCGTGGTGGGATCATCGTCGAGGCGGACCTCGCCGAGGCCCTCAGGGCAGGCACCATCGCCGGGGCGGCGCTGGACGTCTTCGCGGTCGAGCCGACCACCGAGTCGCCGCTGTTCGGGCTGTCGAACTGCATCGTCACGCCGCACCTCGGCGCGTCGACCGAGGAGGCGCAGGACAAGGCCGGCACGCAGGTGGCCGAGGCCGTGAACCTCGCGCTCGCCGGCGAGTTCGTGCCCTCCGCCGTGAACGTGCAGGGCGGCCCGATCGACGACGTCGTCAAGCCGTTCCTCGCGCTCGGCGAGAAGCTCGGGATGCTGTTCACGGCGCTGGCCGACGGCGCCGTGACGGACGTCACCATCGAGTACCACGGGGCGCTCGCCGAGGCCGACTGCCGCGTGCTCGGCCTGTCGGTGCTCAAGGGCGTGCTCGCCCCGGTCGTCGCCGAACCGGTGACGTTCGTCAACGCGCCGCTGCTCGCCACCGACCGCGGCGTCACCACCCGCGAGGTCAGCGAGGGCCACTCCGACGACTACGTCTCGCTGCTGCGCGTGTGGGGCACCACCGCCGACGGTCGGGTCGTGCGGGTCTCCGGCACGATCCTGCCGGGCCAGCGCGAGCGGCTCACCGAGGTGTGGAACACCCCCGTCGACGTCGAGCCGACCGCGCACATGGCGTTCTTCCGCTACTCGGACCGGCCGGGCGTCATCGGCACGGTCGGCACCGGGTTCGGCGAGGCGGGCGTGAACATCGCCGCCGCGCAGGTCGGTCGCTCGGCCGCCGGCGGCGAGGCGATCATGGCACTCAGCCTCGACTCGGACGTCCCCGACGACGTGCTGGCGACCATCGTCGAGCGGATCGGTGCGCTCGAGGGCCGCGCGATCACCCTCGGCTGACGCGCCGCCCTCGCCGCGCCGGCGGTCGGCTCAGGCCGACGGCGTGCGCACGTGGGCGACGAGCATCACGAGCGCGAGCACGCCGTGGCCCGTCCACGCGAGGGTGCGCAGCCAGTTGGTGCCGACGAGCCGGGCGTGCGCGGCCGCGTCGAAGCCGTCGGCCAGCACGACGTGCTGTGGCACCGACATCGCGACGGTGACCAGCACGGTCGTGGCCGCGAGCGCCGCGCCGACGAGCGCCATCCACCGCGGCACGCCGGCTGGCGGCGCGAGCAGCACCGCGGCGGTCGTGAGGCCCTGCACGGCCCACGGCACGACGATCAGCCACGTGATCCGGGCGTTGTGGGCGGCCTCGTACGCGACGAACTGCTCGTCGCCGACCCCGGCGAACAGGGGGTAGTGCACGACCTGGATGGTCCAGATCAGCCCGGCGAGGAACAGGGTCACGGCGGCCTGCACGGCCAGCAGCCAGGTCACGGCGGCGACCTCGGGGAGGGAGCGGGACGCGGCGCGGGGCGCGCCGCCGCACACGTTCGGTCCCGCGAGGTGGCGCAGACGACCCTCAGGTGACGGTGGCGCGCCGGTGGTGCTCCGGGGTGTCCCACGCGCGGGTGGCCAGCACCTCGACGAGGACGTCGACGGCTCGCTCCACGTCGGCGTGTCGCACCACCGCCGGCGCGAACCCGAACCGCAGCAGGTCCGGGGGTCGGTGGTCGCCGATGACACCGCGCGAGACCAGGGCGGACATCACCGGGTACGCGTGCTCGTGGCGCAGCGCCACCTGCGCGCCGCGCCGGGCCGGGTCCCGGGGCGACACGACCGTCACGCCGGGCTCGCCGCCGAGCGTCTCGGGGGTGCAGCGCGCGTCGACCAGCGCGACGAAGCGCTCCGTGAGGTCGCGGGCCTTGGCCGCCAGCGCGGCCGGGTCCACGCCGTCGAACAGGTCGAGGGCGGCCTCGAGCGCGGCCATCGACAGCACCGGCGGGGTCCCGTCGAGGAAGCGTGCGGCCGCCGGCGCGGCGACGTAGTCGGGGGCGA
Organism: Actinomycetes bacterium; assembly: GCA_046566145.1. Classification (GTDB taxonomy): domain Bacteria; phylum Actinomycetota; class Nitriliruptoria; order Nitriliruptorales; family Nitriliruptoraceae; genus JBKHXF01. The sequence continues at coordinate 64,272 of JBKHXF010000025.1, forward strand.
AGTCGAACGGCGCCGCGTGCCCGAACCAGCCTCGAAGCGGGGTCTGCACGTCGTGGCGGGGGTGCAGCCACAGGTACCCGGGGGAGCCCGGGCCACCGTTGCAGTACTTGTAGGTGCAGCCGACGGCGCCGTCGACGCCCCAGCCGGGCAGGTCCACGTCGAGCGCGCCGGTGGAGTGCGCGAGGTCGACCACGACCCGGGCGCCGGCGGCGTGCGCCGCGGCGGCGAGCGCCGGCACGTCGTGGCGGTGGCCGTTGCGGTAGTCGACCTCGGTGACCAGCAGCAGGGCGACGTCGCCGGCGGCGATCCGGGCGACGAGCGCGTCCCGCGGGACGGTCTCGAGCGTGAGCCCGCGCAGCTCGGCCACCCCGCCGGCGACGTACAGGTCGGTGGGGAAGTTGCCCTCCTCGCTGAGCAGCACCGGGCGGGCGCTCGCGGGCGGGCCGGCCGCCGGGTCGGCGGTCAGGGCGGCGAGCACCTTGAACAGGTTCGCGGAGGTGGAGTCGGTGACGGCGACGTCGGCCGGGTCGGCGCCGAGCAGCGGGGCGAGGCGAGCGGCGACCCGGGCGGGCAGGTCCACCCAGCCGGCGTCGTTCCACGAGCGGATCAGCCCGACGCGCCACTCCTCGTCGACGGCCCGGCGCACGGCGTCGGACACGCCACGGACCAGCGGACCCAGCGAGTTGCCGTCGAGGTAGACGACGTCCTCGGCCAGGTCGAGGCGGTCCCGGAGGTGGGCGAGGGGGTCGGCGGCGTCGGCCGCGGCGGCGTCGAGCACGTGGGGTCCGAACGTGGCGTGGCGGGGCGGTGGGACCGGCGGGGGCGTGGCGGTGGCGGTGGCGGCGGAGCGTGCCCGGCGCCACCCCGCGGGGGTCGGTGGCGGGCCGGGAGCGCCCCGCAGGCGTGCGTTGACCGCGCGGCTTGGTCCCCGTACGGCACGCGTACGTGACTTGACATCGATGTCAGTGTCGGATGGGATGGAGACTGAACCTGACGTCGACGTCAACTAGCTGACACGACACCGCGCGACCAGAGAGGGACCCGTGCGCATCGGACTGCTCTTCCCCGGCCAGGGCTCGCTGCACCCCGAGGCGCTCGCCCCGTGGCGTGACCACCCCGCCGGCGCCGTCGTGGACGAGGTCGGTCGGATGGTGGGCCTCGACCTGTGGACCGCGGCCGCCGACCCCGCCGCCGGCGCGTCGACCGCCGTCGCCCAGCCGGCCATCCTCGCGGCCTCCCTCGCGGCGCACCGCGCGCTCACCGGCGCCGGCATCCGCCCCGCCGTCGTGGCGGGCCACAGCCTCGGCGAGGTCACCGCGGCCGTCGCCGCCGGCGTCCTCGACACCGCCGCCGGCGCGACCGTCGTGGGCGCCCGCGCGACCGCCATGGCCGCCGCCTGCCGCCGCACCCCCGGCACGATGGCGGCCGTCGTCCGGATCGACCTCCCCGTCCTGCGGGGCATCGTCGCCACGGTGGACGACGTCGTGATCGCGAACCTCAACGCGCCCGGCCAGGTCGTCGTCGCCGGCACCCGCGCCGCCGTCGAGGTCGTCGACGAGGCCGTGCGCGCCGTCGGCGGGCGCGTCCTGCCGCTGGACGTGGAGGGGGCGTTCCACTCCCCGGCCATGGCGCCCGCCACCGTCGCCCTCGGCGCGGCCCTGCGCCGCGTCCCCGTCACGGCCCCCCTCGTCCCGCTCGTCACCGGGACCACCGGCGCCGTGCTGCGGACCGGCAGCGACGTCGAGCGCGCCCTCGTCGACGGCGTCCTCGCGCCGGTGCGGTGGATCGACGTCCAGCAGCGCATCGCCGCGATGGACGTCGACCTGCTCGTCGAGTGCGGGCCGGGGAAGGTCCTCACCGGCTGCGCCAAGCGGACCGTGCCCGACGTCCCGGTCGTGGGCCTCGCCACGCCCGACGACCTCGAGCGCCTCCTCCACCGGATCGGCGTCGAGCCGGCCGCCGACCTCGAGCTCGTCGTCGCCCCGGACCGCGTGACCGTCTGACGACCCGCACCACCCCCCGACCCCGACCCACCCCCGACCCCGACCCACCGGAGCACCCCGTGATCCCGATCCCCGCCTGCAGCGTCGTCACCACCCCCGTCGACGGCCGGCTCCACCGAGTCGCCCCGACGGGCAGCCGCGTCCGCCGCGGCGACGTCGTCGCCACCATCGCCTCGTCCCGAGGCGCGCGGGAGCTCGTCGCGGCGACCGCCGGCGAGGTCGGCGGCAGCCTCGTCGACCTGACCCAGGGCGTCGCCGCCGGCGAGCCCGTGGTGTGGCTGTCGCGCGCGTGACGCAGCCGACCACCGTCGAGGCACCCCGGGGCGCCGACCACGCCGCCGGCGTGGTGACCCTGCCCGTGGCCGTCCGCGGGCTGGGGGCCTACCTGCCCAAGCAGGTGCTGACCAACGACGACTGGGCCGCCGTCCTCGACACCTCCGACGAGTGGATCCGCAGCCGGACCGGCATCGTCGAGCGTCACGTCGCGGCGCCCCACGAGGCGACCAGCGACCTCGCGCTCGCCGCCGCGGAGGCCGCGCTGGCCGACGCCGGACTCGACGCCGCCGACCTCGGCGCCATCGTGGTCGCCACCACCACGCCGGACCACCAGATCCCCGGCTCCGCGCCGGCGGTCGCCGCGGGCCTGGGCGTCACCGCGCCGGCGCTCGACTGCAACGCCGCCTGCAGCGGGTTCGTGTACGGACTCCGGCTCGCCGGCGGCCTCGTGGCCACGGGCAGCGGCCCGGTCCTGCTCGTCGGGGCCGAGCTGTTCAGCCGGGCGACCGACCACCGCGACCGCGACACCGCCGTGCTCTTCGGTGACGGTGCCGGCGCCGTGGTGCTCGACCACGACCCGGCAGCGACGCTCGGCCCGTTCGACCTCGGCGCCGACGGCACCCAGACCGAGATCCTGTGGTCGCCCGCGTCGGGGAGCCGCACCCCGCCGACGCCCGAGGCCGTCGCCGCCGGCGCGCACCTGCTCGCGATGCAGGGCCGCGAGGTCTACCGGCACGCCGTCACGCGCATGGCCGCATCGTCGCGGGCCGTGCTCGACGCCGCCGGGGTCGCGCCGGCGGACGTCGACCTGTTCGTCGGCCACCAGGCGAACGCGCGGATCCTCGACGCCGTCGCGAGCCGCGTCGGCATCACCGCCGAGCAGGCCCACCTCACGGTCGACCGGCACGGCAACACCTCCGCCGCGTCCATCCCGCTCGCGCTCACCGACGCGCGCGACGCCGGCCGGCTGCACCCCGGCGACCGCGTCCTGCTGACCGCCTTCGGCGCCGGCCTCACCTGGGGCTCGTGCCTGCTGACCTGGAGCACCGCGTGACCGTCCCGTCCGCCACCGACGCCACCACGACCCCCGACCGGGTCGCCCTCGTCACGGGCGGCAGCGGCGGCATCGGCGCGGCCATCTGCGCCGCGCTGGCCGACGCGGGCTGCACCGTCCTCGTCGGCTACCGCTCGGACGAGGCCGCGGCGACCGCCGTCGCCGAGGCCTGCACCGGCAAGGCCGAGCCGGTGCACCTCGACGTCACCGACGAGGACTCGATCGCCGCGGCGGTCGCCCGCGCCGGCGACCTCGGCACCCTCACCGTGCTGGTCAACAACGCCGGGATCACCAGCGACGACCTGCTGCTGCGGCTGTCCACCGAGGACATCGACCGCACCCTCGACGTCGACCTGCGTGGCGCCCTGCTGACCTGCCGGGCGGCGCTGCGGCCCATGCTGCGCGCCCGCGGCGGCCGCATCGTCAACGTCTCGTCCGTCGTCGGCCTGCGCGGCAACGCCGGCCAGACCGCCTACGCCGCGGCGAAGGCCGGCCTCGTCGGGCTCACCAAGTCGCTGGCCCGCGAGGTCGCCCGCAAGGGCGTCACCGTCAACGTCGTCGCGCCCGGCTTCGTCGAGACCGCGATGACCGCCGACCTGCCCGAGGCCGCCCGCGCGGCGCTCGTGGACACCACCCCCGTGGCCCGACCGGTCACGGCCGAGGAGGTCGCCGCCGCGGTGGCCTTCCTCGCCTCACCCGCGGCGTCGGGCATCACCGGCGCCGTCCTCCCGGTCGACGGCGGCGCCGCCGCCTGACCGCACCCCACAGGAGCACACCCGATGAGCACCACCCTGATCGACACCTTCACGACCATCCTCGTCGACACCTTCGGCGTCGAGGCCGACCAGGTCGCTCCCGACGCGACCTTCGAGGAGCTCGGCCTGGACTCCCTCGACGTGGTCGAGCTCACCCTCGTGCTCGAGGAGGAGACCGGCGTCAAGCTCGAGGACGAGGAGCTGGAGGACGTCCGCACCGTCGGCGACGCCATCGCCAAGGTCGAGGCCCGCAGCGTCACCGCGTGACGATCCGAACCCGGCCGTGCCACGCCGGCACGGCCCCGCGCCACCTCGTGAGGAGGCCGTCGACGTGACGACCACCCGCACCGCCCAGCCCGCCCGACGCCCCCACGGGAGCACCCCGCGCCCCGACGACGTCGTCATCACCGGCATGGGGGCCATCACCCCCGCCGGTCGCGGCGTCGCCGCGACCTGGGAGGGCGTCGTCGCCGGCAAGTCCTCGGCGACGTTCCTGCCCGAGCTCGCGGACGCCGGCGTGCCGGTCACCATCGGCTGCCGCGTCCCGGCCTTCGACGCGGACGCGGAGCTCGGCCGTGGCGCGTCGCGCCGCCTCGACCGCTTCACGCACCTCGCGCTGCTGGCCGCCGACGAGGCGCTCGCCGCGGCCGGGCTCGTCCCGGCCGGGGCGCTCGCCGCCGGCGACCCCGCGGCCGTGGAGGCGCTCGCCGGCGCCGTCGACCGCGACCGTGTCGGGGTCGTGCTCGGCTCCGGCATCGGTGGGGCCGAGACCTGGCAGGAGGAGTACCCGCGCTACCTCGAGAAGGGCGCGGGCCGGGTGTCGCCGATGTTCGTCCCGAAGATGCTCTCGAACACGGCCGCCGGGACCATCGCGATCCGCGGCGGCGCTCGTGGTCCGAACCTCACGGTCAACACCGCCTGCGCCGCCGGCGCGTCGGCGCTGCACGTCGCCCGCGACCTGCTGCGCGGCGGGTCCGCCGACGTCATGGTCGTCGGCGGGGTCGAGGCGGGCATCACCGGCCTCGCCGTCAGCGCGTTCGCCCAGATGGGGGCGCTGTCCAAGCACGAGGACCCGTCCACGGCGTCGCGCCCGTTCGACGTCGACCGGGACGGGTTCGTGATGGGGGAGGGCGCCGGCGTGCTGGTGCTCGAGCGTCGCGCCGACGCCGAGGCCCGCGGCGTCACGCCGCTGGCCGTGCTCGCGGGTGCCGGCGCGTCCGCCGATGCCCACCACCCGACCGCCCCGCCGGAGGACGCCGCCGGCGCCGTGCTGGCCATCCGCCGGGCGCTCGCCGACGCCGGCCTCGACCCGACCGCGATCGGGCACGTCAACGCCCACGGCACCTCGACGCCCCTCAACGACGCCGCCGAGGCCCGGGCCCTGCGCACCGTGTTCGGCGACCACACCGACCGGATCGCGGTCACGTCCACCAAGGGGGTCACCGGGCACCTGCTCGGCGCCGCCGGCGCGGTCGAGGCCATCGTGTCGATCCTCGCGCTGCGCGAGGGCCTCGTGCCCCCGACGGCCAACCACACCACGACCGACCCGGACGTCGACCTCGACGTCGTGCACGGCGCCCCGCGCGAGGTCGCCCTCGACGCGGTGCTCTCCAACGCGTTCGGGTTCGGCGGCCAGAACGCCGCCCTCGTGTTCACCCCCGCCTGACCGAAGGACCACCCCCGATGAGCCAGGCCATGCAGGCCGAGTCACCCGCCCTCGACCCGTCGCAGCTCGCGCCGGGGGACGGGGCGCGCGCCCGCATCGCGACCTTCGTCGACGCCGGCTCCTTCGTCGAGCTCGGCGACCAGCGCCAGCACCGCGCGACGAGCTTCGGGCTCGACCGCCGGCGCCCCGACGGGGACGGGGTCGTCACCGGCACCGGGACCGTCGCCGGGAGGCCGGTCGCGGTCTACGCGCAGGACCGACGGGTCCTCGGCGGCTCGCTCGGCGAGGCGCACGCCGACAAGATCGCCCGCACCATCGAGCAGGCGGCCCGCGGCGGCATCCCGGTCGTCGGGGTGAACGACTCGGGTGGCGCCCGCATCCAGGAGGGCGTCGCCTCGCTCGACGGGTACGGGCACGTGTTCCGCGCCAACGTCGCCGCGTCGGGGCGTGTCCCGCAGATCGCGCTCATCATGGGCCCCTGCGCCGGCGGCGCGACGTACTCGCCGGCGCTGATGGACTTCGTCGTGATGACCGACGAGGCGACGATGTTCCTGACCGGCCCGCGCGTGGTGAAGGCGGTGACGGGCGAGGACGTCGACGCCCGCAGCCTCGGCGGCCCGGAGGTGCACGCCGGCCGCTCCGGCGTCGCCCACTTCGTGGCCCGCGACGACGAGCACGCGTTCGCCATCGCGACCGAGCTGCTGTCCTACCTGCCGTCGTCGTCCTCCTCGCCCGTCCCGGAGGTCGCGCCGCGGCCGCCGGCGGACGTCGACCTCGCCGCGGTCGTCCCCGACGACCCGCGCCAGCCGTACGACGTCCGCGACGTCATCGCCGGGCTGGTCGACGGGGGCGAGCTGCTCGAGGTCCACGCCGGCTGGGCCCGCAACCTCGTCGTCGGCTTCGCCCGCGTCGACGGCCGCACCGTCGGTGTCGTCGCGAACCAGGCCCGCTGGCTCGCCGGCGTGCTCGACGCCACCGCGTCGGAGAAGGGCGCTCGCTTCGTGCGGTTCTGCGACGCGTTCGGCATCCCGCTGGTCGTGCTCGTCGACGTGCCCGGGTTCCTGCCGGGCACCTCGCAGGAGTCCGGCGGCGTCATCCGACGCGGCGCCAAGCTGCTGCACGCCTTCGCCGCGGCGACCGTCCCGCGCGTCTCGGTCGTGCTGCGCAAGGCCTACGGGGGCAGCTACATCGTCATGAACTCGAAGAGCCTGGGCGCCGACGCGGTGCTCGCCTGGCCCGACGCCGAGCTCGCCGTGATGGGGGCCGAGGGCGCCGCCGACGTCATCTTCCGGCGGCAGCTCGAGGCGGAGCCCGACCAGCGCGACGAGCTCATCGACGGGTACCGCCGCGAGGCGATGCACGTCGACCTCGCCGCCCAGCGCGGCTCGGTCGACGCGATCGTCCAGCCCCACGAGACCCGGCGTGCCCTGTCGACCCTGCTGGCCGGCCTGCGCGGCGCCCGCGAGGGCGGGTTCGTCCACGACAACCCGCCGCAGTGACGGAGCCCCGCATGTCCAGCCAGATGTCCACCGACACCCGACCGACCGCGACCGCGCCGGCGGACCCGGCCGACGAGGAGCGCTTCGAGGCGATGGTCCCCGGCGCCCGCTCGCTGGTGCGGCGGGTCGTGCGCCCGCTGCTGCGGACCTGGCTCCGGCTCGAGGTCGAGGGCCTCGAGCACCTGCCGGCCGACGGCCCCGTGCTCATCGCCTCGACCCACTGCAGCCACGCGGACTCGCTGGCGCTCGGCGCCGGCACGCACCGGCCGGTGTTCTTCCTCGGCGACGAGCGGCTCACCCGCTGGCCGCTGCTCGGCCCCCTGCTGCCGCGCCTCGGGATGGTCCCCGTCCAGCGGGGCCGCGGGGACCGGCGCGCGCTCGACCTGCTCGGTGGGCTGCTCGCCGACGGCCACGCGGTCGTCGTCTACCCGGAGGGCTCGCGCAGCCGCGACGGCCGGGTGCACCGCCCCCGCTCCGGGGTCGCCCGCCTCGCCGCGGCGACCGGCGTCCCCGTCGTGCCGGTCGCGGTCGCCGGGATCTTCGAGGTGTGGCCCATCGGGCGGCGCCCGCGGCTGCGTGGCGGCCGGGTCGTGGTCCGCTTCGGCGCACCGATCGAGCCCCCCGTCGACCACCCACGCGAGCGCCGTCGCTTCAACGAGCGGCTGCACGCGACGCTCGCCGACCTGGCGGGCGTCGAGGCCGCCGACGACTACTCGCCCGTCGGGGGCGGGACGGGCGCCGGCGACGAGGTGGCCGCGTGAGCGCCCGGATCGTCACCGGCTGCGACGTCGTCGACGTCGACCGGCTCGCGACCGCGCTCGCCCGGACGCCGGCGCTGCGCGACCGGGTGTTCACCCCCGGCGAGCAGGCCGCGGCGGTGCGGGGCGGCGTCGCCCCGGACAGCCGCCGCGCGCACGAGCGCCTCGCCGCGCGCTTCGCCGCGAAGGAGGCGACCCGCAAGGCGCTCGGCGACCTCCGCCTGCCGTTCCACGCCACCGAGGTCGTCACCGACGCCGCCGGCGCCCCCGCCCTGCACCTGCACGGTGCCCCGTCCGGGCTCGCCCTCTCCCTCGCGCACGACGGCGGCGTCGCCATGGCCGTCGTGACCGGCCTCGTCCACGCCCCCGTCACCGCCGACCCCACCGCCCGCCACGCCACCACCGGAGCCTGACCATGCTGCTCGACGGCCGCACCCTCCTCGTCACCGGCGTCCTCGACGACCGGTCCATCGCCACCCACGTCGCCCGGCTCGCCATCGAGCAGGGGGCCGAGGTCGTCCTGACCGGGTTCGGCCGCGGCAAGCGGCTCACCGACCGGATCGCCGCCCGGCTGCCCGGCAGCCCGGACGTGCTCGAGCTCGACGTCACCGACGAGGCCCACCACGAGGCCGTCGTCGAGGAGCTCGAGCGTCGGTGGGGGCGGCTCGACGGGGCGGTGCACGCGGTCGGCTTCGCGCCGGCGTCGTGCCTGGGCGGCGGGTTCCTCGACGCCCCGTGGGAGGACGTCGCCACCGCCCTGCACGTCTCGACCTACTCGTTCGCGGCGATGGGGCGGCACCTCGCGCCGCTGCTCGCCAAGTCCGAGTACGGCGGCTCGCTCGTGGGCCTGGACTTCGACGCCACCGTCGCGTGGCCCGGCTACGACTGGATGGGCGTGGCGAAGGCGGGCCTCGAGTCCGCCTGCCGGTACCTGGCTCGCGACCTCGGCCCGCAGGGCACGCGCGTCAACCTCGTCGCCGCCGGCCCGCTGCACACGATGGCCGCACGGAGCATCGACGGCTTCGGCGACTTCGAGCAGGTCTGGTCGGAGCGAGCCTCCCTCGGCTGGGACATGCGTGACCCCGGGCCGGTCGCCCGCACCGTCTGCGCGCTGTTGTCCGACTGGCTGCCGGCGACGACCGGCGAGATCGTCCACGTCGACGGCGGCGTCCACGCGCTCGCGGCCGGGATGCCCGCCACCGGCTGACCGCCGGCGCCCCCTCCGCACGACGACGCGCCGGCCCGGGAGGGGCCGGCGCGTCGCGTCGTGCTCAGCGTGCGGTCGGGCTCACTCCGCCGGCGCGGGCTCCGGCTCGGGCGCGGGCTCCGGCGCCGCCTCGTCGGCCGGCTTGTCGTCGCCGATCTCGAAGAAGGCGAAGGTCGGCTGCACGTCGTCGATGACCGGGGCGGTGATGACGCCGGTGTTGGCGCGGACGTGGATCTCACCGATCGTGACCGACTGGCCCGGGAAGAAGTTCTTCCGGACCTTGTCCGGCGCCGCGTCGAGGTCGAGGGTCAGGACCAGCTCGGAGTTCGCCGCGTCCCACGAGGCCACGGCGAAGTTCCCGCGGAAGGTCTCGTCCTCACCGAGGGTTCCCATGTTGACCCCGCAGCCACCGAGCAGGCGCATGCTGGCCGACATGTGGGCCTGCGTGCCGGCCTGGCCGTTGGTGCCGGTCAGGACGTTGGCCTGGAAGCTGCAGCCACCGGCGGTGGCGACGACGCGGTTGATGACCGGCAGCGAGGTCGCGGTCGGCTGGGCCGCGTACCTCGTGCGGAACTGCACCTGGGTCTGGCGGTAGGTCGCGCTGCCGTCCTCGGCGACCTGGCGGACGTACACGCCGGTGGACCGGAAGCCGAGGATGTCGGCGCTGGCGACCTGGGCGGGGCCGGTGGGCGTGTCGCCGGTCGCGTTGTCGAAGCCCTGGCCGTTGATGGCGTTCGCGTCGCCCGCGACGTCGGTGAAGAGGTACTCGGGGGCGGAGCCGTTGCTGGAGAAGGCCAGCGAGCCGGCGGCGACGCAGACGACCGCGGCGGTGGTGAGGAACCTGCGCATCGGGGCGCTCCTGGGAGGTGGGATCCGCGCCGTGCGGATCCGGTCGCAGGAGGTGTTCGCCATCCCGGCCCCCCGTTCCTGCCGGCGTGGCGGGCGGCGGTCGCCACGCGCGCTGCCGCCGGCCCGGTGACGCTCAGTCCGTGGTCCCCTCCAGGGCGAGCCGCTCGGCGCCGCGCACCCGCTCGAGCAGCGCGGGGTCCAGGGGACCGTCGCCGTGGAGCACCGAGATCGCCCCGGTGGTCTCGAACACGATGGCCCGGACACGGGACAGGTCGGTCACGTTCGCCTGGCGCAGCTGGGCCCGCACGTCGTCCACCGTCACCCGGGTCCGGTCGAGCGCGTCGGGCAGCAGCTCGGCGCCCGGGCCGGCGAGCAGGACCGGCTCGTTGTCGACCACCCGGGAGAACGCGCCGTTGCGACGCGCCAGCGCGACGGCGGCCTGCCAGGCGTAGAGGGTCGCGAGGACGGTGACGCCCACCGCCAGCGACGAGCGCGACATCGAGACCGCCGCGATCGTCGAGCCGATGGCGAGCGTGTTGGCGAAGTCGAAGCTCGACATCTTCGAGAAGCTGCGCAAGCCGGCCACGCGGGTGGCGACGACGACGAACGACATGACCGCCAGCGTGGACAGCACGGCGAGGCCGAGGGCGGACAGGGACGCGGTGAGCTCGAGCTCGGGCACGGGGGACCTCCGGGTCGGGGCCCGCCGATGGCACCGCCTCGCGCTCGTCAGCGGCACCGTCCCGACGGACGGGACCGTCCCTCGCTCACTCCTCCGCCGCGGCCTTCACGCACAGCACCGGCGCGTCGGCGTGCAGCAGGACCTCCTGCGCGTTGGAGCCGAGCAGCAGCTTGCCGACGGGGGAGCGCCGGCGGATGCCGATGACGATCAGGTCCGCGGCGAGGTCCTTCGATGCCTGGAGCAGGTCCTCCGCCGGGGTGTTGCCGCGCACGTACTCCTTCAGGGTGTGGCGGACCCCGAGCTCGCGGAGCCGCTCCCCGACCGCCGCGAACTCGTCACGGTAGGCCTGCACCTCGGCGACCTCGTCCTTGAGCGAGTGCACGACGACGAGCTCGGCGTCGCGCAGCTGCGCCTCCTCGATGGCGCGGTCGAGCGCGGCCCGTCCCTCGGGCGAGCGGAGGAAGCCGGCGATGATCTTCACGGTGTGCGCTCCCGTGTCGGTGCTCGTGTCGGTGTGCCGTCCGACTCTAGGCGCGATGGCCCGCGAGCGTGCGCCCACGCACCGTCCGGTACCGGGGTGCGCACGCCGAGCGACTACGCTGCGCCCCGCTCGCACCCCGGGCCGGGAGCCGGGGGGTCCTCGCGCGGCGATCCCGTGCCCGTCGTCCCCCCGTCGGCCCTGCGAGCCCCCTCCCCGTCCGGCAGGATGCACCTCCACCACCGTCTCCTCGTCCGCGCCCGCTCGCGTACGACCGGAGCCGCGGCGTGGACGTCGCACGGGGCCGGGAGCAGCCCCACCGAACCGGAGCGGACCGCGGTGACCCCGTGCTCCGCTCCCCGAGAGAGGAGCGCCGACCCGTGGCCGACCACGACACCCCGATCGCGACGGAACCGCGCATGGATCCGTCCGCGCTGCTGCCGCCCGACGAGCCGGTCCACCTGCTCGACGCGGACGGCACCTTCCACGAGTCGGAGGAGTACCCCCTCGACCTCAAGGACGAGCAGCTCCGCGACCTCTACAAGCTCATGGTCGTGACCCGCAAGGTCGACCGCGAGGCCATCAACCTGCAGCGCCAGGGCCAGCTCGGCGTCTACGCGTCGTGCATGGGCCAGGAGGCCGCGCAGGTCGGTGGCGCGTACGCGCTGGGCGAGAACGACTGGGTCTTCCCGTCGTACCGCGAGATGGGCGCGGCGATGGTCCGCGGCGTCGACGCGGCCGCGCTGCTGCACCTCTACCGGGGCACGTGGCTGTCGAACCACGACCCGTACGAGCACAACTTCGGGCTCATGTCGATCCCGATCGGCACCCAGGCGCTGCACGCCGCCGGGTTCGCGATGGGGGCGAAGTTCGACGCCAACCCCATCGTGACGATGGTGTACTTCGGCGACGGGGCCACTTCCGAGGGCGACCCGCACGAGGCCATGAACTTCGCCGGCGTGTTCAGGGCGCCGTGCATCTTCTTCGTGCAGAACAACCAGTACGCGATCTCGGTGCCGCTGAGCGCCCAGACCGCCGCTCCGACGCTGGCCCACAAGGCCGTCGGGTACGGCTTCCCCGGCTACCGGGTCGACGGCAACGACGTGCTGGCGACCTACGCCGTCACGAAGCGGGCCGTCGAGCGGGCCCGGTCGGGTGACGGCCCGGCGCTCATCGAGGCGCTGACCTACCGCATGGAGGCGCACACCACCTCCGACGACCCCACCCGCTACCGCACCAAGGAGGAGCTCGAGGCGGCCTCCCGCATCGACCCGATCGCCCGCATGAAGGCGTTCCTGCTCCAGAAGGACCTCTACGACGAGGTCCTCGAGCAGGCGATCGAGGACCACGCCGCTGCCGAGGCGCAGCGCATGCGTGACGAGATCTACGACGCCGAGCACGGCGACCCGCGGGAGCTGTTCGAGCACGTGTACGTGGACCCGACCGGTCACTTCGAGCGCCAGAAGGCACAGCTCGAGGCCGAGCTCGGGGCGATGGGCGAGGAGGCCTGAGATGGCGGTCACGATGGCGCAGGCGATCAACAAGGCCCTGCACGACGCCATGTCCGAGGACGAGAAGGTCCTGGTCTTCGGCGAGGACGTCGGCAAGCTCGGTGGCGTGTTCCGCGTCACCGACAAGCTGCAGGACGCGTTCGGCGAGCAGCGCGTGTACGACACGCCGCTGGCGGAGTCCGGGATCATCGGCACCGCCGTGGGCCTCGCGCTCTACGGCTGGCGGCCGGTCCCGGAGATGCAGTTCGACGGGTTCACCTACCCGGCGTTCGAGCAGATCGTGTCCCACGTCGCGAAGATGCGGAACCGCTCGCGCGGCACGGTCAAGCTCCCCATCACCATCCGGATCCCCTACGGCGGCGGCATCGGTGCCGTCGAGCACCACTCGGAGTCGCCCGAGTCGTACTGGGTCCACACCGCGGGCCTGAAGGTCTTCACGCCGGGCACCCCCGAGGACGGGTACTCGATGATGCGCGAGGCCATCGCGATGGACGACCCGTGCATCTTCCTCGAGCCCAAGCGCCGGTACTGGATGAAGTCCGACGCGGAGCTCCCGATCACCACCGAGCCCGCGCACGAGGCGGTCGTCCGGCGCGAGGGCACCGACGCGACCATCGTCGCGTACGGCCCGATGGTGAAGACGGCCATGGAGGCCGCCGAGGCCGCGCAGGAGGAGGGCTGGGACCTCGAGGTCCTCGACCTGCGCTCGCTCAACCCGCTCGACGAGCCGACGATCGTCGCCTCGGCGCAGCGGACCGGGCGGATGATCGTGGTGCACGAGGCCGCCCAGACGCTCGGCGTCTCGGCCGAGATCGCCGCGCGCGTCCAGGAGCTGGCCTTCTACCACCTCGAGGCGCCGGTCCTGCGGGCCACCGGCTTCGACACGCCGTACCCGCCGGCGATGCTCGAGGAGTTCTGGCTGCCGAGCGTGGACCGGATCCTCGACCTCGTCGAGCGGTCGCTCGCCTACTGACCACCACGCCGCCCCGCCACCGCGTGGCGGGGCGGCGGCCGGTGGACGACACACGAGAGGGTGTGGAACCCATGTCCGACATCAAGGACTTCAAGCTGCCCGACCTCGGCGAGGGGCTCGAGGAGGGCGAGATCGTCAAGTGGCTCGTCGACGTCGGTGACGTCGTCGAGCTGAACCAGGAGATCGTCGAGGTCGAGACCGCCAAGGCCGTCGTGGCCGTGCCGGTCCCGTTCGCCGGCACGATCGTCGAGAAGGTCGGTGAGCCGGGCGAGACCCTCGAGGTCGGCACGGTCATCTGCCGCATCGACACCACCGGCGGGGCCGCGCCGGCCGCCGGCGGCGACGCCGCGCCGGCCGACGCCGCGCCCGAGCAGGGCGACCTGCTGGCCGAGGTCGGCCAGGGCGCGGGCGGCAACACCGGCCTCGACGCCGACGCCGAGCCGCAGCCGCTCGTCGGGTACGGCCAGAAGGAGGGCGGCTCGCGCCGTCGCCGTGGCGGTGCCGCCGCGGCCGCCGGCGCGGGCGCCGTGACCGCGGCCGTGAAGCCGCTCGCCAAGCCCCCCGTGCGCAAGCTCGCCAAGGACCTCGGGGTCGACCTCGCCGCCATCGCGCCCGGCTCGGGCGACGGCGGGGTCATCACCCGCGAGGACGTGCACGCCGCGGCGTCGGGTGGCGCCCCGCAGCAGCCTGCCGCGGCCGCCCAGCCGGCCGCCGCGCCGCCGCAGCCCGCGGCCCCGGCCGCGCCGGCGCCCGTGCTCACCGCCGTCGGCGGTGGCGAGAAGCCGGTCCCCGGCTTCCGTGGCCGCGTGCCCGGCGAGGTCGAGAAGGTCGCCGGGATCCGCAAGCGCATCATCGAGAAGATGGAGCAGTCGCGCCGGGACATCCCGCACGCCCTGTGCTCCACCGACGCCGACGTCACGGCGCTGTGGGAGCTGCGCAACGACCTGACCGCCGATGCCCGCGCGCAGGGCTTCGACGTGAAGATCACGCCGTACACGCTGGTGATGCGGGCGACCGTGCTGGCGCTGCGACGCTTCCCGACGCTCAACGCCGTCTACGACCAGAAGGCAGGCGAGATCCGGCTGCTCGAGCACATCAACCTCGGGCTCGCCGTCGACACCGACCGCGGCCTGATCGTCGCCAACATCAAGGACGCCCACAGCAAGTCGCTGCTGCAGATCGCGCAGGAGGCGTCCGTGCTGGCCGAGAAGTGCCGCACCGGCACCGCCACGCCGGCGGAGCTGACCGGCGGGACGTTCACCACCGACAACTACGGGTTCTTCGGCAACGACGACGGCAACCCCATCATCAACGCGCCCGAGGTCGGCATCCTGGGCGTCGGCGCGATGCGGGAACGGCCCTGGGTCGTCGACGGGCAGATCGCCGTGCGTCGGGTCACCCGGTTCCAGCTCGCCTTCGACCACCGCGTGTGCGACGGCGGCGAGGCCGGCCGGTTCGTCACGCACGTCGCGGAGCTGTGCGAGAACCCGTCGCGCATGCTGCTGCACAGCTGAGGAGGCGCACCGTGGCACACGACATCGTCGTCATCGGCGGGGGGCCCGGCGGGTACGCCGTGGCCTTCCGCGCCGTCGCCCGCGGCCTCGACGTCGCCCTGGTCGAGAAGGACGCCGTCGGCGGGACCTGCCTCAACCGGGGCTGCATCCCGTCGAAGTCGATCCTGCACGTCGCCGAGGTCCTCGAGGAGGTGCACCGCGCCTCCAGCTTCGGCCTCAAGGTCACCTACGAGGGGATCGACGGCGAGGCGCTCGACGGGTTCCGCACCAGGGTGATGGACCAGCTCCGCAACGGGCTCGCGTTCCTCGTCAAGCAGCGCACCACCTTCCACGAGGGCACCGGTCGGATCGTCGACGCCGCCGGCGCCACCAAGGTCGTCGAGGTGACGCGGGCCGACGGCACCACCGAGCGGGTCGAGGCGAAGCACGTCGTCATCGCGACCGGGTCCGTCGCGCGCTCCCTGCCGTTCGCCGAGGTGGACGGGGAGGTCGTGCAGACCTCCGACCAGGCGCTGTGGTTCACCCGGGCCCCCGAGCGCGCCGTCATCATCGGCGCCGGTGCCATCGGCATGGAGTTCGCCTCCATGTGGGCGCCGATGGGCACCGAGGTCACCGTCGTGGAGGCGCTCGACCGCGCCCTGCCGCTGGAGGACCCCGACAGCTCCAAGGCCATCGAGCGGGCGTACAGGAAGCGCGGCATCGAGGTCCTGACCTCCGCCAGCGTGAAGGACGTTGCCCGCGACGGCGCCGTCGGCCGCGTGTCGGTCGAGGTGGGCGGCGAGGTCCGCGAGCTCACCGCCGATGTCGTGCTCGTGGCGGTCGGCCGAGGGCCCAACACCGCCGGCGTCGGGGCCGCCGAGCTGGGCGTGCTCGACGAGCGCGGGTTCGTCGTCACCGACGACCTCGGCCGGACCAGCGTCGACGGCGTCTGGGCGGTCGGCGACGTCCGCCCGACCCTCGCGCTCGCGCACGCCGCGTTCGCCGAGGGCTTCGTCGTCGCGGACGCGATCGCCGGCCGGGACGTCCAGCCGGTCGACCACACCCAGACCCCGCGGGTGACCTACTGCCACCCCGAGGTCGCCAGCGTCGGGCTCACCGAGCCCGAGGCCCGCGAGCAGCTCGGCGACGACGCCGTCGTCACGACCACCTACTCGCTGAAGGCCAACGCGAAGGGGATCATCGCCGGCACCGACGGCTTCGTGAAGCTCGTGTGCCGCAAGGCGCCCGCCGGCGCGGTCGGTGAGCCCGACGAGACGGGTGAGGTGCTCGGCGTCCACATCGTGGGGCCGCACGCCACCGACCTCATCGCGGAGGGGGCGCTGGCAACCGCGTGGGAGGCGCTGCCGAGCGAGCTGGCCGCCATCACACACGCGCACCCGAGCCTCTACGAGGCGATCGGGGAGGCGTTCCAGGCCGCGGCCGGGGTGCCGTTCCACGGCCACTGACCGACCTGCCCCTGCACGAGCGGCCCGTCACCGAGGTGGCGGGGCGTCGTCGTTGGCCGGACGTCGGTGTCGTGCGGCCGCCGGCGCGGGCAGGGTCGGGCGTGCACCCGCCCCCCCGTGCACCTGACCCTGAGGAGCGATCGATGGCTGACGACCACGGACCGTCCGTCAAGGACGACGCGCGCTACGAGGCCCTGCGCGAGCAGGGCATGAGCAAGGAGAAGGCGGCTCGGATCGCGAACTCCGACCCGCACGAGACCGGCCGTCGTGGCGGCGAGGCGCCGCCGTACGAGGAGTGGACGAAGGACGAGCTCTATGAGCGCGCGAAGGAGCTCGACGTCGAGGGGCGCTCGGGCATGACGAAGGACGAGCTGATCGAGGCGCTGCGGCGCGGCTGAGCCGGCCGTCCGGCCGGGTCGGCCCACCGAACGGATGGTTAGACTTGCAACCACTTCCGCGACCCGCAGGGACGACCCGATGAGCGACACCGCGACCGAGCCCGACACGAGCCGCGGCGACGGCGAGCACACCGGCTACGTCGAGGAGCGGTTCGAGCGCGACACGGCGTACATCACCGACCGCGTCGTGGCCGACCCGTCGGCCGCCACGCCGAAGGACGGGGGCGTCCTCTGGCCCGTCGAGGCCGGGCGCTACCGCCTCGTCGTGGCGCGCGCGTGCCCGTGGGCCAACCGGGCCGTCATCGTCCGGCGCCTGCTCGGCCTCGAGGACGCCATCTCGATGGGCATCTGCGGGCCGGTGCACGACTGGCGCTCCTGGACCTTCGACCTCGACCCGGGCGAGGTGGACCCGGTCCTCGGCATCCCGCGCCTGCGCGACGCGTACCTGGCGCGCTTCCCCGAGTACCCGAAGGGCATCACCGTCCCGGCGCTCGTCGAGGTCGCCAGCGGGAAGGTCGTCACCAACGACTTCTGGTCCATGACCGCCGACTTCGCCACCGAGTGGACCGAACACCACCGTGACGGTGCGCCCGACCTGTACCCCGAGGCGCACCGTGACGAGATCGAGACGGTCAGCCGGGAGTTCTACGAGGACGTGAACGACGGCGTCTACAAGTGCGGCTTCGCGGGCTCCCAGGGCGCCTACGAGGAGGCCTACGACGCGCTGTTCGGCCGGCTCGACGCGCTGTCCGAGCGCCTCGAGCGCCGGCGCTACCTCGTCGGCGACACCATCACCCTCGCCGACGTGCGGCTCTGGACGACCCTGGCGCGCTTCGACGCGGTCTACCACGGCCACTTCAAGGCGAACCGGCACAAGCTCACCGAGCTGCCGGTGCTGTGGGCGTACGCCCGCGACCTCTACCAGACCCCCGGCTTCGGGGACACGATCGACTGGGTCCAGGTCAAGGAGCACTACTACGCCACGCACCTCGACATCAACCCCACCGGGGTGGTGCCGAAGGGACCCGACCCGGCGCCCTGGCTCGAGCCCCACGGGCGCCAGCAGCTCGGCGGTCGCCCGTTCGGCGACGGGACCCCGCCCGGCCCGCCGCCGGCGGGGGAGCGGGTCCCCGTCGCGAACAACCCGACGCTCGCCGAGGACGGGACGGTCCGGACGGGCTGACCGGGTCAGGCGGTGACGCCGGCGAAGGCCGTGCGTGCGGCGTCGAGACGGAGCTCCTCGAGCACCTCGCGGTGCTCCTCCGCGCGTCCTTCGAGCTCGTCGAGGTCGACGTCGGCCGGGAGCGCGTCGGGTGGCAGGGCGACCCGCAGCGAGCGCCAGAGCGCGCGTCGACCCGTGACCCCCAGCATGAGCGCCTCGAGTTCGACCAGCAGGCTCAGCGGGGACGTACCGGTGAGCTGGCCGTTGAGCTTCGCCCGACCGATCCGCTCGCCGACGCGGGCCGCCACCTGCTTGGTCGTCGAGGTCCGCATGCCGAGGTGCCGGACGATGCGGTCCAGCACGTCGCGCTCGGCCTCCAGGTCGGCGGCGATCCGGCCGACGGTGGCGCCGACCGCGTCGTCCGGGTGCTCCTCACAGATCCGGCGAGCGAGCGCGAGGCCGCCGGAGGAGCCGGCCATGTGGTCGGAGAGGTAGGTCTGGAGCAGGGTGCGGGGCGGCGCGTCGTCGTAGGTGACGGCGGGCGGGGTGTCGGGCGTGTCGCGCATCCGTGGCTCCTCGCGCTCGGCGACGTGGGTCCCGCCTCCGCGGGCGGGTGCCCCAGTCGAGCCCGGCCTCGCCGGTACCGCCACGGCTGCCCGGCCGGCCGGTCGGACGGCCGGGTCCACCCGGGGTCAGCCGGTGACGTCGTCGCGGTCCGGTCGCTGGGCGGCCAGCGCCGGTCCCACCCACTCCCAGTGGTGGTTGTCCGTCGTCAGGAAGTCGCCGCCCCAGCGGAACCCGTGGCGCGCGAAGGCGGCGACCACCTCCTCCGGCGGCACCTCCCCGCCGCCCGGCTGGGCGAGGTCCACGTTGATGTCGATCGCGATGCCCCACGTGTGCCTCGACAGGCGCGCTCCGTCGGTCCGGATCCGCCGTGGGTACCAGCAGCCGCCGTAGCGGGCGGGGTCGACCCACCCCCCGAACCCCGCGGCGACGACGTCCTCGAGCGCGGCGGTCAGGTCGTCGATGATGCCGGCGTGGCAGGTGACGCTGCCGAGCAGTGGCACCTCGCGGGTGACGACGTGCTCGTCGCGGAAGGCGGGGTCGATGTCGACCTCCCGGACGCCGTCGCGCGGACGGAAGGCCGGCTCCCCGAAGCGCTCCTTCACCTGGGACAGCGACAGCACCAGCGGCGCGCGCCTCGCCTCCTGGCCACCGGTGCCGGCGTCGACGACGCGCGCGGTCACGTCGGCCGGGAGGGTCGCGGCGAGCGCGTCGGCGAGCGCGTCGGTCTCGGCCCCCGCGCCGGCGGTGTGCCGGACGACGAGGCTCCCGTCCGGCTCGATGCCGAGCGCGTCCGCGTCCGCGACGTGGGCGACGACCTCGGCGCGGCCGGCCGTCCAGTCCGACACGACCCCGACCACGCGCAGCACGGTGCCGCCGGTGAACCCCAGCCGACCGCCGGCGCCGATCCGTCGCAGCGCCGCCCCGGTGTCGGTCAGCAGCGCCTCGCCGGGCCGCAGGGCCGCCACCGCGTCCCGGTGGGGGCCGGGAGCGAGGACGTCGGGGTGGGTCGCCGGGTCGACGGCGGCGACGTCGACGGGCACGGCGAACCCGGCGGGGAGGTCGAGCGCCCCGGCGCCGGCGGCATCGAACGCCGCGACGAGGCCCAGCGTCTCCGAGCGCGTGTGCGCCACGGCGTCGACGGACGGGAGCGCCGCCACCACGTCGACGAGGTCGACGGTGATGTCGCCGCGACCCCAGGCCAGCAGGGTCCCACGCGGGTCCGCCGGCTCGGCGGCCGGGTCGTCGGGTGTGCGGGACGGGTCGTCGCCCGGATCCGTGGAGGTGGCGTCGGGCGAGGCGGTCGACGGGGCGGCGCGGTCCTGGCCCGGCGTGACGGTCCCGGTGCAGGCGCCGGCGGCGACCAGCAGGGTCGCGAGGAGGGCCGGCGTCCGCCGGCGCCGAGGCCGGACCGCGCGGGGAGGGAGGATCGAGGTGCGCACGCGGGGGGCAACGCGGACCGCCGGCGCGCGGTTCCCCGCGTACCGACTAGTATCCACCGCCGCACACGCGCGAGCGACGAGAGGGAGCGCACACGTGGGCACGGACGCGGACGTCATCGTCGTCGGGGCCGGACTCGCCGGGCTGGTCGCCACCGCCGAGCTGGCCGACGCCGGCCGCACGGTGCTGCTGCTCGACCAGGAACCCGAGCAGTCGCTCGGCGGCCAGGCCTTCTGGTCGCTCGGGGGGCTGTTCTTCGTGGACTCGCCCGAGCAGCGGCGCATGCGCATCAAGGACTCGCTCGAGCTCGCGATGCAGGACTGGATGGGCACGGCCGGGTTCGACCGGGCGGAGGACCACTGGCCGCGCGCGTGGGCCGAGGCGTACGTCCACTTCGCCGCCGGCGAGAAGCGGAGCTGGCTGGCGGCCCAGGGGATGAAGTGGATCCCGGTCGTCGGCTGGGCCGAGCGGGGCGGGTACGGCGCCATCGGCCACGGCAACTCCGTGCCGCGCTTCCACCTCACCTGGGGGACCGGGCCGGGCGTGGTCGCCCCCTTCGAGCGACGGGTGCGCGAGCACGTCGGGACCGGCCGGGTGCGGCTCTGCTTCCGCCACCGCGTCGACGAGCTGGTCGTCACCGACGGCGCCGCGTCCGGCGTGGCCGGTGCGCTGCTCGCACCCGACGACTGCGAGCGGGGCGAGCGCTCGAACCGCGACGAGGTCGGTGAGTTCTCCTACGCTGCGCAGGCCGTGATCGTCACCTCCGGCGGCATCGGCGGGAACCTCGAGCTCGTGCGCCGGAACTGGCCCACCGACCGCGTCGGCCCGATGCCGGACGACGACAACGTCGTCGTCGGCGTCCCCGACCACGTCGACGGGCGCATGCAGCTCATCACCGAGGACGCCGGCGCCAACATGGTCAACCGTGACCGGATGTGGCACTACGTCGAGGGCGTGCGCAACTGGGACCCGATCTGGACCAAGCACGGCATCCGCATCCTGCCGGGCCCGTCGTCGCTGTGGCTCGACGCGGAGGGCCGCCGCCTGCCGGTGCCGCTGTTCCCCGGCTTCGACACGCTCGGCACGCTCGAGCACATCCTCTCGACCGGGCACCAGCACTCGTGGTTCATCCTGACCCGGAGGATCATCGAGAAGGAGTTCGCCCTCTCGGGCTCCGAGCAGAACCCCGACATCACCGGGCAGGACCTGCGGCAGTTCCTGCGGTCGCGTCTGGCCAAGGGGGCGCCCGGGCCGGTGCAGGCGTTCATGGACAAGGGTGCCGACTTCGTCGTCGCCGACGACCTCGACACGCTCGTCGCCGGCATGAACGGCCTCACCCCGGAGCCGCTGCTCGACCTCGCGCGCGTCCGCGCCGAGGTCGAGGCACGTGACCGCGAGATCGCGAACCCCTACACCAAGGACCTGCAGGTCACCGCCATCCGCGGCGCCCGCACCTACCTCGGGGACAAGCTCGTCCGGGTCGCCGCGCCCCATCGGCTGCTCGACCCGGACGCCGGCCCGCTCGTCGGCGTGAAGCTGAACATCCTGACCCGCAAGACGCTCGGCGGGCTCGAGACCGACCTCGACGCGCGCTGCCTGCGTCCCGGCGGCGAGCCGTTCCCGGGGCTGTACGCCGCCGGCGAGGTCGCCGGGTTCGGCGGCGGGGGGATGCACGGCTACCGGGCGCTGGAGGGCACGTTCCTGGGCGGCTGCATCCACTCCGGACGCGTGGCCGGACGGGCCGCAGCGGCCGCCACGGCCTGAACCCCAGGGTTCGGGGGGACCGCTCGTCCGCTCAGGCGCGCGCGGCGCGGTCGAGCAGCGACAGCAGCAGCCCGAGCAGCCGGTCGGCCTCGACCTCCGGCTGGGTGAGCTTGGCGATGGTGAGCCCGTCGCCAGCCGCCGAGAGCAGCAGCGCGATGTCCTCGGCGGCGACGTCGATGGTGACGCCGAGGTCGGCGACGTGACGCTCGACGAGCGCGGCGAGCCGCTGGCGGGTGCGACGCTGTGACGCGGCGATCTTCTCCGCCGCCGCCGGGTTGCGCGCCGCGTAGAGGATGAACTCGGTCTCGAGCAGGAACCAGTCCCGCTCCAGCACCTCGATGCGGCCCGAGCGGGCCGCGAGCGCGTCGGCCCGCTCACCGACCGGGGTCTGCTCGATCATCTCGGCGACGACGTCGACGGCCTGGTCGAGGTGGGCGTCGAGGAGCGCCAGGAAGAGCTCCTCCTTCGACTCGAAGTTCGAGTAGACGGCGCCCTTCGTGTACCCGGCCGCCTCGGCCACCATGTCGACCGACGTGCCGTGGTAGCCGTGGCGCGCGAACACCACCGCGGCCGCGTCGAGGAGCTCCGCGCGGGTCCGGGCCCGCTGCTCCTCGCGGCTGCGTCGCTGGGTGGTCGTCACGTCGGGTTCCCCTCGTCGAGCGCGCGCGGTCGAGACCCCGCGCCGGCGGCGAGGCTACCCCGAGCGACCCCCTCCCCACCCCGTACGGACACCTCCCGGTATCCGGATACCGGATGGTTTGCCCGGACGACGCGCGCGCGTCTAGGGTCCCGCGGACGCCGGCGTCGGGAGCGCTGGCGGCAGACGAGGTCCGGGAGGGACGCGTGCGCAGGCTCGTGCAGGCCGTCGCGGTGACGGTGCTCGGCGTGCTGGTGCTGTCGGGGTGCGGGGACGCGGCCGACGACACGTTCATCGGCATCGGGATGATCGACAACTCGTTCACCCGCGAGGTCACCCGCATCCCCGTGGGCGGCACGGTCCGCTGGACCAACGACGGCCAGACGGTCCACAACGCCGTGGCCGTCGACGGCTCCTGGTCGACCGGCGAGGCCCAGGGCGACGACGCCAACGCCGTGATGCAGGTCGGCGACCGCCTCCCGATGACCTTCGACGAGCCCGGGGTCTACGAGTACTTCTGCACCCTGCACGGCACGGCCGAGGGCGAGGGGATGTTCGCCGTCCTCGTGGTCGGCGACGAGGAGTACGTCGCTGCACCCGACAAGGCCCCCGTCGAGCCGGTCACCGAGTGGACGGGGCGGACACTGCGCGTCCCCGAGGACCACCCGACGATCCAGAACGCCGTCGACGCCGCCGAGCCCGGCGACCTCGTGCTGGTCGGGCCGGCGCCGCAGGACGAGGCCCACCGGGCCGAGGACGGCACCCACGCCTGGTTCGAGCAGGTCGAGGTGACCACGCCGTACATCACGATCCGCGGCACCGACCGCGACGAGGTGGTCATCGACGCGCAGCACGAGCGGCCGAACGCCATCAGCGTGTTCGCCGCCGACGGCGTCGCCATCGAGAACCTGACGGTCCGCAACGCCACCGAGAACGGCATCTTCATCACGAGCCTGACCGGCTACCGGGTGTCGTACGTCACGGCGTACAACTCGGCGGTCTACGGCATCTACGCGTTCGACGCCGTGGACGGCGTGTTCGAGCACTCGTGGGCGTCGGGTCACCCCGACGCCGGCTTCTACGTCGGGCAGTGCGACCCGTGCGACGCGCTGCTCACCGACCTCGTCGCCGAGCGCAACGCGCTGGGGTACTCGGGCACGAACGCCTCGGACGTCGTCATCGTGAACTCGCGATGGTTCGACAACATCGTCGGCATCGCGCCCAACACGCTCGACTCGGAGCTGCTGCCGCCGTTCCAGCGCGTGACCATCGTCGGCAACACGGTCCACGACAACGACAACCGGCTCGCGCCCACCCTCGGCCTCGAGTGGCCGGCGTTCGGCAACGGGATCATGCTCGCCGGCGGGCTCGACTCGGTCGTGGAGCGCAACCTCGTCTACAACCACGAGCGGTCGGGCGTCCTCGTCACGCCGAACCTGTCGACCAACTTCTGGATGACCGGCGGCAACACCGTCCGCGACAACGAGATCCACGGCTCCGGGTACGCCGACATCACGATGTCCGGGCCGGCCATGGCGGGCAACTGCTTCTCGGGCAACGACCCCCGTCGGACCGTCCCCGTCGGCCTCGAGTCGTTCGCCTCCTGCGACGGCGGGCTGAAGCTGCCGCTGCGCTACGAGCTCGCCTCGACGTTCTCGTCCGTGGGGCTGGCGGCCGAGGTCGGGCTCGGGCTGCGACCCGAGAACGACCACCGGACGCTGGCGCCGCCGCCGGCGCAGCCCGGCCTCCCCGGCGGCGCGGACGCGGAGGTCCGACCGGCCGTCGACGTCTTCGCCTCCGCCCTGCCCGACCTCGATGCGATCGAGACGCCCGCCATGCCGGCGGACGCGGTCGTCGACCAGACCAAGGAGCTCAGCGTGTTCGGTGTCCCGCTCGCCGCCGGCGCGGCGTCCACGTTCTTCGGCCTCTACGGCTACCTGCTGCCGTTCGTGCTGCTCGCCGCCTGGACGGGCCTCGCGATGTGGGACCTGACCCGCCGCGAGGACCTGTCGAAGGGCGCGACCGCCGGGTGGGTCGCCGTCATCCTGCTGGTGCCGTTCCTCGGCCCGATCCTCTACCACGTCGTCGGGCGCTCGCCGATCCCGGCGTGGCAGCGGGCGCTGTACGTGGGCGGTGGCCTCGGGGCCTACCTGGTGATCCTCGTCGTCGGCCTCGTGGTCGGTGGCGTGGTCTGACCCCGATGGCCGACCCGACCCCGCCGCCCGACGAGCCCGCCGCCGGCGCCGACGACGCGCCTGCGGCTGGCCGCGGCGCGTCCCGTCGGGCGTTCCTGCGCCGCGCGGGCGTCGGTGGGGCGGCCCTCCTGGGTGGGATCGGGGGCGGGTTCGCCGCGCAGCGGGCGCTGCCGCCGGCGGCGGCCGCGGAGCCGGGCGGCGCCGGCCTGCACGCCTCGCACGGCGGGGCCCGGATCGAGCGCCCCACCATCGGCGCCGGCGGCGGTCCGGCCGGTCCCATCTCCGAGGCGAACTCCGGCACCGGCACCCTCTACGGACACGTCACCGAGCCACCCCGTGGCCTCACCGAGTCGTCGCTCGACGCGGTCACGGTCCCGCCGCCGTACGACGGCCGTCCCGCCGGCGTCACGCGCGAGTTCGAGCTCGTCGTCACCGAGAAGCACCTGCAGGTCGGCGGTGACGCGGTGGTCGACGGCTGGGTCTACAACGGCACCGCGCCGGGGCCGGTCCTGCGGGCGACCGAGGGCGACACCCTTCGGATCACCCTGCACAACCGAACGTCGCACCCCCACAACCTGCACCTGCACGGGCGCCACTCGCCCCAGGCCGACGGCTGGGAGCCGATCGCGCCGGGCTCCTCGACGACCTACGAGCTCGTCGCCGCGCCGTTCGGTGTGCACCCCTACCACTGCCACGTCCCGCCGCTCGCGGAGCACATCTCGCGGGGGCTGTTCGGGACCCTCATCGTCGACCCGCCCGGTGGGCGGCCGCCGGCGCACGAGGTCGTGCTCGTCCTCAACGGCTGGGACCTCGACGGCGACGGCGTGAACGACCTGTACGCGTTCAACGGCGTCGCCGGGTTCTTCCACACCTACCCGATCAAGGTGCCGGTGGGGGAGCCCGTCCGCGCCTACGTCGTGAACATGACCGAGTACGACCTGCTCGGGTCGTTCCACCTGCACGCCCAGACCTTCGACGTGTTCTGGCAGGGCACGAGCCTCGAGCCCGACCTGCACGGCGACGTCGTCACGCTCGCCCAGTCCGACCGTGCCGTGCTCGAGTTCACCCTCCCCGAGCGCGGCCGTTACATGTTCCACCCGCACCAGCACCACATGGCCGACCGTGGTGCGATGGGGTGGTTCGCCGCCATCTGACCGCCACGACGACCGCCCCGCGTGACCCGCCGGAGTCGCGCTCGTTGGGCGCCACCGAGACCACCGGCACGCGGAGCCCGGCGGTTCCGCGGCCCTTGGGAGGGGGACGCACCACCATGTGGAGCCAGAAGGACCGACTGCTCGCCGGCATGTTCGCGGCCCAGCTCGTCGCCGCCCTCGTGTTCGGCGCCGTGCTGGTCAGCGGCCTGTCGCAGCCCGTGGAGACCGTGCAGGTCGACGCCACCGCCCTCGACGGCGGCGCCGGCGGCGGCAGCACACCCGGGGACGTGGGCACGTCCGCCGGCGCGGACGGGGCCGACACGGGAACGGACGGCGCCGTCGCCGAGCCGGGCGCCACGTCGGGCGCCGCCGGCACCACGCCGGACGGGAGCGGGAGCGCGACCGGTGGCGAGGACGCCGGCGGGGGCGACACCGCCGGAGGTCAGCCGAGCAGCGCCGGCGGCGCGACCGGCACGTCGGGCGGGACCACGCGCGCGGCGGGGACCGGCGGGGCGGGGATCCGGACGGGCGTCACGGACGACGCCGTGAAGGTCGGCGTGCTGGTCACGCAGACCGGCGCGATCAACTTCCGCTCGTCCGCCCAGGCCACCAAGGCGTACCTGGACATGGTCAACGAGGCTGGCGGCGTCAACGGCCGCCGCATCGACTACATCATCAAGGACGACGGTCTCGACGAGAACAAGGGCCTGCAGGCGGTCCAGGAGATGCTCAACGCTGGCGTCTTCTCCTTCGTCGCCTTCAACGCGCCCCTCACCGAGCAGTCGGTGCTGCCGGTGCTCGACGAGAACACGATGCCGCTCATCGGGGCGTTCGCGATCCCGGCCCACCGGTACGGCTACCTGTTCTCGGCGCCCTACTTCACCTACGGCGTCGTCGGGGGCGAGACGCTGTGCCAGCAGGACGTGACGCGCCCCGGCCTCGTCTACCTCTCCAACCAGGTGGAGTCGACCGACCGGACGATCCGCGAGTCGTGGCGCAAGGGCCTCGCCGACACCTGCGGGGTGACCCTGGCCGACGACGACATCTTCGGGGTCGAGGTCACGAAGGCCGACTTCTCCGACGTGGTGACGCAGCTGCAGCTCAACGGGGTCGACGGCATCGGGACCATCCTCGACGCCACCGCCATGGTGCGCCTCCAGCAGGCGCTGAACCGGCAGGGCTACCGGCCGACGCACGTGTCGAGCCCGTTCGGTGGCGACCCGGCCGTGCTGCGGGACCGCAACGTCGGCACGTCGTTCGAGGGGCTGTTCGTGCTGTCGGACGTCGAGTTCCTCGGCTCCTCGGCGCCCGAGGTGCGCCGCTACGAGGCCGAGGTCTCGCGCCGCTTCGGCGGCAAGGCGGAGCTGAACTGGGCCGGGCAGCACGGCTGGCTCGGGGCCAGGATCTTCGTCGAGGCGCTCGAGGAGGCCGGGCCGGACCCGACGCGCGAGCGGCTGCTCGCGGCGATGAACTCGTTCCGGGACCTCCAGACCGGCTTCACCCCGCCGCTGACCATCACCGAGGCGCTCGACACCCACAACGCCTCGAACCGGTGCATGAAGGTCGGTCGGGTCGTCAACGGCAAGGTGCAGCAGCTGCGCGACTTCACCTGCCCACCGTTGCCGGCCTCCGGCTCGATGTGAGGCGGCCGCCGTGACCGAGCTGATCGCGCTGGCGCTGGGCGGCATCCCCCTCGGGGCGATGTACGCCCTGCAGGCCATGGGCATCGTGCTCGTCTACAAGACCTCGGGGGTCTTCAACTTCGCCCAGGGCGCCATCGGGATGATGGCGGCGTTCATCGCCTCGTCCCTCGCGCTGTCGTACGGGTTGCCGATGCCCGTGGCGCTGGTGGGGGCGCTCGCGTTCGGGGCCCTCACCGGTGTGGTCATGGAGCGGCTGACGATCCGGCCGGTCGAGGGGACGCTGCAGCGCACCGTCGTCACGCTCGGCTGGCTCCTCGGGCTGCAGGGCCTCGCGCAGGTGCTGTTCGGGCAGGGCGCGGGTCGGGGCTTCCTGACCGTGTTCCCCCAGACGCTCGCGTTCCGCATCGACGGGCTCGCCGTCGGGTTCTCCGTGGACCAGCTCGGCGTCGTCGCCGTCGCGCTCGGCGTCGCCGGCGGGCTCGCCGCGTTCTTCCGCCGCTCGTCGTTCGGCATCTCGATGCGGGCCGTCGCCGACGCGCCGGAGGCCGCCGGGCTGCTCGGGGTCGACGTCGGACGGGTCACGCTGGTGTCGTGGGCGCTCGGCGCCGGCCTCGCCGCGCTCTCCGGGGTGCTCGTCACGCCGCTGCTCGCCACGCTCGACACCGTCGGGCTGATCATCTTCACGATCCAGGCGCTCGCGGCCGCGCTCATCGGGCGGCTCACCTCGCTGCCGCGGACGCTGGTGGGTGGGCTCGCGCTCGGCATGGCCCAGCCGGTCATCGGTCGCGTGCTGTCCCTCGGCGCCGGCGCCAACGAGCTGATCGCGTTCGCGTTCATCCTGGGCGCGCTGCTGCTGCGCCGACGGACCGGCCGCGGCGACTCGGGCGCCGGCGGCCTCGCCCCGGTGCCGCTGCGGCCCCTGCCGCGGGGGCGCGCCGCCGCCCTCGCCGCCGCCGGCATCGGCGTCGGCCTGCTGGTGCAGGGGACCGTGCTCGACCCGGGTGTCACCTCCCGCTCGGTGGCGGTCACCGCCATCTGGGGGCTGGCGGTGCTGTCGTTGACGCTCCTCGGCGGCGTCGCCGGCCAGGTGTCGTTGTGCCAGGGGGTGTTCATGGGCGTCGGCGGGTACGGCGCGGCCATCGCCGTCGGCGCGGGCGTGCCGTTCGTGCCGGCGCTGGTCCTCGGCGCCACGCTCGCGGCCCTCGTCGCGGCCGTCGTCGGCCTCCCCGCGCTGCGGCTGCGCGGGCTCGAGCTCGCCATCGTCACGCTCTCGCTCGCGTTCGCGGCCGACCGCTACATCTTCACCTCGCTGACGCCGCTGGTCGGCCCGGACCGACGCCGCCCCCTGCCGCGACCCGAGTGGCTGAACCCGCGCATCACCACCGTCGACGCGGGCGGGCAGGCGCTGGAGATCACCGACTGGCGCCCCTACGCGCTCCTCGCGCTCGTGCTGTTCCTCCTCGCCGCATGGGGGGTCGCGTCGCTGCGACGCGGCCGCACCGGCGCCGCCTTCACCGCGCTGCGCTCGTCGGAGGCGGCCACGTCCGCGATGGGCTTCTCGGTGGTCGCCGTGAAGCTCAAGGGCTTCGCGCTCTCCGGGTTCCTCGCCGGGCTGGGCGGTGCGGCGTTCGCCGGGCTCGGCCAGCTCGCCGGCGCGACCGCGTTCGGCTTCGACCGCTCCATCACGCTGCTGGCGTACGCCGTCATCGTCGGGCTCGGCTCCGTGCCCGGCGCGTTCCTCGGCGGGCTGATCGTGACGCTCTCGACCCTGTCCTTCGGCGGCGACCAGGGCGCCGTCGCCACCGACGCCGGCGCGCTCGTCACCGTCGCGACCGCCGTCGTGCTGGTCGTCGTGCTCCGGGTCGCGCCGCAGGGCCTCGCCGGGCTGGCCGCGGACGTGCGCACCCGGGTGGCGCGGGCCGGCCGCCGGCGCGGACCGTCGGCGGAGCTCGCGGCCGAGGGGGTGGCGTCGTGAGCCTGTTGGAGCTGCGTGACGTCGTGGTCCGCTTCGGCGGGGTGACGGCCGTGGACGGCCTGTCGCTGACCGTCCACCCCGGCGAGATCGTCGGGCTCATCGGCCCGAACGGCGCCGGCAAGACCGTGACGTTCAACGTGGTCACCGGCCTGCAGCGGCCCGACGAGGGCACGGTCCACCTCGACGGGACGGACGTCACCGCGGCGCCGCCGCACGTCCGCACCGCCCTCGGTCTCGGACGGACGTTCCAGATCGTGCAGCTCTTCTCCGGCATGACGGTGCGGGAGAACCTGATGGTCGCGGCGCACCGCTTCACCCGGTCGGGGGCGGTGGCCGACGCGCTGCGGCTGCCGGCCCGCCGGCGCGCGCTCGCCGAGGCGACCGAGCGGGCCGACGCCCTGCTCGACTTCCTCGGGCTGACCGACCTCGCCGACACACCCGTCGACACGCTGCCGATCGGGCAGGCCCGGCTGGTCGAGCTCGCCCGCGCGCTGACGCTGCGCCCGCGCGTGCTGCTGCTCGACGAGCCGGCGTCCGGGCTCGACCCGGCCGAGACGGCCGAATTCGCCCGTCTGCTCGCGCGTGTCCGCGCGACCGTCGGCTGCGGGATGCTGCTGGTCGAGCACGACATGTCGGTCGTGATGCCGCTCTGCGACCACGTCCACGCGATGAACTTCGGGCGACCGCTCGCCGACGGCAGCCCCGACGAGGTCCGACGGCACCCGGACGTGCTCGCCAGCTACCTCGGGGCCGACGCCGCCGGCGCGCCCGCGGACGACGTGGCGGGGGTCGGCTGATGGCGCTGCTCGAGGTCGAGGACCTGACCGTGCGGTACGGCGCCGTCACGGCCGTGCGCGAGGTGTCGCTCGCCGTCGAGGAGGGCGCGACGCTCGCGGTGCTCGGCGCCAACGGTGCCGGCAAGACCAGCCTGCTGCGGGCGCTGACCGGGCTCGAGCCCGTCGCGGGCGGCCGCGTCCGGTTCGACGGCACCGACGTCACCGGCTGGGCGCCGCACCGCATCGCCCGCCGGCGCGTCGCCCACGTCCCCGACGACCGGGGGATCCTCCCCACGATGACCGTCGCCGAGAACCTGCGGATGGGCCTCGTCGGTGCGGGACGTGACGGCACGCCCGAGGGACGCGGGGCGCTGGCCGAGGTGCGCGAGCTGTTCCCGATCCTCGCCGAGCGCGCCGAGCAGACCGCCGGCGACCTCTCCGGCGGGCAGCAGCAGATGCTGACCATCGCGCGGGCGCTCGTGCAGGACCCCCGACTGCTGCTGCTCGACGAGATGTCGATGGGGCTCGCCCCGTCGATCGTCGCCGACCTGTTCGACGTGGTCCGCGACCTGCAGGGGCGCGGCATCACCATCGTGCTCGTCGAGCAGTTCGTCGGGCAGGCGCTGTCGGTCGCCGACGGGGTGATGGTGCTCGAACAGGGCCGGGTGATCGCCGCCGGCACACCCGACGAGCTCGCCGGCGACGACCTCGCCGCGGCCTACCTCGGCGCCGACGACGACGCCGCCATCGGCCCCGTGCCACCGCCGCCGGCGCGGGTGACCGCGCCCGTCACCGCCGCGCTCCCGCCCCGTCAGGTCCGGGCGCTCGAGCGCACCGCCCGTGCGCGCGGCACGAGCGTCGATGCGCTGGTCGCCGAGGCCGTGACCGACCTCCTCGCCGCCGACCGATCGGACACCGCATGAGCACCCGGGGCACGAGCACCCGCGCCGTCCCGATCGTCGCAACGCGCCGGCGATGGTCCGTCGGCCTCGCCGCGACCTCGCTGCTGCCGGCGGTCGTCGGGCTGCTGCTCGTGCGACCCGCGCCG
This sequence comes from Actinomycetes bacterium, assembly GCA_046566145.1. Taxonomy (GTDB): domain Bacteria; phylum Actinomycetota; class Nitriliruptoria; order Nitriliruptorales; family Nitriliruptoraceae; genus JBKHXF01. The sequence goes on from JBKHXF010000025.1 coordinate 95,698, forward strand.
GCGGTCGGCGCCGACCCCGAGCTCGGCCTGTTCGCCGTCACCGGCACGGCCGGGGCCGTCGTGCTCGACGGGGACGTCGGCGCCGGCGGCGGGCTCACCGTCCTCGACGGTGGCGTGCCGTCCGTGGCGGCCCGGCTCGACTCCGGACCGTCGTCGGCCGTCCGTGCCGCCGCCCTCGAGCCGGGGACCCTCGTGCGCACCGTCGCGGGTGTCGTCAACACCGAGGCCGGGGAGACGGTCGTGCCCGTGCCGCTCGCTGAGGCCGAGTTCCCGGGCGACGGGGAGTCGAGCGGCGACGTGCTCGGGTCGCTCGAGGAGGACGGGCTCCGGCTCGACGGGCTCACCGCGAGCGCGTCGGCCGCCGCCGACCGCGCCGGCGGCACGGCCGTGGTCGGCGCCGGCACCGGCGAGGTGCCGGGGGTCGGTCCGGTCGTCGTCGAGACGGGTCGCGCCACCACCACGGTCACGGGTGACGCCACGACCGGGGTCCTGTCCGCGGTGTCGGCGTCGCGGGTGGGCCGGCTCGTGCTGGCCGACCAGGTCGTGGTGGAGGAGGTCGTCGGGACGGCGATCGTCCGGCTCGAGGGCGGCGTCCGGACCGCCGTCGGCTCGACCCGGGTCGGCGGCGTGACCGTCGGCGGTGTCCCGGTCGTCGTCACCGAGGACGGCGTGGTCGTCGACGACGAGGCCCCGCTGCCGCTCGGCACCGAGGACCCGAACGCCGTCGTCGCCGAGGTGCTCGCCGAGACCGGGCTCGCCCTGCGGCTCGTCGCCCCCACGGAGCGCGTCGAGGAGCGCTCGGCCGAGGCCGACTCCGGCGGGCTGCTCGTCACCGTCGCGTCACCGGCGCTCGCCGACGGCGGCCTGCCCGCCAACGACCTGACCCTCGTCATCGGCAGCGCGACCGCGACCCTGGCCGACGAGGCCCCGCCGGCGCCGCTGCCTTCGCTCGACCTCGGCAGCGCGCCTGACCCGGCGGCCCCCGTGACCGAGACCGGGTCCGCCGGGCTCGCGCCGCTCCCCGGCCCCGGCTCGGGTGCGGTCGGACCCGTCCCGTCGGGTGAGGGTCCGGCCGCGGGCTCGCCGGCGGCCGAGGTCGCCCCGCCGGCGGAGGTCGCCCCGCCGGCCGGCCCCACGGCTGCGCCCACGTCGCAGGTCCTGGTCGCGGGGCGCCGTGTCGACGCCCGGACCGCGATCGCTGCCGTCGGTGCCTGGCAGCTGCTGAGCCTCGCGACCTGCACCCTCGCGGCGTTCACGTTGCGCGGACCGGGGGTGCCGGCGTGAGGCGCGGCGCGGGCCTCGATCCGGTCGCTCGGCTCGCCCGCAACGGCTCGCCCGTGCGGACGGCCTGCTGGGTCTGCGGCACGCCGGCGGACCGCAGCCGCACCCGCGGGTCGTGCCCGGTCTGCGGCTGGGTCGAGCCCGGCGCGTCGACCGGGCCGGACGAGGACGACGACACCCGCGCGGTCGTGCTCGTCATCGGGGCCACCGTCCTCAACCTGCTCATCCTCGCGGCGCTCGCGCTCGCCCTGCTGTCCTCCCGGGGCGGCTGACACCGGCGTGGTGCCGGCGGGGCGGAGCCCGCGGGCGGCTGACGGTCGGACCGGCGGTTGAGCCGTCCGTGAACCTCCGCCCGGACGAACCCCGGGCGATGACCGACCTGGCCCCCGCCCCGCCCCCGCCCGTCTCGTGGCCCGTCCCCGACGAGCCGATCAGCCGCGAGCCGATCGTGCGCGTCACCCTTCCGGTGATGCTCATGCGGTGGACCGCCCTCACGTACGTGCACTGGCGGGTCGACCCGGACGTCGTCGCCCGGTCGCTGCCCGACGGCCTGACCCCGGACGTCCTCGACGGCAGCGCCTGGGTCGGGCTCATCCCGTTCGTGATGCGTGGCGTCCGCCCGCCCGGCACGCCCGACGTGCTCCCGTGGGTGGGCGACTTCCCCGAGACCAACGTGCGCACCTACGTCGTCGGCCCGGACGGGGGCCGCGGCGTGTACTTCCACTCGCTGGAGGCGTCGCGGCTCGGCGCGGTCCTCGCGGCTCGGGGCGCCTACGGGCTGCCGTACACGTGGGCCCGGATGCGGGTCACCGCCGCACAGGGGACGGTGCGCTACTCGAGCCGCCGGCGCTGGCCGTCCCCGCGAGGGGCTCGCAGCGACCTGACCGTGCGGGTCGGTACCCGGCTCCGGTCCGACGAGGTCACGGAGCTCGACGACTTCCTCGCGGGGCGCTGGTCCCTCTACGTCGATGCGCCGTGGGGGCTGTCCCGAGCGCCGGTCGACCATCCGGCGTGGCCGCTGCACCGCGCTGAGATCGTGCACCTGCGGGACGAGCTGGTGGCCGCAGCGGGGTACGGCGACCTCGCATCGGGTGTCCCCGACCACGTCCGCGTGACGCCCGGCGTCCCGGTACGGGTCGGGTTGCCGCGCCGAGTCATCCCCTGACAGACGTCGACCTGCCCTGTCGACGCACCCGTGGCCGGGCACGCGTGGCGTGCCCGGCGAGCGGGGCGAGGGTGGGGTGCGGCGTCCGTGGGCGTCCGTGGGAGTGGGCGGGGGTCGGCGTCGCGCTCGGGGCTGGTGGGCGGGGTTCAGCCGGGGGGGTGAGTGGGGTCGCCGTCGCGGGGGAGGTGTGTGGGTCCGCGGGGTGGCCGCCGGCGCCGGCGGAGCCGGGTGGCCTTGGGCACCGAGGTCGCGGCGAGTGCGCCGGTGGGTGAGGTGATCGTGGCGGTCCGGCTGGCCGGGTCCATGGTGATGTGCCAGCCGTGGTCGTGGTGGGCGCGGTGGTGCCGTCGGCAGAGCGCGACGAGGTTGCCGTCGGTGTGGCTGCCGCCGCGGGAGCGGTGCGTGAGGTGGTGCAGGTCGGTCCAGGCGATGGGTCGGTCGCAGCCGGGCCAGCGGCAGCCGGCGTCGATGGCGCCGATGGCGACCCTTGCTTCGGTGGGGATGGCGTCGGTGGTGGAGGAGACGGCGAGGGGCCGCATCCCGTCGCGCAGCACGACCCGCAGCCGTGCGTCGAGGGAGAGCCGTTCGATGGTGCGGCGGGTGAGCCAGCCGCCGGCGCCGGGCAGCCGGCCTTCCAACCGGCCGATCAGCGTCTGGTCTGGATCAGCCAGGTCGGTCAGGT
>JBKHXF010000026.1:0-114181 GCA_046566145.1 Actinomycetes bacterium
GGGCCGACAGCACGGTCTCGAGCGAGGCCCGCTCCACGGCCTCCGCGGCGCAGGTCGCGATCGCCTCGCCGGTCGCGGCGACGACGTTCATCAACGCGACCTCGGCCGCGTCGACCTGACCGAACAGGGTGTGGAGGGTGTCGGCGCACGCCGTGAGCGTCGGGGCGTCGGGGCCGCCGAGCTGGGTGGGAAGCGTCGCGTTCGAGTGCATGGGAAGGACCCTACGACGGGCCTGCGACACGGTCGAACACATGTTCGACCATGCTGTGGACAGGTGCACCCACCGCGCCGGCGGTGTGCACGCGACCACCCGCACGTCCCATCAGGACGAGCTGCACCGCCCACCACCACGACGGCCCGCACCGCCCGCCACCGCGATCGGACGCGCCGGCGGCCGCTCGTCACCCGCGCCGGCGGGCCCAGAAGGCGTGCTCGGAGGGGAAGCGACGGGCCCATTCGGCCGTGACCGCCGCCGGCGTGCCGGTCGCGTCCGCCGGCGCGCGCAGCTCGCGGTAGTCGGTCACGTCGAACCCGGCGGCGTCGAGCGCGCGGAACCACGCGCCGGGGGTCGGCACGAACTCGATGCCGCCGGGCTCGTCGACGGCGTCGCGCCAGTCGTAGCGGTGGTCCCCGAACCAGTCCCGGAGGAGCTCCGTCCCGCTGGGGATGGAGCCGTCGAGCGGGGCGGTCAGGGTGGCGAGCGGGTGCACCGTGAGGAACGCCAACCGGCCGCCCGGCCGCAGCAACCGGGCGGCCTCGGCGAGCCAGGCGTCGGGCTCGCACCACAGCGAGGCGCCGTACTCGCTCACGGCGAGGTCGAAGGAGGCGTCGGGGAGCGGCACGGCCTCGGCGGAGGCCTCGACGAGCTCGAGCGCGACCCCGCGCTCGTCGGCCATGCGCCGGGCGGTCGCGAGCTGGGCGGGGGTGACGTCGACGCCGACCACCCGGGAGGCGCCGCGACCCGCGGCCCAGCCCGACACGTAGGCGGTGCCACAGCCGAGCTCGATGACGTCGAGGCCGGTGCAGTCCTCCGGCAGCAGCGGGCACGCCTCGTCGGGGATCCCCCAGGTCCCCCACGAGGGGGCCTCGTCCCAGAGCCGGGGAGCGACCGCCGCGTACGCGTCGGCCTTGCCGCCCCAGTGGTCGCGGTTCTCGATCTCGTGCTCGTCCAACGTCGTCCCGTCCGGGCCTCGACGGACGACCGGGGCGAGCCCCGTGCCGCCGTCCCTACCGTCGGCGGGACGCTAGCCCACCCGCGACCCGCCGCCCCCGACCTCCGGAGCGCCCGTGCCCCCTGTCGTTCGCACCCTGCTCGAGGAGCTCGTCCAGGAGTACGAGTGGGTCCACACCGCGCTCGGCATCCTCGGCAACGTGGCCTTCCTCGCCGGGTCCGCGCTGTTCCTGTCCGACGCCACCAAGACCGCGGGCGTCTGGCTCTTCATCGCCGGGTCGGCAGGGATGCTGGTGGGGTCGGTCGGGCAGGCGCTCGTGCGACGGGTCCGGCGACGGGCGGAGGGCGACGCGGCCGGCCCGTGAGTGCCGAGACACCGACGCGACGGGGCCCGCGGCCCCTGCCGCGGGCCCCGTGTGCGTGCGACCGAAGCTCAGGGGATCGGCGTGGCGAAGGCCTCGGTGCCGTTGACCAGGCGGTAGTCCTTGCCGGTCTTGGCGCGCGCGTAGTCGAGCGAGCGCTTCAGGTCGGTGATGCCGTTGCCGGCCGGGAACGGGGCCAGGATGAGGGTCGAGGTCACCCCGAACGCGCGACCCTCGTTGTCGACGTGGCCGCTGCCGGAGTCACCGGGGATGCCGGGCGACATGGCGTAGACGACGTGGTTCCACCCGCCGTTGGAGCTGCCCGCCTTCACCTCGACCTTGGGGGAGAGCTGGGAGATCCCGAACCGGAGCCCGGAGTTGCCGTAGGTGTACAGGTCGGAGCCGACCGCGACGTTCTCGGCGAGGCCGGTCGGGCCGCCCCAGAAGGGCAGCGACGGGTTGATCCTCGACCAGTCGTCAGGGTGGACGGACACCATCGCGAAGTCGTTGCCGCGGCAGCGGTTCTGATCGGTCTCGACCGTCGGGACCTTCATCTCGGCCCACGCGTTGTAGGTCATGGTGCCCTTCTTGAGGGCGCCGGAGATGGTGAACTCGGAGCCGAGCGGGACGGTGCCGGCGAGGCAGCCGTTGGTCTGCGTGTTGCCGGCGGTGCTGCCGCAGTGACCGGCCATGCCGATGAGGACGTCCTCGAGCGTCTCGTTGCCATCGGCGTCGCGGCCCACCTCGATGAAGATGAAGTTGGTGGTGCACTGCCCGCCACTGGGGGAGCGGATCTGCACGCCCGGCTTGATGGGCGCGGTCGCGGCGGGGGCCCACTGGGGCTCCGGACCGGCGGCGACGGCGGTCGACACGCCGGGCGAGGCGGCGACGGTGGTGGAGGCGAGCAGACCGGTGAGGACGAGGCCGGTCAGGCGGGACGTGCGGCGCATGGGGGCTCCGGGGGCAGGGCACGGGACGTCGGTGCCCACTCGGTTCGACGTCGAGGTGATCCGGACCTTCCGGACGTGCCGGTGCATCGCGCGCAACGCACGGGGCCCGCGGCGTGTGCCGCGGGCCCCGAGGTGGTGCCGGTGGTGCTCAGCGCCTCACAGGAAGGCGGGCGCGAACACGAGGCTGACGATGGTCATCACCTTGATGAGGATGTTCATCGCCGGACCGGAGGTGTCCTTGAACGGGTCACCGACCGTGTCGCCGGTGACGGCCGCCTTGTGGTTGTCCGAGCCCTTGCCGCCGAAGTTTCCGGCCTCGATGTACTTCTTCGCGTTGTCCCACGCGCCGCCGGCGTTCGCCATGAAGATGGCGAGCATGAAGCCGGTGGACAGGGCGCCGGCGAGCAGGCCGCCGAGCGCCTCGACCGAGAAGTACCCGACCGCGAGGGGCAGCACCACGGCGAGGGCGCCGGGGACGATCATCTCGCGCAGGGCAGCCTGCGTGGAGATGTCGACGCAGCGGGCGTGGTCGGGCTTGACGCCCTCCTTGCCCTCGCGCAGACCGGGGATCTCGGCGAACTGGCGGCGGACCTCGACGATCATCGCCTGGGCGGCGCGACCGACCGACTTCATGGTCAGCGCGGCGAAGGCGAACGTCGACATCGAGCCGATGAAGAGGCCGATGACGACCGGGACCGCGGTGAGGTCGATGACCAGCGCGGTGGAGCCCTGGGGGGCGACCGCGGCGGTGTAGGAGCGGAACAGGGCGAGCGCGGTCAGCGCCGCGGAGCCGATGGCGAAGCCCTTGGCGACGGCGGCGGTGGTGTTGCCGAGCGAGTCGAGCCCGTCGGTGACCTCGCGGACCTCCGGGGGCAGGTGCGCCATCTCGGCAATGCCGCCGGCGTTGTCGGAGATCGGGCCGTAGGCGTCGACGGCGACGACGGCACCGGTCGTGGCGAGCATGCCGATGGCGGCGAGCGCGGCGGCGTAGAGGCCACCCGAGCCGGCGGCGACGGTGTCGGCGAAGGCCGCCTCACCGAGGCCGTAGGACGCGCCGATGGCACCGACGATCAGGATCACGGACGCAACGGTGGAGAGCATGCCGTCGGCGATGCCGCCGATGATGACGGTCGCCGGGCCGGTCTCGGACTGGCCGGCCAGCTTCTTCACCGGGTTGTAGTGGTCGGATGTGTAGTACTCGGAGGTGAAGCCGATGGCGTAGCCGGCGGCGAGGCCGACCACGATCACGAGACCCATCAGTGCCGGGTTGGCGACCTCGGGCACGCCCTCACCGAAGATCCAGTAAGCGCCTGCGACCGACGCGATGGCCGTGAGGACCATGGCGACGTTGGTGCCGAAGTGCAGCTGCGAGGAGAGGCTCTTTCCCTTGCGGCCGCGCACGAGCAGCGCGCCGATGATGGACGCGACCATGCCGAGGGCAGCGACGAGGAGCGGGTAGAGGTAGGCGGCCTGCAGCAGCGACCCGTCGACGATGTCGGCGAGCTCGCCGGTCTCGCGGGAGAGCAGCCCCCCGAAGAGCAGGGCGGCGAGGACGATCGGGGCCACGATCGCGCCCGCGTACGACTCGAAGAGGTCGGCGCCCATGCCGGCGACGTCGCCGACGTTGTCGCCGACGTTGTCGGCGATGGTGGCCGGGTTGCGCGGGTCGTCCTCGGGGATGCCCGCCTCGACCTTGCCGACGAGGTCGGCGCCGACGTCCGCGGCCTTGGTGTAGATGCCGCCACCGATGCGGGCGAACAGCGCGATGGACGAGCCGCCGAGGCCGAAGGTCGCGACGACCTGGAAGGCGTCGGCGACCGCGAGGACGTCGACGAACAGGATGTAGGAGAGCGAGATGCCGAGCAGGCCCAGGCCGGCGACCGTGAAGCCCATGACCGCGCCACCCTTGAAGGCGAGCGGGAGGGCCTGCGCGGCGCCCTGACGTGCGGCGTTGGCGGTGCGGACGTTCGCCGCGGTCGCGATGCGCATGCCGACCACGCCGGCGATGGCGGAGAACACCGCACCCATCAGGTAGGCGATCGCGCCCCAGGGGCGGCCGTAGGGGAGCACCACGAAGATGATGATGGTCATCGCCGCGACGAACACGGCGACCCAGCGGTACTCGCGGCGCAGGAACGCGGTGGCGCCCTCGCGGATCGCGGCCGCGATCTCCTTCATGAGCTCGGTGCCCTCGTCGGCCGCGTTCACGACCTTCGAGAAGTAGGCGGCGAGCAGCAGGCCGGCGATGGCCGCTGCAGCCGCGATGTACGGGATGGAAGACACGGTGTCCGCCTCCGGGTGTGGTCGAGGTGGCACCCACGCACGAGCGCGCGGTGGCGCGTGACGGCGGGGTGGAGGGAGGTCGAGCGCGGCCGGTGCGCCAGCGTCAGGGCGGGCAGCGCGGGCAGCCGACGACGCGAGCCAGCACTGCGGACCCGCGTCGGTCCGGGAGCCTAGCGGTGGCCGAGTGACCGGTCCAAGGTGCGTCCGTGAGCGCTCAGGTGCCCTCGGGGCCCCGGCGCCGGCGGAGCTCGCCGCGGGTCAGCGAGCGGACGAGCTCGACCAGGTCGTCCGGCTCGAACGGCTTCTCGAGCCAGGCGTCCGCGTCGACGTCGCGGGCGGTGGGGGTGTCGACCGCCGCCGAGCAGACGAGGACCGGGACCTCGGACGTCGCCGGGTGGGCACGGAGCCCGCCGACGAGCTCCCCGCCGCTCATCTCGGGCAGCAGCAGGTCGGTGACGACCAGCGCCGGCGGCCGGGTGCAGGCCTCCTCGAGCGCCTCCGCGGCGGAGGTCTGGGTCTGCACGACGAAGCCGGCGTCCTCCAGCGTCATGCGGACGACGGAGAGCACGGCGCGGTCGTCGTCGACGACCACGACGCGCGGGAGAGTGCGCGCTGCCACGTCAGGTACCCCTCCTGCTGCCGGCGGTGGCCGGCCGGGCGCAGCCTGTCGCGGGGACGGCCACCCGACACGCCCTGCGCGACCACCGCTCACGGCGGTGCGGTGCCGTGGGGTCCCGTAGGGACCCCACGGTGACGCCGCCCCCCGGTCGGCCGTCGGCACGGTTGACAGGGTGGGGTGGCATCCTCACCTTCCGGCACGCCGGAACCACCGCGCCGATGCACCCACGAGAAGAGAGCCACGTGGCCGACAACCTGGTGATCGTCGAGTCACCCGCCAAGGCGAAGACCATCGAGAAGTACCTCGGGTCGTCGTACAAGGTGCTGGCCTCGTACGGCCACATCCGCGACCTGCCGAAGTCGAACTTCGCCGTGGAGACCCACGACGACGGCTCGGTGGAGCTCGTCTACGAGGTGCCGTCCCGCTCCGCGAAGCACGTCGCCGCGCTGCGCAAGGCGGCCAAGGACGCCTCGACCGTGTGGCTCGCGCCCGACCTCGACCGCGAGGGCGAGGCCATCGCGTGGCACGTCGCGGAGGTCCTCGACCTCGACGTCGACCAGACCAACCGCGTGACGTTCGACGAGATCACCGAGGACGCGATCCGCGAGGCGTTCGCCAACCCGCGACGGCTCAACACCGCGCTGGTGGACGCCCAGCAGGCGCGCCGCGCCGTCGACCGGATCGTCGGCTACCGCCTGTCGCCGGTGCTGTGGCGGACCGTCTCGGCCGGCATCTCCGCCGGGCGCGTCCAGTCGGTGGCGCTGCGGCTGATCGTCGACCGCGAGGACGAGATCCGCGCGTTCGTGCCGCAGGAGTACTGGTCGTTCGCGGGCCTGTTCGCCGACGGCCCCGCCGACGCCGCCGCCATCGACGCGTCCCTGCACGCCGTGGGCGGCAAGCGCATCGCGACGCCGAAGGACCTCGAGGACGCGTCCGAGGAGAAGCTCGCGTCCCGGCTGCTGGTCGACTCCGAGGACCTCGCCGAGGGGCTGAAGGCCCGCGCCGAGGTGCTCGACTACACCGTGCGCGAGGTCCGGCGCACGGAGGCGAAGCGCAACCCGAAGCCGCCGTTCAAGACCTCGACCCTGCAGGGCGAGGCGTCGAAGTACGGCTTCTCCGCGCGCCAGACGATGGCGGTCGCCCAGCAGCTCTACGAGGGCATCAACCTCGGTGGCGAGCAGACCGGCCTCATCACCTACATGCGGACCGACTCGCTCAACCTGTCCGACACCGCGCTCGGGCAGATCAACGACTTCGTCCGCTCCGAGTACGGCGAGCGCTACTCGATCGAGAAGTGGCGCCGGTTCACCACCTCGACCAAGGGTGCGCAGGAGGCCCACGAGGCGATCCGCCCGACCTCCATCGCCCGCACCCCGCAGTCGGTGCGCCGACACCTGTCGGGTGAGCAGTTCCGCCTGTACGAGCTGATCTGGAAGCGCACCGTCGCGACCCAGATGGCGCCGGCGGTGTTCGACCGCGTCTCCGCCGACGTCGTCGGCACCGAGGGCGACGGCACCGAGTTCGTGTTCCGCGTCACCGGCCAGGTCGAGAAGTTCGACGGGTGGCTCAAGGCCTACCGGGCCGTGCGCGACGAGGACGAGGGCGACGACGAGGTCACCGACGCGCTGCCCGAGATCGAGGAGGGGCAGGAGCTCGACCTGCGCGAGGTCACGCCGTCGCAGCACTTCACGACGCCGCCGCCGCGCTACTCGGAGCGGACGCTCGTGGAGACCCTCGAGGAGCTCGGCATCGGCCGACCCTCCACCTACGCGTCGATCATCTCGACGCTCGAGGCCCGCGAGTACGTGCTGAAGGAGTCGCGCCGGTTCTTCGCGACGCCGCTCGGCGAGGTCGTCACCTCGTTCATGAAGGCGCACTTCCCCGAGATCGTCGACGTCAGCTTCACGGCCCGGATGGAGGAGACGCTCGACGAGATCGCCGCCGGCGAGCAGGCCTGGGGCGGGACCGTCACCGGCTTCCTCGACGAGCTCGACACGTGGGTGAAGGAGCGCAAGCCCGAGCGGCCGCGCCTGCCGCTGCGTCACCCGGCCGACTGCCCCGAGTGCGGCGAGCCGATGGAGCGCGTCTTCAGCGGCAAGTCGAAGCAGTGGTTCGCGTCGTGCAGCCGGTGGCCCGACTGCGAGGGGACCCTGCCGCTCAACGACGACGGCACCGTCGGTGAGCCGGAGCCCGAGCCGGAGCCGGACGAGAAGGTGCGCTGCCCCGAGTGCGAGCAGCCGATGCTGGCCCGGACCGGCAAGTTCGGCGTGTTCTACGGCTGCATCGACTACCCCAGGTGCAAGGGGCTGCGCAACGTGTCGCAGGAGGCCGTGTACCTGCGCGACGGCGAGTGGATCCCGTTCGTGTCGCCGACCGACGGCACGAGCCACATGGAGCTGCGCACCTCGCGGTACGGCAAGCCGTTCGTCGGCTCGATGGGCTACCCGGAGGACCAGTTCGCGATCTGGTCGGTGCCGATCGCCGAGCCGTGCCCCGAGTGCGGCGCGCCGCTGCGCCAGCCGCCGCGCAACCGCAGGGTCCCGACCGCGATCTGCGCCAACCCGGACGTGAACCACAAGTTCGAGGCCGACGACTTCGAGCTCCCGCTGGTGCGGACCCGCAAGATCGTCCCGGGCGTCGAGGCGTATGACCCGAACCTCGGCGGGGAGGCCTTCGAGGAGGCCGAGCCGTACGAGCCGTTCGAGCTCCGCTACGTCGGGTCGCAGGACCCGCCTGCGCCGAAGGGCAAGAAGGCGACCGCGGAGAAGTCGACCGCCAGGAAGTCGACCGGGAAGAAGGCCGCCAAGAAGGCGACGAAGGCGACGAAGGCGACGAAGAAGGCGTCCGACTGACGCAGGACGGCCCGTGCGAGGCTCGTCGGCAGGACGGTCGACCAAGGACGTCGAACGTCTCCCACGTACCTCCACGTCGTCGAAGGCCCACCCGTGCGTCCCCTCCGCTCCCTCGTCGTGCTCGTCGCCGCCGCGGCGCTCGCCCTCCCGGCGGCCGTCGCCGGCACCCCCGCGCTCGCCCAGGACGCCGGCCTGCCCGAGGTCACCGTCGAGGAGTTCACGGTCACCGTGACCGACGGTCCCGACGACGAGTTCACCGACGTCGTCATCGACGCCCGCCGCTACGTGCCCGCCACCGCGACCGCCGCGACCCCCGCGCCGGCGGTGCTGCTGTCCCACGGGTTCGGCGGGAACAAGACCGGCTACGACGCGCTCGCCCGGGCGCACGCGCAGATGGGCTACGTGGCCGTCACCTACTCGGCCCGCGGCTTCGGCGCGTCCACCCACGAGATCGGGCTCGACTCGATCGACTACGACGTCAAGGACGTCCGCCAGCTGATCGACGAGATCGCGGCCTGGGACTACGTCGAGCTCGACGCGCCGGGCGACCCGGTGATTGGGATGCACGGCGACTCGTACGGCGGCGGCATCGCGCTGCAGGTCGCCGCGGTCGACGGCCGCATCGACGCCATCGCACCGCGCATCACCTGGTCGTCGCTCGTCTACTCGCTCACCCCGAACAACCTCGGCCGCACGTTCGCGTCGCCCTACGACCAGCCGTTCGGCATCTTCAAGCAGCAGTGGACGACGCTGTTCTTCACCCTCGGCACCGCCCAGCCGGTGCTGTCGCCGGAGGGCTTCCCGACCATCCCGCCGGCGTCCGAGTGCCCCGGCTTCGTCTCCGGGCTCTGCCAGACCTACCTGCGGATCTCCGCCCAGGGTCGGGGTGACGCCGAGGCGGTCGAGCTGATCCAGCGCTCCTCGCCCGACGTCCGCTCGACCGGCATCACCGCCCCGGCGCTCATCATCCAGGGGCAGGACGACACGCTGTTCAACCTCCGCGAGGCGTTCCGCAACCAGGCGCTGATCGCTGCCAACGGCACCCCCACGAAGCTGCTGTTCTTCAACGGCGGCCACTCCGGCCCCAACGCCGCGGGCGAGCGCGTCGACGAGGCCAACCCGACCGACGTGCTGAACCGTCGCCTCTTCGCCTGGTGGGACCGGTGGCTGCGCGACGACACCACGGCCGACACCGGCCCGGCCGTCGAGTGGTACCGGCCCTGGATCACCACGACCGCCGACACGATCGCCGCGGCCTACACCGGCGCCGACGGCTACCCGGTCGAGCCCCCGACGACGTGGTTCCTCTCCGGTGACGGCACGATCGTCACCGACGCGGCCGACGTCACCGCCGGCGAGGTGTCGTTCGTGAACCCGCCGGGGGGGCAGCCGGCCGCCTTCAGCGAGGACGCGCTGCGGCGGTCCCCGCTCCCGCCGACGGAGCAGCCCGGCCAGCACGTCGTGTTCGACTCGGCCCCGCTCGAGGAGGCCATCGAGGTCGTCGGCGTCCCGGAGCTCCGCGGGCTCGACCTGTCCTCCCAGACCGGCGCGGCGCACCTGCACGTGCGCGTCTACGACGTCGCGCCCGACGGCTCCGTCGAGCTGCCGCGCCGGATGACCGCGCCGGTGTACGCCGAGGACCTCTCGGCGCCGCTCGACGTGTCGACCACCGGCTACGTGCACCGCTTCGAGGCCGGCCACCGGGTCCGGATCGTGCTCGCCTCGACCGACCTGTCCTACAGCAACCGGCTCGTGCCCGACCAGTACACGGTCGCGGTCGACCCGGCCGCGCCGACCGAGCTGGTGCTGCCGCTGGTGACCCCGACCGGGCCCTCCCCGCTGCCGGGCGTCGACCCGGGCGACGACGCCCCGACCACCAGCGCGGCCGCGGACGACACGACGTCGCTGCCGGCGACCGGGGGCGGGCTCGTCCTGCCGGGCCTCGCGCTGGTGGGCCTCGCGGCCGCCGGCGCGGGCCGCCGGCGCCCCGGTCGCTCCACCGGGGACCGCTGAGGAGGCGGCCGTCGGCCCGCGGCTACCCTCGCCGGTCAGCCCGGACGCCGAGTGTGAGGACGAGCGCCGACCGTGGGGGACGACCACCCGCAGGTCCTGCGTGCCCGCGTCGAGCGGGCGCAGACCAGCGCGCTCTTCGCCAACGCCCGCTTCCGGAACCTGTTCATCGGCACGGCCACGTCGAGCTTCGGTGACTGGGTCGGGCTCTTCGCGATCCTGGCGCTGACCGAGTCGCTGCTCGGCGCGACCCGCGCCGGCGCGTTCGCCGTGTCCGGCGTGATGATCGCCCGGATCGTGCCGACCCTCGCCCTCGGCCCGGTCGCCGGCGTGTTCGTCGATCGCTACGACCGCAAGCGCACCCTCATCGTCACCGACCTCGTGCGCGGGTTCGTGATGATCTCGGTGGCGCTCGTCGGCGACGTGTTCCAGCTCGTCGTCGCGACCTTCGTCATCGAGGTCGCCTCGACGCTGTTCATCCCCGCCAAGGACGCGACGGTTCCCAACATCGTCGAGAAGGAGCAGCTGGTCCAGGCCAACCAGCTGAACCTGATGATCACGTACGGCACGCTGCCGCTCGGCGCCCTCGGGTTCGCGCTGCTCATCGGCGGCACCAACCGGCTCAACGAGGCGCTCGGCGGCTCCGTCGCCTTCCTCGCCGACCGCCCGCTGGCCGTGCCGATCTGGATCAACGCGCTGACGTTCTTCGTGTCGGCCGCGTTCATCTCGCGCATCCGCTTCCCCGCCGGCACCCGGACGCGCTCGCCCGAGGCGGCCGCCGACTCGCCCGGCGCGCTGCAGGAGCTGCGCGAGGGGTTCGCGTTCATCGTCACCAAGCCGCTGATCCGCGCGCTCATCGGCGGCGTCATGGCCGCGTTCCTCGCCGCCGGCGTGGTGGTCGGGGTCGGCAAGTTCTTCGCGACGATCCTCAACGCCGGCGACTCCGGCTTCGGGGTGCTCGGGTTCGTGGTCGGCACCGGCCTGTTCGGCGGCCTGCTCGCCGCCGGGCCGCTGTCTCGTCGCTTCGCCAAGGAGCAGCTGTTCGCGCCCGGCATCGCGGTCGCCGGCGTCGCGCTCGGCGTCGCCGCGTTCATGCCGCGGCTCGACCTCGCCGCCATACCCGCCCTGGTGATGGGCGCCGGCGCCGGGCTGAGCTTCGTGACCGGCTACACGATGCTGCAGGAGCACGCCGACGACGCGATCCGGGGGCGGACCTTCGCCGCGTTCAACACCGGGGTGCGGGCGGCGCTGTTCGCGGCGCTCGTCGTCGGGCCGCTGCTCGTCGGCGTGCTCGGCGTCGAGCGCTCCTCGGCTGCGATCGCGCGGGGCGCCGAGGGGTCCGTCACCGACCTCGAGGAGGGCGCCTCCGCCCGCTACCCGTACCAGGTCGGCGGGGTGCGCCTGACCCTGTCGCTCGCCGGGCTGCTCGCCCTCGGCGGTGCCGTCACGACGGGCCGGTCGCTGCACCGGGTGCTGTCGACGCGGCCGCCGGGCGAGCTCGACCTCTCCGGCCAGGGCGACCCGCCGGGCGAGACCGCGGCGGTTCGCCACGGCCTGTTCGTCGTGTTCGAGGGCGGCGAGGGCGCCGGCAAGTCGACCCAGATCCGGCTGCTGCGCGCCGCCGTCGAGCGAGCCGGCCACGACGCCGTCGTCACCCGCGAGCCCGGCGGCACGGACATCGGCGAGCGGGTCCGCGACCTGCTGCTCGACCCGGCCAGCGCCGCGATGGACGACCGCGCCGAGGCGCTGCTGTACGCGGCCGCCCGCGCCCAGCACGCCGCCGAGGTCATCCGACCGGCACTGGAGAAGGGCGCCGTCGTGCTCTGCGACCGCTACGTCGACTCCTCCATCGTCTACCAGGGCATCGCGCGCGGGCTCGGCGAGGAGCAGGTCGAGGAGCTCAACCGCTGGGCCACCGCCGACCTCGTGCCCGACGTGGTGCTCGTGCTCGACATCGACCCGGCCGTAGGGCTCCGGCGTGCCGGCGCCGAGCCCGACCGGCTCGAGGCCGCCGGGGACGAGTTCCATCGCACCGTCAACGCCGCGTTCCGGCGCCGTGCCGACGGGGCCCCCGGCCGCTACCACCGCATCGACGGCGCCCGCCCCGCCGAGGAGGTCCACGCCGAGGTGCGCGACCTCGTGCTCGGGTTGCTCGGAACCCGGGGCGCCCCGTGAGCCCCGACGTCGTCGCCGTCGACCCCTGGCACGCCGTCGTCGGGCAGCCCGCGGCCGTCGCGAGCGTCCGCGCGGCCCTGCGCGAGGACGCCCTCGCGCACGCCTGGCTGCTGCTCGGCCCGGCCGGGGTCGGGCAGTCGGAGCTCGCGCGGGCGCTCGCCGCTGCCTGCAACTGCGAGCGGCCCGTCGGTCCCGACCAGCCGTGCGGGACCTGCTCGACGTGCACCCGCACGGCGCGCGGCACCCACCCGGCGCTCGTCGAGTTCGAGCCCGAGGGCACCTTCCACGTGGTGGCCGCGGTCCGGGACGACTGGATCCCCGCCGCGATGCGGACGCAGACGGAGGGCCGCCGCAAGGTCCTGCGCATCACCGCCGCCGACCGGATGAACGAGGCGGCCCAGAACGCCTTCCTGAAGGTCCTCGAGGAGCCGCCCGCCAGCGTCGTGTGGCTGCTGGAGGCGACCGACGAGTCGCTGCTCCTCGACACGATCGTGTCGCGCTGCCGGCGCCTCGACGTCGTGCCGTGGACGCCCGAGGCGCTCGCCACCCTCGCCGCGGCCCTCGACATCCCCGCGGACACCCGACCGGCGCTGGTGCGCGCCGCCCTCGGCTCACCCGAGCGGCTGCGCGAGCTCGCCGACCGGGAGGTCGCGGAGATGCGCTGGCGGACCCTCGGGCTCGTCGGCCGGTTGACGACCGAGGGACCGGGACGGGTCGTGCCCATCGCGAAGGAGATCGTCGACTGGGCGAAGGGGCGCGCGAAGGAGCTCGAGGCCGAGCGGAAGGCCGGCTGGGAGACGCTGCACGAGTCGTACGGCGTCGAGCACGACCGCCAGCTGCCCGCCGGCGTGAAGGCCCGCTACGAGCAGCGCACCAAGCGCCTCGTGCGGATGGAGGTCCGCCGGGCCATCGACACGGTGCTCGACGACCTCGCGTCGTACCTGCGCGATGGGCTCGCGGTCGCCGCCGGCGCGGGCGTCGAGGGCATCGTCAACGTGGACCACCTGTCCTCGCTCCAGCGTGACGCGGAGGTCCTCGGCCCGATCGACGCGATCCGTGCCCTCGAGGCCGTCGAGCGGTGCCGCGAGGCGCTCGACCGCAACGGCCAGCCCGAGCTGCAGCTCGAACGCCTCGTGATGGCGCTCGCGCTGCCGCTGTACTCGGCGACCCTCACGCGCTGAGGGCACGCCGTCAGGCGGTCCGCGCCAGTGCCTCGTTGATCGCGGCCACCACCGCGTCGACGTCCGACGTCTTGGTGAGGAACGCGTCGGCGCCGGCGGCCAGCGCGCGGTCGCGGATGCTCGGGTCGGCGTAGCCGGTCAGCACCACGATCCGGGTGTCCACGTTGACCTCGCGGATGGACGACGTCGCCTGTAGCCCGTCGAGGTCGGGCATGGCGAGGTCGAGGAGCAGCACGTCGGGGGAGAGCTCGGCCACCCGCTCCACGGCCTCGCGACCGGTCGCGGCCTCGCCGACCACGGTGAGGTGCGGCTGCTGCTCCAGCATGAAGCGGAGCATCAGCCGGATGTCGTCGGAGTCGTCGGCGAGCACGATCCGGGTCGGGTCCGGCCCGGGCTCGTCCCCCACGGCGACCGAGTCGTCCGGCACCGCCCGGGGGACGGCGGACGTGCGGACCAGGTCGCCGGCCGCGACCTGCGTCTCGGCCGCCGCGAGCAGCCCATCCATCATCGCGACCGCGTTGGCGAGGGTCTGCCGCACCAGCGAGGCGGCGTCCTTCGGGCGACCGGCGTCCATCGCCCAGGACGCCGCGGTGAGGCTCTGCACGACGTTGTCGTTGAGCTCAAGCGCCTGGCGGCGCAGCTCCTCGACGCGCGCGACCTGGGCCGAGTGCTCGCGCGCCGCCGCCTCGAGGGCGCGCTGCTCGGTGACGTCCCGACAGATGCCGACGACGCGGACCGGCTCGCCCGTCTCGTCGTCGAACAGCACCTGCCCGTTGGTCCACAGCGTGCGCACCGTGCCGTCGGCACGGACGATCCGCTCCTCGGCCTCGTACGGCTCGCCGGTCCGGAACGCCGCCTCGTGGACCGCCCGGACACGGTCGCGGTCGTCGGGGTGGACGAACGACATGAACCGGTCGTAGGAGGCGTTGAACGACTGCGGGGGCTCGCCGTAGACCTCGTACAGGCCGTCCGACCAACGGTTGGAGTCGGTCGGGATGTGCCAGTCGTACGACCCCATCGCGGCGAGCTGCTCGTTGCGGTCGAGCCGTTCGACGGCGTCCTGCGCCCGGAGTCGGTCGTCGAGCGCCGCCAGGGCCAGGGCAGCGAGCCGGTGCGTCGCGTCGTCCGCCGGCGCGCCGAGCAGGTGGACCCGTGACCCGTCGTGCAGCGTGCGGAGCGGGGGCGCGTCCGCGGCGGGCGCGACCGGAGCGGCGTCCTCCGGGTGGACCCGGATGCCGTCCCGGACGGCCCGCACGAGCGTCACGCTCGGGTCGGCACCCTCGAGCTCGCGCAGGCCGATCGCGAGCGCCTCGAGGCCCGCGGGCAGGCTGGCGGCAGAGGTGACCCGCTCGAGCAGGTCGAGCACCGTCGTGGTCGGTGCGTTCATCTCGGTTCGGCTCCCGCGTCTCCCTGTGTGGCCCCCGTCGACGGACGGCCGGGACGATCCGGCCCGACAGGTGACCGTACCGAGCGGCACGGCCCGCGGGGGCCGGTTCGACGTGCGCGCTCGCCGGACCTCCCGAGGGGCGCCGCGCCGGCGGGCTTGCCGGACGTGGCCGCCGTGGGGGTACCCTCCGCCGCCGGCGCGGCAGGTCCGCGCCGTTCGCTGGAGTAGCTCAGCTGGTAGAGCAATCGCCTCGTAAGCGATAGGTCAGGGGTTCAAGTCCCCTCTCCAGCTCCGCAGACCACACGGCGTCGGCCCCTCGGGGCCGGCGCCGTTCTGCTTGCCCCGGTGTGCTCGCGGCGGTCGTCCACAGGCGCCGGCGGTCGGCTCGCGCCGGCGGCGTCGGCCCGGCGCACGCTCGTGCCCACGACCAGACGAGAGGCGTGGCGGTGCGGGTGGGTGGAGCGGACGACATCGAGGTGGACGGGCTGGAGCGGGTGCGGTGGCGGCTCGCCCACCTGCCGGCGGCGGCAGACCTGCTCGGCGCGCTCGACGAGGTCGAGCGGGCGGAGCGCTGGGCGACGGAGGCCCGGGCGGAGGTCCGCGACCGGGAGCGCACCGTCTCGCGGCTCCTGGCCGTGCTCCTGCCCCGGCTCGGGGTGGTGGCCATGGTCGAGCTCGTCGCCGAGCTGTACTGGCACGTCCCTCAGGTGCGGGTGGCGGACCTCGCGTACGCCACCGGCCTGTCGCCCGCGGGGGTGCGCCGGCTCGCCGGGCCGCTCGAGGTCGTGTTCACCTGCCGGCGCTGCGGCGAGCGCGACGTCGTCTGGCTGGACGCCCGCTCCGACCCGCGGCCCCGTCGGTGCGGGTGGTGCCGGGAGGAGGGTGAGCTGCGCGGGCAGTAGGGTCGGCGGCCACACGCGGACGGCGGCGAGGGAGACGGGTCGGTGCGCAGCTTCACGGGACGGGTCGCGGCGATCACCGGTGCCGGCTCCGGCATCGGTCGGGCGCTCGCCGTCCGGCTCGCGGCGGAGGGGGCGCACCTCTCGCTGTCCGACGTGGACGAGGTCGGGCTCGCGGGCACGGCCGAGCTCGTCGCCGGCGCCGGGGTGACGGTCACGACCCGCGTGGTCGACGTCGCCGACCGGGTGGCCGTGGAGGCGTGGGCCGAGGAGACCGTCGCCGCGCATGGCCGCGTGAACCTCGTGGTCAACAACGCCGGCGTGGCGCAGGGAGGGTCGGTCGAGGGGACCTCCCACGAGGACCTCGCCTGGGTGATGGACGTCAACTTCTGGGGGGTCGTGCACGGGACGAAGGCGTTCCTGCCCCACCTGCGGGCGGCGGGGGAGGGGCACGTCGTCAACGTCTCGTCCGTGTTCGGGCTGCAGTCGCAGCCCGGGGTCAGCGCCTACAACGCGTCGAAGTTCGCGGTGCGCGGGTACACCGAGTCGCTGCGGCAGGAGCTCGACCTGCTCGCCTGCGGGGTCTCGGCGACGTGCGTCCACCCGGGTGGGATCGCCACGAACATCAACCGTTCGGCCCGCACCGACGACTCGCTGCGCACGCTGCTGGGGTTGAGCGGGGAGGACGCGGTGGGGGGCTTCGACCGGCTGCTGCGCATCCCGCCGGACACGGCGGCCCGGGTCATCCTCGACGGCGTCCGGCGCGACCGCCGGCGGGTCCTCATCGGCGCCGATGCGCGGGTGCTCGACTGGGAGGCCCGGCTCCTCCCGACCGGCTACCAGGTGCTGAACCGGCTGCTGGTCCGTGGCCTGTCGCGGCGAGCCGCCGGCGGTGCGGTAGCATCCTCTCAACCGCAGTTGAGAGAACCTGCCCGTGCCCACCACCCCGACGCCGACGTCGGCTGACCCCGCCGCCGCGCTGGCCCGCCGCGTCGCGGTCCACCACGCCCTCGCCGACCCGCACCGGCTCCGCGTCGTCGACGCGCTCGCGCTGTCCGACCGCACGCCCGGCGAGCTCGTCGACGAGCTCGGCATCGCGTCGAGCCTGCTGGCCTTCCACCTCGACGTGCTCGAGGACGCCGGCGTCGTCGCACGGCACCGGTCCCGTGGCGACGGCCGCCGGCGCTACGTGACGCTCGCCGCCGGCGCGCTCGCCGCGGTGCCCGACGCCGGCCCCACCCCCGTCACGGCGGAGCGGGTGCTGTTCGCCTGCACCCACAACGCCGCACGCTCCCAGCTCGCCGCCGCCCTGTGGACCTCCCGGACCGGTCGCCCGGCGTGGTCGGCGGGCAGCGACCCAGCGCCGGCGGTCCACCCGCTCGCCGTCGCGGCGGGCCGCCGGCGCGGGCTCGACCTCGCGCCCGCGACCCCGCGAGGCTGGGAGGATGTCGACGTCGCGCCCGACCTCGTGGTGTCCGTGTGCGACCTGGCCCGCGAGGGCGCACCGCCCTTCGGCGCCCCGCTGCTGCACTGGTCCCTGCCCGACCCGGCCGCCGACGGCACGCCGGACGCGTTCGACGCGGTCGCCGAGGAGCTCGCGCGCCGGGTCGGCCGGCTCGCCCGGGCGGTTGCCGCGTGAACGCCGCCGCACCCCGCCGCGCCGGCGGTCCGCCCGCGACCGCCCGGCAGCTCGTCGCGGAGGCGCTCGGGACGGCGCTGCTGCTGCTCGTCGTGGTCGGGTCGGGCATCGCCACCTCGCAGGACGGGGCGAGCTCGACGCAGCTCTTCCAGCACGCCGTCGTGGTCGGCCTGGCGCTGGTGGCGCTGGTGCACACGTTCCTCGACGTCTCCGGCGCGCACCTCAACCCCGCCGTCACGCTCGTGGACGTGGTCGTCGGTGGCCGCTCGCTGCGCAGCGCCGGCGGCTACGTCGTGGCCCAGGTCGTCGGCGCGTGCGCCGGCGTCGTGGTCGCGAACGTGCTCTTCGATGCGCCGGCGGTGGCGCTCGCCACCACGGTGCGGGGCGGACCGGCGCTGCTGCTGAGCGAGGTCGTCGCGACGGCCGGCCTGGTGCTGGTGATCCACGGCACGGTCCGGTCGGGCCGCGTGAGCGCGGTTCCCGGCGTCGTCGGTGCGTACGTGGCCGCTGCGATCTTCGCGACCTCGTCGACGTCGTTCGCGAACCCGGCCGTGACGCTCGCCCGCACCCTCAGCGACACCTGGACCGGCATCGCACCCGGTGGCGTGCCCGGCTTCGTCGCGGCCCAGCTCGCCGGGGCGCTCACCGTCGCCGTGCTCGTCCGCTGGCTGTTCGCCCCGGAGCCGTCGGCCGACGCGTCCCCCCCGACCGCTCCCGACGTCCTCCCGCACGTCGAGCATCCCGACCCCGTCCCCACCGCCACGGAGCCCTCGTGACCGACCACCGCCCCACCGTGCTGTTCCTCTGCGTGCACAACGCCGGCCGATCCCAGATGGCCGCCGGATGGCTGCGCCACCTCGCCGGCGACGCCGTGCGGGTCCTGTCGGCCGGCTCCGAACCGGCGGACACCGTCAACCCGGTCGCCGTCGCGGCGATGGCGGAGGTCGGCATCGACATCGCCGGCGCCCAGCCGCAACGCTGGACCGACGAGCAGCTCGCGACCACCGACGTCGTGGTCACGATGGGCTGCGGGGACACCTGCCCGGTCGTGCCCGGCACCCGCTACCTCGACTGGGAGCTGACCGACCCGGCCGGGCAGGGCATCGAGACGGTGCGCCCGATCCGCGACGACATCGAGCGACGGGTCCGCGGGCTCCTCGACGAGCTCGGGGTCGCCCCCAGGGGCTGAGCGGGGCGACACACGACGAGGGGGCCGTCCCCCCGGACCAGCCCCCTCGTCGTTGGTGGCGTCGATGCTCCGTTGCGGACCGACGCGTCGTTGCTGATGGCATCGTGCTCGTCCACGGTCGATCCGTCCGTGCCGGCCGACACGCCCGGAGCGTGTCGGCCGACACGCAGCGTCAGCCGAACAGCCCCCGGAAGAAGCCGCCGACCTGGCGGAACGCGCCGTCGATCTGGGTGATGACCTCGGTGCCGACCCGACTGATGTCGCTGATGACGGTGTTGATCGAGGTGACCACCCCGCCGCGTGGCCCAGCTCCGTGGACCGGACGACGTCTCGTCCTTCCGCGGACGTGGTCGGGGGTTCTCCACGCGGCTCGACGGCACGGACGTCGAGGTCGTCGAGGCCAGCGACTCCGCCCGACGCCCCGTGCTCACGGAGGTTCGGCGTCCTCGAGCTCCGGCGCCCGGTTCTTCGGCGCGCGGTCGGTGCTGCTCAGGTCCGGGGCGACCAGCCGAGCGTCGAGTGCCGCGGTCAGTCGGCGGTGCGGTCGCGGGTGGTCCACCGCAGCGTCCCGCCGGCGGTCCCCACGGCGAGCGCGACCAGGCCGGGGACGACGCCCGCCGGGACCTCCACCACGGCGGCGTCGGCGAGCACCCGGTCGAGGGACAGGCGGCCCGGTCCGGTGGTCGCAAGGGCCCAGGCCACCGCGATCAGGTAGCCGTTGGTCTCCCAGCCCTTCGAGGCCGACCAGAAGCCGTTGCTCGTGTGGTTCACCCACGCGGCCGTCGTCATGGTCCCGATCACGGCGGCGGCGGCGAGCGGCGTGAGGAGCCCGAGGGCGAGCCCGAGCCCGCCGGCGACCTCCGAGCCGCCGGCGAGGAGCGTCGCGGCGCGACCGTCACCGAAGCCCAGCGACGCGAACCAGCGGCTCGTCCCGTCGAACCCGCCGCCCCCGAACCACCCGAACAGCTTCTGGAACCCGTGCAGGGAGAACGTCACCCCGACGAGGACCCGGAGCAGCAGCAGCCCCAGGTCGACGTCGGCGGGTCCGGACAGGGTCAGCTCGGTCACCCTCGCCTCCTCGTTCGGTCGAGAGCGTCCGTCCTCGCCCAGGAGGGGAGCGCCCCGCCGTACCACGTCCGGGCCTGCACGTCGGGTGCCACGCGGGTGACGGGTGGGCCGTCGTCGTTGGCGAGCCAGCACGTGAGCTCGTACGGCAACGCCACCGGCAGCTCGTCGCTCTCGCGGTCGAGCTGCACGTAGACGACGTGGCGCGCCGAACTCGCGCGCATGACCGCGACCGCGCAGCTCCCGACGAGCTCGACCTCGTCGATGCCGCCTTCAAGCCGCCACTCCCGCAGGAACCAGCCATAGGTTCCGATGTCGATGAGGAAGTGCGCCCACCGCTCCGCCAGCGGGAGCGGGCGGTTCGGGTAGGTGGCCGGGATCCACCCGGATCGCTCGGGATCGATCCCCGGGAGCAGTTCTCGGGCGACTGCGGCGTACACGTCGTCACCCTCGCCGAGCTGCACGGCGCTCCCGTCGGACGCGGAGATGGAGGCACCAGTTCCCGGCAGGGATGCGACCCGGGTGAGCAACGGGAGCCCGGCGGGCCCGAAGCGGGCCGCCACGGCCTGGGCGCTGCCGGCCTTCACGAGGGTGCGGTCGAACGCGATGTCGTCCATCGGGGAGCTCCAGCGGAGCGTGCCGGCGGTGGCCGCCGGCACGCTCCGCTCCGTCAGGTGCCGGGGATCGGGGTCAGGAACGGGCAGGTCTGCTCGAGCGTCGTGCGCAGCGGCCACATCGGGTCGGGGCCGGGGAGCGGGTCGCCCTCGCTCCAGTGGCCACCGCTCCACGTGCCCCAGATGGTCTGGCGGCAGAAGGAGTCGACCACGAACCACTCGGCTTCCCCGTCGAGCAGCCCGGTGGGCTCGCGCTGGCCGAGGACGAGCGCGGCGGTGTCGCCGGTCTCCTGCAGCCACGCCTCGTCACCGTCGACGCGACCGAACAGCGAGCCGTGCCCCTCGGTGATGAACTCGTTCTCCGGGTCGGTGATGGGGAGCGCCGGCTCGCCGCCGACGAGCCCGATTGGGTCGTAGCCGACGTCGGTGTGCTCGGCGGTGTCGAACAGCGCCTCGCGCAGCTCGACCTGGGTCAGCACCCCATCCTCGAGCGCGCAGCCGTCGCAGGCGACCGGCTCGCCGGAGGCGATCACCCCGTCCGACTGCTGCTTGCCGCCGGACAGGGCCGAGCGGACCAGCCAGAGCGCCCGGGCGTAGCTGCCGGCGGTCACCGGGGTCGCGTTCGACGTGCCGCCGAAGCTGCCCTTGCCGTCGACGGTCGTGTTGCCCGAGGACGGCGCGGACGGGTACCCGGTGCCGATCGACGAGATGTCGACCGGCTTCCCGTGCCCGGTGTAGGAACCGCGGCTGCGCGGATCGATCGCGCCGACCGTCACCATCCAGTCCGGGCCCTCCTGCGACGAGAAGATCGTGGTGTTGGGGACCGTGAAGGTGTTGGCCTGCCCGTTGCCGGCGGAGAAGAAGATCGTCTGGCCACGCTCGGAGGCCGCCTTCGACTGCTCGGCGTTCTCGCCGTCGTAGAGCCGGTCGCGCAGCAGCAGCGAGAACCCGAACGAGTTGGTCACCACGTCGATCCACGGCTGCGAGTACACCCAGTTGGAGGCGGACTCGGCGTTGCTACCGGTGCCGTACGGGACGAACACGACGACGCACTCGGGGCAGGCCCCGTGGATGGCGCCGGCGGAGACCGACGCCGAGCCCATGCCGTGCGACGCGCCACCCGGCAGACGGAACCCGTTGCCCGAGTTGGAGAAGTCGACCATCCCGACGGCCTTGGTGCCGGGGGCCCAGTAGAAGTTCACCGCCTCGGGCGTCGAGCGCTTCACGCCGTTCCACTGGGCGATGTCGGCGTTGAACGGCGCGGAGATCGGCCCGGTCTCGGGCAGCGTGAGGTCGAGGCCCCGGTACTCGGCGAAGGCCGCGGACGGGTCCGGGAAGTCCGGGATCCACTCGTGCGGCGCCAGCGCGGTCGTGCCGCCCTGGCCCAACGGCAGGTCGTTGGACGGGTCCGCGTCGAGGTGCTGCGGCATGCGGTCCGCGCGGAAGTCGAGGTGGTAGGGGGAGAACGACGAGTCGACGACCGCGATGACGACGACGTCGTCGCGACCGTCCGCCGGGGCAGGGGTACCGGCGACGAGCGACGCGGCGAGCGCGCCCGCTGCGACCGCGGCGAGGGTCCTTCGGGACATCCGTGTGCGTCCAGGCTCGGGGGCGTGGGGGTACCGAGGACCTTCGACGTCGAGACGCCGGCTCCCTGCCGGTGCGAGCGACCGTGGAGCCCTCCGGGCTGCTTCACTCCGGGCCGGGAGAGGGAGCGCCGGGTTGGGACTGATCGCGCCACGGCTGCCGGACCTCGACGTCGAGGACTGGCGGCGGCAGCCGCACCACGAGCGGCTGCGCCGGATGTGCGCCGACTGGGGCCTGCACGGCTTCGGCTCGCCCGAGGGCGTGTACGCCTTCTACGCGCTGAAGCTCGTGCTGTACGTCGGGGGCTGGGTCGGTCTGATGGCGCTGCGCCCCGACGTGGCCGGCCTGTCGGACCTCGGCTCGTGGTGGTCGTCGCTGACGGCCTTCAAGGTCGCGATCGTCTGGACCATGCTCTACGAGCTGCTCGGGCTCGGGTGCGGGTCGGGGCCGCTGACGTTCCGGTTCTTCCCCCCGGTGGCGGCGCCGTTCTACTTCGCCCGTCCCGGCACGGTCCGCCTGCCGCCGTGGCCGCGGCACGTTCCCGGCACGCGGGGCACGACCCGGACCTGGCTCGACGTCGCGCTGTACGTCGCGATCCTCGTGCTCGGGTTCCGCGCCGTCGTCGCGACCGACCTCGGCCCGCTCGACGTCGCCCCGCTGGTGGTGCTGGTCCCGCTCGCGGGGCTGCGTGACAAGACCGTGTTCCTCGCGGCGCGCAGCGAGCACTACTGGGTGACGCTGGTGGTGTTCCTGTTCCCCGAGTCGCTGCTCGCCGGCTCGAAGCTCGTGCAGCTCGCGATCTGGTGGGGCGCGGCGACGTCGAAGCTGAACCACCACTTCCCGTCCGTCATCGCGGTGATGGTGTCGAACTCGCCGATCCTGCGGTGGGGACGGGTCAAGCGGGCGATGTACCGCGCCTACCCCGACGACATGCGGCCGTCGCGGGCCGCGGCGGCGCTGGCCCACGGCGGCACGGCCGTCGAGTACCTCGTGCCGCTCGTGCTCGTGCTCTCGACCGGCGGGCCCGTCACGGCCGTCGCCCTGACGGTGATGGTGTGCTTCCACCTCTACATCACGTCCAACGTGCCGCTCGGGGTGCCGCTCGAGTGGAACGTGCTGTTCATCTACTCGGCGCTGGTGCTCTTCGGGGTCCACGCCGACGTACGGGTCTGGGACCTCGACCCGCGGCTCGCCGTGCTGCTCGCGCTCGGGGTGCTCGCCGGCCCCGTGTACGGCTCGATCCGCCCCGACCGGGTCAGCTTCCTGCCGGCCATGCGCTACTACGCCGGCAACTGGGGGACGTCGTTCTGGTTGGTGCGACGCGACGCGATGGGCCGGCTCGACGAGCTCGTCGGGGTCGCCCCACCGGTGCAGCGCCAGCTCGCCCGCCTCTACGACGAGACCACCCAGGCGGCGCTGTTCGGCAAGGCCGTCGCGTTCCGCTCGATGCACCTGCACGGGCGGGCGCTGAACGGGCTGGTGCCGGCGGCGCTGCCCGCCGGGGCCGACCTCGACGACTACGTGGTCAACGACGGCGAGTGGATCGCCGGGATCGCGCTCGGCTGGAACTTCGGCGACGGCCACCTGCACCACGAGCAGCTCCTCGGGGCGATCCAGGAGCGGCTCGGGTTCGCCCCCGGCGAGGTGCGCGGCATCTTCGTCGAGTCCCAGCCCATCCAGCGCCACGCCCACCACTGGCGCATCGTGGACGCCGCCGACGGCCTGGTCGCGCAGGGGCACGTCGAGGTGCGCGACCTGCTCGACGTGCAGCCGTGGAGCGGCGCCGACCTCAGCGGGGCACGCCGGGGCGGAGCGGGGCCGTGAGCGGCCGGCCGGCGCGGCGGCTGTCCCGGCGGGCGGTGCTGCTCGGTGGGCTCGCCGCCGGCGCGGCCGCGTGCGGGGCGCGGGTCACGCCGGAGGCGGCCCGGGACACCGCCGTGCCGTCGCCGAGGTCGTCGCCGACGCCGGACCCGCCCGGTCCGGCCAGCCCGGAGCCGGGGCCCGAGCCGACCACCCGCACGGCGGCGGTGCCGCTGCTGTGCCGGGACGCCTGGGGGGCCGTGCCGGCGGCCGCCGGCGGGCGCCCGCACCGGGTGACGGGGCTGATGGTCCACCACACCGCGGCGGTGCTGACCGACAACCGGCGGGCCCCCGCCAGGTTCGCGTCGTTCCAGGCCGGGCACCAACGTCGCGGCTGGGTCGACGTCGCGTACCACGTCGGCGTGGACCGCAACGGCCACCTCTACGAGCTGCGCGACCCGGCCCTCGCCGGCGACACCGCCACCGACTACGACCCCGCCGGCTGGTTCCTGGTCGTCGCGGATGGGAACTTCGAGGAGCAGGACCCGACCGACGCCCAGCTCGACGGCATCGCGCGGGCCCTCGCGTGGGGGGCCGGGCGGTGGGGGCTCGACCCGGCCGGCATCGTCGGGCACCGCGACCGGGCGTCGACCGCGTGCCCGGGCAGGACGCTGCACGCCCCGGTCGCCGACGGCTCGTTCTCCGCGGCGGTGAAGGGGCTGCTCGCCGCCGGCGGGGTCGAGCTGACCCCCACGTGCGGCGCCGAGGGCGACGCGCTGGTCGCGGCCATCCGCGCCGGCGACGCCTGAGGGGCGTCAGTCGAGGTGGCAGCCGATCGTGTGTGCCATCGCGTCGCACACCTCCGGCCACCGCGCCGGCGCGACGGTGCGACGGGTCAGCGCGAGGACCGGTCGGATGCCCGCGTCCCCGAGGTCGGCCCACCAGACCTGGCCGTGGCCGAGGCCCTTCACCGGGCCCCCCGCCCGTCGGTCCGGTACGCCGCGCGGCGCTCGCGTGCCAGCTCGAGGACCTCCGCGGGGACGTCGCCGTCGTAGGGGAGGGCGGGGCCGTCGGGCGCCTGCCAGAGGAGGTCGGGGTCGTGCTCGTAGGGCGCGTCCCGCAGGACCCGGCGCTCCCGCTCGGCGTCGAGGTCGCGGATGAGGAGCGTCAGCGCCCGGTCGACGAGCTCGCTGTCGGGTCGGCACCCGAACAGCGCGCGTGCACGGCGGAGCCGGTCGCCGTCGACGGTGGTGGAGAGGCGTTCGCGTGTCATGCCACGACCGTGCCACGCCGTCGAGGGGTGCCGGACGAGGGTGTGGGCAGGAGCCGCGCCGGCGGACGTCGAACCCATCCACACGCGTACCGGACGGTACGCGGACGTGGCCCGCTCGCGACGGGCCGCCCAGGGAGAACGCCGATGTCGTCCGTGTCCCGTCCTGCCCTGCGCCGGGTGACCCGGCGTGCCGGTGCCGTCGCCGCGCTGCTCGCGGCCGGCCTGCTCGCCGTGCCCGTGGGCGCCGCGACCGCCGGCGCCGAGGGGGACCTGCTGCCCCGGGCCCCGTCGTCGCTGGGCACCGACCCGGACCCGTCGACGCCGGCGCGCACCACCCCGTTCGCGCTGGTCGAGGACCGCGACGTCGACGACCGGCTCCCCCAGCCCGAGGACCGATACGCGCTCGCCGGCGGCTGCTACGCGATCGAGGCGCCCGGCGTCGGCTGGCTGTCGCGCAGCGCCGGCGGGGCCCTGGCGGTCGGTGCCGACCGGGCGGCGGCGCTGCCGCTGCACCTGCAGGCGACCCGGCTGGGGGACTACCTGCTGGCGACCGACGAGGGCCCGGACACCTCGGTCGAGGGCGCGTGGTGGGACGAGCGGGGGTTCGTGACCGCCTCGCAGACACGCGGGAGCGCCGGCACGGTGTCGGTGGCCCTCGGTGCCGTGGTCCTCGTCGCCGACGCCCCCTCCGAGCACGGCGAGTGGACCATCGTGGCCGCCGGCGCCGACCCCGACGCGCGCGACGACGCCGGGCAGACGTACACGCTCACGAACTTCGCGAGCGGCGAGGGACTGACCGTGCGCCCGACCGGCCTCGCGCTGACCTCCACGCCGACCCCGGTGCGGTTCCACCACGTCGTCTCCGACGACTGCGCGGTTTGGCCGGAGATCGACGTCAACGCCGACGGGCGTCCGGCCCCGACCGGCAACGGCCCGGCCGGCGAGGCCCTCGGGTTCTTCGAGGCGCACGTGCACGGCATGGCCTACGAGTTCCTCGGCGGCGAGCTGCGCTGCGGCGCGCCGTGGCACCCGTACGGCGTCGAGCACGCGCTCGGCGACTGCTACGAGCAGGGCAACGTCTACAACGGCGTGCTCGAGGTCGGGCTCGCCGGGCAGTCCCCGACCGACCCGGTGGCGTCCTACGACCCGGTCGGCTGGCCGACCTTCTCCTACTGGCCGCAGCACGACACCCTCACCCACGAGCAGTTCTACTGGCGGTGGGTCGAGCGGGCGTGGCTCGGTGGCCTGCGGCTCTACACCAACCTGCTGGTCGACAACACCGCCCTGTGCCAGGTCTTCCCGGCCAAGAGGAACTCCTGCAACGAGATGGACGGCGTGCGGCTGCAGGCCCAGCGGGTCTTCGAGCTGCAGGACTACATCGACGCCCAGAACGGCGGCCCCGGCGAGGGGTGGCTGCGGGTCGTGACCGACCCGGCGCAGGCCCGCGCGACCATCAACGCGGGCCGGCTCGCGGTCGTGCTCGGCATCGAGGTCAGCGAGCTCTTCGACTGCCGTGAGGTCCTCGACCAGCCCCAGTGCACCGCCGACGAGATCGACACCCGGCTCGACGAGGTGTTCGACATGGGCGTGCGCCAGATGGAGCTGATCAACAAGTTCGACAACGCGCTCGCCGGCGTGACCGGTGACGGCGGCACCACCGGCGTCGTCGTCAACCAGGGCAACCGCTACGTCACCGGCCACTACTGGGACATGCGGACCTGTCCGCCGACCGAGGACGGCCACGCCCACGAGCACGACAAGCGCCAGCTCAACGTCGGCGACGACGTCCCCGACGGCGGGCGCCCCGAGTTCGACGTCCTCGCCGGCATCGTGCTGGAGCAGTTCGGGCCGGCCACCCGCGGCGCCGTCGCGCCCGTCTACCCGAAGGGGCCGCACTGCAACAGCCGCGGCCTCACCGACCTCGGCGCACACCTGATCCGCCGCATGGTCGAGAAGGGCATGGTCTTCGACCCCGACCACATGTCGGCGGCGGCGCAGCGCTCGGCCATGGACCTGATCCAGGACGAACTGGTGCCCGCGGAGCTCGAGGCCGCCGCCGCCGAGGGTCGCGCCCCGCGCCTGCCGGCCGTCATCTCGTCCCACTCGTGGGGCAACGACGAGATCTACCAGCGCATCCAGCAGGTCGCCGGCCACGTCGCGCCGCGCACGGCCTCGTCGGACCGGTTCGTGGACGACTGGGTCCAGCTGCGGGAGTGGGCCGACATCAACGCGCCGGCCGGGGCCCTCTTCGGGATGGGCTACGGCGCCGACACCAACGGCCTCGGTGGCCAGCCCGGACCGCGGGGCATGAACGCCTCGCCGCTCGTCTACGACGCGGACGGGTTCGAGGCGCCGATCGGTGGGGTGCGTCTGTTCCAGCAGACCTCCGGCGTGAAGACCTTCGACGTGAACCGTGACGGCGTGGCCCACTACGGCCTCTTCGCCGACTGGTTCGCCGAGCTGGCCCTCGCCGCCGACGAGGAGCACGCGGACGCCGGCGGCGCCGAGGCGCTGCTCACCGACATGCTGAACGGCGCCGAGTCCTACATCCAGATGTGGGAGCGGGTCGTGTTCGGCGGCAACGAGTGCGTCGCCGACGGCTCCCGGCTCCAGGTCGAGGACCTCCACGCGCTGCTCGGCGGCAACGTCGAGGGCTTCCTGACCGCGGCCGGCCAGCCCGTCGACCGCGATGGCGCCGCCTACACCTACTGCGTGGAGGGCGCCGGCGGCGAGGTCGAGGTCGTGGACGTCCGCTTCGACGCCGCCGGCGTCGCGACCGAGGTCGTCCCGAGCGCCTCCGGAATCGTGCCGACGGCCGCCGGCGCCGACGCGACCGGCCAAGACGCCGACGCGGGCCACGCCGACGGGCACGGGCACACCGCCGGCGCGTCCTCGCACGTGGCCGTCGCGGGCCACCGCGCCGGCGACCACGCGCCAGGCGACGTGCACGCCGCCGGCGCGGTGGCGGCCGCACGGACGACGGCCCCCGGCAGCTCCGGTGGCGCGCTCGGCACCGTGCTCGGGTTCGCCGGCCTCGTCGGGCTGGGCGTCGCCGCGCTGCGCCGCAGGGCGACGGCACCCTGACCCGACGACCCTCGCCGGGTGAGCCGGGTCAGACGGTCACGCGGTGGGGGTGGGTCGGCACGCCGCGCAGCGGGGCGACCGGGGCTGGCGCGACGGCCTGCGGCAGGACGTCCACCGACCAGCCCTCCCGGGCGATGACCCGCTCGAACGCGTCGACGCAGGCCACGTCGAACTGGGTCCCGGCCGACTCGCGGAGGCGGCGCATGGCCTCCTCGACGGACATCGCGGCCCGGTAGGAGCGGTGGGTGGTCATCGCGTCGAACGCGTCGACGACCGTGACGACCCGCGCCTGGATCGGGATCTCGTCGCCGATGAGCCCGTGCGGGTAGCCGGCGCCGTCCATCCGCTCGTGGTGGGACAGCACGCAGGCGCCGAGGTCCTCGAAGCCCTCGACGTCGCCGAGGATGCGGTGGCCGGTCGCGGGGTGCTCCCGCATCACGGCGAGCTCGCAGCAGTCGAGCGCGCCGCCCTTCATCAGCAGGTGGCCGGGGACGGCCACCTTGCCGAGGTCGTGGAGGAGCCCGCCGAGCCGCGCGGCCTCGCGGAGCCGGTAGGAGAGGCCCATCTCCGTCGCGAGCAGGTGGGCCAGCTGACCGACGCGCTCCCCGTGACCGCGGGTGTACGGGTCGCGGGCCTCGATGGTGTCGACCATGAGCCGGATCGCGAACTCGGCGCCGGCGCGCTGGTCACGGAAGGCGGTGAACCCCTGGTAGGCGAGCAGGAGGGACGCGCCGAGGAGCCACGGCGCGAACACGCTCACCTCGTAGAGGGCGCCCGCGAGGGTCGCGATGCCGACCAGCAGGGGCTGCACGGCGATGGTCGGCATGACCGACGAGAGGACGTCGTTGGGGGCCTCGCCGGTCTGGATCGAGATGATGATCGCGACCGACAGGATCGTGACCGCGACGTAGACCCAGGCGCTGAGCGTCAGCGCGATGAGGGTGGCGGCGAGGCCGGCCGGGCGGAGCTGGACGAAGATGGCCCCGCCGAGCGCCGCGGCGAGGGACCACGAGCCGAGGTTGAACCCGAAGCGCTCGAGCCGGCCGCGAACGTCGTGCTCGCCGGACAGGGTCTGGCGGATCAGCGTGGTCGCGATGCCCGAGACCGCGGCGAGCACGGCGGGTGCCGCCCCGACGATGGCCAGGAGCGTGACGGTCACGAGGTTGTTGAACGAGACGGCGACGCCGTCGCGCAGCCGCACCTCGTAGCGCTGGACGAGCGCGCCGATGCTCACCGCGACCGCGACGACCGTGGCGCTGCGCACGGTCGCGAGGGCCCAGACGGTCAACAGCGTGCCGAGGACGCCGTAGGCGGCGGCCACGGCGGTCGTCCGGTGTCGACGTGCGTCGGGCATCGGGGGCTCGCTGTCGGGTCCGGCGTGACGGGGGTGGGACGACGGTGGTGGTACGCGTACCGACCGTCGCTGGATCAGTTCCAGCTGTAGCCGGCACCGGCGGTGGCAACCAGCGCGAGCGCGGAAGCCAGACCAGCCAGAGCCTTCATCATGTGACGCTTCATGGGCGTCCCTCTCTGTAGTCCCGTATCCGGAACCCGTCGCTATCGGGGTCCCAGTCGGTTCCGCTTCGCTACAGAGAAGTACAGATGCAGGTGTTGCAGGTGGTGCTGTTGAAGCGTCGTCCCACTCCTGTCGCGCCGGGCCTCTCGTCGGGGGTCGGGGTCTGATCGGTCGTCCTCGTCGAGCACGGTCCGGACGGCCGTGGTCCACTCGGACCGGGTCCGTCCGGGCTACCTGGTGCCGGACGAGCCCGGTGCTACGTGGTAACGGCCGAACCGTAGGTGGCCTGAAGTCGGGCGTAAAGGCCGTGTGGGAACTCTGCGCACACCGGTGAGCGCCCACCACGATGGGGTCACCCAGCCACACCAGCCACACGTCGACGTGCGGTCCGTCCGCTTCGTCGGCTCAGAAGGAGCGAGAGATGAGCGGTCCAGTGCGCGCAGCGGACGTCGACGGGTCTGAGGAGGGACCGCAGGACGGGGCCGGATCGCTCGATGCGATCGTCGCCCGGGAGGGCCGGACGGCCGCGGTCGGCGGGCTGCCGGTCCGGCGCGTCCTGCCCACCAAGGGCCGGCGCACCGTCGGAGCGTGGTGCTTCCTCGACCTGATGGGTCCCGCCGACGCGGAGGAGCCCGACCCGATGGAGGTCGGTCCGCACCCCCACATCGGGCTGTCCACCGTCACCTGGCTGCTGGAGGGCGAGGCGCTGCACACCGACTCGCTCGGGACCGAGCAGGTCATCCGGCCCGGTCAGCTCAACCTGATGACCGCCGGCGGCGGGATCGCCCACGCCGAGCTCGCGGCGCGGCCGCCGTTCCGGGGTGCCCAGCTGTGGATCGCGCAGCCCGACGCCACGCGCCACGGCGACAACGCCTTCGAGCACCACGACGCGCTGCCGGAGGTCGAGGTCGGCCAGGCCCACGGGTCCGTGCTCGTCGGCTCGCTCGCCGGGGCCACCTCGAGCGCTCGCGCCGACACCCCGCTCGTCGGGGCCGACCTCACCCTTCGTCCGGGCCGCACCGTGCTGCCCCTCGACCGGACCTTCGAGCACGCCGTGGCGCCGCTCGACGGGGTCGTGAAGGTCGGCGACGAGGTCGTCGAGCCCGGCTGGCTGGCGCTCGTGCCGACGGGTGCCGAGGAGCTGCCCGTCGAGGCCCGGGACCCGGGCGCCCGGGCGCTGCTGCTCGGCGGCGAGCCGTTCGAGGCGAAGGTCGCCATGTGGTGGAACTTCGTGGCCCGGACGCGCGACGAGCTCGACGACGCGTTCCGCGCGTGGCGGGACCGGGACACCGACCGCTTCGGACCGGTCCCGTCGCGGCTCGAGCCCATCGAGGCGCCGACCCCGCCGTGGTGGCCCGCCGGCGGCTGACCGCCGGCTCCGGACGCCCGTCGGGCGGTTGGACCCCTGGTCGGTCGGGCGCGCCGCGAGCTGAAGGTGCGCCCCCGGACACGCCCCCGACCTGGCGTGCCGGTGGCCGGGCACGCGTCGGCGTGCCCGGCGAGCGGGTGGAGCGGGGTCGTGTCGAGGTGTCGACGGGGGGATGGTTCCGCGGTCGTCCGGTGGGTCGGGCGGCGGCCGGTCAACGCCCGGCGCCGGTGGGCGCGGTTCTGCTGGTGGGCGCGGTTCAGCCGTCGGGGTGGGCGGGGTCGCCGTCGCGGGGGAGGCGTGCGGGTCCGCGGGGTGGCCGCCGGCGCCGGCGGAGCCGGGTCGCCTTCGGAACCGAGGTCGCCTGGAGGGTGCCGGTGGGTGAGGTGATCGTCACGGTCCGGGTCGCCGGGTCGAGGGTGATGTCCCAGCCGTGGTCGTGGTGGGCGCGGTGGTGCCGGCGGCAGAGCGCGACGAGGTTGGCGTCGGTGTGGGGGCCGCCGCGGGACTCGTGGGTGAGGTGGTGCAGGTCGGTCCAGGAGATGGGTCGGTCGCAGCCGGGCCAGCGGCAGCCGCCGTCGATCGCACCGATGGCGACCCTTGCTTCGGTGGGGATGGCGTCGGTGGGGCGGGAGACGGCCAGGGGCCGCATCCCGTCGCGGAGCACGACCCGGAGCCGTGCATCCATGCTGAGCCGTTCGATGGTGCGGCGGGTCAGCCAGCCGCCGGCGCCGGGCAGCCGCCCCTCCAACCGGCCGATGAGCGTTTGGTCGGGGTCAGCCAGGTCGGCGAGGTCGACGTGCACGACCAGCGACGGACGGGCCGTGCTTCCGGTGCTGCCGGCGAGCGCCGTCAGACACAGCTCCACGAGCGCGGCGGCGCGCTGCCGGGCCCGGGTGACCGCACCGACCTTCCGGCCGTTCTCCGGTGGGTCGGCGTGTGCGTCGAGGGCGGCGACGATGGTGGCGGTGTCGGTGGCGGTGAGCTCCCCGAACAGCCGGGACCGGCCGTGGTAGAGGTCGGGTTGGATCGCGAGCCACGACCCGGCCGTCTCCTGCCGCTCGGCCGAGCGTTCCAGCGAGCCAGACGTGCGCAGCTGTTCGACGAGGTCGACGAGCATCCGGTCGACCTGGTCCGCGTCCGCGGCAGCCAACGTGTCGACCTCGCCACGCAGCGCGTCGTCGAGCCCGACCAGCTGGGCCGTGTTGCAGCGGGCCGTCTCGCCGATGAGGAGCCGGACCTGGGACCAGCGCAGGATCCGCCGGCGCCACAACCACATCACCGCAGGGCATGCGGTGACGAGCCGGGCGGCACGCACGTACGTCCGGCCCTCGCTGCTGGTGACACCCAGCGCGGCGAGGACGGTCTCGAGCGAGGCCCGCTCGACCGCTTCGGCGGCGCAGGTCGCGATCGCCTCGGCCGTGGCGGCGACGACGTTCATCAGCGCGACCTCGGCCGCGTCGACCTGACCGAACAGCTCGTGCAGGGTGTCCGCGCACGCGGTCAGCGTCGGGGCGTCGGGGCCGCCGAGGGTGGTGGGGAGGGTCTGCGTCGAGTGCATGGGAAGGACTCTACGACGGCCCTGCGACACGGCCGAACAGATGTTCGACCATGCTGTGGACAGGTGCGGGCACCGCGCCGGAGCCACGCGCCGGCGGTGCGCACGACACCACCCGCACGACCCGCCAGGACCACCGACCGCGCCGGCGGTGTGCACGACACCACCCGCACGACCCGACAGGACGGGACCGACCGCGCCGGCGGTGCGCACGCCACCCCACGCACGTCCCGACGGGACGATCCGCCCGCGACCACCGTCCCCGGTGCGGGTCGCGGCGGCGACCCGGGCCGTAGAGTCGACCGCATGACCGACGACCCCGCTCCGTCCTCCCCCGCCGTCCCCGCGCCGGCGGCGCCAGCCGACCCGGCCGCGTCCGGCCCCGGCGCGTCCGGCGCGACGCCCGACGCGCCGGCGGTCGGCTCGACGCCGACGGCGGGGCAGCGCCGGCGGCGCGGTGACCGCCCGACGCCCGGCAGCCGGGTCGACCCGCGCATGGCCGCCACGATCGTGGTGGGCGTCGCCGGCGGCCTGCTCGCGGCGTCCCTCGTCGGGGCCACGGTGAGCCGGCTGCAGGGGCTCCTCGTCACGCTGGTCGTCAGCCTCTTCGTCTCCTTCGGCATGGAGCCGGCGGTCCAGTACCTGTCGCGCAGGGGCGTGCCGCGGGGCGTCGGGACCGCGGGCGTGTTCGTGCTCACGGCGCTGCTCTTCTTCGGCTTCCTGGCCGCGATGTTCCCGCTCGTGTCGAGCCAGGTCCGCAACCTCGTCGCCGCGGGACCGGGCGTCCTCGACGACCTCGCGGCCCGCGCGCAGAACCTGCCGGGCGAGCTCGGCACGGCCGTCTCCGAGTGGCTCGCGGCGCAGGCCCAGGAGGTCCCGCGGCGCATCCCGTCGCTCGCCGGCTCGGTGGTCGGCGGGGCGCTGGGGTTCGGCTCGACCCTCGCCGGCGGCGTCCTGCAGGTCCTGACCGGGACGCTCGTGACCTTCTACCTCGTCGCGGACGGGCCCCGGCTCCGCCGGACGCTGTCGTCCCGCCTCGAGCCGGAGTCGCAGCGGGAGTTCCTGCAGGTCTGGGAGCTCGCCATCGCCAAGACCGGTGGCTACGTCTACTCCCGGGCCCTCACCGCGGTGGTGTCGGCGGCGTTCCACGTCGTCGCGTTCACCATCATCGACGTGCCGTACCCGATCGCGCTGGGCGTGTGGGTGGGCATCATCTCGTCGCTGATCCCGGTGGTCGGGACGTACCTGGCCGGCGCCCTGCCGCTCGTGGTCGCACTCGCCGACCGGCCGGTCGCGGCGCTGTGGGTCCTCGTCGCCATCGTGGTCTACCAGCAGGTCGAGAACTACCTGGTGGCCCCGAAGATCACCGAGCACGCGCTGGAGCTGCACCCGGCCCTGGCGTTCGTCTCGGTGCTGGTCGGCGGCGCCCTGCTCGGGGCCGCCGGCGCGCTGCTGGCGCTGCCCGCGGTCGCCATCGTGGCGGCGCTGATGAGCGCGTACGGCGAGCGGCACGAGGTGCTCGAGCACGGGCTCACGGCCGAGCCGGCACGCCGGCGGCCCGACAGCCCGTCGCCCCGCCGGCGAGCGACCGACCACACGCCGGTGCCCCCGGGCGCGCCGGTGCCGGACGACCTCTGACCGTCGGCGGCACCGCCGGCGCGGCAGCGGCCGCAGGCGCGGCGACCCGGCCCCTACCATCCGGCCCTGCCCGCCGAGGCCGGTTCGGCGGACCGGAGACGTTCCGTCGACCCACGTGGCAAGGGGCCCGCTCGATGCGCACCGGCGAGGTCGTCGCGGTGGCCGTCGGGGGTGCGCTCGGCACGGGCCTGCGGGTCGCGCTCGACGCATCGCTGCCCGCCGGCGCCGGCGGCGTGCCCACCGGCACAGTGGTCGCGAACCTGGGGGGTGCGGCGCTGCTCGGGCTCCTGGTCGGCGCGGTGGTCGGGGCCGACGCGCCGGCGGCGCGCTGGGTGCCGTGGCTCGGCACCGGCCTGCTCGGCGGCCTGACGACCTACTCCGGGCTCGTGCTCGCCTCGCTGGCCGCCGCGCCGGCGGTCGGCGCGGCCCACGCGCTCGGCACCGTGGGCGCCGGGCTCCTGCTCGCGGCCGGCGGCGTCCGCGTGGGCGCCGCCGCGGCCGGACGTCGCGGTGCCGCCGCCCGCGAGGGCGCCACCGGCCGGGACGAGGTGGCGCGGTGACCGCGGGCACGGTCACGGCCACGCTCCTCGCCGGCGGCGCCGGCGCGGTGCTGCGGGCGTGGGCGCAGGAGGCCGCCGGCCGGCGCGGCGACGCCCGCCGCGGGACGCTGGCGGTGAACCTCGTCGGCACGGCGCTGCTCGGCGTGCTCGTCGGGGCGCAGCCGCCGGCGGCGGTCCTGGCGATCGTGGGCGCCGGGTTCTGCGGGGGACTGACGACGTTCTCGACCTGGATGGTCCAGGCCGTGGTGCCCTCGCCGGACGGCGCGCCACCGCGCCCGGGCCCCCGGACGGTCGGCGCGCTGGGCGTGCTCGCAGCCGGCCTCGCGGTCGGTGCGGTCGCGCTGCTCCTCGGCCGCACGCTCGCCGCGGGCGCGGTCCTCGCCGACCTGCGGTTGGGGGTGCTCCCGTGAGCCGGCTGCTGCGCGACCTCGTCGCGGCGCTCCCCCGCGGGCTGCGTGCGCTCGCCGCCGGCGTGGTCGCGCTGGTCGTGGCCGCGGCGACCGCCGCGCTCGTCGACGCGCCGGCGGCGCTCGCGACGCTCGGCGCCGTCCTCCTCGCGGTCGGCTGGGTGGTCGACGCCCGCCGGCGGCGCGCCACCGGCGACCGCGCCGGCGACGTGCTGGCCGCCGGCGGGGTGGTGACCGGGGCCCTGCTGCTGGTCGTGGCCGTCCCGGCGCTGCTCGACCTCGGCCGCGAGGACCTCGGCCCGGTGCTGGCCACCGGCGGCGCCGTGCTGCTCGGGCTCGGGCTCCTGCGCGACGAGCGGCGACTCGTGTCGCTCGGGTTGCTGCAGTGGGTCGCGTGGACCGGACGGCCACTGCCGGGCGGCCCCCGGTTCCGCCACTGCCTCGTCGCCCCCGAGGTGGCGCTGCCGACCCCACGGCTGACCGGCCCGCTGGTCGTCGGCGCCGTGGCCCTCGTCGTCGGCGCGCTCCTCGGCCGCGCCGGCGGCCGGCTCGCCACCCGCCGCGACGCCGCCCGTGGCGCCGAGCTGACCGGGCTCGTGGTGGTCCTCGTGGTCCTCCTCGCCCGGGCCGTGGAGCTGCCGGGGCTGGCCGAGCTGTGCGGGCCGGGCGGGGGCGCCGCGGTGGACGCCGGCTGGGTCGTCGCGCTGCTGGCGGTCGCCACCGCCGGCGCGGTCGCAGGCCTCGCGGCGCGGGACCTGGTGGTCGTGTCGGTGTGCGGCACGGCGCTCGCCGTCACGGGCCTGGTGGCCACCGGGCTGTCCGGTCAGGCACGCTGGGCGGTCGCGGCCCTGGTGCCGCTCGGTGGCACGCTCGCCGCCGGCGCCCGCGCGGGCCTCGGCTGGCCACGCCCGCGGCCACCCGCCGACCCCGACGACCCGGACCCCTCCCCGTGACCCACCTGCGCTACACGCTGCCGCTTACGACCGGCGACGACGTCGACGTCGTGTCGGCGCGCCTGTTCACGCTCGGGGCGCTCGGCGTGTGGGAGACCCCCGACGGGCTCGTCGCCTGGTTCGAGCACCGGGAGGAGGACGTGCCCCCCGGCGGGACCTGGGAGGTCGAGCCGGACGTCGACTGGCAGGCGGCGTGGAAGGCGACGATCGAGCCCGTCGAGGCCGGGCCGTTCACGGTCGTGCCGACCTGGCTCGCCGACGACCACGCCCCGCGCGACGACGAGCACACCATCGTGCTCGACCCCGGCCGGGCCTTCGGGTCGGGCCACCACGCGACCACCACCCAGTGCCTCGAGCTGCTCGCCGCGCTCGACCTCGCCGGCGCCCGGGTGCTCGACGTCGGGTGCGGGACGGGCGTGCTGGCCATCGGCGCCGCCCTCGCCGGCGCCGCGACCGTCGTCGCCGTGGACGTCGATCCGGACGCCGTCGAGGTCACCCTCGAGAACGCGGCGCGCAACGGCGTCGAGCTCACCGCCGGCGTCGGCTCGGTGCCGCCCCCCGCCGCCGCCGTGGCCGCGCTCGGCGGCCAGCCGCGGGCCGAGGTCGTGCTCGCGAACATCATCACCGACACGCTGCTGGAGCTCGCCCGGCCGCTCGCCGACGCGGTGGCCGGCGGCGGTCACCTGGTGGCCAGCGGCATCGCCGCCGAGCGCGCCGACGAGGTCGTCGCTGCGCTCACCGCCGCCCACCTGCAGGTCCGCGAGCTGCGCGAGCGGGACGGCTGGGCCGCCCTCCTCGCCACCCGCCCCACCACCCAGGAGGAACCCGCGTGACCCGCGCCGCCCCACGCCGCATCGCCGTGGCGGTCCTGCTCGCCGCGGCCGCCGTCACCGGCTGCGCGGACCCGTCCACCGAGCCCGCCGTCGAGGAGACCACGGCCGCGGCGGACGAGCTGCGCCCGCCCGACCCGCGGCTCGAGACCCTCACCGAGGAGCTGCAGGACCTGCGCGCGACCGTGACGACGGCGCGCGACCTGCTCGCCGCCGCCGGCGCCGAGGGCGACCCCGCCCCGGCGCGCGAGGCCGTCGCGGCGCTGACCGCGGACGAGGACCTGCGCGCCGGGGCCGAGGCGCCCGTCGCGCCGCTGTTCCCCGGCCCGGAGATCTCCCGGGCCGAGACCATCGACTACGGCGACGTCCTGACCTCCACGCTCACCGCAGCCCGCGACGCGGGCCAGGTCGACACCGTCGCGCAGCTGCTCGGCGACCGGGTCGCCGGCGACCTCGGGGCGTGGCAGCGCGACCCGGCCGGCCGCCTCGCCGCCGTCGACGCCGCCGCACGCACGCGCGGGGTCGAGCAGGCCGAGGCCGCCGTGCTGGAGCTGCCCGGCGAGGGCACCCGCGCCCTCGCGTACGCCCTGCTCGCCGCCCGGGCCACCTCCCCCGACGACGTGACGGCCTTCGCCGAGCGCGCCGTCGTCCACCTCGACCTGATCCTGCGCGACCTCCCCGACGCGGAGGACGTCACCGGGGCGGACGCACCCGACGACGCCGTGGAGCCGACGACGGAGGAGTCCGAGTGAGCCGCCGCGACCGCGACGTCCCACCCCTGCCCACGACGCCGCTCGAGGCGTCCGTCGACGGGTTCACCCACGGCGGCGAGGGCGTCGCCCGGGTCGAGGGCAAGGCCGTGTTCGTGGCCGGCGCGCTGCCGGGCGAGCGGGTGCGCCTGCGGGTGGTCGAGGACCGCCCGCGGTGGGCCCGCGCCGAGCTCGTCGAGGTGCTCGACGGCTCCCCCGACCGGGTCGAGCCGCCGTGCCCGTACCTGCCCGACTGCGGCGGCTGCGACCTGCAGCACGCCAGCCCGGCGGCGCAGCGGGCCCTGAAGACCCGCGTCGTGCGCGAGCAGCTCGAGCGGATCGGCCGGCTCGTCGACCCGCCCGTGGCCGACTGCCTCGCCGTCGGCCCCGACACCGGGTACCGCACCCACGCCCAGCTCCACGCGGGGCCGGACGGGCGGCTCGGCTTCCACCGCGCCGGCTCCCACGAGGTCGTCGCGGTCGACCGCTGCCTGGTGCTGGCCCCCGAGGCGCAGGCGGTGCGCGACGAGGTCGGGGACGGCACCGGCGCGCAGCGCGTCGCGGTGCGCGGGCACGCCGCCGGCGCGGCCGCGGTGCTCACCCCCGGCCCGGGCGGCATGGACCTGCCCGACGGCGAGGCCGACCTGCTGCTCGAGCAGCCCGACGGGTCGGCGATCGCCATCCGCGGCGAGGGCGTGTGCACCGAGGAGGTCGCCGGGCTGGCGCTGTCCTTCCCCGCGACGTCCTTCTTCCAGGTCAACACCGCCGGCGCCGAGGCGCTGGTCGCGCACGTGCTCGCCGCCGCCGGCGACCTCGCCGGCGCGGTCGCGTGGGACCTCTACGCCGGGGTCGGGCTGCTGAGCCTGCCGCTGGCCCGCGCCGGCGCGAGCGTCACCGCGGTCGAGGGCGACGAGGCGGCAGCCGAGTGGTGCGAGCGCAACGCCGCGACGCACGACCTCGACGTGCTGGTCGAGGCCGACGACGTCCGCGACTTCGTCGCCCGCTCGGGCGACGCGACAGGCCCGCACGGGGAGCCGGACGTC
This sequence comes from Actinomycetes bacterium, assembly GCA_046566145.1. GTDB lineage: Bacteria > Actinomycetota > Nitriliruptoria > Nitriliruptorales > Nitriliruptoraceae > JBKHXF01. The sequence continues at coordinate 38,761 of JBKHXF010000026.1, forward strand.
GTCGTCCTCGACCCGCCCCGCACCGGCGCCGGGATCGAGGTGGTCGCCGCGATCGCGGCGCTGCTGCCCGCGACCATCGTGTACGTCGCGTGCGACCCGGCCGCCCTCGCACGTGACGCGCGGGCCCTCGCGGACGCCGGGTACCGGCTCGTCGGGGCCCAGCCGCTGGACCTGTTCCCGCACACCCACCACGTCGAGGTCGTCGCCCGCTTCGTGCGCTGACGCGGTGACCACCGGCGACCGGCCACCTCCGTTCGTGCGCTCGCCGCACGGCCTCCACCCTGCGGACGGCGGCGGTCCGACCACCGTCGCGCCCCAAGCGCGCGGTATCTGGCGCTTAACGGAACGTTCGGCGGCTATCCGTTCCACATCGAACGTTCCGCGCGCACGCCGCCCTCCACGGCAGGGACTCGTCCTCCTAGAGTGGTAGTAGGTCCACGCAGGGTCCTGCCCACACGTGTGGACCTCTCACCCCGGTGCCGCTCCCGGCCCCGGCTCGCAACCACCACAGACAGGAGAGACGCGCGTGCGTATCTCGAACAAGTGGAGGCTCCCCGCCGCCGTGCTGGCCTTCGGGCTCGTGGCGACGGCGTGCAGCTCCGATGGCACGTCCACCGACGACGAGACCACCCCGGCCACCGACGGCACGGAGACCGAGACCGACAGCGGCCAGGCCGCCGGCGGCTCGACCCTCGCCCAGGTGACCGACCGTGGCAACCTCGTCTGCGGCGTCTCCGGCCAGCTGGCCGGCTTCTCCCTGAACGACGGCTCCGGGAACTACTCCGGCATCGACGTCGACTACTGCCGTGCGGTCGCCGCCGCGGTCCTCTCGGACCCCGACGCCGTCGAGTACGTCGAGCTCACCGCCGAGACGCGCTTCACCGCGCTGCAGTCCGGCGACGTCGACGTCCTGATCCGCAACGGCACCTGGACCGCGTCGCGTGACGGCGAGCTGGGTCTCGACTGGACCACCACGACCTACTACGACGGTCAGGGCATGCTCGTCAACGCCGACGATGCCGCCGGCGAGGTCGCGGACATGGACGGCTACACCATCTGCGTCCAGACCGGCACCACGACCGAGCTGAACCTCGACACGTACTTCGCGAACCTGGGCATCAGCTACACCCCGGTGAACGTGGCCGACGAGGCCGCCGTCACGGAGAACTTCTCCAACGGCTCCTGCGACGCCTACACCACCGACCGTTCGGGCCTCGCGTCCTTCGCCTCCACCTACACCGGTGGCGAGGTGAAGATCCTCCCCGACGTCATGTCCAAGGAGCCGCTCGGCCCGGCCGTCCGCCAGGACGACCAGCAGTGGTTCGACATCGTCAACTGGGTGGTCTTCGCGACCTTCCAGGCCGAGGAGTACGGCATCACCCAGAGCAACGTCGGCTCGTTCGACGCGGGTGACAACGCCGACATCGCACGGTTCCTGGGCCAGGAGGACGGCCAGACGACCGGTACCGGTCTCGGCTTCCCCGACGAGAACTGGGCCGTCCGCGTCATCGAGGCCGTCGGCAACTACCAGGAGATCTTCGACCGGAACATCGTTCCGATCGGCCTGGACGAGGGCGTGAACCAGCTGTGGACCGAGGGCGGTCTGCACTACGCCCCGCCGTACCGCTGATCCACGCGTGAGGGGCGGCGCCGTACCACACGGCGCCGCCCCTCACCTGCAGCACCCTCCGGGGCGGGCGGTCTGCGTCCGCCCCGGACCGCTGTCCGAACCCGTTCGCGCCACGGCCCCGAACGGGCCGCCGAATCGGGCAGACTCCCCCCCACCAGCGCGCGCCGAGCCCGCCTGCCGCCGCGCGCCCCGGACCGACACGAGGAGCCACCGTGTCCGCGACCGCCCCCATCCCCGACCTGCGCACCGTGGGCAAGCCACCGTTGTGGCGTGACGTCCGGGTGCTGCGGTGGGTCCTGCAGCTGGCCGTCGTCGCCGCCGTCGCCGCCGTCATCATGTACCTCGGGGGGAACCTCTCCACGAACCTCGCGGCCCGCAACCTGCCCACGGGCTTCGGGTGGCTCGACGGCCGCTTCGGGTCCGCCATCCCCGGCGTGGAGGACGCGGCGAACCTGACCTACCGGCAGGCCTTCATCGTCGGCTACACCAACACGGTCCGCGTCATCCTGTTCGGGATACCCGGCTGCACCATCATCGGGATCCTGATCGGCATCGCGCGGCTCTCCGACAACCTGGCCGTGCGCGCCTTCGGCACCGCCTACGTCGAGACGTTCCGCAACGTCCCCGCGCTGGTGTGGATCTTCATCGCCCACTTCGCCATCGCGCTCTCCGCGCTCCCCCGCATCGAGGACGCCCCGGCCGGCGGCGGGTTCATCGTCTCCAACCGCGGCATCGGCATCCCGTGGCTCAACCCGGTCGCCGACCGCTGGCTCTTCGTCGCCGGGATCCTCGTCTCGTTCCTGGTCGTCTGGATGGTCCTCGTCTGGCGGCGCAAGGTGAACGAGAAGACCGGCAAGCCCGCCAACGGGCTGCTCTGGGGAACGCTCGCGTTCCTCGGCGCCGCCGCGGTGGCCAACTTCGTCGCCGGCAACGCGCTCGCCCTCGAGGGGGCCAACCTCGACGACGCGGGCCGCAACATCGTCGGCGGCATGACGGTCCAGATCCCCTACTTCTCGCTCACGGTCGCGCTGACGCTCTACACCGCCTCGCACGTCGCCGAGGTGGTCCGCGGCGCGATCCTCGCCATCCACAAGGGGCAGACCGAGGCGGCCAACGCGATCGCGCTCAGCACGTTCCAGCGCTACCGGTTCATCATCCTGCCGCAGGCGTTCCGGATCATGATCCCGCCGCTCGCGAACCAGTACCTGAACATCACGAAGAACTCGTCGCTGGCGGTGGCCGTCAGCTACATCGAGATCACGGCGATCTTCGGGCGCGGCGCCAACAACGCGGCGCCGGCGACCTTCGTCATCATCGTCCTGATGCTCATGTACCTGTCGTTCAGCCTCAGCATCTCGCTGGTCGCCAACTTCTTCAACCGTCGCCTCGCGCTGGAGAGCCGCTGATGTCCGAGTACGACACCAAGACGGCCGCCGGCGAGGAGCCCATCGTCGAGGACTCGCCGGCGATCCCGGACATCCACGGCGTCGGCGAGACGCTGCGCAAGGGCCTGTTCAAGGACGTGAAGAACACGGTGCTCACGATCGTGTTCGGCTTCGTCATCGCCTACGCGGTCTACCGGGCGTGGTTCTTCATCACGGAGAACCCCAAGGTCACGCCGGACGGCGAGGTCGTGAACTCGTGGCGGGTCATCCGCCTCAACCTGCAGGCCTTCATGGTCGGGTCCCAGTGGGGCGCGACGGGCACCAGCTTCGCGATGCTCTGGGCGGGGGTCTACACCGCCGTGTTCGCGTTGGCGTTGGCCGTCGGTCCGCGCAGCGACGCCGACGTCGTGCCGATGTCGAACCGCACCCGGGTCGCCATCATCGGCCCCGCGGTCCTCGGCGCGCTGGTCCTGCTGAACTACACCGAGACCGTCACCCCGAAGCTGCTCACCGCCGTCATCCCGGTCGTCTTCCTCGCCGGCTTCCGTCTCGTGCGGGTGCTCCCGGAGGCGTTGGCGAACCGCCGTGGCCCGATCCTCGCCGCGCTGGCGCTGCTGACCTTCCTCCTCGAGACGGGCTTCGACCCGAGCAACCTCAACCGCTTCGGTGGGCTGCTGCTCACGATCAACGTCGCGTTCGTCTCGATCGTGGCCTGCTTCCCCATCGGCGTCCTGATGGCGCTCGGCCGGCGCTCGTCGTTCCCGCTGATCCGGCCCATCACGGTCGGCTACATCGAGCTGATCCGTGGCGTGCCGCTGATCTCACTGCTGTTCATGGGCCAGTTCGCCCTGCCGTTCTTCCTGCCGCCGGGCACGGAGATCAACCCCACGACCGCGTCGATCGTGATGATCACGCTGTTCTCGGCGGCCTACGTGGCCGAGATCGTCCGGGGTGGCCTGCAGTCGGTGCCCAACGGCCAGACCGAGGCCGGGCAGGCCGTCGGCCTGTCGCCGGTGACGATCACGCGCAAGATCGTGCTCCCGCAGGCGCTGCGGAACTCCATCCCGGCGCTGGTCGGGCAGTTCATCGCCCTGCTGAAGGACACGACGCTGCTCATCATCATCGGGCAGTTCGACATCCTCGGCGTGAGCAAGCCCATCCTCGCCGGTCCCCAGTTCCAGAACCAGGGCTACGCCCCCGAGGTGTACGCCTTCGTCGCGTTCATGTTCTGGGTCATCTGCTTCTCCATGTCCCGCGCGTCCCAGCGCCTCGAGACCAAGCTCGGAGTCGGTACCCGATGAGCACCCCCACTGACCTCAAGTCCGCTGCGCTCGAGCCGGGTGGCACCGGCGAGCCGATCATCACGCTGTCCGAGGTGGACAAGTTCTTCGGCGACTTCCAGGCGCTGAAGAACATCAACCTCGTGGTGGGCAAGCAGGAGGTCGTCGTCGTCATCGGGCCGTCCGGCTCGGGCAAGTCGACGATGATCCGCTGCATCAACCACCTCGAGCAGCACACCAACGGGCGCATCGTCGTCGACGGCGTGGAGCTGTCGGAGGACATCCGCAACATCCAGGAGATCCGCCGCGAGTGCGGCATGGTCTTCCAGTCCTTCAACCTCTTCCCGCACATGTCGATCCTCGACAACATCACCCTCGGCCCGCGCCAGGTGCGCAAGAAGCCGAAGGCGGAGGCCGAGGCGCACGCCATGGAGCTGCTCGAGCGGGTCAAGATCCCCGAGCAGGCCAAGAAGTTCCCGGGCCAGCTCTCCGGCGGCCAGCAGCAGCGCGTGGCGATCGCCCGCGCGCTCGCGATGGAGCCGAAGGTCATGCTCTTCGACGAGCCGACCTCCGCCCTCGACCCCGAGATGGTCAAGGAGGTCCTCGACGCGATGCAGGACCTCGCGAGGTCCGGCATGACCATGATCGTCGTCACCCACGAGATGGGCTTCGCCAAGGCCGTCGCCGACCGTGTCGTGTTCATGGCCGACGGCGAGATCGTCGAGGTCGGCACCCCCGACCACTTCTTCGACGACCCGCAGGAGGACCGCACCAAGCTGTTCCTCTCGCAGATCCTGTAGTCCGCTCCTGGCCCGTCCGGGCCGGTGCGTCGATGGGCCGCTGGGACCCCCACGTTGGGGACCAGCGGCCCTCGTCGTCCGTGGGGGCATCCGTAGCGTCGGTGGCGTGGCGCCGGTGGGCGCCACCCCGACCCGACGAGGAGCGCCCGGATGCGTCGCCACATCACCCACGCCCGCTACGTCGACGTCCCCTTCGACGTGGTCGCGGCCATCCTCGCCGACGACGCCGTGGCGGTGCTCCAGGACTCGTCCGCCACCGCCGAGCGCGAGACCCACGCCGCCCACGCGCACCTGCACGCCCACCTCGGTGGTGCGGAGGTCGAGCGCGAGGTCCGCATCGCGGTGGGTCCATTCGAGCCGCTCGGCATCACCCGGGTGCGGGTCCCGCTCCGGTGGGAGGCCGAGCGGGCGCCCGCGCTGTTCCCGGTCGCCGAGGGCACGCTCGACGTGCAGGCGATGTCGCTGCACCCGCCGGTCACCGAGGTGGGGATCACCGCGGTGTACGAGCCGCCCCTCGGTCCACTCGGCACGCTCGGCGACACGCTCCTCGGGCACCGGTACGCCGAGGAGGCCGTGTCGCGGTTCGTCCGCGAGGTCGCCGACCGGGTCGCCGCCGAGGCTGCGCGGCGCGCCGAACCCGAGGACGTCCGCCGCCGGCTCCGCGACGGGGTGATCGTCGTGCCCGACGAGCCCGCCGACCTGCCCCGGTAGGGCGGGGCCGTCAGCGGGCCGACGCCTCGGCGGGCAGCGCCTCGCCGGCGCGCGTCCACGCGTCGCTGCGCAGCCGGACGACGAGGGAACCGAGACGGACGAGCATCATCGCCTCGAGGGCGATCCACAGCCCGAGCAGCCCCGCGCCGGCGGTGACCGCCACCTGGGCGCCGAGCGCGGCGACGAGAGCCGCGAGCACCGTCCACGTCCGCAGGTAGGCGAAGTCGCCGGCGCCCATGAACACCCCGTCGAGCACGAACACCGTGCCGTTGAGCACGTGCCCGCCGGCCGCGAGCCACCAGACGCCGGCCACGGCGGCGAGGACGGCGGGCTCGTCGGTGAGGAGCCGCGGGACGACCCCCGCAGCGGCCAGCAGGAGCCCGGCCACCACCACGCCGCCGACGGCGCCCCAGGCGACGAGGTCCCGGGCCGCCGCACGCGCCCCGTCGCGGTCGCCGGCGCCGAGCGCGGTGCCGACCAGCGCCTGCGCGGCGATCGCGAACCCGTCCATCAGGAACGACACGAGGATCCAGACCTGCCACAGCACCTGGTGCGCCGCGGCGGTCGTCGCGTCGACCCGGGCGGCCGCCGCCGTGACGACGAGCAGTCCGAACACGAGCGCACCGGTCCGCAGGAACAGGTCCCGGCTGACCTGCACGAGCGCGGACACCTCGCGGCGACCCGGCAGGCCGTGCCCGCCGAGCGGGAGACCGACCCGACGCAGCAGCACGACGAAGACGAGGACCGCGACGACCTCGGCGGCGACGGTCGCCCACGCCGCGCCCTCGAGCCCCCAGCCCCACCGCAGCACGAGCAGCACGTCGAGGCCCGCGTTGACGACGTTCGCGAGGACGACGACGACCAGCGGCGTCCGGGTGTCGCTGACACCGCGGAACGCGCCGTGCCCGACGTAGCCGAGCAGCAGGAAGGGGATGCCGAGCGCCCGGATGCGCAGGTACGCCGCGGCCGGGTCCACCAGCGACTCCACCGCGCCGGCGGCGACGAGCAGCGGCCGGGCCGCCAGCAGCACCAGCAGGCCGATGACGACGCCGAGCCCGAGCGCCGCGACACCCGCGTGGGCGACGCGGCGGCCGGCAGCCCCACGGTCCCCTGCCCCGACGGCACGGGCCACCGTCGCCGTCGTACCGACGACGAGGAAGTTGAACACCCAGCTCACGGCCGCGAGCACCGCGACGGCCAGCCCGAGCGCCCCGAGCGCCTCCGTGGACACGCGGCCCACGACCGCCGTGTCGACGACGCCGAGCAGCGGGTCGGCGACGAGCGTCAGCGTCGCGGGGAGGGCGAGCGCGAGGATCCGACGGTGGCGACGGCCCGTCGTCGTGCCCGGGGGCGCCTCCGCCGGTCCGCTCACGCGCCTGCCGGGCGGTCGCGAGGGACCCGGTAGCGACGGCGCCACTCCCGCTCGGCGTCGGCGAACGCGTCCAGCGGCGCGACCACGTCGCCGACGGCCTCCAGCAGCTCCTCGAGCTCGCCCGTGGACGCCGCGACCTCGCGCACCTCGTCGAACGCGCCGCGGGACTCGGCGATGGCGGCGGCGCAGTCGTCCCAGTCCGGCTCGAGCCCCTCGATCCGCCACCGCGGCATCCACGCCTCGGCGTCGTCGAGGGCCCGGCCGAGCGCGTCGAGGCCGACGCCGATCGGGGCGGGCTCCACCCGGCCGGTGGGCAGCGTGCCGAGCAGCAGCCGGCGTCCACCCTCGATGACCTCGGCGCAGTCGAGGAAGGCCCACCAGGCGTCGTGCCGGTCGGCGGGGAGCTCGGGCTTGCGGGCGAACAGGGCCATCGGGGGCGGGAGGCTACCGCCGGCGCTGGTCCGTCGGTCGCCGCGGGTCGCCGGTGCGGATGCCCCCACCACCGGGGACGTCCCGGTCGCGCACCTCGGCGGACGGGTCGCCCAGCAACCGGTGCCGACCCACCTGCCAGTCCCACGCCCGGGCCCCGCGCCGGCGGGCGAGCCCACGGGCCGCGAGGGTGACCGCGGCGGCGGCGACGCCGAGCGCCACGCCCACCGCGAGCCCGGTGGTGGTCCTCGGCGCCATCCCCGGGACGAGCCCGAGCCAGCCGATCAGGGGACCGGCCACGAGCATGCCGGCGGCGAGCGCCAGACGGGTGCGGTCACGCCGCCGCTGCAGCCGCGCCTGCTCCGCCGTGACGACCTCGAGCCGCGCGGAGAACCGCGCCTCACGGTCCACCTCCGCCCCGCGGTCCGCGAGGCGCCGCAGGGCGCCGAGCCGTCCGTCGAGCGGGAGCGGCACCTCGCCGGCCGCCTCGACGGTCGCGCGCAGCTCGTCGACACGCCGGCGCCAGCGTTCGGTGCCGTCGGGCGGGGTCGTGTCGGGCACGGTGTCTCCGGGGCCGGTGGGAGCGTCGCGCTCACCCGGGTGGTTCGGCACCACCACCGCCCGGTCCTGCCGCCGGGATCGCGTCCGCCCGGGCGTGCACCACCACGGGCTGGGCCAGCAGCGCCGTGTGCGGGACCTCGACGATCGCGCCGGCGGCGGTGCGCAGCGTCACGGAGGCGTGCCCGACGGCGGTCACCCGCCCCCGGTGCCCGGCGACCTCCACGTCGTCACCGACGCCGACGATCCGCTCGGTGTGCCGTCCGGCGACCACGGCCGCGACCGCGTCGCGCGAACCGAGGCCGAGCGCGAGCGCGACGGCCGCGACCGCGCCGGCCACCAGCAGGAGCAGCAGCTGGCGGAGCACCCCGACCTGGATGCCGATCTGGTCGGCGGCGACGAGGACCGTCAGCACCAGCACCGACCAGAACGCCACGGCGGCGACCACGCCGGCGGTGGTGGGGGCGATGCGCCCCAGCATCCGGTCGAGCACCGTGCGCAGGGCGACGGCGAGCGACCAGCCGAGCACCAGGACGACGAGCCCGACCAGCAGGTCCGGGATGGCGGTCAGGAGCCGGGCGGCCGCGGCCTCCAGGCCGCTGCGGGTCGCCTCGGGCTCGGCGAGCCGGCCGACGGCGACGACCGCCGCGAGGACGGTGAGCGCCCAGAACGTGCTCCCCGAGATGCGCCCGGCCGTCCGGGGGTCGCGGAGCAGCCGCCGCACCGCCACGTTCAGCAGCGCGGCCACGGCCGCGGCGACCGCCACCCCGAGGAGCAGGGTCACCCCGGCCTCGATCCACGGGGTCGAGGACGTCAAGAGCTCCTCCACGCGCCCTCCTGCCGTGTGCGTCGTGCGTGCAGCCTGCCACGCTGGGCGCCGCGGCGCTCAGGACCGCCGTCCGGTCGACCGACCGGGAACCGGGACCGCTACGAACCCGTTGTCCCCGTCCCTGCCGATCGATGGGCCCCCCGTGGAGCTCCTGCTCGCCGCCGCCGCCGCGCTGGCCGTGCTGCTCACGACCTCGTCGCTGCCGCGCCCCGCCGCCCGTCGGGTGCGCGCGGACGACCGCCCCACCCCGCGCCGCCAGGCCGACCCCGACGGCCCCACGATCGAGCTGCACGACTTCCGCGACGACGAACCCGTCTGGCACGAGCGGCCCGCGGTCGTCGGCACGGCGCTCGTCCTCGCGGGCCTGCTGGCCCTGGTCGCGGCGATCGCGGCCGTGGTGGACCTCTGACGCACGCCGCCGGCGTCGCGCGGCCCTCGCCCGCGTTGGCCCCCCGCGGTGCCGGGCGTACCCTCCACCGGTGACGCGCCACCGAACGTGACACGGCCCGGAGTCCCGGTCCCGCCTGCGCCGGTCGACCACCGACCTGCCTCCCCGGACCTGCGACGCTGGACCCCCGATGACCCAGACCCCGCGCTCGGCCCCGCTGCCGCCCCTCGAGTCGCACCCGTTCCTCAACGCGCTGCGCGAGCGCGTGCTCGTCTTCGACGGGGGGATGGGGACGACGCTGCAGGCGTACGACCTGACCGCGGAGGACTTCGGCTCGGACGACCTCGACGGCTGCAACGAGATCCTCGTGCGCACCCGTCCCGACGTCGTCGAGCAGGTGCACCGGGAGTTCCTCGAGGTCGGCGTCGACGCGGTCGAGACCGACACCTTCGGCGGGGCCCCGTGGGTCCTCGACGAGTACGGGCTCGGCGACGACACCGAGGAGCTCAACCGCCTCGCGGCGGAGGCGGCCCGTCGGGCCTGCGACGCGTACTCGACCCCGGAGCGGCCCCGCTTCGTCGTCGGCTCCATCGGCCCCGGCACCAAGGCGCCGACCCTGTCGCTCGGCAAGGACCCCGCCGAGGCCAAGGACTGGATCGACGTCGCCACGATGGAGGACGGCTACCGCCGGCAGGTCCGCGGCCTGCTCGACGGCGGCACCGACGTGCTGCTCATCGAGACGTGCTTCGACCTGCTGCAGGTCAAGGCGGCGGTGGCGGCCTGCAACGACGTGTTCGTGGAGCGCGGTGCCCGCGTGCCGCTCATGGTGCAGTTCACCGTCGAGAAGGACATCAACACGATGCTGCTGGGGACCGAGCCCCTGGCCGCCATCGCCGCCCTCGACCCGCTCGCCATCGACGTGCTCGGCATGAACTGCGCGACCGGGCCCGAGGACATGCGCGAGCACGTCCGCACGCTGGCCCGCGCGTCGCGCCTGCCCATCTCGGTCATCCCCAACGCCGGCATCCCCCACCTCGAGGACGGCCGGACCGTCTACCCGCTCGGGCCCGAGGGGCTCGCGGAGGCGCAGCGGGCGTTCGTGACCGACCTCGGCGTGAACATCGTCGGAGGGTGCTGCGGCACGACGCCGGAGCACCTCGCCGCGGTCGTGCAGGCCGTGGAGGGCCTGCGCCCCCGCCGGCGCGTGCTGGACCGGCCGAGGCTCGCGAAGCCCGGCGTGGCCGGCTCGTTGGTGCTCCCCGCGCCGGCGGCGGACGACGAGGCGGTCGAGCCCATCACGGTCGAGTTCCGGCCGTCCCTCGCCTCGCTGTACGCGGCCTCGCCGATCGAGCAGGACAACTCGTTCCTCGTCATCGGCGAGCGCGCCAACGCCAACGGGTCCCGGGCCTTCCGCGACCTGCTGCTGGCCGAGGACTGGGACGCCATGGTGGCGCTGGCGAGGTCGCAGACCCGCGAGGGCGCCCACGTGCTCGACCTGTGCGTCGACTACGTCGGCCGTCCGGGCGCGCCCGACATGGTCGCGGTCGTCGACCGCTACGCGACGCAGTCCACCCTGCCGCTGGTCATCGACTCGACCGAGGTCGACGTCATCGAGGCCGCCATGGTCCGCCTCGGCGGCCGCGCGGTCATCAACTCCGTGAACCTCGAGGACGGTCGGAACAAGGCCGACGTGCTGCTGCCGCTGGCGAAGCGCTACGGCGCGGCGGTGGTCGTGCTCGCCATCGACGAGGAGGGCCAGGCCCGCACCGCCGACTGGAAGGTCGCGGTGTGCGAGCAGGTCGCCCGCATCGCCATCGACGAGTACGGGCTCGAGGCGTCCGACCTCATCTTCGACTGCCTGACCTTCCCGCTCGGCTCCGGGCAGGACGACCTGCGGCGCGACGCGCTCGAGACGCTCGAGGCCATCGAGCGGGTCAAGGCCGCGATCCCCGGGTGCTACACGACCCTCGGGGTCTCCAACGTCTCGTTCGGGCTCTCCCCCGCGGCCCGGCAGGTCCTCAACTCCGTGTTCCTCGCCGAGGCCGTCGAGCGCGGCCTCGACTCGGCGATCGTGCACCCCGGCAAGATCCTGCCGCTGCACCGCATCCCCGAGGAGCACGTCCAGGTCGCGTCCGACCTCATCAACGACCGGCGCGGCAGCACCGGGCTCGGTGGGACCGCGCCGGCGGACTACGACCCGCTGCACCGCCTCATGGCCCTGTTCGAGGGCGCCAGCGAGAGGGCCGGCGACCACGAGGCGCTCGCGGCGCTGCCGCTGACCGAGCGGCTGACCCGCCGCATCGTCGACGGCGACCGCGACGGCATCGAGGCCGACCTCGACGAGGCGATGGCCGCGGGGCACGCGCCGCTGACCATCATCAACGAGTTCCTGCTCGACGGCATGCGCACCGTCGGCGAGCTGTTCGGCTCCGGCCAGATGCAGCTGCCGTTCGTGCTGCAGTCCGCCGAGGCCATGAAGACCGCCGTGGCGCACCTCGAGCCCCACATGGAGGCCGGCGAGGGCTCCGGCAAGGGCACCGTCGTGCTCGCGACCGTCAAGGGCGACGTGCACGACATCGGCAAGAACCTCGTCGACATCATCCTGCGCAACAACGGCTACGACACCGTCAACATCGGCATCAAGCAGTCGATCGACCAGATCCTCGCCGCCGCCGAGGAGCACGACGCCGACGCCATCGGGATGTCCGGCCTGCTCGTGAAGTCGACCGTGGTCATGAAGGACAACCTCGAGGAGATGAACGTCCGCGGGACCACCCCGCCGGTGCTCCTCGGTGGCGCGGCCCTGACCCGCAGCTACGTCGAGGACGACCTGCGCGCGCTGTACTCCGGCGAGGTCTTCTACTGCAAGGACGCCTTCGAGGGCCTGCACGTCCTCGACGCGGTCCTGCAGGCCCGCATGGCCGGCGAGGCCCCGCCCGAGGAGCTCGTCGCGCGCCGCCCGAAGCGCGAGCACACCCGCACCCGGCCCGCCGAGCAGGCCCCGGCGACCGACGCACAGGGGCGCCCCCGCTCCGGGGTCGCGACCGACGTCGACGTCCCGACGCCGCCGTTCTGGGGCACCCGGGTCGTGCGGGGCATCAACGTCGACGAGGTGTGGCCGCTGATCAACGAGGTGGCGCTGTTCCGCAACCAGTGGGGCTTCACGCCGGGCGACCGCTCCCCCGCCGAGTACGACGCCATGCTCGACGAGCTCGCGCGACCGGCGCTGCGCGAGTGGATCGACCGGGCCAAGCGCGAGAAGGTCGTGACCCCCGAGGTCGTGTACGGCTACTTCCCCGCCAACGGCGACGGCGACGACCTCGTGGTGTGGCACCCCGACGCGCCGGGCGAGAAGGAGCTGGTGCGGTTCACGTTCCCGCGCCAGACCCGCGGGCGGTTCCTGTGCATCGCCGACTTCTTCCGCCCGGTCGACTCGGGCGAGGTCGACGTGCTGCCGGTGCAGGCCGTCACGATGGGCCGGCGGATCTCGGAGGTGGCGCAGGAGCTCTTCGCCGCCGACGCGTACCAGGACTACCTGTTCGCGCACGGCTTCGGCGTGGAGATGGCCGAGGCGCTCGCGGAGCTGTGGCACCAGCGGGTGCGCGAGGAGCTCGGCATCGCCGGCGAGGACGGGCCCTCGAAGGAGGACTGGTTCCGCCAGGGCTACCGCGGCTCGCGCTACTCGTTCGGATACGCGGCCTGCCCCGACCTCGAGGACCAGGTCGGGCTCGACCGGCTGCTCGAGCTCGACCGCATCGGCGTCGAGGTGACCGAGGAGTTCATGCTCGACCCCGAGCAGTCCACCTCCGCGATCGTCGTGCACCACCCCGAGGCGAAGTACTTCAACGCCCGCTGAGCCGACGTCGCCGAGGGGTGGTGCCGCCCTCGGACCGTGCACCACCCCGAGGCGCAGCACTTCAACGCAAGCTGAACCGACGACGCCCCGGCCGAGATGGCCGGGGCGTCGTGGTGCGGCGGGTGGCGGCTCAGCGGCCGGCGCGGCCCTTCGCGAGGCCGACGCCGCGCGACTGCGTCGGGAGGTTCTCGCCGGCGACCGGCGCGACCTCGTCGAGCAGCGCGGACGACACGTCGTCCTGCAGGCGGAGCAGGAACAGGCCCTCACCGATGCCAGTCACCGCGATCGTCCCCGACGCGAAGTACGGGTAGTTCGACCAGGTGCCGGCGAAGACCGGCTGCTCGGAGCCGTCGTCGTCCGGGAAGGTGTCGAAGAACGCGACCTCCTCGAGGAACGCCGGGTCGGCCTCGTCGTAGGACGGGGCGGTGTCGAGCACGCGCAGGCCGGAGGTGTAGTTGCTCTGGAAGAGCAGCCCGTCCCGCGTGTACATGTTGTGGTCGATCGACTTGTTGACGTGCGTGTGCACGCCGGCGAACCGGATGGCGTCGAGGTCGGTCATGTCGACGACGATCGTGCGGGTCCTCGCCAGCAGCGGCGACGACTGCTCGTCGAGCTCGTCCCCGTGGTAGTAGAAGCGCATGTCCTCGCTCATCCAGCCCTGGTGCGCGTAGGCCACGCTCGGGTAGTCGGTGCGGGACAGCTCGACCATGTTGGCCTTGTCGGTGACGTCGACGACGGCGACGAAGTCCTCGGACGAGGTGACGCAGATCTCCTTGCCCTCGTGGTCGGCGTCGGGGCCGACGTAGGTGGCGCACTGCGCGTCGTGCACGTAGGCGTTCTGGTCGGCCTCGAAGCAGCCGGCGAACGGCGGGTTCAGGGCGTCGGCGTTCAGGTCGAACGCGTACAGGCCACCGGAGCAGGCGCCCGAGAGCACGATGCCGAGGTTGCCACCGACCAGGTAGAGGGTGCCGGAGGCCTCGTCGATGACGACGTTGTGGTTGGACAGGTCGAAGACCTGGTCCTCGGGGAACCACACGTTGTCGGCGTCGAGCGGGTTGTACGGCAGCGGCGACTCGGCCAGGTCCTCGAGACGGGTCAGGTCGAAGACCTTGACGCCGTGCGCGACCGACTCGGACACGATGTAGGCGTTGTCCTCGAAGACCTTGATGTCGTGCCACAGCAGCTGGCCCGACGCGTTCGGGACCTCACCGAGGTACTCGGGGGCGGTCGGGTCGGTGACCCGGTAGAAGGCGGTGCCGTTGGTCTTGCCGAAGACGACGTACTCGTCGCCGTCCTCGCTGGTCCAGCCCCAGATGTCGGAGAGGCCGGGCGGGTTCAGGCAGGTCGGGTCCTCGACGAGGGCGTTGCGGTCGCCTCCGAGCACCACGTCGAGGGCGCAGCCGGTCAGGACGTCAGTGTCGACGGTGACCATCTCGTCGTCGGGGACGAAGCCGAGGAGGTCGACGCCCTCACAGGCGAAGGGGCCGGCCTTGCCGTCGACGCAGGGGACGTCGGACAGCCGCTCGGCGGGAGCCTCGGAGGCCCGGACGACCTCGGCCTTGGTCAGGTGGGAACGGGCGTCCTCGCTGGTGAAGCCGCCGCCGGTGGGGATGGCGGCGACGCCGGCGAGCACGAGTCCGGCCGCGAGGGCGGCGTGGATCTTCGAACGCATCGGGTCTCCTGTGGGTGCACGGGCCGACGGGGGAGCCCGCGGTCGGTGCACCGGCCGCGGGACGTCGGGCCCCCCTCAACGACCGGGCAGGCCCGAGGTCACGGACAGAGGTACGTGGCGCGCGGACCGCACGACGTGGTCCGATGCCGCTCCCGCCGCCGGCGCGCCCGCGCCGGCGGCCCGACCCCCGAACGACCGCACGACCGACCGCAGGAGGACCTCGTGGACGTCCAGACCGCTCTCGCCGCCGCTCCCTGGCTCAAGCGCGCGTGGAAGGTGGTGCCCGCCCCGCTGCGCATCCCGCTCGTCATCGCGGGGGTCGTCGTGTGGGTCGTGAAGCGCCGCAACGACGACGAGGGCGCCGCGTCCTCGGGTTCCGACGTGTCGACGGACACCTCCACCGGCGCCGCCTCCACGCCCTCCTCCGCGACCAGCACCCCGGCGGCGTCGTAGGCTCCCGGCCCCCCGGCCCCGGAGCCCCGTCGTGACCTCCTCGCACCCCGCCACCCCCGACGTGCTGACCGAGCCGCTCGAGCTCGACCCGGCCGACTGGGATCCGCGCGAGGTCTACTTCCTCATGACGGGGCTGGTGGTGCCCCGTCCCATCGCGTGGGTCTCGACCGTCTCGCCGGACGGCGTCCGCAACCTCGCGCCGCACTCGTACTTCAACGTGATGGCGCACGAGCCGCCCCACGTCGTCATCGGCTCGTCGGGGCGCAAGGACACCCTCACCAACATCGAGGCGACCGGCGAGCTCGTCGTGAACCTCGTGTCCATGGACGTCGTCGAGCCGATGAACTTCACGGCCACCGACTTCCCCCCCGGCGAGGACGAGTTCACCTGGGCGGACCTCGAGGCCGTCCCGTCGGTCAGCGTGACGCCGCCGCGCGTCGCCGCCGCGAAGGCGCACCTCGAGTGCCGGCTCGTGCAGGTGGTCGAGGCCGGCAACGGGCACGTCGTCGTGGCGCGGGTCACCCACCTCCACGTCGACCCGAGCGTGTGGCGCGACGGCCGCGTGGACCCGGTCCTGCTCGACCCGGTGTGCCGGCTTGCCGGGACGGCCTACGCCCGGCTCGGCGAGGTCTTCAAGCTGGCTCGGCCGACGTGGGCCGCGGACGTCGAGGGGACCCGCCCGGGCGAGGCCATCCCCCGCATCGAGGGCTGACGGCTCAGCCCTCCTCGCCCGACTCCCACTCGCGCCAGCGAGCGCCCTCCTCGAGGTCCCCGTCCGGCGCCTCGACCTCGACGGCGTCGAGCGCGGAGGCGTCGTCGCTGACCTCGACCACGCCGAGGGTCCCGTCGACGACGTCGTCGCCGTGCACCAGCCCGACCCGCCACCAGCCACCCGGCTCGGTCCGCCCGGCCGGGTCGTCGGCCATCTCCCACAGGACGAGCACCGGCACCCCGTCGAGGTCGCCGCGGGTCAGCAGCCCGGTCGGGCGGCGCTCCCACAGGGAGTCGAGCGCGGCGGGCAGGCCCTCGACGTCGTCGCCGAGTCCGGGGGCCTCGACGTCCTCGGCCACCACCTCCAGGACGGCGTCGACGTCGCGGGCGTTGAAGGCCTCCGCGAACGCGTCGAGGGCGTCGGCCAGCGCCGAGACCAGGAGGTCGGCGCCCGCCTCCTCGTCGTCGGGGTCGAGGTCCGGGTCCGGGAGGTCCCCGTCGACGTGGACCCCCACCTCGTGCGGGTCGAGGAGCGCCGGCGGGTCATCGGGGCCGTCGTCCACGCGGTCGTGGTCGTCGAGGCGCTCGAGCCTCGCCTCGGCCGCGGCCAGCCTGGGGTCGATCGACGCCCCGGACATCCTCGCTCCCGTCGTCGTGGGCGGCTCCTCCGCTCGCATCGTTGCACGCCCGCCCGAGGGCCGCCACCGGTTGCTCGGACGTGGTTCGATGCACGCGATCCCCACGCCGACCCCGGCACCGAGGTGTGATGGCGCGGTTCGAGGAGCACGACCACGTCCTGCCGGACGGCACGACGATCCACCTGCGACGGCTCCGCCCCGACGACCGACAGCGCCTGTTCGGGATGTGGGAGCGGACCTCGGAGGCGTCGCGGCGTGCCCGCTTCCACGGCCCCTTCGACCTGACCGACGAGAACGTCGGCCGGTTCACCGACCTCGACCCCGACCACCAGTTCGCGGTCGCGGCCACCCTCGGGCGTGGCGAGGACGAGCGCGTCGTCGCGGTGGCCCGCTACGAGCGCGACCCGGACGAGCCGGGCCACGCCGAGTTCGCCGCGCTCGTCGAGGACGACCAGCAGGGCCGGGGCATCGGGACCGTCATCGTCCGCGAGGTCGCGCAGCAGGCGCTGGAGGACGGCGTGCGGCGGCTGTCCGGCGACGTGCTCGCGGACAACGCCCGGATGCTGCGGCTCATCCGCGACATCGGGCTCGAGTTCCACTCGGTCCACGAGCCGGGCGGGGGCAGCGTCGTGCGCGCCGACCTCGAGCTCGGCATCACCGAGACGTTCCTGCGCGCGGTGGCGGACGACGAACGGCAGGCCGCCAGGGCGGCGCTCGGGCGGTTCTTCAAGCCGGAGCGGGTCGCCGTCGTCGGCGCGTCGCGGGACCCCGCCTCGCTCGGCGGGCTCGTCTTCGCCAACGTCATCGCCGGCGGGTTCTCGGGCGTCGTCTACCCGGTCAACCCCAACACCACGCACGTGCAGGGCGTCGCCGCCTACCCCGACCTCGCGTCGTGCCCCGGGCTGCCCGACCTCGTCGTCGTGTGCGTGCCGGCCCCGCTGGTCCCCGACGTGGTGGACGAGGCAGGCGAGCTCGGCGTCCGCGCCGTCTGCGTCGTGTCGGCGGGCTTCGCGGAGGTCGGCGAGGAGGGCCGCGCCCGGCAGGACGAGCTGATGGCCCGCGCGCGCGGCCACGGGATGCGCATCGTCGGGCCGAACTGCATGGGCCTGCTCAACGGCACCGAGGGCGTCCGGCTCAACGCGACCTTCAGCCGCACGTTCCCCCGCCCCGGTCGGGTCTCGATGTCGTCGCAGTCGGGCGCGCTCGGGCTCGCCGTGCTCGACCACGTCGACCGCATCGGGCTCGGCATCTCGACGTTCGTCTCGGTCGGCAACAAGGCCGACATCAGCGGCAACGACCTGCTGCTGTACTGGGAGGACGACCCCGACACCGACGTCGCGCTGCTCTACCTCGAGTCGTTCGGCAACCCGCGCAAGTTCTCCCGCATCGCCCGGCGCATCTCGCGGCGCAAGCCCATCGTCGCGGTGAAGTCGGGCCGGACCCGCGCCGGCGAGCGCGCCGCGTCCTCGCACACCGCGGCCGTGTCGAGCGGCGACGTCGCCGTGGAGGCGCTGTTCGCCCAGACCGGCGTGATCCGCACCGAGACCCTCGAGGAGCTGTTCGACGTCGCCACGCTGCTGTCGAGCCAGCCGCTGCCGCGGGGCGACCGCGTCGCCATCCTGACCAACGCCGGCGGCCCCGGCATCCTCGCGGCCGACGCGTGCGAGTCGAACGGCCTGCGGGTCCCGCCGCTCACGGAGGCGACCCGCGAGGCGCTGGCAACGTTCCTGCCACCGGAGGCCGGGATGCAGAACCCGGTCGACATGATCGCCTCGGCCGACCCAGCGGCGTTCGGCCGGGCGCTCGAGGTCCTCGGCAACGCCGAGGAGGTCGACGCGGTCTTCGTCATCTTCATCCCCGCCGGTGCCACCGAGACCGACGCGGTCGCCGAGGCGCTCGCGGACGCCGCCGGCCGGCTGCCCGCGGACGTCGCCGTGGTGAGCGTGCTGATGTCGCAGCGCGGGGTCCCCGACGCGCTCCAGGCCGCGTCGCTGCCGGCGTTCTCGTTCCCGGAGGACGCCGCCCGGGCGCTCGGCCGCGTCGCCCGGTACGCGTCGTGGCGGGCCGCGCCGCTCGGCAGCGTCGTCCGGCCCGACGGCATCGACGTCGAGCGGGCCCGCACGCTGGTCGACGGTGCGCTCCGGCGGCCACGCTCCGCCGGGGGCCAGCCGCTCATCGGGAGGCCGCACGCCGCGGCGGTGACGCGCACGAAGCCGCGGGGGTCGCTGTGGCTCTCGGCCGCCGAGGCGGAGGGCGTGCTCGCCAGCTACGGCATCCCGCTCGCCCGCTCCCGCATCGTCTCGTCGCCGGAGGAGGCCGCCGCGGCGCAGGCCGACCTCGGCTGCCCCGTCGCGATCAAGGTGGCCTCCCCGATCCACAAGACCGACGTCGGCGGGGTCGAGCTCGACCTGCGCTCCCCCGCCGGCGCCGCCCGCGCCGTCGAGCGGATGGTCGAGCGACTCGAGGCGGCCGACCTGGCCCAGCACGCCGAGGCGTTCCTCGTCCAGGAGATGGTCACCGACGGCGTCGAGATGGTGGTCGGGGTCAGCTCGGACCCCTCGTTCGGCCCGCTCGTGGTGGTCGGCATGGGCGGCACGCTCGTCGAGCTGATCCACGACGTCAGCGTCCGGATCACCCCGCTCACCGACGTCGACGTCGACGCGATGCTCGGCGACCTGCGGATGGCCCCGCTGCTGCACGGCTACCGTGGGGCCCCACCCGCCGACGTCGCGGCGCTCACCGACCTGCTGCACCGGGTCAACGCGCTCGTCGAGGACCTCCCGGAGGTCGTCGAGCTCGACCTCAACCCGGTGTTCGTCCGCCCGTCCGGGCAGGGCGTCGTCGCGGTCGACGTGCGGATGCGGGTGTCGAACGAGTGAGGTCGGGGCTCGCGCCCGGCTGGTCCGCCCGACCGCCGGCGCGGTAGCCTCGAACGCCTCGACGGACCCCGAGCCCGGGGCGACTCCGACGGCCAGACGCACGAAGGCCAGCACGTGGTCCGGATCGACGACCTCCTCGCGCGCGGGCGCACCTACTCGTTCGAGTTCTTCCCACCGAGGACCGACGACGGCGAGCGCGCTCTGCGCGACACGCTCAACGAGCTCGAGCCCCTCGGCCCGTCCTTCGTGTCGATCACCTACGGCGCCGGCGGCTCGACGCGGGAGCGCACGCACCAGCTCGTCGTCGACCTCCTCGAGCACACCTCGATGACGCCGATGGCGCACCTGACCGCCTTCGCGCACACCCGCGACGAGCTCCGCACCATCCTGTCGCGCTACCGCGACGCCGGCGTCGAGAACGTCCTCGCTCTGCGCGGCGACCCGCCGGCGGACGACGACGGCGCCGGCCCGCGCGAGATCGACCACGCCGTCGAGCTGGTCGAGCTCGCCCGCGAGGTCGGCGGGGACCGCTTCTCCATCGGCGTCGCGGCGCACCCCGAGCTGCACCCGCTCTCCCCCGACCGCGAGAGCGACCGTCGGCACCTCGCCGCGAAGCTGCGGGCCGCCGACTTCGGCGTCACGCAGTTCTTCTTCCGCGTCGAGGACTACGTGCGGATGGTCGAGGAGCTCGCGGCGCTCGGGTGCGACACGCCGGTCCTGCCGGGCGTCATGCCGGTCACGAACGTGCGCCAGATCGAGCGCTTCGCCGAGCTCTCCGGGACGGCCGTCCCGGCCGACCTCGCCGAGCGGCTGCACGCGGTGGAGGACCGCCCCGACGAGGTCGCCCGCATCGGCGTCGAGGTGGCCACGCAGCTGTGCCAGGACCTGCTCGACGCGGGCGCGCCGGGCCTGCACTTCTACACGCTGAACCGCTCCCCCGCGACGCGGGAGATCTACCGCTCGCTCGGGCTGCCCTCGGCGGCCTGACCCTCAGCGTCCCAGCGTCTCCCGGGCCCACGCCACCGTGCGCCCGAGCCCGTCGTGCAGGTCGACCGCCGGCGCCCAGCCGAGCTCACGCGACGCCACCGTCGTGTCGGGACGGCGGACCTCCGGGTCGTCGACGGGGCGCGGGGTCAGGACGAGCTCGGAGCTCGAGCCGCACAGGTCACGGATCGTCTCGGCGAGCTCGCGGATGGTCACCTCGTGGGGGTTGCCGAGGTTGCAGGGCTGCGTGTACCCGGACACCAGCAGGGCCAGGATCCCACGGACCAGGTCGTCCACGTAGCACAGCGACCGGGTCTGGCTCCCGTCGCCGTGCAGCGTGATCGGCTCGTCGTCGAGCGCCTGGGAGATGAACGTCGGCACGGCCCGGCCGTCGGTGAGGCGCAGCCGCGGGCCGTAGGTGTTGAAGATGCGGACGACCCGGACGTCGAGGTCGTGGCTGCGGTGGTAGGCGTAGGTCATCGCCTCGGCGAAGCGCTTCGCCTCGTCGTACACGCCGCGCGGACCGATGGGGTTCACGTGCCCCCAGTAGGTCTCCGGCTGCGGGTGCACCTGGGGGTCGCCGTACACCTCGCTCGTCGAGGCCAGCAGGAACGTCGCCTCCTTGGCGCGGGCGAGCCCGAGCGCCTTGTGGGTCCCGAGCGAGCCCACCTTCAGCGTCTGGATCGGGTACTCGAGGTAGTCGACCGGCGAGGCCGGCGACGCGAAGTGCAGGACCGCGTCGACCCGCCCCTCCACCGCCAGGTAGTCGGTGACGTCGTAGCGGACGAACCGGAAGCCCTCCCGGCCCAGCAGCGGCGCCACGTTGCCCTCGGACCCGGTGAGCAGGTTGTCGATGGCGACGACCTCGGCGCCGGCGTCGAGCAGCGCCGTGCACAGGTGGGAGCCGAGGAACCCGGCCCCCCCGGTCACGACGACGCGGGAGCCGGAGAGTTCGGTGAGGGGCACGAGGGATCCTGTCGACGACGTGCCAGCGGCGCCCGGAGCCTAGTGGCGGCGGTTCGCACCGTTGCGTGCCCGCCACGTGGACCCGGGGCCCGGGTGGGCGGCACCGTGCCCGCTCCGGCCCGCTCCCGATCCGGCCGCGCCCTCCCATGCCCACGCCTCCCGCCACGTCCGCCCGCCCGTCCCGCCGTGCCTGCGCGCCGGCGGCGTGCGGCCGCCGGCGCGCGCCCGGGGGGACGGCGTGACGGTCATCGGCGAGGAGGACCGGCGGACGCTGGCCGACGGCGTCGCGCACGCGCTCGACGGACGCCTGCCGGCGGACGACGACCGCTTCCGGGCGACCACCGACGACGCCGAGGGCGACTTCGTCCGGGCGATGGCCGCCGAGGCCGCCACGATGCTGGAGGACAAGCCGGCCGACCGGATCCTCGCGTGGGCCGCCGGCGTGGTCCCGCGCTTCGTGATCACCTCCTCCTTCGGCGCCGACTCCGCCGTGCTGCTGCACCTGGTGTCCCGGGTCGCGCCGGAGGTCCCGGTGCTGTTCCTCGACACCGGCTTCCACTTCGACGAGACCATCGGCTTCCGCCGCGAGCTGGCACGCGACCTCGGCCTGAGCGTCATCGACCTGCGCCCCGACCTGTCGGTCGCACAGCAGCGCGAGCGGTACGGCGACCTGCCGACCCTCGACCCGGACGCCTGCTGCGCCGCACGCAAGACCGTGCCGCTTCGGCGGGCGCTGACGTCGTTCGACGGGTGGGCCACCGGGGTCCGACGTGCGCAGACCCCCGAACGGGCCGGGACCCCGGTCGTCGAGGCGCGCCGGCACGACGACCGCTGGCTGGTGAAGGTCGCCCCGCTGGCCACCTGGAGCGACGACGACGTGGCCCGCTACCTCGACGAGCACGACCTGCCGACCCACCCGCTGGTCGCGCAGGGCTACCCGTCGATCGGGTGCGCGCCGTGCACCTCGCGGGTCGCGCCGGGCGAGGACCCGAGGGCCGGCCGCTGGGCCGCGTTCGACGACAAGACCGAGTGCGGCATCCACCTCGCCGACGACGGCACCATCGTGCGGACCACCACGACCCCGGGGTGACCCACGATGGCGTTCGACTACCCGGTGACCCTCGACCTCGCCGGACGACGGTGCCTCGTCGCCGGTGACGGCCCGCTCGCCCTCGACCGCGTCGAGGGGCTCGTCGCGTCGGGCGCCGCCGTCGAGCTGTACGCCGCCGCGCCGGCGGCCGAGCTCGCCGGCGCCGTCGTCGCCCACGGCGTCGCCCACCACGCACGCACGCTCGCGCCGGCGGACCTCGACGGGGCCTTCCTCGCCATCGTGACCCGCGAGGACGACGCCGACGTGGCGGCGCTGTGGGACGCCTCGCGGGAGGCGCGCGTCCTGTTCGCCGCGCTCGACGACGTGCCGCACTGCGACTTCGGCGCGATGTCGACGATCCGCCGTGGCGACCTGCGCGTGACGGTGTCGACCGCGGGTCGTGCACCCGCCCTGGCGAAGCGCCTCCGCCGGCGCCTCGAGACCGACGTCGACGAGGCGTACGGCGAGCTCGTGGAGCGCATCGACGCGGCCAAGCGACGGGTCGGCCCGCGGACCGTCCCGTTCGCCGCGTGGGCGGCGCGCTGGGAGGAGGCGCTCGCCGACCTCGACGGGCTGCTCGAGCTCGTCCGCGCCGGTCGGGCCCCCGAGGCCGAGGACCGCATCGTCGCCACCATCGCCGACGCCGGCGCCGGCCCGGTCGACGACGGCCCGGTCAGCCCGGACGACGCAGGCTGACCCGCCGGCGGTGCGCGACCGCCCGCCGGCGCCCCTCGGCCCGGCGTGCCCGCTCGACCTGCCGGGCGTGCTGCATCGCCAGCGACGGAGGCAGCGCCGGGTGCAGCGGCGCGCGGGTCCCCGCCGCGTCCCACAACCGCCACGGCTCCCCGCCGTGCCCCGTCTGCCGTCCCACCGTCGTCCTCCGTCGCCTCGGCCCGCGGTCCTCGCGCGCGATCACACCGGGACAGACGCACGCGCGGGCCCCGTGGTTGCACGCCCCTCGTCCGGCCCGCGGCACGAGGGACGCAGGCGCGTCGCGCGCGTGGTGAGGAGGTCCCGGCGGGTCGACCGGCGAACCCCTCCACCGGTCCACCTCCGCCCCCGAGTCACCCGAGGTCCGCACCCCATGTCCGACGCCCCCGCCGCTCCCGGCACCACCCCCGCCGCCGGCGCGACCCCGACCGACGGCCGCGTGACCCGTCGCAACCTGCTCAAGGGCGCCGGCCTCGCCGGCGCCGCGCTCGCCGCCACCGCGGCCGGGCCCGCCACGAGCGCCCTCGGGGGCAGCGCGCCCGCCGCCGGCGCGGCCGCCGCCGGCGGCGCGTCGGCCGAGCCGCTGCAGCTCGCCCGCGTCTGGGCCGCCACCCCGGCCCAGCAGGCCCTGCTGTCCGCGTTCGACGACACCCACGTGGTGTTCGAGGACGGGTCCATCGAGGTGCTGCTGTGGCCCGGTGACCTCGCCCGCCTGCGCGCCACCGGCCTGCGCCACCTCGTCACCGTCGAGGACGTCGCCGCGCGCGACGCCGCGCTGCTGTCCCAGCCGGACGTCCGCCCCGCGGGTCTGCTGCCCCAGCCGGGCGAGACCCCGAACGGCCAGTACCGCACGCTCGCGCAGTACGAGGCCGACATGCGCAAGCTCGCCAAGGAC
Organism: Actinomycetes bacterium; assembly: GCA_046566145.1. Taxonomy (GTDB): domain Bacteria; phylum Actinomycetota; class Nitriliruptoria; order Nitriliruptorales; family Nitriliruptoraceae; genus JBKHXF01. Next base: position 62,998 of record JBKHXF010000026.1, read on the forward strand.
AACCCCGACATCTGCCGCCTCCTCGAGCTGCCGTTCCGCACGCTCGAGGGACGGCAGGTCCTCGGCCTCGAGGTCTGCCTCGACCCGGACCGGGTCGACGGCCGCCCGGTCTTCTACAACGACGGCATCCACCACGCGCGGGAGTGGCCGGCCGGCGAGCTCCCGATCATGTGGGCCCACGACCTGGTCGAGGGGTACCGCAAGGGCGACACCCGGATGGTCACCATCGTCGAGAACGTGCGCAACATCGTCGTCCCCGTCGTGAACCCGGACGGCTTCGAGCTCTCGCGCTCCACCCCGGTCGGCACCGGCGGCTCGGACCTCGGCACGGGCACGGTCGGCACGCTGTTCGGTGACGGCGCGGAGGCGATCATCCTGGGCGGCCAGGGCCGCTACCAGCGCAAGAACCGGCGCTCCTACCTCGGCTCCGACGCCCCGACCGGGTCGCCGCTGCGCGACTCACCGAGCGTGCCCAAGCCGGTCAACGCCGACGCCTACGGCATCGACCCCAACCGGAACTACGGCTACGGCTGGGGCGGCGACGGCTCGTCGGCGGACCAGCTCTCGCAGACCTACCGCGGCACGCAGCCGTTCAGCGAGCAGGAGTCGCAGAACGTCCGCTGGGTGTTCGAGCGCTACCACTGCACGGCGTCCATCAGCCACCACACGTCCGGCAACCTCGTGCTGTGGGCGTGGGGCGACACCTTCGACAACGCCCCGGACAACGGCCTGCTCGAGGGCTTCGGTCGCGTGACGGCCGCCTACAACGGGTACCGCCCGCAGAAGTCGATCCAGCTGTACATCACGACCGGCACCGCGTCCGACTACATGTACGGCTCGCGTGGCTCGATCTCCTACACGTTCGAGCACGCCGGCAACGCCTTCCACCCGGCGTACCTGTCGACCGTGCCGGCGATGTACGAGAAGAACCGCCCGGCCCTGCTGTTCCTCTGCGAGCAGCTGTGCCTGCTGCCGGCGCAGCGGCCCTCGTACGCGGACCTGCCGAACGCCGGCAAGGCCGCGCTGGCCACCCTCGGGGTCCGCACCGACACGCTCAACCACGCCGTCGTGCGCGGGAAGCTCCCCGCCGCGGGCGAGGTCCGGGTCACCAAGCGCTACCCGATCCGCCTGTGGAAGCAGGACGGCTCCGGCGACGAGAACCCGCTCAAGCAGTTCGCGGTCGAGGAGACCGTCGACTCCCGGCACGTCACGCGGGCGGACGGCTCGTTCGAGCTGCACCTGAACCCGTCGACGCAGCCGAAGGTGGAGTTCGCCGGCGGCCGCGAGGCCTACGACATCTCGTTCGTACTGCCCGACGGCCGCGGCGCCATGCGCCGCATGGTCGTCGAGCGCGGGAAGGTCGTCGACCTCGGGACCATCGCCATCGGCTGACCGTCCCGCCCCGTCCCGACGCCCCGGCCCCGTGCCGGGGCGTCGGCCTGTGGGCCGGGTCAGGCGGCGTCGCGGACGTCGCCACGACGGACGACCTCGACGCCGCGCGCGAGGCCGTAGAGGAACACGGGGTTGCCGACGAGGTAGCGGCGCCACAGCCGGCGCGGCTCGGTGAGGAGTCGGAACAGCCACTCGAGGCCGCGCTGCTGCATCCACGAAGGCGCCTGCGCCTTTCGGCCCGCGTGGAAGTCGAACGCCGCGCCGACCGCCACGAGCGGGACCGGGAGCCGGTCACGGAAGCGCGCGACCCACTCGTCCTGCCGCGGGGTGCCGAGGCCGACCCAGACGACCTGGGCGCCGCTGGCGAGGATGCGCGCGACGGCCTCGTCCTCCTCCGCCGGCGTCGCGTCGCGGAAGGGCGGCGAGAACGTGCCGACGACCTCGACCCCCGGCAGGCGGGCCCGCAGGGCCGCCTCGAGGTCCGCGAGGACCTCGGGGGTCGAGCCGTGCAGGAAGTGGCGCAGCCCGTGGGCACGACCGCGGTCGAGGACGTCGAGCATCAGGTCCGGCCCGTACACCCGACCCGGGGTGTCGATGCCCGCCCGCCTCGCCGCCCACACGAGCGGCGTGCCGTCGGGGAGGTTCAGGTCGCCGGCGTCGAGCAGCGCGGCGGTCGCGGCGGACCGGACCGCCAGCGAGAGCGTGTAGGCGTTGCAGAGGTGCACCGCGCAGGGGCCGCCGGCGCGCGCCCGGGCCACCACCTCGTCCGCGGCCGCCTCGCGGCCGAGGACGTCGATGCGCACGCCGCAGGTCCGCAGGGCGGGGTGGACGCGGGGCACCGAGGACTCCGAGGGGGGCGAGGCGACGGACGGGTGCGGCAGCCGGGGGCCACGGCGAACGCTACGCGGTCCCGGCCCCGGACGCGGGACGGGGCCGGCCTCTCGGCCGGCCCCGTCCCGGGGATCTGGTCGCCCGGGGTCAGGCGTCGACGTCGACCTCGGCCTTGCGACGACGGGTCGCCACGACGGCAGCGCCACCGAGGACGACGATGCCGCCGGCGGTCAGGGCGAGCACGCCCGAGTCGACGCCGGTCGCGGGGAGCTCGCGCACCGACAGGGCGTCGGCCGGGTCACCGCCGACGGGGTCACCGTCCGGGTCGTCGACGAGCACGAGGTCGAGCACCTCGGCGTCCTCGTCGCAGACCGGGTTGCCGATCGCGGAGCCCTCGACCTCGCAGTCGACGGCCTCCTGGGCGGCGGCCGGGCCGGCGACGAGCAGGACGGCCGCGCCGGCGGCGGCGAGGCCGCGGCGGGCGGTGCGGGTGAACTGACGCATCGTGGTGGTCCTCGTCGGGCAGGTCGGCGGGAGCGCCCGGACGTCGCAACGGTATCCGAGCGGACGGGCCACGAACACCCCTCCAACCGGCGCTGCGCGCGTGGCGACGCACCGCGGTGCGCCCACCACCCGCAGTCATGCACCATCCGCGACATACCCTCACGGACGGTCACGGAACGCACCGGGACGGCCCCGGTCAGCGGACGGCGGCACCCGCCTCCGCGCCGCCCGCCACGGGCTCGAACCGCAGCATCAGCTCGACGTCGCCACGCGGCTCCGACGACCAGGTGACGACCTCGCCCTCGGCCCCGACCTCCACGATCGCGCCCGGCGTGCCGTCCACGAGCGTGGTGCCCTCCGGCACCGCGACCCGCACGGTCAGGCGGGGCGCGCGCACCGTCGTCTGGGACCGCACCGTCAGCCGGTAGACGAGCCCGCCGTCCTCGTCGGCCCACGCGTCGGCCGACCGCCAGCGGTGCGCCAGCGAGTCCGAGGCGCCGGCGGGGAGCTGGACCCACGCGGCGAGCACCGTGTGGCCGAGCTCCTCGGAGACCTTGAGCCGCCCGTCGAGCCCGCCGGCGGCCGCGACCGGCGTGCACGAGGTCGAGCAGTAGGTCGAGAGGTGGAACCGGTTCTCGCCCGCCTGGAGGTCGGACACGTTGGGCCCGATCACGTACCGGGGCTGGCCCTCGGACGGCGCCGTGTTCCTGAAGGTGACCTCGAGCCGCCCGTCCGCCGCGCCGTCCTCGAGCAGCCGGACATCGTAGACGAGGTCGCGCTCCAGGTAGTGGTCGAGCTTCGCCGACGTGCCGGAGTTGGCGACCACCGCGACGAAGTCGCCCTTCGGGTCGGGCAGCGCGCCGTCCACGCCGGCGGTGGCGAACGCGGCCTGGACGTCGGCGTCGGTGGCGTACAGCAGCAGGTGGCGGTCGCCGACCATTCGCGCCAGGTCCTGCACCCGGTCGAGCGCGCCGGCGGTGTCGGCGAGGAACCGGGTGAGGATCGTGGCGGCGTCGGCGCCGAGCGCGTCCTGGCGGGCGGCCTGCTCGTCGTCGAGACCCTCGAACGTCGCGTAGGCGCCGTTGGTGAGGTAGTCGACGGCGTTCTCGGCCGTGAGCGTCGTCCCGTCGGTGCCCTGGACCGGGCCGGTGACCGACAGCATCGTCGCGAGGGCGAAGGGGTCGACGACGATGACCCCGTCGAGGCGCTCGCCCGTGCGGGCCTCCCACATGGCCACGAGCGCACCGCCGGCGCTGGGCAGGTCGGGGGTGGCGTTGACGTTCTTCCACCGGAAGGTGGGCCCGAACACCGACCACCGCGCCGGGATCAGCGACGGGTCGACCTCCCCGGGTGCGAGCTCGGGCAGGTCGGAGAGCGCCTGGAACTCCCCGATGTCGAGGGCACCGTCGCGCAGCTCGACCACGGCCAGCGAGCCCAGGTAGCCACCGACCCCGCGCAGCTCGGCCGGGTTCGCCGCGGCGAGCAGGTAGCGCCTCGGCCCGTCGGCCCCCAGGAACGCCGGCAGGTGCTCCGACAGGACGGCGGCGTCGGCCGAGGCCTCCGCGACGGGGCGCAGCAGGTCGAGCATCCGGTCCCGGCCCGCGGCGACCTCGGCGACGAGCACGTCCGCCGGCGCGTCCTCGAGCCGTTCGACGGCGCGGGCCGAGGCGTCGGCGGTCGCACGCAGGTCGGGCGCGACGGCCGCGACCAGGTCGAGCGGGAGGCCCGTGCCCTCCCCGCCGGCGTCCGCGGCGTCGCGGGCGGTGGTGACCGCGGCCCCACCGGCCTCCACGACCTCGCGGGCGCCGCGAGCCACGGCCCGGGCGACGCGCAGGTCCCGACCCGCGACGGGCACCCACGACGCGGCCGTCACGGACGGCCGGTGCAGGGCGGCGTCGGCGTCGGCGAGCTGGACGGTGGCGATCTCGAGCGTCGTGACGACCTCGTCGAGATCGCCGTCGGAGAGCGCGTCCCGGGCACCGTCGAGCGTCCGCTCGGCCGCGCGGAGGTCGTCCGCGGCGGCCAGGACCGCCCGTCCCGCCGACAGCCCCCAGCCGACGAGCAGGACGAGGGCGACCACGGCGGCGCGCACGACGCGGACCCGGCGTCGCCGTGCGGCGTCGGGGTTGGTAGCGTCCGGGGCGTCGGCCGCGGCGTGGGGGGATCCGTCCATCAGGCGCGGAGCGTAACGCGCGCCCGCCGGGGTGCCTCGGGTCGCTCTGCGCACACACGGGGCTGCGCAGCGTCACCCAGCCCGTCGGAACGTCGTTGTGGTGTCCGAACGGACCGGTTGGAGGGAAGTTGCCCCTTGATGGGCTCCCAACCCCGAGTTAAGGTCGGCACTTCACGCGGTCGATTCACCACCGTGTGTGACGGACCGACGCGCACCCCGACCGCCGCACCGCCCGGCGCACACCGCCCGAGCCCCACCGCCCCAGACCGCGAACGACGGCCGACCGACGACGACGCCGTGAACGGACACGACTCCCGATGACGCAGCCACCCACGCAGTACGGCCTGCCGGCCCTGCGCGAGAGCGATCGCTTCATCGCCGCCATCGAGGACGGCGAGGTGGTCATCGACCTCGTCGACGACCGTCCGGCGATGTGGCTCGCACCCCGGGCACCGGGCCGCTACGAGCGGCTCGTGAAGCCCGTCGTCGACCGGGTCGTCGCGGCCCTGCTGCTCGTCGTGTTGAGCCCCGTCCTGCTCGCGGTCGCCCTCGCCGTGCGTGTCGTGCTCGGTCCGGGCGTGCTGTTCCGCCAGGCCCGGGTCGGCAAGGACGGGGTCCCGTTCGAGGTCCTGAAGTTCCGCACCATGCACCCCGACCGCCGCGAGCGCCGCAGCCGCCACTTCGCCGGCCCTGACCGCCGCCGAACGCACAAGACCCTCGCCGACCCGCGCCACACCCGGCTCGGCACCTTCCTGCGGTCCTCCTCGCTCGACGAGCTCCCGCAGCTGTGGAACGTCCTGCGGGGCGAGATGAGCCTCGTCGGCCCGCGGCCGGAGCTCGTCGAGATCGTCGACCAGTACGCCGATTGGCAGCACCGCCGCCACGACGTGAAGCCCGGCCTGACCGGCCTGTGGCAGGTCAGCGAGCGCGACGACGAGGGCAACATGCACCTCCACGTCGCCATCGACCTCGTGTACGTCCGGCAGGTGTCGGCGTGGACCGACCTGCGGCTGCTCGCGCTGACGATCCCGGCCGTGCTCGGCCGTCCGGTCGGGCACCGCACGGCGCGCTTCCCCGCCGCCAGCGCGGACGCCACGGCCGCCTGAGGCAGCCTCAGGCGACGCCGAGCTCGGCGGCCTGCTCCCGGCGCAGCGCGTCGACGAGCCGACCCCCGGGCACCTCGACGTCGTCGTACGTCAGCGCCGTGTCCGCCGGGACGTCGCGGACGAGCCGGCAGCCCTCGGCGACGCCCATCGGCAGCAGCCGCTGCGCCGCCGTGACGTCGGCACGCTCCGCCACCCCGTAGGTGTGGTAGCCGCCGAGCCCGTCGAGGGTCGCACCCGCGGCGAGGTCGACCTTCGACGTCGCCACGACCTCGACCCGGGGAGGGCCGTCCGGCGCGATCACGGCGTCACCGAGCAGCACCGCCCGGGCCAGCGAGGTCGGGACCTCGAAGTGGCAGAGGTGGTAGGGCGTGTAGAACGAGTACAGCGGCCCGGTGCCGAGCTTGTAGAGCTCGAGGTAGTGCTGCTGCGACGGGTCGTCGTGGGCGGCGAACACGTACACGCCGGGTCCCGGCCGGGCCCCGACGAGGTAGTCGACGACCCCGCCGAGCTCGCGCAGCTCGTCGACGTCGTACAGCGCCGTGGCCTCGTCGACGTGGCCGTCGTGCTCGCGCCCGCCCGGGCCACCCATCCCGCGCTGCAGCACCGTGAACCCGGCGGCGTTCGCGACCAGCGCCTGCTCGAACGAGACCTTCGTGCCGTCCGCGAACGAGGTGACCATGTGGACGTCCTGACCCCACCGGTCAGCGAAGCCCTGCTGGGTGGTCGGGTTGCGGTGCTCGTCCTGCAGGCCCTTGATGTTGCCGGCGACGAGCGGCACCGCACCGAGCCCGCGGACGAACCGGACCAGGTTCATCTGCACGCCCGGCTGGTCACCGTCGCAGCCCGAGTAGACCACGCCGGCGGCGTCGGCACGGCGCTTCAGGATCGGCCCGACGGTGCCGTCGACCTCGGCGTTGAGCAGCACGACGTGCTTGCCGCCGGCGATGGCGTCGAGGACGACCCGGGCCCCGTGCTCGACCGCTCCCGTCGCCTCGAGGACGACGTCGACGCAGCCCGCCTCGGCGAGCACCGACGGGTCGTCGGTGACGGCGACACGGCCCGCGCCGGCGGCCGCGTCGAGCGCCTGCGGCGTGTCCACGTGGGCGACGTCCTCGGCGCCGGCGTACGCGTACGCCTCCTCGGCCCGCGACAGCGTCCGGTTGCAGATCGCGACGAGCTCCATGCCCGGCGTGTGCCGCAGGATGCGGTGGGCGACGCCGCGGCCCATGAACCCGGCGCCGACCATCCCGACGCGGACGGGGCGGCCCTCGGCCGCACGCTGCTCCAGCAGCCGGTCGACGATGATCACGTGGGCAGCCCCTCGACCGCCGCGCCGGGCTCACCGACGAGCGGCCAGGACGCGTCCTTCTCGCTGATGACGGCGACGTCGCGGGGCCAGTCGATGCCGAGCGCCGGGTCGTCGAAGCGGAGGCCGAGCTCGGCGCCCGGGGTGTACGGCTCGCTGACGAGGTAGAAGGCCAGCGTGTCGTCGGCGAGCGTCAGGAACGCGTGGCCGCAGCCCTCGGGCACGAGCAGGGCCCGGCCGTTGTCGGCCGAGAGCTCCTCCCCCGCCCAGCGGCCGAAGGTCGGCGAGTCGGGGCGCAGGTCGACGACCACGTCGAACAGCGCACCCCGGACGCAGCGCACCAGCTTGGCCTCCTCGTGCGGCGCACGCTGCAGGTGCACGCCGCGCAGCGTGCCGGCACGGGGGTTCTCCGACAGGTTCGCCTGGGCGACCTCGAACGGCGCGCCGGCGTCGGCGAGCTCCCGCGCGCAGAAGGCCCGCGCGAAGCTGCCGCGCTCGTCGACGAACGGCTCCAGGTCGAGCAGGAGCGCGCCGGCGACGTCGAGCTCGGTGACGCGCATCAGGCCCACACCTTCCAGGGGGCGGCGCCCTGCCGCCACAGGTCGTTGAGCTCCGTGAAGTCGCGGTAGGTGTCCATGCCGAGCCAGTAGCCGTCGTGCTCGTACACGGCGAGCTGCTGGTCGCGGGCGAGGCGCTGCAGCGGCTCCTTCTCGAAGAAGAGGTCCTCGTCGCCCGTCACGTAGTCGAGGATGCCGCGCTGGAACACGAAGAACCCGCCCGACACGAACCCCTCGGGACGCGTCGGCTTCTCGTTGAACTCGAGCACGTTGTGGTCGGCGTCGACCCGCATCTCGCCGTACCGGGACGTCGGGTGCACGCCGGTGACCGTCCCGATGCGGTCGTGGGAGCCGTGGAAGGTGAGCTCCGCCGTGAGGTCGACCGAGCCGATGCCGTCGCCGTAGGTGAAGCAGATCGTCTCGGCGTCCTCGACGTAGCGCCGGACGCGACCGAGGCGACCACCCGTGCCCGTGTGGAGCCCGGTCTCGACGAGGGTGACCTCCCAGTCCTCCTCGCCGGCGTGGTCGTGCACCATCGGGTCACGGTCGCCCGAGAGGTCGAGCGTGACGTCGCCGAGGCGCTCACGGAAGTTCAGGAAGTAGTCCTTGATGAGCCAGCTCTTGTAGCCGAGGCACAGCACGAAGCGCCTGAAGCCGTGGTGGCCGTAGAGCTTCATGATGTGCCACAGCATCGGCTGCTCGCCGATGGTCACCAACGGCTTCGGGACGTTCTCCGTCTCCTCGCGCAGCCGGGTCCCCATGCCACCGGCGAGGATGACGACCGGGATGTCGGCCGGGTCGGGCAGGGCGCGTGTCACTCAGGCCTCCGGGCTCACTAGGGGCGGCGGTCGGTCCAGCGCAGCTCGGCGTCGAGCGCGCCCGCGTCGAGCAGCTGGCGCAGCACCCCGAGCCGGCGGTGGGCGACCTTGTGCTGGTGCTCGTCGAGCCCGTGCGCGAGGTACGCGTCGCGGAGCTCGGCCGCGCCGGCGGCCGCGTCCCACGCGGGGGCGAAGGCCGGCAGCTCCTCGGTGATGCGCTCGAAGGAGACGCGGTAGCTGCGCGGGTCGCCGCCGTTCTCGCCGGTGATGCGCACGTCGCTGCCCGGCACCGCGTCGGCCACGATCTCGGCGAGGTCGGCGACCCGGTGGTTGTCGGCCGCGGACCCGACGTTGAAGGCGCGGTCGTGCACGACCTCGACGGGGGCCTCGAGGACGGCGAGGAAGGCTCGGGAGATGTCCTCGATGTGCACCAGCGGGCGCCACGGGGTGCCGTCGGACAGCACGAGCACCTCGCCGGTGCGCACGGCCGAGGCGACCAGGTCGTTGAGGACCAGGTCGGTGCGCAGCCGCGGCGACCAGCCGTACGCGGTCGCGTTGCGCAGCGAGGTCGGGTGGAAGCCGTCGTCGGCGAGCGCGGTCAGCTCGCCCTCGACCGCGACCTTCGACACCGCGTACGCGGACACCGGGTTGAGCGGGGCGGTCTCGTCGACCAGCGCGGAGGTGTCGGCCGCGCCGTACACCGAGCACGACGACGAGTAGAGGAACCGCTGGACCCCGGCCTCCTTCGCGAGCCGCGCGAGCCGGGTGGAGGCGTGGTGGTTGATCTCGTGGGTGTGCTCCGGGGCGAGGTCGCCCAGCGGGTCGTTCGACAGCGCCGCGAGGTGCACGACCGCGTCGACGCCCTCGAGGTGCTCGCGGCCGACGTCGCGCAGGTCCACGTCGTGGGCCTCGATCGGCGCCGGGGTCGGCCCGTGGACCGACCCGGCGTAGAAGCCGGTGTCGAGCCCGACGACGTCGTGGCCGGCGTCCTGCAGCAGGGGGACCATCACCGCCCCGATGTAGCCGAGGTGGCCGGTGACCAGCACACGCACGTGTCCGCTCCGCGGTAGGGGACGGAGACCCTACTCGGCACGCCGGTGCCACCGAGCGGTTCTCCCGGACCGCACCGCACCCGCGGCCCCCACCGGCGAGGCTAGCCTCGGGCCGGCGGCGGACGCCCGTGAGGGGAGGACCCGTGCCATCCGAGCCGAGCGACGCGCCGCAGGTCTCGGTCGTGATGTCGACCCACGACCGTCGGCCGCTGCTGACGCGTGCCCTGGCGAGCGCGCTCGCGCAGGTCGACGTCGACCTCGAGGTGGTCGTCGTCGACAACGGCAGCACCGACGACACCGCGGCGCACCTCGCGGCGATCAGCGACCCGCGGCTCGTCGTCGTGCGCAACGAGGTCTCCCTCGGACCAACCGGCGGTCGGAACCGTGGGCTCGCCGAGGCCCGGGGGACGTGGGTCGGGGTCCTCGACGACGACGACCTGTGGGCCCCTGACAAGCTCGCCGCCCAGCTCGCCGAGCTCGAGCGCACCGGCCGGGCGTGGGCGTACACCGGCGTCGTGTACATCGACGGGCTCGGTCGCATCACCGGCGGCACCCCCGCACCGACGCCGGAGGCGGTCGTCCGCGACCTCCCCCACCGGTACGTGGTGCCCGGCGGGATGTCCACGATGCTGTGGCGGCGGGAGCTGTTCGACGACCCGGTCCTCGACCCGGAGCTGCGCTGGCAGTGCGACTGGGACCTGTCCCTGCGGTTGCTGCGCCTCGGCCCGCCGGCCGCCGTCCGCCGCCCGCTGGTCGCCTACCGACAGCACGGCGGGCAGGTGTCGCGGGGGGTGCGGGACGCGACCGACGAGATCGCCCGGGTCGAGTCACGCTCCGCCGACCTGCGCGCCGGCGGCGAGCCTCCGAGCCGTGCGAGCCACCACCGGTTCCTCGGCTCCGAGGCGTTGCGCGCCGGCCAGCGCGGGCTCGCGGCCCGCTCGTACCTGCGGGCGGCGGCGGCCGGCGACCTCGGGGCGATGACCCGCCTGCTGGGCCTCCTGCTCCCGACCCGGCTGGTCCCGGCGGTCCGTGCGCGCGTGCTCGGCGACGCCGGCTGGATGGCGGAGGCCGCCGGCTGGCTCGAGCCCGACGCGCCCGGCGTCCCCCACGGGGCGCGCGTCGTGTTCCTGCAGCGCTCCCTGCGCCGCTACCGCGAGCCGTTCGTGGCGCAGGTCGGCGCGCTGCTCGCCGAGCAGGGGGTGGCGTTCGAGGTCGTGCACTCCAACCGGGACCTCGGCGGGCCACGCGAGGACGCGAGCGGGATGGACGGCACCCACGAGGTGGAGGCCTGGACCCTCGGGGTCGGCGAGTCCCGGCTCGTCTGGCAGCGGGCCTGGGACCGGGTCGCCGACGCCGACCTCGTCGTGCTCGAGCAGGCGAGCAGGAACCTCATCAACCTGGCCCTGCAGGCCCGCCGCGCCATCGCGCCGGGCCGGACCCGGCTCGCCATCTGGGGGCACGGCGAGACCCTCGAGAGCGACGCGAACCCCGCGGGCGTGTGGCTGAAGCGGGCGCTGACCCGGCACGCCGACTGGTGGTTCGCCTACACCGACGCGTCCGCCGCCCGGTTCGTCGCGCTCGGCGCCGACCCGGACCGCGTCACCGCCTTCCAGAACGCGACCGACACCCGGGGGCTGCGCGCCGCCCGCCGCGCCGTCACCGGCCGGGACGTGCGGGCCGCGCGGGACGAGGTCGGGCTCGGCAGCGGCCCCACCGTGCTGTTCGTCGGCAACCTCGGGGGCCCGAAGCGGCTCGACGTCCTGCTCGACGCCGTCGAGCGTGGCCGCGCCGAGGTCCCCGACCTCGAGGTCGTCCTCGTCGGCGGTGGCGCGCTCGACCCGGCGCTGCGGGAGCGGATCGACGGCGTCCCGTGGGCCCACCTCCCCGGCCAGCGCTTCGACGCCGACCTCGCCGCGCTCGCGGCCGGGTGCCTGTGCCTGTGCGTGCCGGCCTGGGCGGGGCTCTCGGTCGTCGACGGGTTCGCCCTCGGCCTGCCCGTGGTGCTCGCCGACGACGCCGACCACCCCCCGGAGGCGGAGTACGTCCGCGACGGCATCGAGGGGCTCCGGGTGTCTGGCGGGCTCGATCCCGACCGGCTCGCCGAGGCCCTCGTCCGGCTCGCGACGGACCCGCAGGAGCGCGCCCGCCTCGCCGCGGGTGCTGCCGCCGCCGGGGAGGTCCGGACGGTCGAGGCGATGGCAGCGCGGGTCGTCGACGGCATCCTCACCGCGCTGGCGCGGCCCCCCGCCCGCGGCGGCCGCCGGCCGGCTCCCCGCTGATGCGCGTCCTCGCCACGCTCACCACGTACCCGCCGTCGACCGGCGGGGCGCAGCTCCACGCCCACCTGCTGCACCAGCAGCTGCGCGGCCGCGACGTCGACGTCCACGTGGCGACGTGGTGGCGGGACACCCGGACGGACTGGGCGCTCGGCACGACCCTGCGCGCCCCCCCGCCACGACCCGACGAGGTGCTCGACGGCGTGCCGGTCCACCACCTCGGGCTCACCGTCGGGCAACGGCTCGCCGCCGGCGCGGCGCTGGCGGCGTACCCGCCGGCGATGCGCACGGTCGCGCCGGCGCTGGTCGCGCCGTGGGCGCCGGCGGCCCGCCGGGTCGTCGACCGGGTCGCCCCGGACGTGCTGCACCTGTCACGGATCGGGCGGGAGTGGCCCTACCAGGCGGTGGTGCGGGCGGCCCGGGCGCGGGGCGTGGGCTACGTGCTGACCCCGAACCACCACCCCCACTGGACCCGGCCGTGGCACTGGTGGTGGTGGGAGCTGTACCGGCACGCCAACGTCGTGCTGGTGCTGAGCGACGCCGAGGCGGAGCAGCTCGTCGCGGGCGGCGTCGAGCGGGACCGGATCGTGCGCACCGTGGTCGGCCCGGTCGGCGCGGCGGCCGACGTCGACCTCGCCGCCCGACCACCGGCGCCCGACGACCCCCCGACGGTCGCCTTCCTCGGGCAGGTGCGGCGCTACAAGGGCATCGAGGTCCTCCACGCCGCGATGCAGCGGGTGTGGGTCGACCGGCCCGAGGTCCGCCTGGTCGTCGTCGGCCCGTGGCTCGACGCCGACGAGTGGGTCCGCCGGGCGCTCGCGGCCGACCCGCGCGTGGACCTCCTCGGCGCCGTCGACGAGGACGTCAAGTGGGACGTGCTGCGGCGCTGCACGCTGCTGTGCGTCCCGAGCGAGGGCGAGGCGCTCGGGGGCGTCTACCTCGAGGCCTGGACCGTCGGCCGGCCCTGTGTCGGGGCCGACATCCCCCCGGTCGCGGAGCTCATGGCGCGGACCGGGGGCGGCGTCGCCGTGGCCCGCGACCCGGACGTGCTCGCCACGACCCTGCGCGGGCTGCTCGACGACCCGGAGCGCTGCGCGGCCCTCGGGCTGGCCGGCCGGGCGGCGGTCGCGGCCGAGTACCGCTGGGACGTCGCCGCCGAACGCGCCGCCGGCGCCTACGAGCGCGCGGTGGCGGAGGGCCCGCGGCCGGGCGCCCGCTCCGCTCAGCCGCGGCCGCGTGCCGCCCGGACGAGGCGGCGGACGTAGGGCGACGCGGCGTAGACCGGCCACAACGGCCCGGCCCACCGGCGCGCGAACTCGACCCACTCCGACGTCGGGAGCCCCTTCGGGCCGCGCAGGCGCCGCCAGGTCGTGGCGACGTCCGCCGGCGCGGCGGCCGCGTTCGCCCGGCAGGTCCCGACGGTGCCCGGGGCGAGCAGGACCTCGACGCCGGCCGCCCGGGCGCGCAGGCCGTAGTCGAAGTCCCCCATCCCGTGGGTGAAGGTCGCGTCGAGGAGCCCGACGCGGTCCTGGACGGCGCGGGGGACCAGCACGCAGTTGCCGTTCATCGTCTCGACCGGCACGGGCGCGGCAGGGTCGGGGGCGACCCGGGCGAAGGCGAGCGGTCGCCGGCGGTCGGGCCGGTGGACCCCCGAGTAGGTCACCGCGCCGGAGTCGGGGTCCCGGGTGGCGCCGACCACGATCGCGTCCGGGTGGGCCTCGTGCACCGCGGCCAGGCGCGCCAGCGCCTCGGGGTCGAGCCGCGTGTCGTCGTTGAGCCACAGGCAGGCGGCCACGGCGGGATCGTCCACGACGTGCGACCATGCGAGCCGCATCCCCTGGTTCCAGAAGGTGCTCGCGTCCGCCGCGAGGACCTCGGGGCGCAGCGGGTGCGCGGCCACGGCCGCCGGTGTCCCGTCGGTGCTTGCCGCGTCCACGACCACCACCCGGAGGGTCCGTCCGTGCCCACGCTGCTCCCCGAGCGCGTCGAGACACCCGAGGGTGGTCTCGCGACGCTCGTGGGTGGTGAGCAGGACGGCCCAGGTGGCCACGGGGGGGCTCCGGCGGACGAGGCTCGGGACAGCGCGCGCACCGTACCCAGCGCGCACACCCGACCCGTTGGACCTCAAGGCGACGGCGCGGGTGGTCGACTGCTCCGGGTACATCGCCCTGCGAGAAGAGCACACCCGTCGGGAGACGGGGCCGCAAAGCCATCGGGTCCAGGACGGACGGCCGGGCTGCCGAACAGGGACGCCCCCTCGGGGGCGCAGGGCGACCGGACACCGGAGCCCGCACAGATGCAGCCGCGCCGCCCTCTCACCGTCACCGCCGCCGTCACCGCCGCCGTGCTGCTCCTCCCGGTGGCCGCCGCCGCGGCCGGCGGGGCCCGGAAGCACGTCGAGGGCAGCGTCGAGATCACGACGGTCGACGCGGAGCAGGTCGGCGACAACCGGATCGCGTCACGGAGCTACCGCCGGCTGTCGACGCAGGAGCAGCGGGCGCTCGAGACCGACGCCACGACGACGAGCACCGGGACCGCCACGGGGTCGACGTCCACCACGGCCATTACGGCCACGCCGGTGCCGGCCACCGGGCGCCTCGGGCTCCACGTCACCGCGACCGAGCTGGCGGTGTGGCGCACCCGCGCTGCCGCCGGTCCGTACCGCACCGCCGGCGACGCCGGGACCAACTCCCCGGGCGACTGGACGCGGGTGTCCACCAACGCCGCGACGTTCCACGGCTCCCCGGACGCGGCCGTCTGGGCCGGCCCGGTCGACAACAACCCCGGCGGCTGCGTGACCGGCGAGGCCTCGACCCGCTTCGACCCGCCGGCGTCGGCCCGGGTGCTGCTGCGCGACGCCGCCTTCACGGCCCTGGTGCAGGCGGACGTGGCCGCGGCCGGCCGGGTCGCCGACGGGCTGCTCGCGCAGGCCCGCGAACCCGGCGTCCGCTTCGCCGACCGCGCCCGCTGGTGCCTCGGCAAGCGCATCGACGACCTGAACCCCGGCTTCGAGATCGCGGGCTGGATGACCTCGCTGGTGTTCGCGTACGACTACGTGCGGATCACCGACCCGACCGCCTTCAGCGCGGCCGAGCAGCGTGAGCTGCTGGACTGGTTCGCCGGTGCGGCCGAGTGGATGACCGCCGACGTGGACGACGCGCTCGAGCGCAACTTCACCGACCGCCTCCAGCGCAGCGGGGCCCCGTACACGCTCTCGTCCCACCGGGCGTCGAACCCCAGCATCTCGGACGAACCCTACGCCGGCGCCGGTCCGCGCATCGGGGCCATCGCCCGCTACTACAACAACCGTCGCGCCGGGATGATGCGGTTCGTGGGCGTCGCGGGCCAGGCGCTCGCCGACGCCGGCCACGCCGGCCCGTCCTCGGTGCGCGGGTACACCGCCGCCACCTACCGCGAGCGCGCGGCCCGCTTCGTGCAGGACTGGCTCGTCTACTCGGTCTACGCGGACGGGTTCGTGGGGGACTTCGAGCGGACGAGCAGCTCGCTGCCCGACCTCGGGTGGGCCTACGGGATGCAGGCGCTGTCGCCGGTGCTGACCATCGCCGACACCTTCGCCCGCGCCGGCGACGACACGCTGTACCGGTTCACCACCGCCGCCGGCGCGCACGGCTCCGAGGGTGCGCCGGCGGGCGAGGCCGGCAAGTCGCTGCGCTGGATCTCGCGCACGATGACCGGCTACGTCGACGGCTCGATCGAGCGGTACGCCCCCGGCCACGCCGGCGACCCGACGTACCGGATCGACGGGGTGCACGCCCCCTCGGACTGGAACGGCCTCCACGACCTCGCGCTCGTCCCCGCCAACGCCACCTGGCGGGACGCCGCCATCAGCCGTGTGACGACGCGCGCGCTGCCCTCCCGGGTCGCCGGCCCCGGCGCCCACTCGCCCTTCGGCGGGGACTGGGGGGTCTACCCGGCCGTCCTGCTCATGTTCGGCTGACGGGCCCGACCCCGCGAGGCCGCGCGCTCCGACGCGACCGCCACCCCCAGCCCGAGCAGCAGCCCCTGCTCGATGCCCGGGTGCGACGTCAGGTAGTACAGCATCGCGAGGGCGAGCACCACGGCGAGCACGTCGTCGCGCACGAGGGCCGTCCCGCCGCGCGAGCGCAGCAGCGTGGCGACCACCCACACGTGGAGCCCGACGAAGACGAGCGCGCCGACGAGGCCGACGCGCAGGAACGACTCGAGCGGGAAGTTGTGGGGCGACACGTCGACGATGCCGCCGTCCACGTAGCGCTGGAAGCCGCCGCCGAAGCGCTGGCCGACCAGCAGTTCCGCCGGCCCATCCGGGGCCTGGTCGGCGAGCAGCCGGCCCCACCCCTCGAGCCGCCACTCGAACGTGTCGACGTCCTGCGCGGAGCGCTCGAGGTCCGCGACGATCTCGACGCGGTCGGTGCCCTGGCCGAGCAGGGCGAAGGCGAGGACGCCCACGAGGACGGCGCCGACGGTGACGCGGGCCAGCAGCCGTGAGCCGAGGGTCGGTTCCCGGGCGACGAGGAGCACCACGCCGAGCAGCAGGCCGATCCACAGGGTCCGGTGCTGCAGGAGCACGACGGCGACGCCGCCCGCGGCGACGAGCAGCTCGAGGCGGTGCGTCGCGACGTCGTCGAGGTCGGTCGGCAGGGTCCGGTCGGAGCGCAGCGACAGCAGCGCGCCGGCGGCGAGGAGCACCGCCTGCAGCACGACCAGCGTCTCGAACGAGTCGATGACCCGGAGGTCGTCGGGGACGCCCGTGGGCAGGAACGCCACGCCCGTCGCGAACGCGGCCCACTCGACGACGGCGACGGCGAGCAGCGCGACGGCGAGCCAGAGCCAGACCCGGACGGGTCCCTCGCGCCGGCTGCCCCGCACGTCCGTCGTGGACGCGTACAGCGCCGCGACCCCCACGTAGAGGAACTTGCGGCCCTCGTTCACCGCGCTCGCCAGCCCGTGGACCCCGGCGCCGGCGCCGATGGCCAGCACGCTCAGCGCGACGAACACGAGCAGCAGCAGGGGCCCACCGGTGAGGGGGTGCCCCCGGAGGAAGCGCGCGAGCGCGGCCACCGCGAGGACGACCATGACGGCGTCGCGCGGGTCGAGCCGGAAGCCGAGGACCCCCGGCTCGAGCTCGATCCCCGCCGCCGGGAGGAGGACCACGAGCGCGACCAGGGTCCAGCCCACCGCGTCGCGCGCGATGGTGCGCTCGACGACCCACAGCCCGGCCAGCCCGCCGACGGCGAGCAGCAGGAGCAGGAGCGGGTCACCGGGCACGTCGGGGTCCCTCGACGGTGGCGCGTTCGTACACCTCGGCGTAGCGGTCGAGGACCGCGTCCACCGTGAACCGGGCACGCGCGTGGGCGTGGGCGTGCACGGTACGGGCACGCGTGGCCGCGACGTCGTCGAGGACGCGGGCCACGCCGGCGGCCAGCGCCGGCGGGGACCCGACGTCCACGAGCACGGCGGCCCGGCCGTCGTCGGCGACCCACGGCACGGCGCCGGCGCCGGCCCCGGCGACCACCGGGACGCCGCGGACCATCGCCTCCACCAGGGTGAGCCCGAACGACTCCTCGCGCGACGGGTGCACCAGCAGGTCGGCGTCGGCGACGGCCGCCATGGCGGCGGGGTGCGGCAGCGCGCCCACGAGCTCGACGCCGTCGAGCAGGCCGCGCGGGCCCGCCCACGCCTCGGCCTCCTGCCCCGGCCCGTGGCCGGAGCCGACGAGGCGGAGCGTGGCGTGGGGCCGTTCGGCCCGGACCAGCGCGAAGGCCTGCAGCAGCGTCGCGACGTTCTTGCGGTGCCCCCAGCCGTTGTTGACGCTCACCAGCACCGGCGCGTCGGGGTCGCGGGGTCGCGGCGCCACGGCGTCGAGGTCGAGGACCTCCGCGTCGTCGACGGCGTTGGGGACCAGCGCCGGCGGACGGCGGGTCACCCGACGGACGCGCGCCTCGAGGTAGGGCGAGGTGACCGTGACGTGGTCGGCGCGGCGCAGCACGGCGGCGGCCATCCCGAGCCGCACGACCCGGTAGGGGTGCGGGTGGTGGCGCAGGATCGCGGGGGCCCAGTCGCGCACGGTCACGACGCTCGGCAGGCCCGAGGCCAGCGCCCCGAGGGCGAACTCGTAGGTCCAGTGAGCGTGGGCGACGTCGGCCCCCGAGCCTGCCAGCGCGGCCGCCACGGCCTCACGCTCGGCCCGGAACGCGTCACGCGCCCGGTGGGCCGGGCGGTACGGGCCGACGTGGACCGTGAGCCCGTCGCCGCGCAGCACCGTCGGGGCGGCCACGCCGTGGGCGAGCGTGGCGACGACGACCTCGACCCCCCGCCGGCGCCAGCCCCGGACGAGGTGCGTGACCGGCGACCCGCCGCTGATGGCCTCCGCGCCGGCGGGCACCGGGTCGTCGAGGTCGGCCGCGAGCACGTCGAGCCGGACGGGCCCCGCGAGGGCGACGCGGCGCAGGGTCACGACGCGGCGGCGCCGCCGAGCGGCAGCTCGCCCCGCAGCAGCGCCCCGAACCGCGGCGCCATCACCTCGACGGCGCGGCGCGACCCGGCCTCGTCGAGGGCGCGGGGCGGGCCCCACGGCGTGTTGTTCGCGTCCACGACGTAGATGCGCCCGTCGGTGTCCCGCAGCACGTCGGCCTCGCCGTGGTCGAGGTGGAACGCGTGGGCGAAGGCGGCGAGCCGGCCGAGCTCCTCGGCGGAGTAGACGTCGGCGGGCTCGTGGACCTCGATGCCGAAGGACGCGTTGGTGAGCCGCTCCGCGACGGGCCGCTGCTTGCGGTAGACGAGCGGCACCTCCCCGGCGACGAGCGGGGTCCGCCACACCTCGACGGTGCCGGGGTCGCCCGCGACGTGGTTGTCGACCAGTCGCTGGTAGGAGACGCCCGGCTCCCGGGCCGCGATGGGGCCGGTGAGGACGACGCCGTCGTGGGTGGCGTTCTCCTCGGACTTCGCCACCATGGGCCCCTCGTGGGTGGTCGGGTCCACCCCGAGCTCGTACCCGAACGTCGCGGCGAACACCTCGTTCACGCGGCTCTTGGAGATGTCCTCGCAGTGGAGGTTCACGACGGGGACCCGGGCGGCGAGGTCGGCGAGGACGTCGTCGGACTCCCAGACGGTGGTGTCGAACCAGCGGAAGGCGGCGACGACGTCGTCGGTCGGGTCGTTGGTGATCCGGTAGCCGGCTGCGGCCGTGAGCTTCCAGGCGATGTGCCACTCGGTGGGGAGGTTCGGGTGGAACAGGACCGTTCCGACCGGCACGGTCGGCAGGCCGTGCTCCCGCGCCCACGCGCGGCGCCAGCGCTCGTGGCGCTGCAGGTCGACCGCCTGGTCGAGGCGCTCGAAGGCGGCGTCGGGCAGCACGGCCTCGAGGCCGGCCTTGACGCGCTGCTTGATCCCCATCGGTGTCCCGTCTGCTCAGGGTCGGCGGGAGGGTGCCACACCGGCGCCGAGCACCCCACGGGCGAGGCGGGCCGCGCGCCCGTCGCCGTGGAGCGCCCCCGCGTTCGCGAGCCGCGTCGCGACGTCGGTCCGCGCGCCGGTGAGCGGCCCGAACCGCAGCATCAGCGCCAGGGAGAGGCCGCCGGCGGCCACCTCGAGCAGGAGCACGAGCGCGACCGGGAGCACGTCGACCGTGCCCAGCCGGACGCCGGCCAGCACCGCGGCGACGACGAGCCCCGCCACGACCGCCGGGACGTAGACCCAGACGAGGTCGCGGACGCGGACCTCGACGACCCGGCGCATCAGCACGAGGTAGGCGACGTGGCTGGAGGTGGCCGCGCCGAGCAGCGCCGCGCCGTACCCCCAGAGCGGCCCGCCGGCGGCGACCGCGAGGAACACGGCGAGGAGGGCGGCTCGCAGGGCGGAGATCCGCACCTTCGCCCCGAGGAACGCCCGGGCCTCGGCCGACACGGCCGTGAAGTGCGTCAGCATCGACACGGCCGAGGAGACGGCGACGAACGGGAGCACCGGGATGGCCCCGGTCCACTGCTCGCCGAGCAGGACCAGGACCAGCTCCGGGGCCGCCACGGCCATCCCGGCCGACATGGGCACCACGATGGCGGCGGTGACGCGCAGGGCGGTCAGCAGCGCCGAGCGGAACCGGACCAGGTCGTGCTGCACGGCGCTGAACGCGGGGAACAGCACCTTCGAGAGGCTCGTGGTGATCTGGTAGGTCGGGAGCCGGGCCAGCAGGTAGGCGCGGTTGTAGACGCCCAGCGGCCCGGCCCCGGCGACCCGGCCGACGACGAACGTGTCGAGCTCGGAGCCGAGGAACTCGAGCAGGCTGATGACCGAGACCCGCCCGCCGAAGGAGAAGACCGCGCCGAGCGCCTCGCGGTCGCCGGTGGGGCGCAGGCCGTGGCGCACCGGCAGGTAGGCGAGGAGGGACCTGACCCCCGTCTGGGTCAGCGTGGCCGCGACGAGCGACCACACCCCGGCGCCGGCGAGCGCGAGCGCGAGCCCGACCACCGGGTAGCCGACGACGTACGACACGATGTCGCGCAGCGCGATCGAGCGGAAGTCGAGGTCGCGGCGCAGCAGGGCCTCGGCGGTCGCCCCGAGGGAGAACAGCAGCATGCCGAGCCCCATCCAGCGCACGACGCCGACGACCTCGGGGGTGTCGAAGACGAGGCCCGCGAGCGGCGCGCCGGCGGCGAGGACCAGGCTGAACAGGACGCCGAGGCCGACCGAGAGGGTCCAGCCGGCCCGGACGTCGACGTCGCGCAGGTCGGGCTTCTGGATCAGCGCCTGCGTCACCCCGCCCCGCGCGAGGTAGTTCACGAGCCGCAGCGACAGGTCCCCGAGGGCGACCAGCCCGAACGCCTCGGGCGTGAGGAGCCGAGCCAGCACGGCCGCCATCCCGAGCTGCAGCACGGACGCCACGGCGGTCTGGGCGTAGCTCCACCGCAGCCCACCGAGCGTGCGGCGGGTCAGGTCGGCGTCGCGCCGCGGGGTCGCGTCCGTCACGGGCGACGCACTGTCAGGACGTTCGGTCGGCGTCGTCCGGGGGGCCCTCGACGTCGTCGTCGTCGACGTCGAGGTCGAGGTCGAGGTCGGTGGACCCCGCGGCCGCGGTGGGCTGCGCGGCGGCCGTCGACCAGACCGGGACGGGGTCCGGGGCGGGGGCCGGGGCGGGGGTCGGGGCCGCGACGGCGACGGGCGCCTCCTGGGTGTCGTCGATGCCGACGACCTCGGCGCGCTGCCCACGGGCACCCTGGTAGCGGTAGCCGCCGTACCCGTACGCGTAGGGCACGTCCACCTCGGACGAGGAGATGTACGCGTACCCCAGCACGGGCGCACCGACGAAGGCGAGCCGCTCCTTCATCGCCTCGATGACCCCGAGGGACGTCCCCTCCCGGAGCACGAGCAGGATGGCGTCGACGTGCCCCGACAGCACCGTGGTGTCGGCCGTCGCGAGCAGCGGGGCGGCGTCGATGACGACCAGGTCCAGGTCGCTCGCCAGCGCGTTCAGCCCCTCGGTCACCCTGGGGGATCGCAGGCTCCCGGACCCCTCGGCGGCGGTCGACCCGGCCGGGAGCACCGGGAGCTGGAGCTGGCCGTCGAGGATCGGGACCGTGCCGACGTAGCTGCGGACGACCCGCGACTCGGTGACGGCGAGGTCGACGAGCCCGGGCCCGCCATCGAGCCCCACGAGGCGGGTGGTGGCGCGGACCCGGAGGTCGCCGTCCACGAGCAGCGCCCGTCGCCCCTGCAGCATCGCGGAGACGGTGAGCTGGAGGCTCACCTCGGTCTTGCCGTCACCCGGCTGGGGCGAGGTCACGAGGATGGTGCGCGCCCCCGCGCCGGCGGCCCGCTGGATCACCGACGACAGCAGGAAGTCGTAGGCCTCCTGCGCGGAGGCGTCGATCGAGAGCCGGTCCGCCAGCGACCCGCCCGTGCGCGGGTACACCGGGATGACCCCGAGCAACGGCAGCCCGAGCAGCTCGCCGGGCTGGTTGCGACCCTCGACGCGCGGGTCGCGCCCGGCGCGCCAGTAGGCGCCGGCGGCGGCGAGGGCCCCGGCGAGCAGCCCAGCGAGGACGCCGTCGCGGGTCGGCGACGGGGCCGACGGGTCCGCCGGCGGGGTCGCGGGCTCGACGTAGTCGACGCCGGAGCCGAACACCCGGGCGTCGACCAGCAGCTGCTGCGAGCGCGCCGCGAGCTCGACCCGCTGCTGGACGAGCACGTCGAGCTGCTCGGCGGCGAGGGTGTCCGGGGCGAGGCCGCCGGCGCGTCGACCGAGCGCGGCGATCTGCGCGTCGAGCTCGTCGATGGCCGCCTGCAGCTCCGTCGCCGCGGCCTCGGCGGCGGCGGTCTTCACCTCCGACGTGACGGTGGTGTAGGCCTCCGCCGCCGCGTTCGCGATGTCCGCGGCCGCCTCGGGCGTGCCGGCGGAGCCGGTCACCAGGATCAGGTCGAGCTCGACGTCGCCCTCGACCGAGAGCTGGCGGCGGGCCTCGGCGGTGGAGTCGACCTCGTCGGTCAGCTCGACCAGCCGCTCGAGGACGGGCGACGACTCGACGCGCTCGGCCTGCTGCGGGACGTAGCGCTCCGGGTCCACCGAGGCGCGGGTGAAGACCGTGGACTGCCGCGGGTCGGAGAGGAACAGCCGCGCGGTCGCCTCGTACGTCTCGTCCTGCTGGCTCGACGCCGCGTACCCGAGGGCGGTCGCGGTCGCGACGACGGCCGCGACGGCGTACCGGTGTCGCCAGACGGACGCGAGGATGGAGGGTCCCGTGACCCTGCCGGTCGCCTCGTCCACCCTGCCCTCCGCCTCTCGTGGCACGCACCGGTCGCGGATCGTACCTGTCGCGTGCCCGCCCACGGCCGTGCCGGGCCTCGAACTCGACGCGTCTACCCTCACGCCGCCCCCACGCCGGAACCACTCGTGCCCCCCACCAGCAGCCCCGCCCCCACCCGCGCCCACCCGGCCGCCCACCACGTGGTCCTGACCGCCACGGACAGCCCCGCTGCAGCCGCCGCCGGGCTTTCGCTCTACACCCCGTGCCACCCGACCGCGGTCGGCGCGCACCACCTGGTGGTCGCCGCGGCGAGGGCCGGGGCCACGCGCGCCGTCACGCGAGAGGCCCGGGCGGACGTCCCCTGGCTCGAGGTGCTGAGCGCCGCGACCACGACGCTCAGCGGGCTCGGTCGACCCGACACCTTCGCGCTGCACCTGCGCCGCGGCGATCGTGCGGGCGGGGGTGGCCTGCTCCTCGCGGGGGGCCGCCCGCTCGCGTTCGTCCGCGTCGACGCCGACCACGACGCAGCCGAGCGGGAGCAGCGCGCCCTCGCCGTGCTCGCCGGCGGCGACGGCGTCGTGCACGTGCCCGCCCCGCTCGGCGCGGGGCGCGTCGGCCCGTGGTCGTGGACGGCGAGCTCACCGCTGCCGGGTCGGCCCCACCGACCGGAGCCCCGCCCGGACCTCGACCGTGTCCACGCCCTGCTGCAGCGCCTGGCCCGTGTCGTCCCGCGACCCGACGACACGCCGGACCACTGGGTCGTCGTCCACGGCGACCTCGCCCCGTGGAACCTGCGCCGGGTCCTGGCGGGCGGGACCTGGCTGCTCGACCTCGACGACGTGACGTGGGGACCGCCCGACGCCGACGCCGTGCTGTGGTCGGTGGCGACCGCGCACGTCCGCCGGCGCCGCCGGCGCGGACCGGAGACGTCCGACGAGGCGCGGGCCTACTGGCGGGAACGGCTCGGGACGCGTGCGGCCGCCGGCGACGGGGTCGCCGCCGACATGCTCGCACGGCTCTAGAGCCGCGCCTCGGCGTGGTGCTCGACGAACCAGGCGTACGCCTGCTCGATGCCCTCCCGCAGCCCGGTCGAAGCGGTCCAGCCGAGCTCGGTCAGCCGCGACACGTCGAGGAGCTTGCGGGGGGTGCCGTCGGGCATCGACGGGTCGAATCGGACCTCGCCGTCCCACCCGACGACGTCGGCGACGAGCTCGAGCAGCTCGCGGATCGAGATGTCCTCGCCCACCCCGACGTTGAGGTGCTGCTCGCCGGTGTAGTGGTGGGTCGCGAACACGGTCGCGTCGGCGAGGTCGTCGGCGTGGAGGAACTCGCGCCGCGGGGTGCCGGTCCCCCAGGCCTCGACGTGGTCGCGGCCCTCGACCTTGGCGTCGTGGACCTTGCGGATGAACGCGGGCAGGACGTGGCTGCCCTCGAGGTCGTAGTTGTCGCCCGGGCCGTACAGGTTGGTCGGCATCAGCGAGATGCAGTCCATCCCGTACTGCCGCCGGTACATCCTGCCGAGCTCGAGCGCGGCGATCTTCGCGATGGCGTAGCCCTCGTTGGTCGGCTCGAGCGGGCCGGTGAGCAGGTGCTCCTCGCGCATCGGCTGGGGCGCCTCGCGCGGGTAGATGCAGGAGCTGCCGAGGATGACGGTCCGCTCGACGCCGGCGTGCCGGGCCGCCTCGACGCAGTTCGCCGCGATCATCAGGTTCTCGTAGAGGAACTGCCCCTGCGCGGAGCGGTTGGCGTGGATCCCGCCGACGCGCGCCGCCGCGATGATCGCGACGTCGGGGGTCGCGCGGGACACGAACCGCTCGGTCTCCTGCTGCCGGGTGAGGTCGACCTGCGACGAGCGGGCCGTGATGACGTCCGCGACGTCCTCCTGCTCGAGCCGGCGCACGACGGCCGAGCCGACCATGCCGGTGTGGCCGGCGACCCAGACCCGCTTGCCGGCGAGGTCGTAGGGCTCGGGGAGCCGGCCCTCGGGCGGGAGCTCGCGGGGGCTCACGCGCCGCCCCCGTCGCCGCTCGCGGCGCTGCTCGCGTCGCCGCTCGCGGCGCTGCTCCCGTTGCCGCCGGCCTCGACGACGGTGCGGTTGGTCGCGTCGCGGTGGTCGCCGTCGGGCGGCTGCGGGCCGTGCGACGGGTCGAAGTCCGGCTCCGCGTCCGGGTCGACGCGGTGGGCGTCGGGGTGCCGTTCGGCGACCCGCGCCCGGGCGGCGTCGAGGTCGAGGCCATGCTCGACCAGGTCGGACTCGACCATGCCGGTGACGAGCTCGCGGAAGGAGACCTCCGGCTTCCAGCCGAGCCTCGCGATGGTCTCGCTCGGGTCGCCGTGGAGGTGCTCGACCTCGGTCGGGCGGTAGTAGGCCGGGTCGATCGAGGTGAACGGCGCCCAGTCGAGGCCGACGTGCGCGAACGCCCGGGCGGCGAACTCCCGCACCGTGTGGGTCTCGCCCATCGCGATGACGAAGTCGTCGGGCTCGTCCTGCTGCAGCATCATCCACATGGCGCGGACGTAGTCGGCGGCGTGGCCCCAGTCGCGCTTCGCGTCGAGGTTGCCGAGGTAGAGCCGCTCCTGCCGCTCGGCGACGATGGCCGCCACGGCACGGGTGATCTTCCGCGTCACGAACGTCGGACCGCGACGGGGCGAGTTGTGCACGACGGCGAGACCGACGCCGGCGGCGAACCGGCCGGAGGTCGTCGCCAGGTCGAAGGTCCAGCCGGTGTAGCGCCGTCGGGTCAGCTGTCGGACCTCGTCGTTCGGCTTGCGCAGGTGCGCCCCCTTCTGCCCGTGCTCACCCCCCGAGGACAGGTTCACCAGCCAGGACTCCCCGCCGCCGAGCGCCCCGGGCTGCCGGTAGATGCTGGCCCGTCGACCGAGCGAGGTGCGGAACATCCAGACGAGGCCGGCGGCCAGGACCGGCGAGGTGGTCCGGAACGACCGGAACTCGTCCGTGCCGTGCCCGGCCTTTTGCCCGTCCCCGAGGTAGTAGCCCCGCAGGAACGCGACCTGGGTGTCGGCGTCGGCGTTCAGCACCCGGACGGGCACGCGCTTGTGCTCGTCGCGGGTGTAGAGCTCGCCGCGGACCATGCGGAGCCAGGCCGGGTTGCCCCGGAGCTCGACGCGGGTGACCTCGCCGTCACCGAACGCGGACGTGCCGACGTCCTTGTGCACGTGGCCTCCCGTGACCCGCTGCCAGGCCTCGGCCACGTCGGCGAGCACGGCGTCGTCCCCGTTGGTGACGCGCCCGCTGCCCCGCTCGGCGACGTACCAGTCGGCGCAGAGGATGCCGAGCAGCCAGGCCTCGTCGGCGGTCAGGACGGTGCGGAACGCCGGGGCGGGCTGGTCGGCGAGCCAGAGCCGGTCGCCCTCGACGACCTGCTCG
The DNA here is from genome assembly GCA_046566145.1 of Actinomycetes bacterium. Lineage (GTDB taxonomy): Bacteria > Actinomycetota > Nitriliruptoria > Nitriliruptorales > Nitriliruptoraceae > JBKHXF01. The sequence continues at coordinate 89,137 of JBKHXF010000026.1, forward strand.
CTCGGGACCTCACGGTCGCCGCCGTCGACGAAGACGACGTGGTCGCGGGTCGCCTCGACGACCGCGCCACGGCCGTGGATCGTCACGAGCTCCTCGTGTCGCTTGTACGTCGCGGTCCGAGCCGTGCAGGCCACGAAGTCGGTGCCGTCCCAGACCTCGAGGTCGCCGCCCTCGGAGGTGTGCTTGGTGCCGGACGCAGGGTCGGTCCGGTGCGGGACGACGTCCTCGATGGCGACCACGTCGACGAGCCCGTGGCGGCGCGTGACGACCGGCGTGCCGGCCGGCACGCACTCGTGGTTGAACAGGATCCCGTTGGTGGCGTACATGCCGTACGCCTCGCGGTAGTTGCGGGTGATCCAGTAGCCGTAGACCTTCGCCGCCGCGTACGGCGAGCGGGGCTGGAACGGCGACGCGAGCGACTGCGGCGGCGGGGCGTCGCCGAACATCTCGGAGGTGCCGGCCTGGTAGAAGCGCGTCTCGACCCCGGAGTCGCGGATCGCCTCGAGGATGCGGATGACGCCGAGCCCGTCGACGTCGGCCGTGTACTCGGGCTGCTGGAAGCTCACCGCGACGTGCGACTGCGCCGCGAGGTTGTAGATCTCGTCGGGCTGGACGGTGCGGATGAGCCGGGCGATCTGCGAGCCGTCGACCAGGTCGCCGTAGTGCAGGTGCAGCCGGACGTCCCGCTCGTGCGGGTCCTGGTAGAGGTGGTCGATCCGGTCGGTGTTGAAGTCCGAGGCGCGGCGGATGATGCCGTGGACCTCGTAGCCCTTCGACAGCAGCAGCTCGGCGAGGTAGCTGCCGTCCTGCCCGGTGATGCCGGTGATGATGGCCGTCTTCGGCACGGGTTCCCCTGGTGTGCGTCGTCCCCGGTCTGGCCCGCGAGCCTAGCCACGGCCCCGCCGGTGCCCCCGCTCAGAGCATCCCGGCGAGGACGACGATGGCGACGCCGAGGGTGACGACCGTGACGGGCGCGCCGAGCCGCGGGTAGTCCGAGAACCGGTAGCCGCCGAGGCCGTACACGATGGTGTTGGTCTGGTAGCCGATCGGGGTGAGGAAGCTCGAGGACGCCGCGATCGCGACGCCGAGGGCGAACACCCGCGGGTCGGCCTGGAGCTGCGTGCCGACCTGGACGGCGATCGGGACCATCAGCGCGGCCGCGGCGACGTTGGTGACGACCTCGGTGATCACCGCCGTGCCGATGACGACGGCGGCGAGCGCGGCGACCGGGCCCGCGCCGGCGGCGGCGGCGGCGACCCCGGACGCGATCAGCTCGGCCATGCCGGACGCCTCGACCGCCGCCCCGAGCCCGATGGCGCCGGCGATGATGAGCAGGACGTCGAGGTCGAGGCTCCGGACGGCCTCGCGGAAGCCGATGGTGCGGCTGCCGACGAGCAGGCTGGTGGCGCCGAGGACGGCGAGGAACGTGGAGGTCAGGCCGGTCGCGGCGACGAGGACCATCGCGACGACCACGGCGATGACGAACCAGCGCCGGCGGCTGGCCCTCGCGAAGGTGTCGTCGAGCGGGACGACGACGGCGAACGTGCCGTGGTCGCGCCACGTCTCGGCGAACGACGGCCCGGCGTGGAGCAGCAGCGAGTCGCCGGGCAGGAGCGGCACGGTGCCGAGCTTCTGCTCGACGCGGCCGCCGGCGCGGTGGATGGCGAGCACGGCCGCCCCGAAGCGGCCCCGGAAGCTGGCCTCCTTGAGGGTGCGCCCGACCAGGTCGGACGAGCGCCCGATGACGACCTCGTGCAGGCCGTGCAGGTCGCCGTCGAGCAGGTGCAGCTGGCCCTGCTCGGCGTGGGTGAGCCCCTCGTGGGTGAACTCCCGGACGTGGTCGATGCGGCCGACGAAGGCGAGCTCGTCGCCGCCGCGCAGCACGTCGTCGGGTCCGACGGGCGCGATCTCGTGGCCGTCGCGGTCGATGCGGACGAGGAACAGGTCGTCGAGGGCGCGCAGGCCGCCCTCGGCGACGGTGGCGCCGTCGAGCGGGCCGCCGGCGTCGACGGTCATGCGGAAGACGTAGTCGCGCTCGTGGGCGGCGACCCGCTCGCCGGCGGAGGAGCGGTCGGGCAGCAGCCGCGGGGCCGCGACGATGAGCACGACGGCCCCGGCGAGCGCGACGGGCAGGCCGACCGGGGTGATCTCGAGGAACCCGAACGGGGTGCCGAGGCTCGACTCGACGAGGCCGGACACGACCAGCGTGGTGGAGGTGCCGATGGTCGTGATGACGCCGCCGAGCAGGGCCGCGAACGACACGGGCATGAGGTAGCGCGACGGGGGCCGGTCGGTGCGCTCGGCCCAGCCGCGGACCATCGGGGCGGTGGCGGCGACGAGCGGGGTGTTGGCGATGACCGCGGAGAGCGTGACCAGCGGCAGCGTCAGCCGGGTCAGGGTCGCGGTCTCGGAGCGTCCCTGGCCCAGCAGCCGGCGCAGCGCGAGGTCGAGGCCGGTGTGGTCCTGGATGCAGCGGGCGACGATGAACAGGCCCGCCACGGTGAGGGTCGCGGACGACGAGAACCCGGCGAAGGCCGTCTCGGGCTCGACGATCCCGACGAGCGTCAGGACGACCACGGCGGCGAGGACCGCCGGCGCTGGCGCGACGGTCTCGCGCACGAGCGCGACGACGAGCACGAGCAGCACGACGCCCGTGATCAGGAGGTGCGCGTCCACTCGGTTCCCCTCGGCCGGGGACGGGGAGGTCCGGCCGGCCGGGAGGGTCTCCCACCAGCCGCCGCCGGCGCGTGTCGAGGCGTGGGCACGGTGCGAACCCGGACCTGGAGAAAGAGAGGCGCCCCAGGAAGCGGGAGGGAGTCCTGGGGCGCCGAGGGCAAGCTCTTCCGGGAGCGGGAGAGGGTCGAGCCTGCCAGTTTGGAGTTGTGTCAGGTCGGTCGCCTCTGGGGTGGGAGGGCCCCGTTCGTGAAGCGTTTCACGACCTAGCAGAACGCTACATCCTGCAAGCACCCTTGTCGAGCCGCCCACCCCTGTCCGCACGGCCCCGGCCGCAGAACGCCCATCACCGGCGTCCGACCCATCCGCAGGTGCCCCGGGACCCACCGCCCGGCCCTGCCGGTGGCGGGGTCACGCGGGCCAGGCGGGACGGGGGTCGGGCCGGGCGAGGGTCGGGCGTCAGCAGTCCACGACGGTGCCGCGGCTGCTGGTCGCGCCGGCGGTCGTGGCCTGCGCCAGCACGCACGCCGCCTCGGCGGTGTCGAGCCTCGGGCCGCCCATGCCGGGCTGGGTGGAGTAGCCCCAGGAGTTGACGCTGACGATCGGGCCGCTGCCGGCGCCGGTGTCCATCGGCTGCACCCACGGCCCGCCGGACGAGCCGCCGGACAGCTCGCACCCGCCGAGCCACCAGTCCCCGTAGCTGGACTCGACGGCGAGGCCCTCGGCGCAGTACCGGAACTGCGGGTCGGCCGAGTACGAGTAGCCGAGCGCGTGGGTGAGCGCGCCCATCGTGGGGGTCGCGTCGCTGACCGGGAGGTGCCCGACGGCGACGTCGAGCGCGTCGGAGGTGGCCGGGTTGCCGCTGTGTGCCCCGCTGTCGGGGACGACGTAGTAGGCCAGGTCCCACGGGATGTTGGCCGGGAACGTGCGGGTGGTCCAGTCGACGTCGACGACGCCGTGGGTCGGGGCCCAGCAGCCGACGGGGTCGTTGGTGCAGTCACGGTCGGTGCCGGTCCCGGTGGTGCCAGCCTGGTCGGGGATGAACAGGACGTTGCGGGCGAACACCTTGGCCACGTCGTCGTAGACGCAGTGCGCGGCGGTGAGCACCAGCGAGCGTCCGGTGGTGCCGTCGGTCACGGCGGTGCCGGAGCAGACGTACCCGGCCCAGCGGGTCGCCTTGCGGTTGGCGGGCATCTCGAAGTAGACGCGCCCGGCGGCGGTCTGCACGGCCCCGGCGCAGGTCCACTCGGCCTCGGCGGTCGGGCCGCAGGTGCCGCTCGGGGGTGGCGGCGGGGGCGGGGTGCCCCCGCCGGTGGAGACCGTGAACGGCGTCCAGTCGGTCGTGGTGGTGTTGCCGCCCTTGCGGGCCGTGTCCTTGGCGACGACCCGCCACGACCAGGCGCCGTCGCTGAACCCGGTGAGGTCGACCCCCCACACGTCGGTCCCGACCAGCTGGCCGGCGGCGAAGGACTGGATGCCCCCCGATGGGCTGCGGACGTCGAAGGTGACGCTGCGGAGCCCGCCGGCGTCGGTCACGGTGGCGCGGAACGGGTGGCTGGCGCCGATCGTCGCGCCGGCGGCCGGGTCGAGGCCCGAGACGGCCGGCGGGGTCGTGTCGTCGGGCGCGGGCGCGCCCTTGGCCGGTCCGGCCGCCGCGTCCGGGCGGTCCGCGCCGGCGGGGAGGCTCGCGGCCAGCGGGGGTGCCACGGCGGGACGGGCGTGCCCGTGTGGTGCGAGCCGACCGCCGGCGCCTCGGAGGTAGCCGAGCCCCCGGTGGTCGACGACGAGGTCGCGCGGGCTCGCCGCCGCCTGCCGTGCCGTGCTCCAGTGCCCGGCGACCCGCTCGGCCCGCCCCGTGGACCCGCCGCCGGCGACCTGGCCGGACCCTCTCACGCCTCCCGTCCCCTGGTTGGGCGCCGCGCCGGCGCCGGCGGCGGCGCCGGCCGAGACGAGCATGGTCGCGGCGAGCCCGACGACCGAGACGGTGGCGCGGACGCGACCCGTCCCTCGCCGCCCGATCCGGCCCGAGCGCTCCTGCTGTCGTCGTGTGTGCACCGCTCGCCCTCCACGTCCCGCGTGTCCGCGGGTCCGACGCCGGGTGGGACGGATCCCACCCGTGGTCCGCCGGGGACCACCTGTCGACGGTACGCCCGCCAGCACGCACGGTGGCGTCGTCGTCCTCCGACGCGCCGGAACCGCACAGCAGGTGTCCACGGCCGCACGCTCGCCCGCCCGCCCCGACGCGATGCCCCGACCGGGTCCGGGTAGATGAACGGGCCGCCGACGTTTCTGGACACGCGAGGCCTCGGGCGTCTCAGTCATGGGGTGGCCCGCGCCCTTCGGTCACATCGCCGGTCGCATCGCCGGTCGCATCGCCGGTCGCATCGCCGGTCCCGACGCCGGCCGCATCGTCGGCGACCGCGAGGTCGAGCCGGGGGGCAGTGGCGAGCCGAGCGCCGGCGGCGAGCCGGGCGGCGGCGCCGGTCGGCTGCGACCGCTCGGTCCGGGTCCCGTCGGGGGACCGGACGGTGACCTCACGGGTCGCGGGGTCGAGGACGATGGTCCAGCCGTCGTCGTGGACGCGGTGGTGGTGGAAGGTGCAGAGCAGCACCCCGTTGTCGCGATCGGTCGGCCCGCCGTGGCGCCACCAGTGGACGTGGTGGATCTCGGTCCACGCCGGCGGCCGGTCGCAGCCGGGCCAGCGGCACCCACCGTCGACCGCGACGATCGCGCGGCGCTGCGACCCGGACCACGTCCGGGTGGCACGGCCGACGTCGAGCGGCCGACCCGCGGCGTCGACGACGAGGCGCACGAGCGTGCTGTCGCACAGGAGCCGGTCGAGGACCTCGTGGGGCACCGGTCCCCCGCCGGCGGCGAGCTCGGCCGCCACCTCGGGGACGGGGTCGAGGGTCCCGGAGCCGCACGGGCACGCGCCGCCGGCGCGGCGTTCGAGCGTCTCGACGGGCACGACGACCGTGACCTGGGGCCGCACCGAGCGGTGTCCGACACCCGCCACCCCACCGGCGACGCCCGCCACGCCACCGGCAGCGCCCGCCACCGCGCCGGCGGCACCCGAGCCCGCGCCGTCCCCCGCCTCGGTGCGAGCGGCGACGGCGGCGGCGCGCCCGTCCGGCGAGGCGGAGGCGAGCCCCACCGCGCCGGCGGCGAGCTGGAAGACGGCGACGAACCCATCGGCGCGGCGCTGCTCGGCGCCGCGGCGCTCGAGGAGCGGGGTGCCGGCCGGGTCGGGGCGCGTGCAGGACGCCAGCACCTCGTCGACGAGCGCGCCGTTGACGGCGTCGAGGAGGAACGTGCCCTCCAGCATCCCGTCGTCCCGCCACCACCGGCGGACGCTGCGGCGCCGGCGGGCGGCCCGGTGGTCGGTGAGGAGCCGCACGGGGTCGGCGGCGGCCTCCCTGCGCCGGATCTCGGCCTGCACCTGCTCGGGGGTCCGGCCGGAGGTGGCGACGTCGAGCAGCTCCCCGACGACCTCCTCCCCGGCGCCGAGCCGGCCACGTCGGACGGCTGCCCCGACGGCCTCGGCGGTCTCGACGTCGATGCGCCCGTCGGCCAGCGCGTCACCGAGGGACGGGGCGGCGGAGATGGCGCGGCCGAGCTCGGCCTGGCGCTTCGCGGCCCGCCCGGAGACCCCGGAGGCCTGCTTGACCCACGCGGTCGTGTCGGCGGCCCCCGCGTCGGCGACGGCCCCCGAGCGCTCCGCCGTCGCGACGACCCGGCCGCGCAGCTCGGCGAGCTGGCGTTCGAGCCCGGCCACGCGCCGCAGCGACTCCTCCAGCTCGGGCGCCGTCGCCGTGTCGAGGCGAGCCGCCCGCGCCGCGTCGAGCGACGCGCCGGCGGCCGCCAGGCACCCGAGGAGCTCACCCACCCCGGACACACCCGAGCCGCCGGCCACGACCGGCCGGCCGGACGCCCCCGACCCGCCGGACCCGCTCGGCTCGCCCGGCCCGCCACGCTCGCCCGGCCCACCCGGCTCGCCCGGCCCGCCGGGACCCTGCGCGTCGTACCCCGGACGCCGCTCCGCCGCGAGCAGCCCCCGGTGCGAGCACGCACGAGGGCGGTGCGCTCGACCCCCCACGGTGACGGCTCCCACCGTTCCCTCCAGCGTCCGACGGCAACGACGACGGGATCGGCCCCTCGGACCCACCCGCCAGCGCCCCCACCAGCACGGCACACCCTACCCGCGCCCATCCCGAGAGTCGAACACATGTTCGACCAGCGCTGTGGACGGCGCACCCCGCGCGCACCGAACCGACCACCCCGAACAGCGGCGCTGGGCCCCCACCCCGGTCCGGGCACCGGGTCGTCCGCGCTACCCCCCGATGCCGCCGACCGCACCGCCCGTCCCCCCGCCAGCTCCGGCGCCCGCCTGGTCCGTCACGCGCGGATCGGCCGGTCCCTCGAGGAGCCGCATCGTCGACGCGACCGCCACGTCACGGGTGGCGTGTCGGCGCATCCAGTCGCGAGCCTGCCGGCCCAGCTCGTGACGGAGGTCATCGTCCCGGAGGAGCGCGACGACCTCGGAGGCCACGGCGCCGGCGTCGCCGGGCGGGACCCGACGCACCGCCGACACGGCCGCCGAGAACCCGGCGAGCGTCGTCCCCTCCGACGCGGTCACGACCACGGGGCGGCCGACCGCGAGGATGTTGAACACCTTCGACGGGACGGCGAACGCGGCGCCCTCGTCGAGCTGTGGGACAACGTGCACCGCCCCGGCGGCGAGCGCCGCCGCGAGCTCCTCGGCCGGGACGAGGTCCTCGAGCACGACGTTGCCGAGCTCCGCGGCGCGCCGCTCGAGGCTCGACCGCTCGGCACCCTGCCCCCGGATCACCAGCCGCGCCGACGGCGCCTCACGAGCGAGCCGTTCCGCGACCTCGAGCAGCAGCCCGACGCCCTGCTTGGCACCCAGGTTGCCGCTGTACAGCACGGTGCCGGGGGTCTCCGGCGCCGCCACGTCCACCGGCACGGTCGGCCAGAGGGGGACGACGGTGACGGGCGCCCGGACACCCGCTGCCACGAGCGCGGCGCCCATCTCGTCGCTCAGGACCGTGAGGTGGTCGGCGCGTCCGAGCGCCCACACCTCCACGGCCCGGGCGAGCCGCCCGACCCACGAGCCGCCCCGGCGGACCGCGACGGCCGCGAGGCCGAACTGGACGTCGTGGACGACAACCACGAGCCGACCGCCGCGCCGGCGGACCAGCGCACCGGCGAGCACCGCGAACGGCACCCCGGGGCTGACCGCGAGGACGTGCGACGACCGCGCCACCCGACCGGACAGGACGGCGAGCAGGACCTGCAGCAGGAGGTTGACCTCGCTGGCAGCACGCCAGAGGGCCCGGCCCTCCTTCGGCACGATGGTCGGCACGCGGAACACCGACGCCCCGCACGCGGTGTCTCGCCGGGTGGCTCGTCCGTACCCCTGGAACCGCTCGAAGCGCGGGTAGTAGGGCTGCTGGGTGACCACCTGCACGTCGACGCCGGCGGCGACCATGCCCTCGACCAGGTCCCCGACGTAGTGGGGCGTGCCGACGGCCTCGGGCGCGAAGGTCGGGGTCACGACCGTGACGTTGCGCACCGCGTGCACCCGGACCCCCCGTGGCCGCTTCCGCCGCCGGTCGGCGGCACCTCGACGCTACCGGAGCGGCCCCCGAACGCGTTGCGCCGGACGAGTCAGGGGGGCCCGTCCGGCGCGACGCCTCCGCGGGAGGCGTACCGCCGAGCATCGCACACCCGCGGCCCGAGGGGAAGCCCGACGTGGTGCGGATCCACACCAGGACCCCCGACGTACCCCCTGGACGACCGGCAGGCGCCGCGGGTTCAGTAGGCGCCCTCGCGACGCAGCACCGTCGGGACGGTCTTCAGCAGCAGGAACAGGTCGTACCCGAAGGACCAGTTCTCGATGTAGAAGATGTCCATGCGCACGGCCTCGTCGAACGCGACCTCGCTGCGGCCCGAGGTCTGCCACACGCCGGTGAGGCCGGGGCGGGTGCGCAGGCGCCGGTGGTGCCACGGCTCGTACTCGGCGACCTCGGAGGGCACCGGCGGGCGCGGCCCCACGAGCGACATGTCCCCGCGCAGCACGTTGACGAGCTGCGGGAGCTCGTCGATGGACCACTTGCGGATGAAGCGCCCGACACGCGTGACGCGTGGGTCCTCCTTCATCTTGAAGAAGTGCCCCTCGGCCTCGTTGAGGTGGACGATGCGATCGAGCTGCGCCTCGGCGTCGACGACCATGGAGCGGAACTTCAGCATCTGGAAGCGGCGCCCATCCTTGCCGACACGCTCCTGCGAGAACAGCACGGGCCCGGGCGAGTCCCGCCTGATCGCGACGAGGACCGCGAGCATCAGCGGGCTCAGCACGACGAGGGCACCGACGGCCACGACCACGTCGAGGGTGCGCTTCTGGAACGACTTCCACCGGTCGAGCCGCACCTGGTCGACGTGCAGGATCGGGACGTTCGCGACGGACTCGATGGCGACCCGCCGGGTGACGACCTGGAACAGCGAGGGCGCCACCGCCACGCCGACCTCGGAGGACTCGAGCCGCGCCATGAGCGCGTCGAGCGTGCCCGCCGCCACGGCGGTCGGGGCCACGAGCACCAGCCCGATGTCGTTGTCGGCCAGCACGTCGTCGAGGTCGTCGACGGTGCCGAGGACCGGCAGGTCGGAGCGGCGACGGGCACCCGTCGAGGCGTCGACGTCGAGCAGGCACCCGACGATCTCGTAGCCCGACTTCGGGGCCTGCCGGACCGCGTCGACGAGCTGCAGCGCCTCGTCGTCGAGCCCGACGAGCAGGGTCGACTGGCGCAGGTCGCCCCCCACCGACAGCCGGCCGATGAGCCGGCGGCGCAGCCAGAGCCGCTGCAGCCCGCCGAGGAGCAGCGCGCTGAGGGCGATGAGGCCGATGAACCCGCGGGAGAGGTTGAGCTCGAGGGCGAACGAGAGGAAGCCCGCGGCGACCACCCCGGCGAGCACGCCCGCGACGTACCGGCGGAACGCATCCGCGGTGGCGTTGAGGTACTCGGGTCGGTAGCAGCCCAAGCGCTGGAGGAAGAACAGCCAGACCCCCGGGAGGGCGAGGACGACGAGGCCCTCCACCGTGGTGACGGAGATCCCGTCGACGCCGAGGAGCTCGAAGCGGATCGCGTACGCGGCGAGCAACGACACGGTCAGGATGAACGCGTCGGTCAGCGCGACGAGCTGGGCCGTGGCCTGCCGCCGCCGGCGCGCGACCGCCCGGCGCGAGCCCGCCGGCGTCTCGACGGCCCCCGAGCCGACCTGCAGCGAGCTCATCGCAGCGTTCCCCCGAACACGATCGTCGTCCCGACGCCCCGGAACGGTACCGGCGCGTGTGACCCGGGCGAGGTGATCAGAGCCCGCCGCCCGTGAAGGCGTCCACGATGCGTCCGAGGAGCGGGCGTGACAGGCGGACCCGGACGTGGACGTCCTGGGTGGCGGCGCCGCGGATGCGGGCCTCTCCGCCGACGACCGTGCCGGTGACGGGCCGGCCGTCCCCGCCGACGCCCATCCCCTGCCCGTTGCCGCCTCCGGTCACGTCGACGGCCGAGACCTCCCAGCCCTCCGGGGCGGCGATGGTGAGGTCCCAGTGGTCCGGGATGGCCTTGCCCTGCCGCCACAACGTGAGGTCGTAGATGCGGTCGGGACCGTCGGGGGTGACGCGGGCGGCGCCCTGCAGGTCGACCTCGATGCTGCGGGTGGACTCGGAGGGGGTCTCGAGGAAGTGGCTCACGGTGGCGTTGCCGTGGATGCGGCCGGCCCGGCCCGGCACGACCTCGCCGTCGACCCGGAGCGCGGGGAACGTCGTGCCGTCGGGGGCCCAGACGGACAGCATGGTGCGGTTGAGGCCCATCTCGGAGCCCCACGTGTCCCGCGAGGCCGCGCCGAGCGGGTGCGCACCGATGATGTAGATGTCCCGCCCCGACGTGGGCAGCGGGTTCTCGACGGCGGCCTCCAGCGTGCCGGTCCGTCGCACGAACCCGGAGCCGTCGGCGGCGAGGTCGATGCGCCCGGTGATCCGGTGGGCGACGTGGACGTCCTGCTTGTTGCCGGCGGCGTTGTTCCCCGTGACGGCGAGCAGGTCCCCGCCCTCGGTGAGCGGTCGCATCGCCCCGGCGAGCCCGAGCCGCTCGATGGTCGCCTGTTCCTCGGCGTCGCGGGACCAGAGCTGCAGCGTGCGGCGGCCCGCCGCCTGGCCGGCGTTCCGTCCGAGGGCGACGGCGTCCCAGTCGCTCGTGAAGATCGAGGAGAAGGCCTCCTGCGCGAAGGCGCCCAGGAACTCCTTGCGGTCGGTGCTCGGCCCCCCGAACAGGTCGTACGCCTCGACCATCGTGAGCTCAGGGATGCGAGCCGGTGGCACCGGGTCAGGCACGCCGGGGACGACGAGCTCGTCGGGCAGGTCGACCGGTCCGATGGCCTGCATCAGCAGCGACAGGCCGACGGGATCGAGCGCGACGACCCCGTCGAGCCGCTCCCCGCGCCGGTCCTCGTAGATGTCGAGGATCACCGGCGCGACGGTCGGCATGTCCGGGTCCATGTTCACGTTCGCGAGGAACCCGTCGGCGTCGAACTGGGCGTACAGGGTGCGGAACTCATCGCTCGTCTGGACGGGGGCGAAGACCCCCCGCTCCGACACCGCGAGCGGCGAGTAGACCTCCGGGGCGGTGACAGAGAACCGGCCGTCGTCCACGGTCAGGATGGAGAAGAACCCGATCAGTCCCCCGGTACCGCGCATCTCGGACGAGTTCTGCATCGCGAGGAAGTACCGCCGCGGCTGGTCGGACCCGAGGAACCCGTGCAGCAGGGCCACGGCGTCCTTCGCGTCCTCGACCGTCGCGATCGATCGATCCGCGAGCTCGAGCACCTCGGCCCGGTTGACGCGCAGGAGCTCGGGGACCCAGTGGCCGGGCACGTCGGCGAGGCGGTTGCGGGCGGTGGCAAGCCGGCCGGTGTCGATCTCGTCCAGACGTGCGCCGAGCTCACCGATCCGATCCACGGCGATACCCCGGTCCGGCCGGCGCAACTCGACACGGCCTGCGACACCCAGCAACTCGGTGCCGGGCTCGACGGCATCGGCAACGACACCGACGGAGGCGTCGGCGACTGAGACGACCTCCCTGACGATGCGCAGTGATCGGCCTGCGAGCGGGAGTCGGACCCCGAGGTCCCAGCGCAGGCCGTCGGTGCGGTGGAACGCGGCATCGACCGCATGCCGCGCATCAGCGAGGGTCGCCTCGGCGCCCATCACATCGCCTCGAGACATCTGAGACGGAACGGCGGCGACGTGGCGCTGGGCGGCCTCCAACGACCGTCGCGCCACGAAGGCGTCGGCGACCAAGAGGCCCCCCGTAGCGACGAGCACGAGGGCACCGACGGCGAAGACAAGCCGGATGGTGCGTCGGGTCACGCTTCTGCCTTCGCGGTGGAGGGGCGCCGCGCAAGGTACGGGGCTGAGGACCCGCGAGCCGTGCCCCCTCCCGCCCAAGCCACCGCCGCGCGACACACCGGCGTGGGAGACTCCTCCTGCCCCTGCCCCCGGGAGCTGCCGCGACCAGCCAGCCACCAACGAACGACCTGTCCGCAGGGTGCGGGCCGGAGCGCGTCGTCCGCTGTCCGGAAGGCCTCACCGACGGGTGGGAGGACCTTCGACCCACGACTCGCAGAGCACCGACCTCAGCCCCACACCCGGCGCGCCTCCTCCGTCCGCTCGACGGGGTACGCGACGGTCGAGTACGTAGGAACATCGACCTCGCGTCCGGTGCTCGCGTCGATGAGGACGTAAGAGGCCCGGTCGAGCTCCGCTGCGACGGCATCCCTCGCGTCGGCACCGACTTCGCAGAGGACCACCGGACGGGCGGATGCGAGAACGCGTCGCGCCCCTGCAAGGACCTCGGCCTCCGCCCGTTCCACATCGATCTTCAGCACATCGGGGGGCGGGAGGGATGCCGCCAAGTCATCCAGGGTGGTGACGACGACCGACTGGCGGTACCGGACCCCGCCGGCCTGGGTCGCGCCAAAGCCGCTGAGATGGCTCGTCGCCCTCGAATTGCTTGCGACGACGAACTCCGCGATGCCGGGTTCCGCAGCAGCCGCGACCGGCAGCACCGTCACGTGAAGCTCGGGGTTGCGACGGGCAGAGCGTTGCAGCTGCACCACGAGGACGGGGTCGGGTTCGAGGGCGACCACACGCCCCTCGTGGCCAACCATGCCTGCGGCGAGGAAGGTGAAGAGCCCCACGTTCGCGCCGATGTCCCAGACGGTGCCACCGGGCCGGACGGCCCGTCGCGCGAAGGTCTCGAGCAGGGGGTCGACGTCCCTGAGGTTCAGTCGGAGGTACTTCAGGCCACCCTCGGTTGAGACCAAGAGGCTGGCGCCGCCGAGCTCCTGCGGCAGACGCCTCGACCAGCTGATGTGCCGCGTCGTCCGAGCGAGCATCCGGCGTGCCACGTCACCGCCCCTCATCGGACCCGCCCCAGACCTGCGCGATCCTCAGGCGGATCGGCGGAGGGATGGCGGCCCCGTCTCCCCCGCGAAGCGGCCTGCAGCCCGCCTGGGGCACGGTCCGGCAACGCTGACCTCCCCTGCCGGTCGTGTTCGTAGACCTTGAAGTTCGTCTCGGCGTCGTAGAAGGCGATGAGGCAGCAGTAGATGAACCCAGCCCGTCCATCGAGGAACCCGCGACGGACGACGTACAGCCAGAGGAATCTGATGAGCGGGCGGGCCGGCAGGCGGTACCAGAGGCGTTCCTTGACCCATCGCCGCGCCCGCGTTCGGGTGTCGAGAAGGTCGCGGGCTGCTGACCTGGCGGCCTCCGCATCCCCTGATCGCACGATCTCCAGCGCCTCGAGTGTGGAGTATCGGTTGTGCCTCGAAAGGAACGCGGACAACCCGTTGAGGTTCTCGTGGTGCAGGTCACCGGGGAGCGTCGCGACCTCACCTGCGATGACCAGGTGCTCGTGGACACTTCGCTCCTCGAACCGGGCTGTGCGCGGCTGAACGAGCCGGATCTGGTAGTCCGGGTACCACCAGCAGTGCCGCAGTTCGCGCCCGAGGAAGTAGTTGCGTCGAGCGATTCGGTACGCGGCCGGTCCCTGTCCAGGACCCGCCGCAGCGACCGCGGCGACTCCCCGCGCCACGTCGGCGCTGACGACCTCGTCGGCGTCGAGCAGCAGGACCCACTCGTACTCGTGCTCCAGCAGCTCGAGGGCGAAGTTCTTCTGCGCGGCGTAGCCCAGCCAGTCCTGGTGAACGACACGAGCCCCCAGCGACTCGGCAAGGTGGACTGTTCCGTCGGTGCTGCCGGAGTCCACGACGACCAGGTCACCCAGACCGTGCACACTTGACAGGCACCTGGCGATGTGGGACTCCTCGTCGAGGGTCGGGACGACGATGGCGAGCGGCTTCATCAGCTCTCCCTGTCGGCTCGCACTCGGACGCGTGCGATGAGTTGGTATCGGAAGAGGCGACGGGGCCAGCCGAGGAGCGGGAGCAACCGGTCGAGGGGCGTCGGGACGTCGAGTAGCCGGAGCTGATGGTTGGTCGCCTCCACCACGCCGAGACCCTCACAGAGTTCGAGGAAGTCCCGCTCCCCGAACCACCGCAGATGGGTGGCATCGAACAACCCACGGTCCCGACGGGGGAAACGACCCGCCAGCAGGGAGGTGAACATCGTGAGATGCCCGGCGTGGGGGAGCGAGATGACGACCTGGGCGCCCTCGGCACAGACCTCGGGGATGCGTTCGACGAGCCCCCATGGGTCGGGCAGGTGCTCGAGTACGTCCGCCAGTACCACGCAGTCGAACTTCTGCCCCTCGAGGGAGAGCTGTCGGACGGCAGCCACGGCGTCGTCGACGAGGACCCGATCCATCGCTGCCATCGCCCGAGCACCGAGGTCCGGGTCGTACTCCACACCAGTCGCATGCGACACCGGGACCGTGGACCGGAGACCACGCACGAGGCTTCCATCGCTGCAGCCCACGTCGAGCACACGGAGGTCGTGGTCTCCGGGAGCGATGAGGGAGGTGACGTCCGGCCGCGTACCGACGTAGGCCTGAGGGGACGCGGAGCCCGACAGCATTCCGATGAGGAGGGTGTGCAGGTCGTCATGCACGCGCTCCGTCCGGAACCGCTGCACCTGCCGACGCCCGTTCTCACCCAGTCGCTCACGCTCCTCGGGGTCCGAGGCGAGGGCGGAGAGGGCGCTGCGCCACTCGCCGGTCGTGACGCACAGGATGCCCGTCTCCCCGTGGGCCACCAACGTCCTGTTGTGTGGGGTGTCGGTGGCCACGACGGGGAGGCCCGCGGCCATGTACTCCTTGATCTTGTAGCCCTCCTTGCCCCTCGCGTACGGGCCCTCCTCGAGCGGCATGATGCCGACGTCCAGATCCGCGAACACCGAGTAGCGACGCTCCGGGTGCCACGGGACGAAGTCCACCGGGATGCCCGATCGGCTCCGCGGGGCTCGCGGACCGACCACGCGGAACGCGACATCGTCGCCAACGGGAGGGGTGTCGCCGAGTTCCGCGAGCAAGCGCTCGACCTGCGTGACGTCGGTGCCGACCCAGCCGATGATGACCGGGGCCGTCCTCGCCGCGGCGCGCCTCGGACCGCTGTAACGCTCGACCGCGATCGGGCCGGGGAGCTGCGCCACCGGCACGCCGCAGGCTCGCACCGTGGCCGCGATCTCGTCGTTGCCGGTGAGCACGAGGTCGAACCCCTCGACGACGCTGCTCATGGGCCGACCTGTCGCGACGTCGAGACGGTCGTCGAGGTGCAACACGAGCGTGCAGGGACGCCTGAGGAGGGCGCGCACGGTGCGAAGGAACCTGCCGGCCGGAAGCCGGCTCGCTGGGCGAACGACCGCTCGCTGGACCAACAGGACATCCGTCGATGCGACCGCACGCACGCCACGGAGCACCTGGACCGGAAGGTGGATCGCGTACCAGTAGAGGAGGCGCAACAGCACCGGACGATCGTGGCCTGCCAGCAGGGACGGCGCCGGCAGCGGACGCGCGTTCCATCCCCGGTCCGTGAGACCCGCCGCCAGCTCGACCACGAAGATCCGCGTTGCGCCGTTCGAGGCCGGACCGAGTCCGATGAGGTCGATCTTCGGGGCCATCAGTGCGCCCGGGCCATGCGTCGGAGGATCGAAGCGACCCCCTCGGTCGCGGTGCTGAGGCTCCACCCCTCGATGAGTTGCTCGCATCGTGCGGACATCTCGATCACGCGGCCGGGGTCGGCGACGAGCTCGCTGAGCACACCCGCCAGCTCGCAGACATCCCCGGCACGGAAGACGCGACCGTTCCAGCCGTCACGAACGAGGTCCGCCGCAGCACCGACGCGGGTGGACACGACCGGTACGAGACCTGCCGCCATCGCCTCCGCGACGACCACACCCCAGGTCTCGTGCCCCACCGACGGCAGGCAGAAGACGTCATGCCGCGCCAAGACCGTCGGCAGGTCGGCTCGGCCGACGAAGCCCGCGAACTCGACGTCCTGCTCGATCCCAAGCTCGCGGACACGACGCTCGAGCGATCCCCTCAACGGCCCATCGCCGACGATCGTGAGACGCGGGGATCCGTCCTGCCCCGCGAAGGCGGCTGCGAAGGACTCGACCAGATCGCCCGGCGCCTTCTTCTCCGTGAGCTTGCCGACGAAGAGCAGCCGCAGCCTCCCGTCGTCGGACGGCAGGCGCGGCGCGAGCGGCAGCGCGGACAGGTAGTTCGCCTGCCCGATGCGCTCCGGCGCCACCCCGTGGTGGAGGAAGAACGCCCGGCTGTTCGCACCGATCGCGAGTGCCCACACGCGACGAAGGAGCAGCCTGAGCACGAGCGCTCGGATCAGCCGCCGTGGACCACGACGTGGGACCAGGAGGGTCTGCTCCTCACGCACGAGGACCGGCACGCGTCGCCGGAGGGCATGGACGATGGCCCTGACCATCAGGAGGTAGGAGTAGCCGTGCACCCAGACCACGTCGGGGGCGAACTCGTCCAGCCGCCGCTCGATGCCCTCGCCCCGTAGGGCGAGGAACCCTGCCTGCACCTGAGCCTCACGAGCGCCGGGCAGCCACTCGGACGAGTACCCCGCGATCAGATCACTTCCCCAGGACACTGCGGACGCATCACCGAACCCTGCGGTGTAGGCACGGACGCCCTCGTCGGAGCCGAAGAAGACGCGAAGCTCGACGTCGTCCCGGTCACCGAGCGCTCGGTACACCGGAACGTGGTAGGGAACCGGACTGGCGACCACGAGTGCGACGCGGACTGGCTCAGGGGTTGACATCGGGTCCTCCCACGGTGCGCGGGTAGTTCCCGCCGAGCAGCCGGCGAGCGAGGTCGGTGCGCCGTTCGAGGAGCGCAGCCCCCAGCGCACCGAATCCCGCCGAAGTTGCGACCAATGCGGCCATGAGCAGCGATGCGGAACCGGGCGAGACGGAGCCTACCGACGGCGCCACGGCGGCTGCCAGCAGGACCATGACCGGGAGGTGGAACGCGTAGAGGCTGAACGACGTGCGGGCGACCCAGTGGAGTGCGCGACGTGGCGCCGACACCTGGGGGGGCAGGGACTCCGCACTGAGTGCCCAGAGATGGACGGCGATGCAGAGGCCGGCCAGCATCGCGAGGAGGTCGGACCTTCCGACCGCCGAACCGGCGAGCAGAAGCCCCCCCGTCAGGAGCGACAGTCTCAGGGCCACGGCCGCGACGGAACCTCGAGGCGGCCAACGCGTCGCAGCCCATCGCGCGACCCCCCCGCCGAGGAAGGCTGCGAGCCCGACCAGCATGTCGCCTGCAACGAGACCGGTGAGCACGACCGCCAGGACCACGCCGATCGCCGCGCGTCGGGCCGAGACGACGAGGGCGACACCCACCGCCGCCAGGAGGTAGAACCAGAACTCGTGGGCGAGGCTCCACAGCGCTCCGTTCGTCCCGAGAGGCCGAACGAGGACCGTCTGGAGGAACACGGCGTTGCCGACGACCTCTGCTGCCGTGGGCGCCCGAAGGGCCGCCTCCGGCAGGACGGCGGACGTCCTCGCGACCTCCGCGAGTCGGTCCGGGATCGTGGCCCGAGAGACAGCGTCCAGCACCAGCGTGAGCGCGATTGCGGGCCAGTGCACCACGACGAGTCGCGCAACCCGGGACGAGACGAAGGTGCGGACGGGGCGAGTCGGCGACCGAACGGCGGCACCTGCTGCAGAGCCGAGGATGAGGTAGCCGCTGAGTACGAAGAAGACGAAGACCGCTTGGCGCCCGAGCCCGGTCGCGGCGTAGACCGCGAGCACGGCGACACGGCCAATCCCGTCGGCGGAGACGTCGCTGAAGGGCGGGAAGGAGAGCGCCCGCGCGTGCCCGAGGACGACGAGCATCGCGGCAGCACCGCGCAGGTCGTCCAGCCGTGCGGAGAGTCGCTCGGCCACGCCCCCGACCGGGGCGAGCATCATGACGGCACCCGGGCGTATGCGTCGGCCAGCGACTCGACGAAGCCCTCCCAGGTGAACGCCCGCGCCCTGCCCCTGCAGGCGTCCTCCGAGGTGGGTAGCGACCCGTCGAGTAGTGCCTTGATGTCGGCCGCCAACCTCGCCGCATCACCGGCGGGGTGGACGGCACCGCATCCCTCCGTCACGACTGCCCCGCACGCGTCCGAGGCCAGCACCGGTGTCCCGCACGCGAGCGCCTCCACCTGGACACGGCCGAAGCTGTCACCCAACGAGGGGAACACGAGTGCCCGAGCACCAGCCATCGCCCGGCGCACCGACTCCCGGTCGACCTGGCCCCGGACCTCGATCCACGGGTGCTCACGCAGTGCCCGGTCCAAGCCGGGTTCCCGTCCGCCCGGACCGAGCACTCGGACATCGACGGTGGGGTGTCCCTCGTCCGCCAGCAGGTCGAGCGCCTGCACGAGGACCCAGAGTCCCTTCAGGGAGGAGACGCTGCTCACGAGGACGAGGCCGTGCCTCTCGACCGGCGGGCCCGACACGTCCGGAGCGGACGACTCGAACCCGAGGTCCACGCCGTACGGCGCGACGACGATCCGCGCTCCTGCGCCGCAGCGGTGGCGCACCGCGGCCGCGACGTGCTCCGACGGCACCACGAGCACGTCAGCCTCCGCGAGCTCCGCCGTCACCCCGTCCTCGACACGATCGAGGAGCCTCGTCGGGTAGATCTGATCGAAGCCACCCGCGCCGCGGGCGTGGTGGTGCAGGCTCGTGACCTCGAGCACCCCGAGGGCACCGCACCTCGCTGCCGAGCGCAGGGTCCGTCGGGCCGCTCCCTGGTAGGCGTGCACCACGGTCACGGCCCCCGCACCCCGGTCGAGCCGCCGTGCGACCCGGCCATCGAAGCTCGCGGCCGCCGCCACCTCGAGCCGCAGTGCCACCGACCGCCACCCCGAACGCGTCGCCAGACCAGCCACGAGACTCAGCAGCGCAGGCCACCCGTGTCGACGGACGGCGCGATCGGGCAGCCTCAACAGCCCCCGCTTCCGCCGGTCGGCTCGTGTCCACACGGGGGCGTCGTTCCCGTACCGGTAGCCGGTGTGGAACTCCTCGAGCCAGCCACGCTCGTGGAGCGCGCGTGCGACTTCGCCCGCGTGCTGGGTTCGCGGATGGCTCAGGAGGACCTTCGGGATCGTCACGGCCCGGCTGCTCCCGCGGCTCGGTAGAGAACGTCGAGTCGCTCGCCGAGCCCCTGCAGGCCGAACCGCGCGACCGCGTCGGCGCTCAGCCGGCGCCGCTCCTCGAGCCCGCGGGGACGATCGAGCAACGCACGGAGCGCGAGCGCTGCTGCTCGCTCGTCGCCGACCGGCACGACAACCCCGCCCGCGGGGTTGGCTCGCACGAAGTCCGCGATCGCCACCTCGTCGGAGACCACCACCGGGACCCCCGCGACCAGCGATTCCGCGACGGCCACCCCGAAGTTCTCGTCCTCCGAGACCAGGGCCGTGCACCACGCGGTCGCGAGAAGTGCGGCCTTGCGAGCACCATCGACGACCCCGACCCGCTCGACGTACGCTCGCACGCCGGCGACCTCGAGCATCCGGTCAACTCGCGCGACGTCGGTCGGCCGTTCGCCGGCGAGCACGAGGACCGGTGGAGGGCCGGGGGCCGCGTGGACGTCGACGACTCGCTTCATCGCCCCGAACAGGACGTCAAGACGCTTCTTCTCGGCGATACGCCCGAGGAAGAGGACGGTGGGTCGCTCCGCCGGGGCCTGCGGCTCGGGGCCGGCCACACCGAGCTCGGCGACCTCGACGTGGGCGTCCGGCACCGCTTCCCTGATCTGCGACGCCTCGACCGCCGAGACGGCGTGGAGCACGACACCGGCAGCGCCCAGCCGTACGTGCTGGCGCGTGACCAGATCCCACAGGGACTTGCGGACCCGGTGCCGCCGACGCTGATAGCTGTCGAGGGTCCCGTGCGGACGGACCACGCAGGGAACACCGGCACGTTCCGCTGCGCTGAGCGAGACGAGCGTGTGCGGCATGTAGAGCGAATGGACGTGCACGACGTCTGCACGGGCGACGTGGTGCCTGATGGCGCTGTTGAGTCCGCGGGAGTACCGGAGAGGGCCATCGCCCACGTGGGGGAACAGCTCGTAGCTCACGGCCCCGCCGGGCGACTCGGGGTGACGGCCGGGGCCTAGACCCGCGTCCGTGGCCAGGACCCGGACCCGGTGTCCGCGCAGCGCGGAGGCCGCGGCGCACTCCTGCACGGCTCGGGCAGGACCCCCGTCACTGGAGGCCAGACCAGCGATGACGTGCAGCACCCTCACCTGTCACCGACCGTCGGCGGTGGCGCCGCCCCCAGGGCCAGCCCCGGCACGAACCAGAAGAGCAGGTTCATCGGCTCGGTGTCCATGAACCCCCCCTTCACGGCGTACAAGGCGGTCCAGCCGATGAGCGCGACCGCGGCGGCCACCAGCCCTCGCGGTGCCGAGCCGCGCCGAGCGACGCCGAGGAGCGCGAGCATGAGAGAGAGGACGAGGGCGACCTGCACGACCAGCCCGACCACGCCGAGCTCCACGAGCGCCTTCACGTACCAGGACTCGAGCCAGCGGTCGACCACCAAGGTCCCCTCGGCGGACACGTACCGGGCCGCGTTGGTGTTCGACCCGGCCCCGAGCCCGAGCGTCGTCGCGTCCAGCGCCTCGCTGGTGCCATCGATGACCAGGTCGGTGAACTCCGCGCTCGCCACCTCCCCCAGGTACGTGACGGTCTCCACGGTGTCGATGCGGAGCACGGCACTGCCGACGACGAGCCCGAGCGCCGCGAGCGCCGCGATCCCTGCGCGGCTCCCGGCTCGGCGCGGCCCTCCCGCCTCGCTCCCGGCACGGCGCCTCCCGGGCACGAGCAGGAAGATGGCCACGAGGAGCGGGACGGAGAACAGGGCTCCGCGTGCCCCACTGAGGAGACCGGCGACGACCGCGAGCCCGAGGAAGGCCCGGTGGGCGGGACTCCGTCGAGCGTCCGCGCTGACCAAGGCCAACCCGACCGCGGTCCCCGCCATCGTCAACGCGAAGTACTGGGCCGTGTGGGGCAGCGTCGAGGCCACCCGCGTGATCACCCCACCGCCGATCTCGAACGTCGCGAACCTCTGCGTGATCGCGGGCCCGGCCTCGCCGTACCAGAAGGTCGCGAGGTCCGCCTGCCCGGCCCGCATCAGCGCGGCCTGGGCGACGCCGATCAGGAGTGGCAGGGTCGAGACGGCCGCCAGGTACCGGAGGGTGGACATCGCCCTGCCCTGCCTCGCCAACGTGAAGCCGACGAGCAGGAACGGCAGGTAGAGCGCCCAGACACGCAACCCGACGAGACCGACCACGATGCTCGGCAGGCTGGGATTGAAGACCTGGAGCACGACGACGGCCACGAACGCGATGACGCAACGACCGACCCAGCGGTGCTCGTCCCAGAGCATCCGGACCGAGCGTCGCGCCTCGGGGTCGGCGAGGAGTCCGACGTAGATCGGGGCGACGAACAGGAGGTCCTTCGCGAGTGACGCCGTAGCCGTGGCAGGGTATGTCGCGATCGTCACGAAGCCGGCGAAGACCGTGTAGACGGCGAGCGCGGCGGCGGAGAGTCTCCAGTTGGCAACGCCGAGGGCGAAGAACGCCAGCGCGATGCCCGCGCCCAGGAGTGTGTCGCTTCCTCTGACGCCTGACGCGAACAGCCCGACCACCCCGCCGGTTGCCAGCAGCACGGCCGGCCACACCACCTGTCGTGGCAGTCGAACCTCGAGCGCGCTCACGTTCCCCCACCCGCCTACAGAGACCGGACCGCGCGGGCCCACAGGAACGTAGCGCCGACGACGTACGAGAGCAGCGACACCTGCGCTGCCCCGAGGATCCCGGAGCGTCCCAGCACCACCGCGAGCCCGACGGCCGCACACGCACTCGCAAGCGCCTGCCCCGCGATTGCCCCTCGAACGTCTCCCGCTGCCTTGAGTGCGGCGACGGTGACCAGCATGCTCGCGAGGGGCACGCCCGCGAACGCGAGGTACCGACTCGCTGGGACCGAGCCGGTGAAGTCCGTCCCGAACAAGAGCGGCACGACGACGTCGACGCTGAAAGCCAACACGGTCGCGCCGACGCCACCGACGACGAGCACCATGGCCTGGTACGACAGGAAGCGGCGCCGACGATCGCCTCCGCGGGCCACGTCGGGCAACACCAGGGCTGCCAGCGAGGCCGCGAGCGTGGAGATCGGCGAGGAGATCGTGACCGCAACGACGTAGAGACCGAGGGCTGCGTCCCCCAGCACCGCGGCGACGACGAGTTGGTCGACCCGCATGACCAGGTTGGCGAACACGGACGAGGCCTGGAAGCCCACGCCTCCCCGCAGGAGTGTCCTGAGGGACGCTCGATCGCCGTCATCCTCGATCCGCCTGCGGAACCCCAACCGGGCGATCCGAAGCGCGAGCCAGTTCCCGAGCACCATCACGACGAGGGCGTGCGGGACCGTCAGCAGACCTGCGGCGAACAAGGCCACCATCGCGACCGCGTTGGAAACGGGTACCAGGACCCGGATCGCCTGGAACGAGGAGTGATGGCCCGCGCCGTTGAGGGCGCCCGCATAGGCGAGCGTTCGGAGGTTCAGCAGTGGGTAGACGAAGGCGAACCCTGTGATGACGAACGGAGCCGGGGAGACCCGGTCCTGGGACCAGAGCAACAGGATCGCCACCACCCCCGCCACGGGCGTCGCGAGGAAAGCCAGTCGTTGCGCCGACCTGACCAGACCGGCGCCACGACGGAGCCCACGCCTGGCCGTCTCCACCGTGAGGTACTCGCTCACGCCGAACTCGAGCAGCATGGTCACGGTCAACGGCCACAGCGTCACGGCCGCGAGAAGCCCGCGAGCGTCTGCACCGAGCCCCCGTGCCAAGGCGATGCCACTCAGCGCGGACGCCAGCTGGATCGCAACGCTGGACCACACCGGCGCCAACAGGCTCCTGCGAGAGACCCCATCCGGAAGGAACCTGGCCGCCAGACCGCGGAGCGGATCGGAGCCGGCGGGTGCGGGGTCACTCATCCCCGGTCACCGACGTCGGGGAGAACGACGTCTTGGCGGCGGCGAACGGTCGTGCCCGCAGGCACGACGGCCCGTTCGGGGATGTCACGACCAGGCAGGACGAGTGCCCGGGCACCGATCCACGCCCCGGAGCCGACCCGGATCGGGCGGTTGTCGAACTCGAATGTCGCTGAGCCTGGATCGTGCCCGCCGGTGCAGAGCATCGCCTCCTGGCTGATGCAGACGTCGTCCCCCACCTCGATGGGTTCGAGGTTCAGGAGCCACGCCCCCTCTCCCAGCCACACGTCCTCGCCGAGCGTGAGCTTCCAGGGCCAGTGGATCCGGACCCCACTTCGGATCACGGCACCTGATCCCACGCGGGCACCGAACATCCGCAGCACCGCGCTCCGGAGATGACTGGGGAACCACCACCGGGACCAGGCACCACGCGACACGACGAACCACGCGACCTGCCAGACCAGACCCCGTCCACGGTGGTACCCGGCACCTGTGAAGCCGCCGAGATCCACATCATCCGGTCGTTGCATCCTCTCCCTATCCACCGTCAGCGGCTGCGGACGCCGCGCTGAGATGTCCCCCGATCGATTCGGGTTCGAGAGCGCGGTGCTCGCCTGAGGTTCCCGAGTCACAGCACGTCAGCGCGCTTGCGTTGGTCACAGCCCACGCCGCGACCGCGCTACCGCGCTTTGGGGCGCGCCAACACCTCCATCGGGTCTCCGGCGACATCGGTCACCTCGTAGCCCTGGTCCGCCAGTAGCTCAAGGCACGTTGCGCGCTGCTCGGGACCGTGCAGTGCGAGGAACAGCGTGGTTCCGCGGGCGAGCACCTGCGGGGCACCGAAGAGCACGTCGCCCTCTGCTCCCTCGACGTCGATCTTGATGAGGTCCGGCTGGCCATGCGCGCGAGCGAGCTCGTCCAACGTGGTCACGGCCACCTCGACCGAACCCGCCTCGGAGATCGACCCGACATAGGACCCAGAGACGTCGAAGCGCACGGTGCCGACCGACCCACCGACGGCGCTGTCGACCACGCAGACGCCGTCGTGGAAGTCGTTCATGGCGAAGTGATTCGCGAGGAATCCACGGTTGCTCGGATTCGGTTCGACCGCGACGACACGAGCGCCGGCGCGCAGGGCGAGGAGGCTGTAGTACCCCGCGTGCGCGCCTACGTCGAAGACCGTGTCGCCTGCCCGGAGGACCGACGCGAACTCGCGAACCTTGGCACGCTCGTACAGGCCCAGCCATGCCGAGTGGATCCCCGCCTCACGGGTCCAGCGTGCGCCACGCAGCGGACCGAAGGGGATCCGGATGGCGGTCGTACCCGGCACGCGGTCCAGCGGCCACCTGAGCAACCGTCCGAGGACGGTCCCCCGCGAGGGGATCGACTGCATCGCCTCGCTCCTTCGGCGGTGTGTGGCGGGCGGCGGAGACGGTAGCCCGAAGCAGCCATCCGTTGCGCGGGTGCTGGGCGCCAGAACCACGTCTGTGCACCTCCGCCTGGGGGACGCGCGTGACGTCGCCCCCGGCGGACGAGCTGTCACCGCTCCGCTTCGGGCACGAGCCCGTCGACAGGGTGAAGCCGAGGCGCCGGAACGCACACCGGGCACCTCAGGCGTCTCGGGCAGCGCGCAGTCGGTTGACCCGAGGGTCGATGCTGAGTTGAAACGCGGCACAGGACCGCTGGGGACGCGGCCCGACCGACCGAGGGGAACGACCGTGCCCGAGACGATGCTGTCCGCGTTCCGGATCGACGACGCGGGGCTGCGCTCCCGGGTGGCGGCGTCCATCCGGCACGTGCACCTCACCGGCGGGGTGGGCCC
>JBKHXF010000027.1:0-72100 GCA_046566145.1 Actinomycetes bacterium
GGCGGAGGCGGCCCCGGGGGGCCGCCTCCGACGTGTCCGGGTGCGCGACCGTGTCGCGCGGGGCGGTTCAGCCCATCAGGATCTCGGTGACCTTGCTGCGGTCACGCAGGTCGTCGCCACGCAGCTCGCGGACCATCCGGCCCTGCTCCATGACGTAGCCGACGTCGGCGACGTCGAGGGCGCCGACGTTCTGCTCGATCATCAGCACCGTGGTGCCGTCGTCGTTGATCTGGCTGACGATGTCGAACACGTCCTTGACGATGACGGGCGCGAGCCCCATCGAGGCCTCGTCGATGATGAGCAGGCGCGGGCGGGCCATGAGCCCCCGGCCGATGGCGAGCATCTGCTGCTCACCGCCCGACAGGGTCCCGGCGAGCTGGTCGGCACGCTCGCGCAGGCGCGGGAAGTAGTCGTAGACCTTCTCGCGCATCTGCTCGACGAGGTCGGACTCGCTGCGGTGCGACCACGCGCCGATCTGCAGGTTGCGTCGGACCGGCAGGTCCGGGAACACGCGACGACCCTCGGGGACCATCACGATGCCGGCGTCGACCGCCTTGCGGAGGTTGAAGTCGGTGATGTCCTTGCCGTCGAAGAGGATCCGGCCACCGGTGGCGCCCAGGGCGCCGCAGATGTTGAGGGCGGTCGTGGTCTTGCCGGCGCCGTTGAGGCCGAGCATGACCGCGGTCTCCCCCGGGCGGATCGCCATGTCGACGCCGTGGAGGACCGGCAGCGAGCCGTAGCCGGACCGCAGCTGCTGGACCTCGAGCAGCGCCTCGCCGCTCGCCGGCCGCAGCGCGGCGGTCGCCGCCGGCGCGGCGCCGGTGGCGGCACCGTTCGGCGCACCGCTCGACGGGGTGACGGCGAGCCCGCCGGGGGACGTCCGGGCCGAGGTCGTCACGCGCGGGATCTGCCGCGTGGCGTCCGCGGGCGGCGCCGGCGGCTCGGACTCCCGGGCGGCCGGCTCCTCGACGACGACCTGCACGCCCTCCTCCACGGGGTAGGCGTAGCCGTCCTCGCCGAGCTCGTAGCGGACACCGTCCTCCACGAAGAACTCGGTGCCGTCCTCGTCGACGAGCCACTCGACGTCCTCGAGGACCTCGACGTCGTCCTGTTCCTTCGCCATCGGTCCGCTCCTCACGCCAGCGTGGCCGCGCCCTCGCCCATGTAGGCCTCGGCGACGTCCGAGTTGGTCCTGATGTCCTCCGGCAGGCCCTCGGCGAGGAGCCGCCCGAAGTTCAGGACGTAGATGTAGTCGCACACGCGCAGCATGAACGGCACGTGGTGCTCGATGATCACGATGGTGAGCCCGAGCTCCTTGCGCATCTCGAGGAGCCGGTTGCCGAACTCCTCGGACTCCTCCGGACCGAGGCCGGCGAGCGGCTCGTCGAGCATCAGCACGTCGGGGTCGGTCGCGAGGACCGCGGCCACCTCGCACTGCTTCAGGGTCCCGTAGGAGAGGCCCGACAGGGGCTCGTTGGCCAGGTGCAGCAGCCCGAGGTACTCGAGGACCTCGAAGGACCGCTCGCGGATGACCTTCTCCTCCTCGATCGACCAGGGCATGCCGAACATCCCGGCGGCGATGCCGTACTCGATCTTCTGGTGCTGGGCGACCATCAGGTTCTCGAGCACCGTGAAGGAGCGCACGAGTCCGACCTGCTGGAACGTCCGGCCGATGCCGAGGTGGGTCCGCTGGTCGGGGCGCAGGTCCGTGACCCGCTGGCCGCGGATGTAGACGTCGCCGTCGTCGGGCTTGTAGAAGCCGGTCACGCAGTTGAAGAACGTGGTCTTGCCGGCGCCGTTGGGGCCGATCAGGCCGACGATCTCGTACTCGTTGACCTCGAACGTCACGCCCTGGAGCGCCTGGAGGCCACCGAAGCGGATCCCGATGTCCGTCGAGGACAGCATCGGGACCTTCGTGGCGGCCGCCGGCGTGGCGAGCGTCGGGGTCTGCAGGCTGGAGATGCGGTCGAGCGTCGCCACGGTCAGGCTCCCTTCGTGGCCGGGCTGGCGGGGTGCACGGTCCGGGGGCTCACGGGCGGGCCCCCATGCTGCCGCCGGCGGACCCGCCGCCGACCGTCGCGGTCTCCTCCCCGTGCAGCGGCTGGAACCGCAGCCACCGCAGCAGCGGCGCGAGCTGCTGCGCGATGCCGCCCGGGAACTGGATCAGCGTGATCAGCAGCAGCAGCGCGCCGATGAGCGGCTCGAGGTCGGCCGTGATGGCCTTGAAGAGGCTGAAGTAGCCGAGGAACCCGCCGAGAGCGACCCAGCCGCCGAGCCCCACGACGCCGAGCGCGACCACGCCGAGCACGACGCGCCGGACCCCCCGGGAGTGCAGGACCCCGTGACGGACGAGCTCCGCCGCGGCGCCGACGAGGGCGAGCCCGAGCACGAGCTGGATGATGCGCGGGGGCAGGGTCGCGGAGACCCCGAGGCCCCCCTCCCCCTCGATGCCCCAGCCCGGCGTCTCGTGCGCCACGGTCAGGATGGTGGCCAGCGTCGCGAACACGAACCCGCCGATGACGACGCCCGGGCGCGACCGGATGCCGCCGACGACGGTCATGATCACGAAGATCAGGCCGAGCTGGAAGCTGAAGGTGATGGGCGAGACGACCTGCTCGATGGAGGCGAACAGACCACCGGCGAGGCCAGCGATGACGCCCGAGAGCACGAAGGCGAGCAGCTTGAACGAGGTGATCGAGATGCCCCACGACGCGGCGACGCGCTCGTCGTCGCGCAGGGCCTCGATGGCGCGGCCCGCCTTCGACGACGTGAGCCGCCAGTCGAACAGCCAGACCAGCACGAGGGCGGCGAAGCAGACGTAGGCGTAGGCGAGGTCGCCCTGTGCCCACGTCGGCCGGGCCGCCTCCATGCCGGCGCCACCGCCGGTGATCGCCGGGATGGAGAACACCACCCGCTCGGCGAAGAGCCCGAAGGTGATGGTGACGAGGGCGAGGTACAGGCCCTTGATGCGCAGGGCGATGACGCCCAGGGCGACGGCGGTCACCGCGCCGACGACCATGGCGACGACGAGCGCGGCCCCGAACGGCATCGTGAGGTTGGTGATGGCGTAGCCCGACGCGAACGCGCCGACGCCGAAGAACGCCTGGTGGCCGAGCGAGATCTGGCCGGTGTAGCCGATGAGGATGTTCATCGACAGCGCGACGATCCCGAACACGAACGCGCGCGAGATGACGTTGGTGTAGATGCCGGGCAGCAGCGCCGGTGCGGCGAGGACCGTGCCGATGATGAGCGCGTGGACCGTGAGCCGGGCGGCGTAGCCGCCGGCGGACGGGCGCCACTTGACACGCGGGTCGTTGGCGAGGCGGTCACCCGAGAGGGCGGCACCGAGGTCGCTGAGGGAGCGGGTGTCGACGGCCATGGCTCAGGCCTCCTTGCCGAAGAGGCCACGCGGGCGGACGAAGAGGACGGCCAGCAGGATCACGAAGGTCATGATGACCGGCGGTCCGGGGACCTGGCTGGTCAGGTTGGCCTTGACGACCATCTCGTTCGCGAACACGGCCGCGACCCCGAGCAGGAGGCTGCCGGAGACGGCCCCGCCGATCGAGGTGATGCCCCCGAGGACCGCGCCGGTGAAGGCCGGGACGAGGAACGTGGCCGTCATGAAGCCGGGGAAGTACTGCTGGAACTCGCCGGCGCCGAGCACGCCGCCCAGCGCGGCGAAGGCACCGGCGGCGCCCCACGCGACCGTGGACATGGTGCGGGTCGAGATGCCGTGCAGCTCGGCCGCGAACGGCTCCTGCGAGGTCGCCAGCAGGCCCACGCCCACGGGCGTGCGGAAGAAGACGCTGAGGGCGAACGAGACGCCGGCGATGACCAGCAGCACGACGATCATCTGCCACTGGACCGGCACGCCGAACAGCGAGAACGAGCCGTCCACGAAGCGCGGGAAGCGCTTGGCGTTGGCATCGAGCAGCAGCAGCTGGCTCGCGAGGAAGAACAGCATGACCCCGGCGGTCGCGACGAGCGAGGTGACCGGGGACGCGTCCTTGAGGCGCTGCACCACCGCGACGTTGATGAGGATGGCCAGGATCGCGCCGACCGCCATGGCGGCGAGGGTGTAGCCGACGAGGGCACCCTTGCTGACCTCGGCGCCGATCTCGGCGTTGCGGTCGAAGCTCAGCAGGGCCAGCAGGACCAGCATGGCCGGGAACGACCCCAGCTCGCCCTGCGCGAAGTTCAGCACCTTGGTCGACTTGTAGACCAGCGCGATGCCCAGGGCGACCAGCGCGTACACCGATCCGATCTGCAGGCCGTTGACCACGACCTGGATCGGGTTGATGCGCAGCCCCGCCATGATGACGATGACGGGGATGGCGATCCCCAGCGCGACCGCGAGGGTCTTGGGCTTCAGGTCCATGTGGTCGTCGTCCTCCCGGTCACGACGTGCGACGTCGGCACCCGCGTCCCGCGCGGGTGCCGGCGTCGCCGTTCCTATCAGACTGTGGTGGTGGCGTGCGTCAGCCTCAGAAGCCCTTCGCGAAGGCCTGCAGCGTCTTGTACTGCTTGGGCCCGCAGTCGGCCTGCAGCACGTGGACGCCCTGCCCACCGAAGTGGTTGCTCGACGAGTACCCCACGGCCGGGAACACGCCCACGCCCTTCGCGGGCGGGAGCGAGCCCTGCGCCTCGGTCAGCGCACGGAAGTCCTCGCGGGTCAGCTTGGTGCCCTCGAAGGTCTGCTCGTAGCGCTTGAACAGCTCGTGCTGCTGGCTGGCGAGGCCCCACAGGGCCAGCGAGATGTCGTCGGTCGGCTTGCCGAACTTCTGCCCCGCGGCCTTGAACTCCGCCGGCGCCTTGTCGAGGCCGGGGAACGGTGAGAAGAACACGCCCTTGTCGACATCGGGGCAGCCGGAGTTCAGCACGGCGTTCAGGCCCATCGTGATGCCGACGCCGACGTACTGGAAGCCGGCGTTGGCCTCGCGTGCCTTCTGGGCGAAGCGGATGTAGTCGACCGGGGAGGCGTTGATGTAGACGATCTTGACGCCCTTGGCCTTGAGGTCCTGGGCGACCGTGCCGTACCAGTTGGCGTCGCCCTTGCCCGGGCGCGTCGCGCCGGCGTATCGGCCGGAGAGACCCGCGTTCTTGATGCCCTGCTCGAAGCCGGCGAGGGCGTCGTTGAAGTTGTCGGTCGCGGTGACGACGGCGGCGATCTTCCCGCTGCCGCCCAGGCCGGCGACGTTGTCGGGGTTCTTGGCGATGTACTGCCCGAGCAGGACGCCCTGCTGGCGGTAGGTCATCGACGACGCGAAGTACCAGGGGTTGCCCCCGAGGCCCGCCTCGGTGACGCCGGCCGAGAAGTA
This sequence comes from Actinomycetes bacterium, assembly GCA_046566145.1. Taxonomy (GTDB): domain Bacteria; phylum Actinomycetota; class Nitriliruptoria; order Nitriliruptorales; family Nitriliruptoraceae; genus JBKHXF01. Next base: position 5,319 of record JBKHXF010000027.1, read on the forward strand.
CGGGAAGCCGGAGGAGCCGGCGAGCTGACCACAGGCCTGGATCTGGTCGGTGCCACCGCCGCCGACGAGCAGGAAGGCGGAGTTCGCCATCTCACGGCAGACCTGGCGCGCGTTGGCCGGGTCGTACTTGTCGTCGCGGAAGACCACCTCGACCTTGTTGCGGCCGACGACGGTCTGCTTCTGGTCCTCGGTGATGTACTTCCAGTAGAGGTCACCGGCCTGCGCGAACGAGGTCGAGGGCAGCGGCGCCGCGCCCGTCACGGGGGCGTGGATGCCGATGACGATCTTGTCGGCCGGGGCGCCGGTGGTGTTGGAGCCGCGCGGGGCGATCTTCTGGCCGCCGCCGGTCGAACCGCCGGAGGACCCACCGGTCTGGCCGCCGGAGGACCCGCCGGTCTGGCCGCCGGAGGACCCGCCTGCGGAGCCGCCGGTCTGGCCGCCCGCGGAGCCGCCGGTCTGGCCGCCGGCGTCGCCGCCGGTCGTGCCGGCGTCGGTGGAACCGCCGAGGTCGCCGCCCGTGTCGAGACCGCCCTCGGTCCCGCCGTCGAGGGGCGCCTCGGTCCCACCGTCGAGGCTGAAGGTGCCACCGCCGTCGAGGCCCTCGGTCCCGCCGTCGGCAGGGAGCCCGCCCCCGGCGACCGGGAGGCCCCCGGTGGAGCCCTCGACGTGGACGCCGGGCTTCTGCCCGCAGGCGACCAGGGTCAGGGCGAGTGAGGTGGCGATGGCAGCGGCACGGAGGTGTCGCAGGTGTGTCATCTCGGGATGCTCTCTGTCTCGGTTGGAGGGGGAACGGCCCGCCCGCACGGGCCGGTGGTGCGACGCAGCCGCCGGCGGGGTGCCGGCGGCCACGTCCGTACGGATCAGAAGCGGATGAGCTCCGGGCCGTCCGCGGCGCGCAGGAGCTCCTGGCGGCGGATGAGCCGGGTCATGGCGCCCTCGCGTCCCGCGGCCGCGGCGCTGACCTCGGCCGGGACCATCAGGGACTGGGCGGTGAGGTAGGCGCCGGCGAGGAACACCGGGACCAGCAGCCAGACGTACCAGGCCGAGCCCGGGTCCATGGCGCCGGCGACCTCGGGGGCGATGGCGGTCGGGTCACCCTCGGCGACCGCGCCATCGGGGGCGACCTCGGGGGCCGGCGCGGCCTCGGGGGCGGAGACCGGGTCGGCGACGCCGGTGTCGGTGCCGAAGCCGCCCGAGTCGAACGAGCCACCCGAGTCGGTCGTGAAGCCGCCGGAGTCGAACGAGCCGCCGCCGTCGGAGAACCCACCGTCGCCGAAGCCGCCGGTCTCACCGGAGCCGAAGGACCCGCCGCCGAAGTCGCTGCCGAAGTCGAGCCCGAACGCGCCGCCGCTGGCGGGCTGGGTCTCGAAGCCGATCGCGAGCGAGCGCGAGTCGAGCGTGACCTGCTTGTTGGTCGAGGTGTCCTTGTCGCCGAACGCGAAGTTCGGGGCGCCGGCGGTGCGGATCACGACGCCGTTGTTGGGCAGCTGCCCGGAGGCCCAGGCGTTCGCGGCGAGGCGCAGGTCGAAGATCCAGGTGCCCCCGTCGCCGCGGGTCGCGGTCGCGCCGAGGTTGCAGTCCACCGCGGGGACCTCGTCCTCGCCCTGGGATGCACCGGCCTTCCAGTCACCGTCGGCCGCCACGATCGGGCAGGCCTCGAGGTCGGGGAGCTCGTTCTCGACGGTGCAGGGCAACGGCGTGCCGGAGGTCGAGCCGGCCTCGCACGGGGTCGAGACGATCTTCGCGAACTCCTCGGTGACCGGGGCGCGGGCGCCGACCGACGCCAGCGCGGCGAGGACGGCCTGGCGCAGGGCCGGGCTCGAGAGCGCGAAGGTCGGGTTCGTCTGGGTGAACGCGACCTCGTAGACCGCGAACTCCTCACCCGCGGGGGGCGCGGCGACCGGGAACTGGATGGCGGAGAAGTGGTACGGCTTGCCGAAGTAGGTCGAGGCCGGGAGGCCGCCGCTCGGGACCGGGTCGGCCGGCTTCGCCGGCTCGGCCTCCTGTCCCTGGCGGATCTTCGTGGAGGTCTGGAGCCCGCCGTTCTCGTCGTTGCCCTCGATCCGGTTCACCAGCGAGTCGGGGCACGCCTGCGGGAGCACGACGCAGAGGACGCCGGGCGGCACCGAGGACGTGAACGTCGACGGGACCGCCTCGGAGAGCGTGCCGTTGTAGTAGGCGGTCCGGTCCGGGGTCACGGGGCTGCGCTCGGCGGCGACCGCCGGCGACTGCGTCAGCGCCAGCAGCGCGCCGGCGGCCAACGAACCGAGCATCATCGAGGCTCCGACACGCCGGCGCGAGGCCGGACGGCCCGTGGAGATGGTGGCACGCATCTGGTGGGTCTCCCTGTTGTCTCGCCGACCGGCCCCCGGCGCCCCCGGGTGGCCGTCCGCTCGTGTCGCTCGCTGACCCTGCGGGGCTGACCCCGCTGGTCAGACGTTCGACACGTCGGCTCCGTGTTCCTGCCAACGAGCGGCCGGGGCAGGAGTGACGGGCCGGGCGCGGACACCGCGCGCGGGAGCGGGCGGGTCGTGCGCTCAGAAGGTAGTCGGCCGGGGCCGTGGGCGCCGCACGGCCCCGGCCACCACCGGTCCGGGCTAGTCCGCCCGGTCGTCGATCGGGATCAGAAGGAGCCCTTGAAGACGTCGAGCGTCTTGTACTGGCGCCCGGCGCTCTCGGCGCACTGCGCCTGGAGCACGTGGACCTGCGTCGTCCCGAAGTGGTTCTGGGGCGTGTAGGTCGTGGGCGGGAAGACCTTGCCCTTCACCGACAGCGTCTCGGTCAGCGCGCGGAAGTCCTCGCGGGTGAGGTCCGTCCCGAAGGTCTTCTCGTACGCGATCAGCAGCTGGTGCAGGACCTCGTTGGTGCCCCAGAGCGCCAGCGCGAGGTCGTCGTTCGGGACACCGAACTCCTGCGCGGCCTCGAAGAACTCCGGGACGTTCCTGCGGGCCCAGTCGAGGCCGGGGAAGGGTGAGAAGAAGATGCCCTTGTCCACCCAAGCCCGCTCGCCGCAGCCCGAACCGAGGACGGCGTTGAGCCCCATCGAGACGCCCACGCCGACGAACTGGAACCGAACTCCAAGTTCGTCCGCCTTCTGCGCAAAACGAATGTAGTCGACCGGCGCGGTGAGGATGAAGACGACCTTGACGTCGCGCTTCTTCAGCTCGTTGGCGACCGAGGAGTACCAGTTCGGGTCGCCCTTCGGGTGGCGGATGACGCCCCCGTCGTTGAGGCCGAACTGCTTCACCCCGGCCTCCCAGCCGGCGACCGCGTCGTTGAAGTTGTCGGTCTGGGTGACGACCGCGGCGACCTTCGGGTTGTTCTTCAGGCCCTCGACGCCGTGCGGGTTCTTCTTCACGTACTGCGCCAGCAGGGTCGCCTGCTTGCGGTACGACATCGACGCCGCGAAGTACCACGGGTTGCCGACGAGGCCGGCCTCGGTGACGCCGGCGGAGAAGTAGGGGAAGCCCTGCTGCGCCGCCAGCGAGCCGCAGGCCTGGATCTGGTCGGTGCCACCACCGCCGGCGACGGTGAACGCGACGCTGGCGAGCTCGCGGCACACCTGGCGGGCGTTGGCGGGGTCGTACTTGTCGTCGCGGAAGAGCAGCTCGACGGTGGAGCGACCGAGGATCTTGATGCCCTCCTTCTTCAGCTTGCGCCAGTAGAGGTCACCGGACTTCTCGAAGGAGGTCGACGGCAGCGGCGCGGCGCCCGTCACGGGCGCGTGGGTCGCGACGGTGATCTTGTCGGCGGTGACGCCGGTGCGGTCGGAGCCGCGGGGCGTGACCTTCCCGGCCTGCTGCTGCTGCTGCGGCTGCTGCCCGGTGTTGCCCGTGCTGCCCGTGTTGCCCGTCGACCCGGTGCTGCCCGTCGAGCCGGTGCTCCCGGTGGAACCGGTGCTCCCGGTCGAGCCAGTGGAACCCGTGCTGCCGGCGCCGTCGGTCCCGGTGGACCCGTCGACCGCGCCCGTGCCGAGGTCGAGCGGCTGCTCGGAGCCCAGGCCGGCGTCGCCGCCCGCGTCGAGCGAGAACTCGCCGTCGGTGGCGCCCTCGGTGCCGACGCCGCCCTCGAGCGGGGCCCCGGCGACCGGGATGCCCCCGGTGGAGCCGTCGACGTGGACGCCCGGCTTCTGGCCGCAGGCGGTGAGCGCCATGGCGAGCACGACGCCGGCGGCGGTCGCGCGGGCCATCCGGCGGTGGACGGCGCGTGTGGTGGTGTGACGCATCGATGGACCTCCCGTGGCCGACCCGGCGGCCCCTCCCAGGGTCGCGCGGAGGGGGATCGGCCCTCCCTACCGGTTGTTCTTCGCCGTCCCCTCCGCGGTTTCCTGCCGGCCCGGCGGTACCGTCCGGCGCGATGCGTCCGCTCCCCCGCCTCGCACCCCTGCTCGCCGCGTGCGCGGTGCTGGCCACGGCGTGCGGCAGCGTGGTCACGCTCGAGGCGGGCGATCCGGTCGAGTTCGTCCAGCAGCCCCAGACCTCCCGCATCCTCGCGTCGGACGGGTCGGTGCTCGCGGAGCTGCACGGGGAGCAGGACCGCGAGGACGTGCCGCTCGAGCAGGTCGCGGACGTGCTCACCCAGGCCGTCGTGTCGGTGGAGGACCGCCGCTTCTTCCTGCACCGGGGCGTCGACGTCGCCGCGATCGCCCGCGCCGCGGTGCGCAACGTCGAGGCGGGCGGCGTCAGCGAGGGCGGCTCGACCATCACCCAGCAGTACGTGAAGAACACGATGACGGGCAACGCCGTCACCCTCGACCGCAAGCTCGAGGAGGCCGCGCTCGCGTTCCAGCTCGAGCAGCGCTACTCCAAGGGCGAGATCCTCGAGCGCTACCTCAACACCGTCTACTTCGGCAAGGGTGCCTACGGGGTCCGCGCCGCGAGCCAGCGGTTCTTCGGCGTCGCCCCCGACGAGCTGGCCCTCGACCAGGCGGCGCTGCTGGCCGGGCTGGTCCAGTCCCCCTCGACCTACGACCCCTACACGGCGCCCGAGCGGGCACTGGCCCGCAGGGAGGTGGTGCTGCGCACGATGGTGGAGACCGGCGCGATCACGCGCGCCGAGGCGGACGCCGCCGCGGCCGCCCCGCTCGAGCTCGCCCCGTCGCCCGAGGAGTTCGACCTGCTGCGGGCGCCGTACCTCGTCGACGAGGTCAAGCGCATCCTCACCGACGACCCGGACGGCGTCTTCGCCGCGGTCCTGGGGGCGGACGTCGACACGCGCGTGGAGGCGCTGTTCGGTGGCGGACTGCGCATCACCACGACCCTCGACCCCGAGGTGCAGCGCCACGCGGAGGAGGCCGTCGCCTCCGTGCTCACCGAGCCCGACGACCCGGCGGCCGCCGTGGTGGTGCTCGACCCCGACAGCGGCGCGGTCCGGGCGATGGTCGGCGGGCGCGACTGGTTCGACCCGGACGACCCGACCGCGCGCTTCAACCTCGCGACCAGGGCCAGGCGGCAGCCCGGCTCGTCCTTCAAGCCGATCGTGCTCGCGACCGCGCTCGACCGCGGGGTCGGCCTCGACCGGATGTTCCCGGGCGGCGCCTGCGTGGCGTTCGAGGAGGTCCCCGACTGGCGCGACGGGGTCTGCAACTACGCCGACACCGCGTACGGACCCGTGAGCCTGCGCGAGGCCACCGTCGCCAGCGTCAACACCGCCTACGCCCGCCTCTCGGTCGAGCTCGGGCCCCAGAACATCGCCGCGACGGCCCGGACCCTCGGCATCACCGGCCTCGGCGACCCGGTCCCCGCCATCGCGCTCGGCGCGCAGGAGGTCACCCCGCTCCAGCTCGCGGGGGCCTACCAGCCCTTCGCGACGCTCGGGGTGCAGCACCCGGTGCACCTGGTCGAGCGCATCGAGACGGCCGACGGCCGCGTGCTGTGGGAGCACCGGGGCGCGGAGCTGCGGGTGCTGCCCGAGGCCGTGGCGTACTTCGTGACCGCGACCCTCACCGAGGTGGTCGAGCGCGGCACCGGGGTGCGGGCCGACATCGACCGGCCGCAGGCGGGCAAGACCGGGACGAGCCAGAACTCCGCCGACGCGTGGTTCGTGGGTTACACGCCCGACCTGCTCGCGGCCGTGTGGGTCGGGTTCCCTGAGGGGCAGGTCCCCATGGTCCCGCCGCGGACCCGCGAGGTGGTCGAGGGCGGGCGCTGGCCCGCGCAGATCTGGGCCGCGCTGATGGAGCCGGCGCTGGACGGCGTGGACCCGACGCCGTTCCCGGTGCCGCAGATCGACCTGCAGGTCGTCGAGGTGGACGCGACCCGCGACTGCCTGCCCAACCCCTACACGCCGGCGGACGTCATCGAGCTGCGGGAGTACCTGCCGGGCACGGCCCCGACCGAGCTGTGCACCGAGCCGACCGGACCGCCGGTCGACGACGTGCCGGACGTCGTCGGGCTCCCGCTCGACACGGCGCGCTCGTTGTTGGCCGCGCAGGGCTTCCCGATCGTGGAGCGGCCCATCGCCGCGACGCTGTACCCACCGGGCTTCGTGGCCCGCCAGCGGCCGGGCCCCGGCGGCTCGACCTCCCCCGACGACGGCAACGCCGTGGTGCTGTGGGTCACGGTGACCTCCCGCACCCGCGTGGCGGTCCCGTCGGTCGTCGGCCTCCCCCGGGCCGAGGCGGTCGCCGCGCTGGAGGACGCCGGGTTCGTCGTCGACGTGCGCGAGGGCTGCGACCTGCAGGAGTGCGTGCAGCCCTCCGGGTCCGTCGAGGCGCTGCAGCCCGGCGCCGGCGAGCGCGTCGTCCAGCACGGCGTGGTCACGATCCTCGTGGCCCCCTGACGCCGCGGAGCCCGGGCCGTGGCGTCACGCCCGCGGGTGGCGCGCGTAGCGGCTGACCTCGGCCACGCCGGCGAGGTGGAAGCGCCACGGGGTGTCGGCCGCGAGCCGCACCCCGACGCGGGGGCCGGCGACGACCGCGCCGGCGGCCGGCGCGAACCCGTCGGTCGCCAGCCGGACGGGTGAGGTCGGGTCGCACAGGTCGACGCCGTCGTGCGTCCGGTCGAGCGCGAGGGCCTGGGCGAGCCGGCCCGGGCCGCCGGTGCGCTCCACCGGCCGCCGCGCCCGGGGCCGCCGCGCGTCGACGTGGGCGTCCCCGGCGAGCACGACACCGGCGCGCAGCAGCACCGCCGCGCCCTCCCCCGCCCGACCCGCCACCACGTTCGCGCAGTGGTGCATGCCGTAGGTGAAGTAGACGTAGAGGTGTCCGGCCTCGCCGAACATCGTGGCGTTGCCGGGCGTCTCGCCGCGGAAGGTGTGGCTCGCCGGGTCGTCCTGCCGGTACGCCTCGACCTCGACGAGCCGCACGACCGTCTCGGACCCGTCGGGCTCGGCCCGCACCACGAGCGCCCCGAGCAGGTCGTGTGCCACCGCCGGCGCATCGCCGACCAGCCGCCGGCGCGGGAACGGGCGGGGGCGTCCGAGCTGGCGCAGCCCGGCGGGCATCAGCCGGCCCGCTTGGCGCGCACCCAGTCGAGGAACCGCTCGCGGGGCCAGGTGTTGGCGACGAGGTCGGCGGGCACGCCGGCACGGCGTGCCCAGCGGACGCCGTGCTCGTGGTTGTCGAGGTCGCCCAGCGCGTGCGCGTCGGTCGAGATCACCAGGGTGGCACCGCGCTCCACCGCGAGGCGCAGGACCTCCTGCGGGGCGTCGAGACGCGCGAGCGAGCCGTTGACCTCGATGGCGCAGCCGGTCTCGACGGCGGCGTCGACCACCGCCTCCACGTCGAGGTCGATGCCCGGCCGCGTGCCGATCCTCCGGCCCGTCAGGTGCCCGACGACGTTCACGGCCGGGTCGCGCATGGCCGTGAGGATCCGCCGCGTCTGCTCGGCGACGGGGCGCCGGAAGTGGGAGTGGACGCTCGCCACGCCGAAGTCGAACCCGGCGAGGAACTCCGGGTCGTAGTCGACGGACCCGTCGATGCCGATGTTGAGCTCGGCGCCGTGGAGCAGGGCGATGTCGCCGCGCTCGTCCTCGAGGCGCCGGATGCGGGTGCGCTGCTCGAGCATCGCCGCGCGGGACGCCCCGTTGATGGTGAGGTCCTCGGCGTGGTCGGTGATGGCGAGGTAGTCGAGGCCCCGCTCGACGCAGGCGGCGACGAGGTCCTCCAGGGTCTGCCGGCCGTCGCCGGAGAGGTCGGTGTGGTCGTGCAGGTCGCCGCGGAGCGCCTCGAGGGTGACGAGGCCGGGCTCGCCACCACGGGCGGCCGCCTCGACCTCCCCGGTGTCCTCGCGGCGCTCCGGGGGAACCCAGGCGAGGTCGAGCGCCGCGTAGACGTCCTGTTCGGTGACAGCGGCGACCACCTCGCCGGGCTCGCCGTCGACGAGCCGCGCGAGCGCGTACTCGTTGAGGGTCAGGTCCCGCTGCAGCGCCCGCTGGCGGAGCTGGATGTTGTGGGCCTTCGACCCGGTGAAGTAGACGAGCGCGGCACCGAAGCGGTCGGGCGGGACGACGCGGAGGTCGACCTGCAGCCCCTCCCAGGTCACGATCGAGGTCTTCGTGTCGCCGCTGACCAGCACGTCGGAGACCTCGGGCAGGGCGCGGAAGGCGGCCATGACCGGGGCGGGGTCGGTGGACGCGACGAGCAGGTCCACGTCACCGATGGTCTCGCGGAAGCGGCGGAGGCTGCCGGCCACCTCGACCCGCTCGACCTCGTCGAGCCCGGCGAGCGCGTCGGCGAGCGCCCGGGCGGCCGGCAGGGCCACGGCGATGGGCGTGCGTCGCTCCTCCCCGCCGGCGGTGACCCCGGAGCGCTCCAGCGCCTCGCGGACGTTCTGCTGGGTCTTCTCCCCGAGCCCCGGCAGGCCCGCCAGCTTCCCGGCCTCGAGCGCGGCACGGAGCCCCTCGAGGTCCGTGACGCCGAGCTCGGACTGCAGCAGCGCGATGGTCTTCGGACCGAGCCCCGGGATCCGCAGCAGGTCGCGCTGCCCGGCGGGGTGGCGCGCCCGCAGCTCCTCGAGCTTCGCCATCGTCCCGGTCTCGACGACCTCCCGGACCTTCTCGGCGGTGCTCCTCCCGACCCCGTCGAGCGCCGTCAGCTCCCGGACGGACATCTCCGACACGTCGCGTGACAGGCCCTGCAGCGCCCGGACCGCCTTCTCGTACGCCCGGACCCGGAACGACTGCGGGTCCTGCTCGTCGAGGACGGTCAGGGTGACCAGCTCCTCGAGCAGGGCCACGACCTGGGCGTTGGACCGCGACACGTCGCCTGCTCCTCGCTCACGCCGGCGGCGCGGGTGCGCGGACCGCCGGCCCCGGACCGTACCCGCGGCCTTCAGACCGTCCGGTCCCGGCCGACTGGGGGTCGGACGACCCACCGTCCGGTCCCGCCTCGCGACCGGCCCGGGTCCGACCCGCGCACGGGACGTGCGGATGACGATGGACACACGGATGCGGACACGACCACCCCACGGCCACCCGTGGCCCGGCGCTGGTCTCGTCCCGGTCGTGACCGCCTCGCTGGTCGTGTGGCTCGTCCTCGGCGCGACGGCGTTCGTGGTGCTGCGCGACGTCGACGCCGGGACCCTGCTGCTCCTCGGGGGGGCCGGCCTCGTCGCCGTGGCCACCGCGTGCGTCACCCTGGACCTGCTGCTGCGCCGGCGGGTGGAGCTCGCCACGGCCACAGCCCGCCGCGCGCACGAGCAGCTGCGCGGCGTCATGAACTCGGCCCCCGACGGGATCCTCGCACTGGACCCGGACGGTCGGGTGACGGACGGCAACCCCGCAGCCGTGGAGCTGCTCGGCGTGCCGCTCGAGCAGCTCCTCGGTCGCGACGTCCACACGCTGCTCGTCCACGCCCCCGCCGCGGGCGAGCGGCTCGAGACCCGGCTGTGCACCGGTGCCGCCGGCGGCGAGCCGGTCGAGGCGGTGCTGCAGATCCACCCGGACGGCTCCGGCTCCACCGTGCTGCTGCGCGACATCCGTCAGCAGCTCGCCGACCGGGCGCAGCTCGAGCAGCACGCCGCGGAGCTGGAGCGGCTGAACGCCGAGCTGACCTCGCTCGACGCGATGAAGCGCGACTTCGTGTCGATGGCGTCCCACGAGGTGCGCACGCCCATCACCGCGATCCGCGGGTTCTCGCTCACGCTGTCGCGACGGTGGGACGAGCTCTCGGACGCCGACCGGATCCGCTGCTTCGAGGTCATCCACCGCCAGACCGACCGGCTCTGGCGAGTCATCGACGACCTGCTCGTGGCATCGCGCATCGAGGCCGGGTCGGTGGACGCCGAGCAGATGGCGACCAACGTCGCGACCCTCCTCGCGCGAGCGATCGACGACGCGGGCGTGCCGCCCTCCCAGGTCGTCGTCGCGTGCCCCTCCGACCTCGACGTGGTCGTGGTGCGCGACCACCTGCGGCGGATCGTGACGTCCTTCCTCTCCAACGCCCGCAAGTACGGCGAGGCCCCCTTCGAGATCACCGCCGACCACGACGGCGACGGCGTCGCCGTCCGGGTCCGTGACCACGGGGTCGGCGTCGACGAGTCGTTCCGGCGGCACCTGTTCGACACCTTCACCCAGGCGTCGACCGGCATCACGCGGACCTCGACCGGCACGGGCCTCGGGCTCGCGGTCGCGCGCGGGCTCGCCGAGGCGGTCGAGGGGACCGTCTGGTACGAGCCGGCACCGGACGGTGGCGCGTGCTTCGGGGTCCGGCTGCCGGCGACGCGCCGGGCCGCCTCCCCGGCGACGCCGCCCGGGCCGCCGGAGCGACCCGCTGACCGCTCCGTGCTGCAGCGGCCGGCCGACGCGTCACCGACGGAGCGGGCGGCTCAGCGCTGGGCGTCGCCCGACGCCCAGGAGAGGCGCTCCGCCGCGAGCTGAGGTGCATCGCGCAGCGCCCGTACCTGCGCCTCCCACGCCGGCGGCAGCTCGTCGAGGCTCGACAGCGTCTCCACGCGCAGCGGGGCCCGGGCGTCGGTGCGGGTGCCGGCCGCGACCTCCGCCCCCTCGAAGCGGCTGCAGGTCGCGTCGCACAGGTCGAGCAGGTCGAGCGGGATCGTGACGGCGACGGCGTGGCCGACGCTGCCGGCGTCGTTGGTGCCGGTCGGGTTGGCGACGCACGCAGCGACGCAGCCGTCGGAGAACGACGCCCAGACCTGCCCGTCGGGGGTCAGGGTCGCCTCGATGAAGTCGACCTGGAAGGTGCAGCGCCCGCCGCCGTCGCAGGCGTTGCCCCGCATCAGCGGGTCGGCGCCGGTCGCCTCGACCGTGGTGAAGGTCGCGTCGGGCTGGCCCGCCGAGTCCGTCACGGTCCAGAAGCCGCCCCACACGATGCGGGCGCGCTCGTCCGCGGAGAGCCCGGGGATCGCGCCGAACGAGGCCACGTCGTCGGTGCCGGGGTAGGCGATCGCGACCCGGCCGGCGTCGCCGGCGACCATGGCCGGCTTGGTGCCGATGGTGCCGGGAGGGGTGATGCGCACCTCGTCGGACCAGGTGGCGCCGTCGTCGGTGGAGGACGCCATCCACAGCACCCCGTCGCGGTCCTGGTAGGCGACGTGGATGGTGCCGGCCGCGTCGACCGCGACGGTCGGGTCCTGGAACGGCATGCGTCGGGTGCTGACCTGGCTGCGCTCCCAGGTCAGGCCGGAGTCCCGCGAGATGTAGACGACCGGGACGGTGCCGCACTCGGAGGTCGGCAGGTAGATCGTGCCGTCGGCCTCGGAGGCGAGGTGGCCGTGCTGGGCGCCGCAGAGCGAACCCTGCTGGGCCCCGAAGGTGTTGACGTAGGCGGGGACGCCGTTCGCCCAGGTCAGCCCGCCGTCCAGGCTGCGGGCGCACATCGCGGCGTAGATCGCGTTGACGCACTGGACCAGGACGTTGTCGTAGCCGAGTGTCTCGACGCCTGCGGTCGGCGGTGCGGCGACGATGGTCTGGTGGTCCCACACGCCGGTCGGGCCGCACCCGACGGGGTTGGTCGTCCACGAGGCGCCCTGGTCGTCCGAGAACGACAGGATCGAGCACAGCAGGATCGGGGCCATGTGGAACGAGAACACGCGACCGGTCCACGGGTCCACGTAGACGTAGGGGTCGTTCGTCTCCGGCGGGACGGTGCGCCCGTTGAGGGTCGGGGTGACGTCCGCCCACGACGCCCCACCGTCGGTCGAGCGGGCCACGCCGGCCTTGAAGCCGACCGCCACACCCGGGGTCGAGGTCGTCGCGTAGTAGAGGTCGCCCTCCGGGCCGGACTGCATCGTCGGCTCGAACCCGGTGAACGGCGCCTGCGGGTTCTGCCGCAGGCGCGACGTCGCGCCGTCGGTGTCGCACTCCCCCACCTCGCCGGTGGACGGCGCGAAGGTCGTGCAGAACTCCGAGGTGCCCCCGTGGGAGGTCGCGACGAGGAACGGCAGCAGCAGCGCGGCGGCCAGGACGGTCAGGAGTCGACGGGCGACGGGCGTGCGCACGGGGGACCTCGGCGGGTCGGTGCCCGCGTCGGCGTGGGGTGCGCGGGCTCGTGCCGGGGGCTTCGCCGCGAGCGGCTCCGACTCCTGCACCCCGCCACCCGACGGGCGCGGGGCGGGTGACGCGTCAGCGCGCCACGGTCGCGCGGGTCACGACGAAGCGGGGGTCGCTGCCGACCACGCGCACCACGTCGAAGCGCTCCGACAGCGCGCGGTGGTGCCCGAGGTGGCGGTTGCCGACGACCACGAGCGTCCCGCCGGGCCGCAGCGCCCGACGCGCCGCGGTGAACATCCGCAGGGCCACGTCGTCCCGACGGGCCCCCTGCGCGTGGAACGGTGGGTTGCACAGCACCAGGTCGGCGCCGGCCGGCGCCAGTCCGCGGCCGGCGTCGTCCACCAGCCCGGTGCAGGAGCGTCGGGGGTGGGTCGCCACGAAGGTCGCCCGGGCGGAGGCGACGGCCGCGTACGACTCGTCGACGAACGTGACCGCGGCCTCCGGCAGGTGCGCGGCGGCGACGGTCCCGAGCAGGCCCGACCCGCACCCCAGGTCGACCACGTGCCCCGCGCCGGCGTGGACCGACCAGTCGACGCTGCCCAGCAGCAGCGCCGTGCCACCGTCGAGCGCACCCCCCGCGAAGACGCCGGGGCGGGCCACCTGCTGCACCGTCGTGCCGGCGACGTCGAGCGGCCGGGGGCGCGGGACGGCCGCCGGCGCGACGTCGAGGTCGGGGTCGAGCGTCGCGTGCAACAACCGGGCGCGCCGGACCGCGTGCGACGTCACGGTCGGGCCGACGATCGTCGCGAACGCCTCGACGGTCGAGGTGTGGACGTGCCGGGTCAGGCCCGCGCCGACCACGACCGCGCCGGGGACCAGCGCCGGTCGCAGCCGACGCAGCAGGTCGTCGAGCTCCTCGAGGCTGCGCGGGACCTTCACCACCGCGACGGCCACCCGGGCCACGTCGGCCGGGTCGTGGGTGGAGCGCAGCGGCTCGACGGCGTCCTCGGGCAGGTCGTTCGCGGCGAGGTTGCGCCGCGCGCCCTCGTGGCACAGCGACGAGTCCGACCACAGCACCGACCGGTGGGCGTGCAGCGCGACGGCGGCCGCGCCGGCGAGGTGGTCGACGACCAGCCAGCGCCCGTCCGGCGCGCCGCCGGTGGGGAACGGAGGGACGCCCACGGCCTCCTCGCCGGCGAGCCACCGCAGGGCGTACGCGTCGGCCGCGTCGTGGCCGCGCAGCGACGGGTCCGGCGGCACCGGGTGACGTCGCAGCGTGAAGCGCCCCTGCGGCACCTCGAGGACGTCGTCGTCCACGGCGGTCAGCCGACCGCGGCGCGGGTCGCCGCGATGGCCTCGCGGGCCCGGCGGAGCTGGTCGCGGACGGCCGCCGGCGCGGTCCCGAGGCTCGAGTCGCGCCTGGTCACCGCCTGCTCCACGTCGAGGAGGGTCGCCACGCCCCGGTCGAGCGCCGGGTGGGCCGCGGCGAGCTCCTGGCCGGTGAGCACGTCGAGGTCGCCGCCCCTCGACTCGGCGAGGCGAACGACCTCACCGACGACCTCGTGGGCCTCCCGGAACGGCACCCCGCGCCGCACGAGCTCCTCGGCGAGGTCGGTGGCGAGGGAGAACCCGCCGGCGGCCGCCTCGGCCAGCCGGTCGCGGTCGAAGGTGAGCGACGCGACCGTGCCGGTCAGCGCCGGCAGGACGAGCCGGAGGGTGTCGAGGGCGTCGAACACCGGCTCCTTGTCCTCCTGCAGGTCACGGTTGTAGGTGAGCGGCAGGCCCTTCAGCGTGGTGAGCAGCGCGACGAGGTCGCCGACGACCCGACCGGCCTTGCCGCGCACGAGCTCCGCGATGTCGGGGTTGCGCTTCTGCGGCATGATCGACGAGCCGGTCGAGAAGGCGTCGCCGACCCGGGCGAAGCCGAACTCGGCGGTCGCCCACAGCACGATCTCCTCGCCGAGCCGGGAGAGGGTGGTGGCGAGGATCGCGCAGGCAGCGAGGAACTCGGCCGCGAAGTCCCGCGACGCGACGGCGTCCATCGAGTTCTCGGCGACCCGCTCGAACCCGAGCAGCTGCGCGTACCGGGCCGGGTCGAGGCCGAGCGTGGTGCCAGCGAGGGCCCCGGAGCCCAGCACCGAGGCGTCCATCCGGCGGGCCGCGTCGGCGAGCCGGCCGGCGTCGCGATCGAACATCCACACGTAGGCGAGCAGGTGGTGCGCCAGCAGGACCGGCTGGCCCCGCTGCACGTGCGTGTAGCCGGGGGCGAGCACGTCGAGGTTCGCCTCGGCCTGGTCCGCGAGCGCGGCCTGCAGGTCGGCGAGCCGGGCCCGCAGCTCCCCGCAGGCCTCCCGCAGGTACAGCCGCAGGTCGTTGGCGATCTGGTCGTTGCGGGAGCGGCCGGCGCGGAGCTTCCCACCGAGCGGCCCGAGCCGCTCCACCAGCCAGCGCTCGATCGCGCCGTGGACGTCCTCGTCGTCGGGCTCGAACGCGAACGCGCCGTCGGCGAACAGCGCGGCGCACTCGTCGAGGGCCTCCAGCATCGCCTCGACCTCGTCGTGGTCGAGCACACCGATGCGGTGCAGCTCCTGCGCGTGCGCCCGGCTGCCGGCGAGGTCCTGCCGCCACAGGACCACGTCGAAGTGCGTCGAGACGCCGAGCCGCCAGGCGGCCTCGTCGGGTCCGGACTCGAACCGTCCGCCCCACAGCCGCCCGGCGCCCGTCGCCGACTGCGCGTCGCTCACAGCTCGTCGCCGAGGCTCTTGGCCCGCTCCGCCCACGTCTTGAGCGGCAGGCCCCACAGCTTCACGAAGCCCTCGGCCAGCGTCTGGTCGAACTGGTCGCCCTTGTCGTAGGTCGCGAGGTCGAAGTTGTAGAGGCCGCTCCGCTCGGAGCGACGCCCCACCACGGTGGCGTGGCCCTTGTAGAGCTCGAGGCGGACCTCGCCGTTGACGTAGCGGTTGGCCTCGTCCATGAACGCGTCGAGCGCCCGCTTGAGGGGTCCCCACCACAGCCCGTTGTAGATCAGCTGCGCGTAGCGGCCCTCCTCGGCGCGCTTGTGCTCGGCGAGCTCCTGCTCGAGGCACAGGTCCTCGAGGTCGCGGTGCGCGGTGATGAGCGCGATCGCGCCGGGGCACTCGTAGATCTCGCGGCTCTTGATGCCGACGAGGCGGTCCTCGATCATGTCGATGCGGCCGACGCCGTGGGCGCCGGCGCGACGGTCGACCTCGGCGACGAGCTGCGCGAGCGGGAGCTCCTCGCCGTCCACCGACACGGGCACGCCCTGGTCGAAGACGATCGTGAGCTCCTCGGGCTCGTCGGGCGCGTCCCTCACCGACACGGTGCGCTCGAACACGTCCTCCGGCGGCTTGGCCCACGGGTCCTCGAGGATCCCGCACTCGGCGGTGCGGCCCCAGGCGTTCTCGTCGATGGAGTACGGCGACTCCTTCGACTTCACCGGGATCGGGATGCCGCGCTCGGTGGCGTAGTCGATGGCCGCGTCGCGGGTCAGGCCCCACTCGCGGATGGGGGCCTCGGTGACGAGGTCCGGGGCGAGGCACATCGTGCCGACCTCGAAGCGGACCTGGTCGTTGCCCTTGCCGGTGCAGCCGTGGGCGACGGCGTCGGCGTCGAAGCGCTTCGCGGTCTCGACGAGGTGCTTGACGATGAGCGGGCGGGACAGCGCCGACACGAGCGGGTACTTGCCCATGTACATCGCGTTGGCCTTCAGCGCCGGGCGCACGAAGTCCTCGGCATACTCGTCGCGGGCGTCCACGACGACCGACTCGACCGCGCCGCAGTCGAGGCCGCGCTGCCGGATCTCGTCGAGGTCGTCGACCCCCTGGCCGACGTCGACGGCGCAGGCGATCGTGTCGTAGCCCTTGTGCTCCTTCAGCCAGGTGATCGCGACGGACGTGTCGAGTCCGCCGGAGTAGGCGAGGACGACCTTCTTGCTCATGGGTGGTGCCTTCGTGGGGATGCGGGAGGTCAGTGGTGGGTGTGGTGGGCGCTCGCGGTCAGACGAGCGCCGCGCGTCGTCGGAACGTGTCCGCCAGGGCGTGGCCGGGGACGCCCTCCGCCGCGACCACGAGGACGGTGTCGTCGCCGGCGACGGTGGCGATCACGTCGTCGAGACCCGCGAGGTCGATGGCCGACGCCACCGGGTTCGCGCACGCCGGCGGGGTGCGAAGGACCACGAGGTTGCCGCTGGAGGTGACGCCGGTGACGAACTGCTGCAGCGTCGTCTCGAGCCGCACGCGGCCGGCGCCGGTGCCGACGTCGAGCCGGTACGCGAGCCGCCCGTCGGCGCCGCGGACCTTCACGGCACCGAGCTCGTCGAGGTCGCGGCTCACGGTGGCCTGGGTCGTCTCGATGCCCTCGCCGGCGAGCGCGCGACGGACCTCGGCCTGGCTCGTGAGCACCGCACGGTCGAGCAGGTCGCGCAGGACCTGCTGCCGCTCGCGCTTGTCCACGGTCGCCACGCTCACGCCAGCAGCGTCGCGAGGAGGGCCTTCTGCACGTGCAGCCGGTTCTCGGCCTGGGCCCAGACGCGGGAGGCGGGCCCGTCGATGACCTCGGCCGCGACCTCCTCGCCGCGGTGGGCCGGCAGGCAGTGCAGGAACACGGCGTCGTCGCCGGCGTGGCCGAACAGCTCGGGCGTGATCGCGTAGCCGGCGAAGTCGCGCCGGCGGTCGGCGTCGGACGCCTCCTGCCCCATCGAGGTCCACACGTCGGCGTACAGCGCGTCGGCATCGCGGACCGCGTCGACGGCGTCGGTGGTGGTGGCGATGCGCGCGCCGGTGGCCGCGGCCAGCGAGGTCGCCTGCGCCACCACGCCCGGGTCCGGCGCGTACCCCTCGGGGTGGGCGACCGTGACGTGCATCCCGGCGAGCGCGCCCGCCACGAGCAGCGAGTGCGCCACGTTGTTGCCGTCGCCGACGAACACGAGGTGGCGGTCCTCGACCCCACCGAACTCCTCCGTGAGCGTCAGCAGGTCGGCGAGCGCCTGGCAGGGGTGCTCGAGGTCGGTCAGCGCGT
This sequence comes from Actinomycetes bacterium, assembly GCA_046566145.1. Classification (GTDB taxonomy): domain Bacteria; phylum Actinomycetota; class Nitriliruptoria; order Nitriliruptorales; family Nitriliruptoraceae; genus JBKHXF01. Next base: position 22,746 of record JBKHXF010000027.1, read on the forward strand.
TCACGACGGGGACCGACGCATGTGCGGCGAGCTCGTCGAGCCGCTCCTGCCCGAAGGTCCGCACGACGACGCCGTGGACGTAGCCGGAGAGCACCCGGGCGGTGTCGGCGATGGTCTCGCCCCGTCCGAGCTGCAGCTCCGAGGAGGACAGCGGCAGCGGGTGCCCGCCCAGCTCGTGGACCGCCACCTGGAACGACACCCGCGTCCGCGTGGACGGCTTCTCGAACACCAGCGCGACCGTCCGACCGCGCAGGTCGTCGCGCACGAGCGTCGCGCAGGACCGCTCACGACGGCGGCGGTCCTCCTTCAGCTCGGCGGCGAGCGCCAGCAGGTCGGCCTGGGCGCCGGCGTCGAGGTCGGCGGAGCGGAGCAGGTGACGCATCAGTCGTCCGGGGTCGGGGCGGGCCGGGGCGGGGAGGACGGCGACGGACCGAGCCGCTCGCGGATGCGCGCGATCAGCTTCGTCGGGTCGAACGGCTTCTCGAACACGTCCTCCCGGCCCAGCAGCTCGCGGGCCTGGGCGGCGCCGTCGGGCGAGCCGGTGATGACGATGATGGGGACGGGGAGCGAACCGTCGCCGTCCTCGAGCAGCTGCTCGACGACCCGGACGCCGTTGACGTCCGGCATCATGATGTCGAGCAGCGCGAGGTCGGGGGTCCCGGTCTGCATGCGCAGCAGCCCCTCGAGGCCGTCGCGGGCGACGACGGGCTCGAAGCCCTCGTGGGAGAGGATCTCGCGCAGCAGCGCGACGACGTCCTCGTCGTCCTCCACCAGCAGCACGCGGTGGCGGGGGGCCTCGCTCTGGGCGCCGGTCGTGGCGTCGGTCACGGCAGGGTCTCCTCGACGGCCCGGCAGGCCGCCTCCAGCGCGCCCAGGGCCTCGTCGACGTCGTCGTCGGTCAGGGTCAGCGGCGGCGCGAGCCGGACGACGTCCGCCCCGACCGCGTTGACCAGCACGTGGCGCTCGCGGCAGGCGACCTCGACCTCACGAGCCGCCGGCGCGGTGAGCTCCACGCCGAGGAGCAGACCCCGGCCGCGCACACCCCGCACCAGCCCGACCCTACCCGCGAGCGCCTCGATCCCGGTCACCAGCGCGTCGTGGAGCACACCGACGCGCGCGAGGAGCCCCTCGGCCTCGATGGTGTCGAGCACGGCGATGGCGGCGGCGGAGGTGACGGGGTTGCCCCCGAAGGTGGTGGCGTGGTCGCCCGGACCGAACACCCGCGCCGCGGGGCCGTGGGCGATGCAGGCCCCGATCGGCAGCCCGTTGGCGAGGGCCTTGGCGGTGGTGACGACGTCGGGCTCGACCGGGCAGCCCTGGAACGCGAACCACGTGCCGGTGCGGCCGATGCCGGTCTGGACCTCGTCGAACAGCAGCAGCGCGCCGGCGGCGTCGCAGGCGGCCCGGGCGGCGAGCAGCACGTCGTCCGGGACGGGGCGCACGCCTCCCTCCCCCTGCACGACCTCGAGCAGCACCGCGCAGGTGTCGTCGGTGACGGCCGCGGTGAGGGCGTCGGCGTCGTCGAACGGCACGGTGTCGACGACGTCCATGAACGGCCGGAACGGTCCGTGCTTCGCGGGCTGGCCGGTCGCCTCGAGCGTGGCCATCGTGCGGCCGTGGAACGAGCCCTCCAGCGTCACCACCCGGACCTTGCCGTCGTGCTGGGCCCTCCCGTGGCGGCGCGCGAGCTTGAGGGCGGCCTCGTTCGCGGTCGCGCCGCACTGGGCGAAGAAGGTGCGGGCGTCGTCCCACCCCGTGATCGCCGCGAGGCGCTCGGCGAGGTCGAGCATCGGGTCGGTCAGGTAGAGGTTCGAGGTGTGCACGAGCGTCGCCGCCTGCCGGGCGACCGCCTCGGTCACGGCCGGGTGGGCGTGGCCGAGGTTGGTGACGGCGAGCCCGCACAGCAGGTCGAGGTGGGCGACACCGTCGTGGTCGTAGAGCCGGGCCCCCTCGCCGCGGACGAACGCGAGCGGCTGCCGGCCGTACGTCGGCATGACGTGCGCGGCGTCGCGGGCCTGCGCGGTCGCGAGCCCGGGGGCCACCGTGTGCGTGGTGCTCACGCGGGCACCCCCGTGGCGTCGGCCCCGTCGCGGGCGGCCTCGAGCGTGACCCCGGAGTCGCCGCCGGCGTCGGGCGTGACCATCGTCCCGACGCCCTCGTCGGTGAAGATCTCGATGAGCACGGCGTGCAGGACCCGGCCGTCGAGGATGTGGGCCTGGGGCACACCGGCAGCGAGCGCGTCGACGATGGAGCGGACCTTCGGGCGCATCCCGGCGTGGAGCTGGTCGGCGGCGAGCATCTCCTCGAGGCGCCCGGAGGAGATCTCCGACAGCAGCGAGCCCTCGTCGCCGAAGTCGAGGTACAGGCCGGGCACGTCGGTGAGGTAGACGAGCTTCGACGCGCCGATGGCGGCGGCGATGGCGCCGGCGGCGAGGTCGGCGTTGACGTTGCGGTCGTGACCCGCGGCGTCGCGGCCGACGGTGGCGACGACCGGCAGCAGCCCGTCGTCGAGCAGGTCGTCGAGCAGCGTCGTGTCGATGCGCTCGACCTCCCCCACGAACCCGAGGTCCTCGCCGGCCGGGCCGACCGCCGGGCGGCAGCGCAGCAGCCCGGCGTCGGTGCCGGCGACGCCGACCGCCGGCGCGCCGGCGGCCTGCACGAGCCCGACGAGCTCCGGGTTGACCTGGCCCAGCAGGCTCATCCGCACCACGTCCATCATCTCGGCGCTGGTGACGCGCAGCCCGCCGACGAACTCGCTGGTGACGCCGAGCTGGTCGGCGAGGCTCGAGATCTGCGGGCCGCCGCCGTGGACGATGACCGGGCGGAGGCCGACGAAGTGCAGCAGGGCCACGTCGGCGGCGAAGGAGCGCTTGAGCTCCTCGTCGACCATGGCGTTGCCGCCGTACTTGATGACGATGGTCTGCCCGTGGAAGCGCGTGATCCACGGCAGCGCCTCGCGCAGCACCGCGGCCTTGTCCTGGGCGGCGGCGGAGCGCGGGTCGTGCGGGGCGACGGCCATGGGGCGGTCCTCAGGTGGTGTAGTAGGCGTTCTCGGCGACGTACTGGGGCGTGAGGTCGGCGGTGAGCAGGGTCGCCCGCCCGTCCCCCATGCCGAGGTCGACGTCGATGCTGACCTCGTCGCGTTGCATCGCGGCGCCGACCTGCCCGGCATCGAACGTCGTCGCGATCCCGAAGCGGCACACGGTCACGCCGGCGATGCGGACCTGCACGCGCGACGGGTCGAACAGCACGCCGGCGCTGCCCATCGCGGCGAGGATGCGGCCCCAGTTCGGGTCGGCCCCGTGCAGCGCGGCGCGGAAGAGCGTCGAGGAGCACACCGCGCGGGCGAGCCGCTCGGCGTCGGACTCGCTCGGCGCGCCGGCGACCGTGACGACGCCGACCCGGGAGGTGCCCTCGCCGTCCTCGACGATGGCGCGGGCGAGGTCGGCGCAGACCGCCTCGAGCCCGACCTGGAAGGCCGCGAGCCCGGGCGGCGCGGTCGCCGCGCCGCCGGCGAGCACGGCCACGGTGTCGTTGGTCGACCCGCACGCGTCGACCGAGATGCGGTTGAAGGTGCGTGCGACGGCCTGCTTGAGCATGGGGCGCAGCACGGCGCCGGTGAGCGGCGCGTCGGTGGTGATGACGGCGAGCATGGTGGCCATGGCGGGCTCGATCATCCCGGCGCCCTTGGCCATGCCGCCGATGGTGCAGCTGCCCTGCTCGTCACGGACCTCGTAGGCGACCTCCTTCACCACCGTGTCGGTGGTGGTGATGGCGCCGGCGGCGCGACCGCCGCCGCCCGGGGAGAGGTCGTCGACGACCCTCGGCAGCCCGGCCGACAGCGTCGCCATGGGCATCGGGACCCCGATGATCCCGGTCGACAGCACGAGCACCTCGGTGAGGTCGCACTCGAGCAGCCGCGAGAGCTGCCGGGCGGTCGCCGCAGCGTCGTCCATGCCGCGGTCGCCGGTGCACGCGTTGGCGTTGCCGGCGTTGACCACCACGGCCCGTGCGCGCCCGTTCGCGGCGTGGCGCTCGGTGAGCACGCACGGGGCGGCCTTGACGAGGTTGGTCGTGGTGACCACGGCGGCGCCGGCGGTGTCCTCGGCGACGACGAGGGCGAGGTCGGGCTTGCCGGAGGGTTTGAGCCCCGCGGCCACGCCGCCGGCGCGGAACCCGCGGGCGGCGGTCACGCCGCCGGGGACCGGGGTGAGGGCGGAGCGGTCGGTCGGTCCGAAGCTCACGGGTACACCCCGATCGCGGACAGGCCGGCGGTCTCCTCGAGCCCGAGCAGCAGGTTCACGCTCTGCAGGGCCTGCCCGGCCGCGCCCTTGCCCAGGTTGTCGATGACCGAGGTGACCACGACGCGGCGGGTGCGCGGGTCGACGACGGCCGAGAGGTGGCAGGCGTTGGAGCCGACCACCTGCTTGACGCCCGGGAACGTGCCGGCGGGGAGGACGTGGACGAACGGTTCGGCGTCGTAGGCGTCGTGCAGGGCGCCGGCGACGTCCTCGGCGGTCGCGTCCTCGACGAGCGTCGCGTAGGACGTCGCGAGCAGGCCCCGGGCGATCGGCAGCAGGTGCGGCGTGAAGCTGATCGGTGCCGGCGCGGCCCCGCCGAGGCGGGCCAGGCCGGCCTCGATCTCGCCGGTGTGGCGGTGGGCCGGTGCCCCGTAGGGGGTGAGGTTGCCGTGGACGTGGGTGGCGTGGAGCGCGTCGGAGGCGCCGCGTCCGGCCCCGGAGGTGCCGGACTTCGCGTCGACGACGACGGTGGCCGGGTCGAGGAGGTGGACCAGCGGCAGCAGCCCGAGCAGCGTGGCGGTCGGGTAGCAGCCGGGGTTGGCGACGAGCGTGGCGCCGGCGACCTCGTCACGGGCGTGCTCGACGAGCCCGTAGACCGCCGGCGCGAGGTCGGGCCGCGGGTGGGGCTCGCCGTACCACGTGGCGAAGGCGTCGGCGTCGAGCCGGAACGCGGCCGAGAGGTCGACGACCTTCACGCCGGCGTCGGCCAGGGTCGCGCCGAGCTCGAGCGCCGGCCCGTGCGGGGTGGCGAGCACGACCGCGTCGAGGCCGACGAGCGCGTCGAGCTCGACCGCGTCGAAGGTGCGCGTGCCCGGCAGGTTGGGGAACAGCGAGGCGACGGGCTCCCCCGCCTGCGAGTGGGCCGCGACCACCGCGACCTCGAGGTGCGGGTGGCCGAGCGCGAGGCGCAGCAGCTCGGCGCCGCCGTAGCCCGACGCGCCGACGATCCCGATCCGGGTGCCCACGGTTCCTCCGCTGCCTCGCACGCCCGCACCGCACGTCGGTCGGCGTGGATGAAGAGCGTATCATTATGCACCGTGTATGCAAACACGACGCAGGTCGACGACGCTAGCGGCGGCGCGGGGCGGGTCAGGGGACCTCGGGCGGCCTGCGCAGGCGCTTGACCTCGCCGCGCTGCCGCTTCGCCTCGAGACGCTTGCGCTTCTGCGTCCGCGACGGCCCCTGCCGGGTGACCCGGCGCTTGGGCGGCACGATCGCCTCGCCCACCAGCGACCGGAAGCGCGCGAGCGCGGCCTGCCGGTTCTGGTGCTGCGAGCGCTCCTCGGTGGCCTGGATGACGAGCACGCCGTCCTTGGTGATGCGGTTGCCGAGCCGCTCGCGCACGAGCGCCTTCTGCCAGCCGGCCAGCGCCTCGGTGGCCTCGACGTCCCAGCGCAGCTCGACCTTCGAGTCGGTCGTGTTCACGCTCTGGCCGCCGGGGCCGCCGGCGCGGGCCACGCGGAACTCGAGCTCGTGCTCGGGCACGCGCACGCGGTTGGAGAGTCGGACGTCGGCCATGCCCGCACCGTACGGGCCGGCCGGGTGCCCGCGCACGCCGACGGGGGACGACCGTTGCGGTCCTCCCCCGTCGAGGTGGTGCGGTGGTGCCCCGGCCTCAGCGCTCGGTGGAGCCGAGCAGGCAGAACGGGCGGTAGTCCGTCAGGTCCGCCGGACCGGCCAGGCGGGCGCGCTGCAGCGCCGCCTCCGGCGACAGCCACACGTCGCGACCGGTGCCGACGGACGCCCCGAGGAGCGCCGACTCGCCGACCGCCGGCAGGTCGAGGGTCACCTCGTAGCCGTCGAAGCCGCGGTTGAGGTCGTTGCCGTACATGGCGAAGGTGCCGTCGCGGGTCACCGACGGGGCCTTCACGGCCCAGGTGTTCGAGTCGGTGAAGTGGGCGTACGCGACCTCCTCCATGCCGACGCCGTTGGCGCCGAGCGCGACGCCGACGAGGCCGGAGAGGTCGACGACGCTGACGCCCTGCGTGTAGAACGCGATCGTCATCAGCTGCTCCTCCTCGTGCAGCTGGAAGACGTGCGCCGTGCAGGAGCCCAGCTCGAGGGGGTTGACGACGTCGTTCGGCTCGGTCGAGGTGACGTCGTCGATGTTCCAGTACCCGACCTTGACCGGGAGGGTCTCGTCGGTGATGTCCCAGACGTGGACGCCACCCGACGGGCAGGTCTGCTCGGCGCCGGCGGCGCCGGCGAACTCGTCCTCGACGATGAGGAAGTCACGCTCACCGAGGATCGGGTCGTCGATCGTGATCGGGTTGGCCTGGTGCTCGACGTTGATCGCCGGGTCCACGAAGCTCGTCACGATCCTCGGCGCGGCCGGCTTCGACGTGTCGATGATCACCGTCTGCGACAGGGCGGCCGAGTAGGCGCGGGTGCCGTCGGCGTTGAAGGTGATGTCGTGCGAGTCGGTCCCGAGGCCCGGGCGCGGGGGCAGGGGCAGGGTCGTCACGGCCTTCGGCTTGGCGAGGTCGGTGATGTCGGTGACCTCGATCGCCGCCGCGCGGGCGTTGGTGATCAGCTCGGAGTTCGAGTTGTAGAGGTACTTCCCGCTCGGGTGCACGGTCATGTTGTGCGAGCCCTTGTCGAAGGGCGCGAAGCTCAGCGTGACCGGCGCCGTCGGGTCGGTGATCTCGAAGATGTAGGTCCCGAAGCGGCGCTGCTGGTTCACCGCCGTGATGCAGGCGTCGCCGTTGCGCAGGCCGATGCTCGAGAGCGAGTCCTGGGTCGTGGTCGCGAACGTGCGGCCCGGGAGGTCGTCGCGGGTGAAGATCTGGATGTCGCCCTGGTACAGCCCGCACTCGTAGATCGACGCGCGGGCCTCCTCCCCGGGGACGGTCACGTCGATGATGTGCACGCCGTTGTCGTAGGAGCCGGCGACCGCGTAGGTGCGCTGCAGCCCGTCGGTGTCCGGGTCGGCATCGACGTCGGGCGACGCGTGGCCGTACCCGACCACCTTCTCCGGCGCGACGGTGAGGGTGACGAACTCGAGGTCCGTGCCCCCGTTCGCCGGGCTCGACTGCTGCCGCTGCGGGTACTCGATCTGGCCGAGGTGCTCGATGTTGGCGCTGTCGGCGAAGGCGTCGACGCTGGCGTCTGTGGCGGGCGCGAAGCCGAGCGTGCCTGCGCCGAGGGCGACGGCCGCCACGAGGGCGCCGGTGCGGGTGAGCCGCATGTGGTGTGCTCCGGGGGGATCGGGAGTCGGGAGGGGTCCGTGCAGGGGTTCGCCGGACGGCCCCCCGACACCTCCCTCACCGACGCAGGGTCGCCCCCACCGCGCGCGCCTCGTCCTCGATGCGCTGCAGGACCTCCTGCGCGTCCGCGTCGGTGAGCTGCCGGCCCGGGTCCTGCAGCCGCAGCGCGATCGCGACCGACCGGCGGCCCTCCCCGACCTGCTCGCCGCGGTAGACGTCGAAGACCCGCAACCCGTCGAGCAGGTCGCCCGCGCCGGCGGCCACCGCGCCGGCGAGGACGTCGTACGACACGTCGTCGTCCGCGACCAGCGCGACGTCGATGGACATCGCCGGGTGCGTGGTGAGCGTGCGTGCCCGCGTCAGCGGCAGGCCGGCCGCCGTCGGGGCGAGCAGCGGGTCGAGCAGCAGCTCGGCCACCACGACCGGCTCGGGCAGGTCCCGCTCCTCGGCCTCGGCGGGGTGCAGCTGGCCGACGAAGCCGACCTCGACCCCGCGCAGCTCGAGCACCGCCGAGCGGCCGGGGTGGAAGCCCTCGCGCTCGACCGGGCGGCGGACCAGCCGGGCCGTGTCGTCGTCCGCCGGCGCGAGCAGGGCCGCGACGTCGTCGAGCACGGCCAGCAGGTCGTAGACCGACCACGCGTCGTCACCGTCGAGCCAGTCGGCGCCGAGCCGCAGGCCCTGCGCGACGAGGCCGAGCACGCGCGGCTGCGTGGGCAGCCGCTCGCCCGTCGGGGTCGTCCACTCCCAGCCCGGCGCGCCGTCGAGCGCCGCCTCGACCGGGTCGCCGGCGGGCCGGAAGACCCGGGCGACCTCGAACAGGGCGGCCCCCGGCCGGCCCTGCCCGACGTTGCGCCGGACCGCGGTGAGCAGCCCCTCGACGAGGGACGGCGCCATCGCGGCCGCGTTCGCCGCCAGCGGGTTCTCCAGCAACACGCGGCCGTCCGACGGCCACGTGCCGACCAGCGCCCGCTCCCCCACGAACGGGCGCGTCATGGTCTCGTGCAGACCGCCGGCGCGGGCGAGCGCGCGGACCTCCCGCAGCGCCCGCTGCACCGGGGTGAGCCCCCCGCGCTGCTGGACCACCGGCAGGGTCGCCGGGATGGCGGCGTAGCCGTGGAGCCGCGCGACCTCCTCGACCAGGTCGATCGGCCGGCCGAGGTCGCCGCGCCACGTGGGCGGGACGACGTCGAGCATGCCGGCGCCGTCGGAACCGCCGTCGCGCAGCGGGGTCACGGTGCAGCCGAGCCGCTCGAGCAGCGCCGCCTGCGCGGGCCCGTCGAGGTCGTCGAGCCCGAGCAGGCGCGCCGCGCCGGCCGGGTCGTGCAGGATCGAGGCGTGCGGCGCGAGCGCCGGCACCGGGTCGGGGTGGTCGGTGACGCCGACGCCGCCGGCGGTCCCGCCGCCGAGCTCGACGAGCAGCTGCGCGGCGCGGGCGACCGCACGGTCCGCGCCGGCGGGGTCGACCCGCCGCTCGAACCGCAGGGACGCCTCGGACACGAGCCCCAGCCGGCGCGACGTCGCGCGGATCGCGGTCGGGTCCCAGACGGCGCCCTCCAGCAGCACCCGGGTGGTGTCGACGCCGACCTCCGTCGAGGCGCCACCCATCACGCCGGCGAGCGACACGGGCCCGTCGGCGTCGTCGATGACGAGGTCCCCCGGCTCCAGGGTCCGCTCGACGTCGTCGAGGGTCGTGAAGCGCTCGCCGCCGGCGGCGGTGCGCACGTGCAGCGACGGACCGGCGAGCCGGTCGAGGTCGAACGCGTGCAACGGCTGCCCGAGCTCGAGCATCACGTAGTTGGTGACGTCCACGACGAGCGAGATGGACCGCACCCCGCACTGGGCCAGGCGCTGGCGGAGCCACCACGGCGACGGCCCGTTCGTGACGCCCTCCACCACGCGCGTCACGAACCGGCTGCACCCCGCGTCCGGGGCGATGGTCGTCGGGACCGGGTCGGTCGGCGCCGGCAGCGCGGGCACCTCGGGGACGCGCAGCTCGCGGCCGAGGATCGCGGCGACCTCGCGGGCGACGCCGAGCAGCGAGTGGTGGTCGCCGCGGTCGGCGAGGACCGCCACCTCGATGACCGGCTCGCCGACCGGGAGGACCTCGGTGAGGTCGACGCCGAGCGGGGTGTCCGCGGGCAGCACCATGATGCCGCTGTGGTCGTCGCCGAGCCCGAGCTCCCGGGCCGAGCACAGCATCCCGTTGGAGACCACGCCCCGCAGCTCCCGGGCCGCCAGCACGAACGGCTCGCCGCCGGGCTCCTGGGGCGGGATCGACGCGCCGACCTCGGCGTGCGCGACCACGTCACCGACGTCGAAGTTGGCCGCGCCGCACACCAGGCCGACCTCGTCGGTCCCGTCGGTCACGGTGACGGTGCGCAGCTTGTCGGCGTCGGGGTGCGGACCCCACTCGACGACCCGCTTGACCCGCACGCCGCGCGTGCCGGCGCCGGGGTGGTGGACCTCCTCGACCTCGAGGCCGTTGAGGCTCATCAGGTCGACGAGCTCGTCGACCGAGAGGTCGTCGAGGTCGACGAACGAGCGCAGCCAGGACAGCGGGAGCTTCATCAGAACCTCTCGAGGAAGCGGACGTCGCCGTCGGTGAAGTCGCGGATGTCGGCGACGGCGTGGCGCAGCATCGCGACGCGCTCGACGCCGACCCCGAAGGCGAAGCCGGCGTACCGCGAGGCGTCGATGCCGCAGGCGGTCAGCACGGCCGGGTCGACCATCCCGGCGCCGAGGATCTCGATCCAGCCCGTGCCGGAGCAGACGCGGCACGGGCCGCCGTCGCCGGCGCAGAACCCGCACGACACGTCCGCCTCGGCCGACGGCTCGGTGAACGGGAACATCGACGGGCGCAGCCGGACCTCCCGGTCCGGGCCGAACATGGCCCGCGAGAAGGCGAGCAGCGTCCCGCGCAGGTCGGCCATCGTGACGCCCTCGGCGACCAGCAGGCCCTCGACCTGGTGGAAGACCGGCGAGTGCGTCGCGTCGTAGGTGTCGGCGCGGAAGACCCGCCCCGGCGCCACCACGGCGATGGGCGGTGCCTGCGTCGTCATGGTGCGGGCCTGCACCGGCGAGGTGTGGGTCCGCAGGACCACGTCGGCGTCGCGGTCGACGTAGATGGTGTCCATCTCCTGCCGCGCCGGGTGGTCGGCCGGGATGTTCATCAGGTCGAAGTTGTACGCCGCGGACTCCGCCTCGGGCCCCTCGGCCACCCGGTAGCCGAGCCCCACGAACACGTCGACGATCTCGTCGAGCACCTGCTGCAGCAGGTGCGGTCGGCCGGTGCGCAGCCGGCGCGGCGGCAGGGTCAGGTCGAGGCGCTCCGACTCGAGGCGGGCGCGCAGCGCCGCCTCGCCGAGCTCCTCCTGCCGCGCCTCGAGCGCCCCCTCGACGGTCCGCTTGAAGGCGTTGAGGGTCTGGCCGAGCTCCCGACGTCCCGCGTCGTCGAGGTCGCGCATGGCCTGCTGCGCCGACGCGAGCGCCGAGCGCTTCCCGAGGTGGGCCACCCGGGCCTCCTCGAGCGCGTCGAGGGAGTCCGCCGCGGCGATCGCGGCGAGGGCGGCGTCCTGCGCGGGTGACAGGTCGGGGACGTCGGGCACGGCGGCCTCACGTGGTCCGGGGGCGTGCGGCAGGCGGCGAGGGTAGTGCCCACCCGCACCCGCTCAGACCTGCGGCGCCTCGCCGGTCAGACCTGCGGCGTCTCGCCGACCGGCAGCCAGACGTGGAAGGTGGCGCCCTCGCCCTCCACCGAGTCGCACCACACCCGGCCACCCTGCGCCACCGCGAGCCCCCGGGTGATGTAGAGGCCCAGCCCCGTGCCGGAGCGGCGGGTGTCCCGCCCACGTCCGAACTTCTCGAAGATGGTCCGCACCTGGTCGGCCGGGATGCCCGGGCCCTCGTCGCGCACCGACAGGTGGACCCCCGACCCGTCCCTCGACGCCCCCACGGACACCACGCTGTCGGGGGCGTACTTGAGCGCGTTCTCGACCAGGTTGGTGAGGATCTGCTCGACCTTGTCGGGGTCGGCGTGGATGGTCCCGACGCCGTCGAGGTCGAGGGTGACCTCGCGGTCGGTGCCGTCGGGGCGGTGACGCGCCTTCTCGACCACCTCGCCGGCGAGCTCGGCCACGTCGACCCGCGTGCGGTGGAGCTGGACCCGCCCAGCGTCGATCCGCGAGACGTCGAGCAGTTCCTTGAGCAGCCGCGTCACCCGGTCCGCGTCGGCGTTGATGGTCTCGAGCATGGTGCGCTTCTGCTCGTCGGAGAAGCGGTCCCACTTGCTCAGCAGCGTCCGGGTGAAGCCCTTGACGCTGGTCAGGGGCGAGCGGATCTCGTGGCTGACCGTCGCCACGAGGTCGCTGCGGGCGGCGTCGACCCGCTCCCGTCGCCCCGCCGAGCGGAACGTCAGGGTCACGGCACCGTCGCCGTGGACCCGCCCGGCCATCGCGACCGGCCGGCGGCGCCCGTCCGCGAGCACCACGCGCAGGACGCGTTCGGCGATGCGCGACCCCCCGGGCTCGTCGCCGATCGGGTCCCGGCACGGGTTGCCGACGTCGTCGACCAGCTCCAGCACGTCGGCCAGCGGCTTGCCCACCGTGTCCCCGCCGAGCCCGAGCAGCGCCCGGGCACGGTCGTTGGCGTGGACGACGTTGCGCGCCCCGGAGACCACGATGACGGCCTCGGGCACGAGGTCGAGCCCCGCGTAGCTCTCCAACGTCCGCTCCTGGTCCCCCGACGGCCCGTCAGCCCGCCGGCGGTCGTGTGCGCCGCGCCGCCTCGTAGACCGTCACGGCGACGGCCGCGGCCAAGTTTAGGGACTCCGCGCGTCCGAACATCGGCACCCGGGTCCGGACGTCGAGCCGCCCCGACACCTCGGGCGGCAACCCGTGCGCCTCGTTGCCGAAGACCAGGGCCACCGGCGGGTCGACGACGCCGGCGGCGAAGACGTCCGCGTCTCCCCCGAGGTCCAGCCCGACGAGGCGCTGCCCCGCCGCCCGGCAGGCGGCGACGACCTCGTCGATCGTCACGTCGACGACGAGCGGCAGGTGCGTGATCGACCCGGTGGTCGAGCGCACCGCCTTGGGGGCGAAGACGTCAGCGCTTCCGGTCGTCAGCACCACGCCGGCGGCGCCGGCGGCGTCGGCGGTCCGGACGATGGCACCGGCGTTGCCCGGGTCCGCCACCTCGTGGCACACGACCAGGACCCCCGCCCCGACGACGTCCTCGAGTCGCGCGGTGACGATGCGGGCGACGGCGACGACCCCCTGGGGGGTGCGCACGTCGGTGAGCCGCTCGAGCACGTGCTCGGTCACGACCGTCACCGGCACGCCGGCATCGGCCCAGTCGTCGGCCGCCTCGGGCACGACGAAGAGCTCCTCGGCCAGCCCGTCCGCGACCACCTCACCGACCGCGTTCGGACCCTCGACGAGGTAGCGGCCGGTCGCCCGTCGGCCCTTGGCGCGCTGGAGCCCCGCCACGTCCTTGACGCGGTCGTTGCGCACGGAGGTGATGTCCGGCTCGGGCAGCACGTCGACCTCGTGGTCGGGTGTGGTCGGTGCGGCGGGACGCACGACGGGCCGGTCCGCGTGGGGACCGGCCCGTCGTGACGGTGCTGGTGGTCAGGCCGCCTGCGACTCGAGGGCCGACTTGGCGGTCTCGACCAGCGCCTGGAACGACGCGGGCTCGTGGACGGCCAGGTCGGCGAGGACCTTGCGGTCGACCTCGACACCGGCCAGCTTCAGCCCGTGCATGAAGCGCGAGTAGCTGAGGCCGTCCTGTCGGGCCGCCGCGTTGATCCGGGCGATCCAGAGCTTGCGGAAGTCGCCCTTGCGCTGACGACGGTCGGCGTAGGCGTACCGCTCGGCGTGGTAGACGGCCTCCTTGGCCACCTTGTACCGACGGCTGCGTGCCCCCCGGAAGCCCTTGGCCCGGTCGAGGATCGCCTTGTGCTTCTTCTTGGCGTGGACGCCGCGCTTGACGCGTGCCATGTGCTCGCCTCCTTACTGGTTCAGCAGGCGCTTGACGCGCTTCGCGGGCTCGGGCGCCAGGACGGCGTCGCCGGCGAGGCGACGCTTGCGGGCCGAGGACTTCTTCTCGAGGATGTGCGCACGGTTGCGCTGCGCCGACATCACCTTGCCGTTCTTGGTGATGCGGAAGCGCTTCTTCGTGCCGCTGTGGGTCTTCTGCTTCGGCATGGCTGCCTCTGGCTGGTCGGGGTCGGTCAGGTGGTCTGTGCGGGGTCGGGCTCGGCCGCGGCCTCGAGGCCGGGCTCGAGGTCGGGCTCGGGGGCGGCCTCCGGGTCGGTGGCCTCGTCGCCGGGGACCTCCTCGACCCTCCTCTTGCGGGGGGCGAGGACCATCACCATGTTGCGGCCGTCGACCTTGGGGTAGGCCTCGATGGTGGCGAGCTCGTCCATGTCGTCCGCGAGCCGGTCGAGCAGGCGCTTGCCGAGCTCGGTGTGGGTCATCTCGCGACCGCGGAACATGATCGTGGCGCGGACCTTGGCGCCGTCGTTGAGGAAGCGTCGGACGTGCCCGGACTTCGTCCCGTAGTCGTTGTCCGAGATCTTCGGACGCATCTTGATCTCTTTGATCGTGATCTGGGACTGGCGCTTCCGGGCTTCCTTCTCCTTCTGCGCCTGCTGGTACTTGTGCTTGCCGTGGTCCATGATCCGGCACACGGGCGGGTCCGCGTTGGGCGCGACCTCGACCAGGTCGAGGTCCTGCTCACGGGCACGTCGGAGTGCCTCCGCGAGCTGGACGATGCCGACCTGCTCGCCGTCGGCGTCGATGAGTCGAACGCGCGGGACCTTGATGTCCGCGTTGATCCGCTGGTCGCTGATGCTCCGGCCTCCCTGGGTTCGGGTCTGGGTGATGTCGATCGGGTGCTGCTGGGTCTGGCGGCGGCGGGCCCGGAACGAGGAACGGCGACCCACTGGGTCGCCGTTGCGTCGACGGGCCGGCGGGTCCCGCCACCTCGGCACCGGCCGGGAGGTCCCGGACGTGGGGTGGACGTGGACGCGGTCGGCGTCGTCGTGGGCGACCCGGTGAGGTGCCACGCGCCGCGGGCCCTGCCGGGTGGGACGCCGCTCGCGCGGCGTCCACTTGTGCGTCTGAGGTTGTCGGTCGCCGAGGGTACCAGCCCGGTCAGCTGCCGGGGACCCACAGCCGTGAGGCCGCCGACTGGGGCGGCGACGGTGCCGGCGCCGGCGGCTCGGTCGCGCCCGGCGCGGAGGTGCCGGCGGGCTCGTCGAGGTCGTTGGGCTCGGTGTGCCCTTCGGCCTTGGCGGCGGCGACCTCGTGCTCGGCCTCCACCTGCGCCAGGCGGAGCTGGGTCAGCACCTGCGCGACCTGCTGGCCGAGCTGCGGGTCGACGTGCTTCTCGGAGGCGCCCTGCACCACCGCCGCGAGGTCGAGCAGCAGCCGGCCGTCACGGCGGCCGAGCTTGACCTGCGCGGCGTTCAGCAGCGCGGACAGCACCTCGGCGACGATCTGGTCGACGGGCGCGGCCCGCATCTGGCCCAGCGCCTCGCGCAGCTCCTCCTCGGAGGGCTGGCCGCCGGGCCCTGCGAACCCCTGCATCGGGTCGTCGGTCACGTCGACTCCTGCTCGTGGGGTCCTGCTCGTGTGGTCTGGGGCGGGCGGCCCGGCTCAGTGGTGGTGGCCACCGTCGCCGTGCGGCTCGTCCTTCGCGCCCGCGTAGGCGTCGAAGAAGCCCCACAGGGCGACCAGGATGCCGGCGCCGAAGGCCCAGACCAGGCCGCTGGTGTCGAGCGCGCCGGCCTCGGCCGAGTGCTCGACGGCCTCCTCGGCGGCGAAGGCGGGGACGGCCAGCAGCAGCAGGCTCAGCACGGCCACGGAGAGGGCGGCGGTGCGACGGACGGCGGTGCGGATCACGGTCGGGGCTCCTGGAAGCTCGGGCCTGGTGGGCGTCGGGCGCGAGCCTACCGACCCGGCCGACGCGGTTCGGAACCGGGCCCGTCCACCCGCACGACTACCCTGCGCCACGCCCACCCCACCCGTCCACCACCGAAGGCCCGCACGTGAAGCGCTTCGAGGAGCTGTTCGCCGAGCTCGCCGAGCGCGCCGCGACCCGGCCCGAGGGCTCGGGCACCGTCGCGGCGCTC
Source organism: Actinomycetes bacterium (assembly GCA_046566145.1). Taxonomy (GTDB): domain Bacteria; phylum Actinomycetota; class Nitriliruptoria; order Nitriliruptorales; family Nitriliruptoraceae; genus JBKHXF01. The sequence goes on from JBKHXF010000027.1 coordinate 38,384, forward strand.
GACGCCGGCGTCCACCACATCGGCAAGAAGGTCGTCGAGGAGGCCGCCGAGGTGTGGATGGCGGCCGAGCACGAGTCGCGGGAGCGCGCCGCCGAGGAGATCAGCCAGCTCCTCTACCACCTGCAGGTGCTGATGCTGGCCCTCGACCTCGACCTCGACGACGTCTACGCCCACCTCTGACCCGCCCGAGACCCTCCCCTCCCTCCTCCCCTCCCTCCTCCCCTCCCTCCCTCCTTCCCCCTCCCACCGTCCGTCCCACAGGAGCCGCCGTGCTGCGCGTCGCCGTGCCCAACAAGGGCGCGCTCTCCGAGCCCGCCTCGACCATGCTGCGCGAGGCCGGCTACCGGCAGCGCAAGGACACCCGTGAGCTGGTCCTGCAGGACCCCGAGAACGACACCGAGTTCTTCTTCCTGCGACCCAAGGACATCCCGACCTACGTCGGCTCGGGGGAGCTCGCGGTCGGCATCACCGGCCGGGACCTGCTGCTCGACAACGGCGCCGACGCCAGCGAGGTCCTCGCGCTCGGCTTCGGGGGCTCGACGTTCCGCTTCGCCGGGCCCCCCGGCCGCTTCGCGACGGCGGCCGACCTCGCCGGCCACCGCATCGCCACGTCCTACGGCGGGCTGGTGCGCCGCCACCTCGCCGAGCTCGGGGTCCACGCCGAGGTGGTCGTCCTCGACGGGGCCGTCGAGACCGCCATCGAGCTCGGCGTGGCCGACGCGATCGGCGACGTCGTGTCGACCGGCACGACGCTGCGGCAGGCCGGCCTCGAGACGTTCGGGGAGCCGGTGCTGACGTCCGAGGCGGTCGTGGTGCGCCGCGCCGGGGCGGAGCCCGACCCGGCGGTGGAGGTGCTGCTGCGGCGCCTGCAGGGCGTCATCATCGCCCGCCAGTACGTGATCATGGACTACGACGTCCGCGCCGAGCACCTCGACGCGGCCTGCGAGGTCACGCCCGGCCTCGAGTCCCCCACGGTGTCGCCCCTGCACGAGAAGGGCTGGGTCGCAGTGCGCGCCATGGTCCGCCGCGCGGAGGCGAACCGGGTGATGGACGAGCTCTGGGACCTCGGCGCGCGGGGGATCCTCGTGACCGAGATCGCCGCCTGCCGGCTCTGAGCGAGGGGCCCGGCGGGACGGTCAGGCGCTCGCGCTGCGCGGAGGTGTGACGCCGCGCTCCACGCACGCCGACGCGCCCGGCACGACCGCGTCCGGGGCGGCGACGAGCGTGAGCGAGCGCGTCGCGCGGGTCACCGCCACGTAGAGCTGGTGCAGCCCGACGGCGGACTCGGACGCGATGAGGTCCGGGGCGGCGACCAGCACGTCGTCGAACTCGAGACCCTTGACGGTCCGGGGGTCGAGCACCCGGATCCGACCGGTGAGCTCGGTGCGCGCGGGCTCGTCGAGCCCACCGAGCGCGTCGGCGAGCGCCCGCTCGGCGTCGTCGACGAGCACCAGCGGCGCGACCACCGCGACGGTGCCCTCCCGCGCGCTCGCGGCGGCGACCGCGAGGTCCGCGACCGCGTCGGCGACGGCGGCGGCACGGACCAGGACCGGTGGCTCGCCGGTCTCGCGCACCGAGGTGGGGGCCGCGTCGGGGTCGTGGCCGGCGGCCTCCAGCACGGCCCGGGCGAGCGCCACGATCTCGGTCGGGGTGCGGTAGTTCACGGTCAGGCCCGTCACCTGCACCTGGCGGCGACCGATGAGGCGGGCGATCTCGTCCCAGCTGCGCGGCTCGGCCACCCGGCTGCGCTGCGCGAGGTCGCCGACGACGGTCCAGGAGGCGTACGGGCCGCGACGGGCGACCATGCGCCACTGCATCGGGGTGAGGTCCTGGGCCTCGTCGACGACGACGTGGGCGAAGTCGGCGTAGTCGGGGTCGTCGACGTCGGCCCGTTCGAGGACGGGTCCGAGGGCGGCCGACAGCATCGGTGACGCGTCGGCCCCCAGCCCGCCGTCGCGGTCGCCGCGTGACCCGGCCGAGGTGGCGCGGCCCAGCAGCGCTCGGGCCTCGTCGAGCAGCGCGACGTCGTCGACGCTGAGCGCGCGCCGGCGGGCCCAGCTCGCCACCAGCAGGTCGACCTCGTCGTCGCGCAGCACGCCGGCGGCCGCGGCACGCACCCGGGCCGGGTCCTCGATGGCGCCCTGCAGCACGTCGAGCGCGTCGAGCTCGGGCCAGAAGCAGCGGCGGAGCAGGACGGTCTGGGCGGCGTCCGCCACGGCCGAGTCGAAACCGGCGGAGACACGGTCCTCGGGCACCGCCTGGCCCCCGGCGCGGCGGGCGGCGCGCCACGCCCGCCACAGTGCGGCCCGCAGGGCGTCCTCCGCGGCGCCGGCGCGCTCGTGGTACCGGCCGCCGTCCTCGGGCCGGACGCGCCCTAGCAGCCGGTCGCGGACCTGTCCGAGCTCGCGGGCGGTCGCGATCGCGGTGGTGCCGTCGAACGAGACCCGGGTCTCTGGCGGCAGCGGCGGCAGCGCGGCCAGCACGAGCTCGCGCAGCACGTCCGCCATGCGCAGGTCGCCCTTCACGGCGGCGACCTCCGGGGCGTCCCAGCCCTCGACGGGCACGCCGTGCCCGGCGAACCCGGCGAGCGACCGCAGCACGGCGGCCTCCTCGCCGAGCCCCGGCAGCACCCGGGAGATGTAGTCGGTGAAGGCGTTGGAGGGACCGACGACGAGCACGCCTCGGCCCTCGAACCGCTCCCGGTTGGTGTAGAGCAGGTACGCGACGCGGTGCAGCGCGACCACGGTCTTGCCGGTGCCGGGACCGCCCGTCACCACCACGGTGCCGCTCGCGGGCAGCCGGATGATGCGGTCCTGGTCGGCCTGGATGGTCGCGACGATGTCGCGCATGTGGCCGGTGCGGGTGCGCTGCAGGGCCGCGAGCAGGGACCCCTGGCCGGTCACGGCCTCGAGCCCGAGCCGGTCGGCGGCCTCGACGTCGAGCAGCTCGTCGTCGAGGTCCTTGAGCCGCGGCCCCTCGGCGGTCAGCGTCCGCCGACGCGCGACGCCCCGGGGCTCCGCCGCGGTCGCCTGGTAGAACGCGGCCGCGACCGGGGCGCGCCAGTCGACGAGCAGCACGTCGCCGTCGTCGGCGATGACCGACACGCGCCCGACGTGGAACGCATCGCCGTCGCCGAGGTCGAGCCGCCCGAACACGAGCTGCTCGAGGTCGCCGAACGTGTAGCGGGCGGCCCGGGCGGCGTGGTGGTGCGCGGTGACGTCGCGCTCGTAGCGGGCCTGGAACGTCGAGCCGGAGCGGTCGGCCTCGGCCTCGGCGGCCCGGGCCGCCGAGGTGGCCCGGAGCTCGTCGACGCGGTCGTGCACGGCGCCGAGATGCGCCTGCTCGGCACGCATCGCCACCCGCTTGGACCCGGCCTCCCGGTGCTCGGTCACGTCGGTCTCGCCCCTGTGCGGCTCCGCCCGGCGGTGGGCGCAGACGGGTTCGACGACCGCCGGCGCACGGATGGCACCGGGCGGGGCGTCAGAGCTCCTTGAGCAGGTTCGCGGTCTCGACCGCGGCGAGCGCCGCCTCCGCGCCCTTGTTGCCGAGCTTGCCGCCGGCGCGCTCGACGGCCTGCTCCCACGTGTCGGTGGTCAGCACGCCGAAGGCGACGGGGATGCCGTGGTCGCGCTGCACCGCGGCGCACCCGCCGGCCGCCTCGCCGGCGACGTAGTCGAAGTGGGCCGTGGCACCGCGGACCACCGCGCCGAGGGCGACGACCGCGTCGATCTCGCCGGAGGCCGCGAAGCGGCGCGCGACGACGGGCAGCTCCCAGGCGCCGGGGACCCAGGCGACGTGGACGTCGCTCGGCAGGGCGCCATGGCGCACCACCGCGTCGACCGCGCCGTTGACGAGGCGCTCGACGACGGCGTCGTTGAAGCGCGAGGCGACGATCGCGACGCGCAGGCCGGCGGCGTCGATGCGGCCGGTGTGGACGTGGACGTCGGGGTTCACGCGGACTCCTTGTGGTCGCGGCCGGGGCCGGCCGCACCCGGGACGGCGCCGCCGTCCTCCGGGTCGTGGTCGTGGTCGTGGTCGGCGGGGTCGTCGTCGGGACGCGGCGCCATGCCGATGCCGTGTCGGTGGGGGACCTCGACGGCCGCCGGCGCGGTGTCGCGCTGGCGGGCGATGTCACCCACGCCGGTGGACACGGCGATGCCCTCGCCGGAGAGTTCGTGGCCCATGCGCGCCACCTTGGTGCGCAGGTACTCCTCGTTCGCCGCGTTCGGGGTCACCTCGACGCCGACCCGCTCGACGATGGAGAGCCCGAACCCCTTCAGCGCGGCGCGCTTGGCCGGGTTGTTGGTGAGCAGGCGCAGGGTGGACAGGCCGAGGTCGACGAGGATCATCGCGCCGGTGCCGTAGTCGCGGGCGTCGGCCGGGAGGCCGAGCGCGAGGTTCGCGTCGACGGTGTCGTGGCCGGCGTCCTGCAGCTGGTAGGCCTCGAGCTTGTGCAGCAGGCCGATCCCGCGGCCCTCGTGGCCGAGCAGGTACACGATGACCCCCTCGCCCTCGTCGGCGATGCGGGCCATGGCGAGGTCGAGCTGGGGGCCGCAGTCGCAGCGCAGCGAGCGGAACACGTCGCCGGTCAGGCACTCGGAGTGCATCCGGACCAGCACGTCCGGCTTGCCCTCGGGCTCGCCGAGGACGAGCGCGACCGACTCGGCCCCGTCCGCCTGGGAGCGGTAGCCGATGATGCGCCACTCGCCGTACGGGGTGGGCAGCCGCGCCTCGGCGACCCGCTCGACGAGCGACTCGCGCTCGAGCCGGTACGCGATCAGGTCGGCGATGGAGATCAGCAGCAGCCCGTGCTCCTCGGCGAACGCCTCGAGGTCGGGCATCCGCGCCATCGTGCCGTCGGGGTTCACGACCTCGGCGATGATGCCGGCCGGGCGCAGGCCCGCGAGGTGCGCGAGGTCGACGGCGGCCTCGGTGTGGCCCGGGCGGCGCAGCACCCCGCCGGGGTGGTAGCGCAGGGGGAAGACGTGGCCGGGGCGGTGGACGTCCTCGGGGGTGGCGTCGGGGTCGGCCAGCACCTGGCAGGTCCGCGCCCGGTCGGCCGCGGAGATGCCGGTGGAGGTGCCCTCGACGGCGTCGACGCTGACCGTGTAGGCCGTCCCCTTCGGGTCCTCGTTGTCGACGACCATCGGCGGGATGCGCAGCCGGTCGAGGTCCTCCCCCAGCATCGGCGTGCAGATCACGCCCGAGGTGTGGTTGACGAAGAACGCCATCGTCTCGGGCGTCGCGGCCTCCGCCGCCATGACGAGGTCGCCCTCGTTCTCACGGTCCTCGTCGTCGACGACCACGACGATGCCACCCGCGGCGATGACCGCGAGGGCGTCCTCGATGGGTGCGAGCATGGGTGGGGGTCCGTTCAGTGGTCGGCAGGATCGGGGGCGTACGGGCTCGGCGCGCCGGCGGCGAGCAGCCGCTCGACGTACTTCGCGATCACGTCGGCCTCGAGGTTGACACGGTCGCCGACCGCACGCGAACCGAAGGTGGTCACCTCGAGCGTGTGCGGGATGAGCCCGACCCGGAACCGGGCGGAGCGATCGGCCCCGTGCTCGACGTCGACGACCGTCAGCGACGTCCCGTCGATGGTGACCGAGCCCTTCGCGACGAGGTACGGCGCGACCTCCGCCGGCGCGGCGAACGTGAGGAACACCGTGCCGGGCTGCTCGTCCCGGGCCACGACCTCGCCGACCGCGTCGACGTGGCCCTGCACGAGGTGGCCACCGAGCCGGCCGCCGGCGGCCATGGCCCGCTCGAGGTTGACCGGCGAGCCGACCGCGAGGTCGCCGAGCGACGTCGCGCGCAGGGTCTCGGCCATCAGGTCGGCGCGGAACCCGGTCGTGTCGTCGGTGCACACGATCTCGGTGACGGTGAGGCAGCAGCCGTTGACGGCGATGGAGTCGCCGATGGCGACGTCCTCGACGACGGTCGTGCAGGCGACCTCGAGGGTCGCGTGACGGTCGCGCACGTCGAGCGCGGCGACGCTGCCGAGCTCCTCGACGATGCCGGTGAACATGCGGGGCTCCTCAGGCGGGGTGGGGGGCGGCCGCCGTGGCGGCGCGGGCGCGGGCCACCGGGGACGGGTCCGGGACGGCGACGATCTCGAGGTCGTCCCCGAGCTCACCGGTGCGTTCGGTCCGCCAGGCCCACCCGGACGACGCCGGCACGTCGAGGCACGGCGCGAGCCGCGGCAGCGCGGACGGACCGTAGACGCCCCGGGCGAGGTGGATGTGCAGCCGGTCGACCGCGCCGGCGGCCACGAGCGACGCCGCGACCCCCGCCCCGCCCTCGGCGTAGACGGCGCGCACGCCCCGGGCGTGCAGCGAGGCCAGCGCGGCCTCCACGTCGAGGCGCCCGTCCGCGCCCGTCGCCACCTCGAGGACCTCGGCGCCGGCGGCCTCGAGCGCCGCCCTGGCGTCCGCCGGCGGGGAGGCGCCGGCGAGCAGCAGGGCGCCGCGCTCCACGACGCGAGCGGTCGGCGGCGTGCGAAGGTGCGTGTCGAGCACGACGGGACGCGGCTGCGCGGCCACGGGCTCGACGTGGCGCACGTCGAGCGACGGGTCGTCGGCGAGCACGGTGCCGACCCCGACGAGCACGACGTCGTGCCAGCCACGCTGGCGGTGGACGGCGGTGCGTGACACCTCGCCGGTGAGCCACCGGCGCCCGCGCACGCTCAGCAGCCCGTCGAGCGTCTGCGCGAGCTTGAGCGTGACGAACGGGCGACCCACCGCCTGGGCCGTGAGCCACACCTCGTTCTGGGTGCTGGCCCACTCCGGCAGCACGTCGGCCACGACCTCGACGCCGGCGGCGCGAAGCACCTCGGCGCCGCCCCGGGCCTCGTCGGACGGGTCGGAGAGGGCGAACACGACCCGGGCGACGCCGGCGGCGAGCAGCGCATCGGTGCACGGCGGGGTGCGACCGTGGTGGGCGCAGGGCTCGAGGCTGACGTACGCGGTGCCGCCGCGGGCGCGAGCGCCGGCGGCGTGCAGGGCGACGACCTCGGCGTGCGGGCCGCCGGCGCGGGCGTGGTAGCCCTCGCCCACGATCGCGCCGTCGGCACCGGTCACGACGCACCCGACGGCGGGGTTGGGGCGACAGGTGGCGCGCCCCAGCTCCCCGAGCACGACGGCGCGGGCGACGAACGCCTGGTCGTTGGCGTGCGCCGTCACCGCGACCTCCGTCCCGCGCACGTCGGGTCGCGCGCGACCGACGAGCCTACCCCGCGCTCAGTCGGGCAGGATCCGCTCACCGCCGCGCCGGTCGACCTCGTAGTTCGAGGGACCGGTCGAGGTCGACTTCGCGAACGACTTCATCTCGGTGGCGATGCTGACCGGCTCGCCGGGGTGCTCGAAGTCGCGCCGGCGGTTGTGCGCCACCCCCACCGACACCGACACGAGCGGGAACCGCGCCAGCCGTCCCTGCCGGTCGGTCGACTCGATGAACCCCCGCTCACGGTCCTCGGCCGGGTAGAAGCCCGGGACGATCTCGTCGAAGCGGCGGCAGATCTCGCCGGCGAGCTCCTCGGCGACGTCGGCGGCACAGATGACCACGAAGTCGTCTCCGCCGATGTGGCCGACGAACGCGTCGTCGCCGCCGAGCTCGCGTGTGGCCCCGTCGACGACGCCGGCGAGCCCCTTGAGGACCTCGTCGCCCCTCGAGAACCCGAAGTGGTCGTTGTACGCCTTGAACTGGTTGAGGTCGGCGTACAGCAGCGCGAGGCTCGAGTTCTCGCGCACCCGTCGGTCGAGCTCGAGCTGGATGCGGCTGTTGCCGGGCAGGCCCGACAGCGGCGACAGCGAGCGCATCTGCTCGCTGCGGCGCAGGGTCGCCTGGACGCGGGCGATGAGCTCGTCCGGGTCGAAGGGCTTGGTGACGTAGTCGTCGGCGCCCTCGGCGAGCCCGGACACCTTGTCGGCGGCCTGCGCCTTGGCGGTGACCATGATGACGGGGACGTCGGAGGTGCGGCCGTCGGCCCGCAGGCGGCGCAGCGCCTCGAAGCCGTCGACCCGCGGCATCATCACGTCCATGAGGACCAGCGCCGGGCCGGTGGCGACGGCGACGGCGACGGCCTCCTCGCCGTCGCGGGCCTGCACGACCTCGTAGCCCGACAGCGACAGCGTGACCTCGAGGAACGTCCGGATGTCGGGGTCGTCGTCGACGACGAGGATGCGGGCGCCCTCGGTCACGCCGAGACCTCCGCGTCGTCGCGGCTGCCGCGGGCGGCGTCGACGGCCGCGCGGGCCTCGGCGAGGATGGCGGCGACCGCGGCGACGCGGTCCTCGGTGTCGAACACCGCCGAGCCGGCGACGAGCGTGTCGGCGCCGGCGGCCGCGCAGGTACCGGCCGTGCCGAGGCCGACGCCGCCGTCGACCTGGATGCGGTAGCCCCAGCCGTGCTCGCGCCGCAGCGCGGCGGCCCGCTCGACCTTGGCGACGCACTCCGGCATGAACGCCTGCCCGCCGAACCCGGGCTCGACCGTCATGACGAGCAGCATGTCCACGTGCGGGAGCAGCTCCTCGACGGCCTCGAGCGGGTGCGCCGGCTTGATCGCGACCCCGACGGCGGCGCCCTGCTCTCGCAGCAGGTGGACGAGCCCGAGCGGGTCGTCGTCGGTCTCGAAGTGGAAGGTGACCGAGTCGCACCCGGCCGCGACGAGCTGCGGCCCGTAGGTGCGCGGGTCCGAGATCATCAGGTGCCCGTCGATCACGAGGTCCGTGGCGGCCCGCAGCGAGCGCACGACCGGCTGGCCGAGCGTGATGTTGGGCACGTAGTGCCCGTCCATCACGTCGACGTGGAGCCACGGCACGGCCGGCGCGACGTCACCGACCTCGTCGGCGAGGCGGGCGAAGTCGGCGGAGAGGATGGACGGCGCGACGAGCAGCTCGTGCCCGTCGCCCTGCGCCACGGTGTTCGGTGCCGACACGGGGGCACCCCTCCTGGGTCGTCGGACCCCGTCACCCTAGCCGGGCCGTGCCTGCGGGCCGCGCAGGCCCACGCGGGAGCGGGGTCAGCCGGGGACCCACCAGGTGGCGTGGAACATCCCGTCGGTCCCGTCGGCGTCGGGCAGCAGCTGCCGGCGGCCCAGCGGCTCGAGCTCGGGGTGGGCCGCCTCGAACGCGTCGACCACGCCGTCCGTCTCGCCGTGGGTCCAGGTGCACACCGCGTAGGTGAGCCGACCGCCGGCGCGGACGCGCCCGAGCGCCACCTCGAGCAGGTCCCGCTGGAGCGCCGCGAGCGCGTCGACGTCCTCGGGGCGCCGGCGCCAGCGCACCTCGGGCCGGCGCCGTCCGGTGCCGAGCCCGGTGCAGGGCGCGTCGACGAGGACCACGTCGAAGGTCTCGTCGACGGCCACCGGGCCGTCGGGGGCGGGCACGAGCGCGTCGCCGACCCGGACCTCGACGTTACGCAGGCCGAGGCGTGCCGCGGCCCCGGCGACGCGCCGGGCGCGGCTCGCGTGCAGCTCGACCGCGACGACGTGGCCGTCGGGGCCGACGAGCGTCGCGAGGTGGGTGGTCTTGCCGCCGGGCGCGGCGCACAGGTCGAGCACCCGCTCGCCCTCCCCCGCGCCGGCGGCGTGCACGACCAGCATCGACGCCTCGTCCTGCGGGGTGGCGCGGCCCTCGGCGACGGCGGCGAGGGCGCGCGGGTCGGCACCGGGCACGCGCACCGCCTCGGGGGCGTGCGCGCCGGCGGTCGCGGCGAGGCCGGCGTCGCGGAGCTCGGCGACGAGCGCGTCGCGGTCGCCGGCGGCGCGCAGCGTCAGGCCGGGGTTCTCGTCGTCGGCCTCCAGGATCGTGCGGGTGCGCTCGGTCCCGTACCGGGCGTGGAGCTCCTCGACGATCCAGCGCGGGTGGCCGGTGGTCAGCGCGAGCGCGTCGAGCTCGTCGTCGGGCCAGGGGATGTCGGCGGCGAGCAGCCGTCCGAGGCCGCGCAGGACCCCGTTCACGAAGCCGCCGGCGCCGGCGGCCCGCGCGGCCGGGACGGTCTCGCGGGCGAGCGCGACCGAGGTGGACACGGCGGCGTGCGCGGGTACGTCGGTGCGCCACAGCTGCAGGGCGCCGAGGCGCAGGACCCGCTGCAGTGGCGCCTCGACCTTCTCCAGCGGCCGCGCGAGGACCTGGTCGAGCAGCCAGTCGAGGCTCCCCCGCCAGCGGACCGTGTCGTAGGCGAGGTGGGAGGCGAACGCCCGGTCCCGCTCGTCGGGGAGGTCGGCGACGGCGCGCGGCACGACCTCGGTCGCCCAGGCGTCACGCTCGTCGACGTCGGTCAGCGCCCGCAGCGCCGCCCGGCGCGCGGCGAGGCCCTCGTCGCTGGTCCCGTCGCTCACGCCCCGAACCGCTCGGGCCGGTAGCCGTTGGCGAACGCGTCGCCCGCCATGCGGGGCTTGCCGGCGGGCTGCAGCTCGGTGACCTCGAGCAGGCCCTCGCCGCAGGCGACCAGGAGCGTGCCGCCGGCGTCGACGACCTCGCCGGGCGCCGCGTCTGGGGTGCCGGCGGCGTCGCCGGGCTCGACGGGGCGGGCGTGCCACAGCTTGCAGCGCTCGCCGCGGAACGTCGTGTGGGCCCCGGGGGCCGGGTTGGCGCTGCGGACGAGGCGGGCGAGCTCCACCGCCGGCCGGGTCCAGTCGATCGCGACGTCGTCGGGGGTGATCTTCGGGGCGAGCGTCGCGCCGTCGTCGGGCTGCGGGGTCGGCTCGGCGGTGCCCCGGGCGAGCGCGACGACCGAGTCGACCAGCAGCGGCGCGCCGATGGCGGTGAGGCGGTCGAGCAGCGAGCCGGCCGTCTCCTGCTCCCCGATCGGGGTGGAGACGTGGTCGATGACCGCGCCGGTGTCCATGCCGGCGTCGAGCACGAACGTCGTCGCACCGGTGACCTCGTCGCCGGCGCGGATGGCGTGCTGCACGGGGGCGGCGCCGCGCCAGCGCGGCAGCAGCGAGTAGTGCAGGTTCACGAACCCGGTGCGAACGGCCTCGAGCACGTCGGTCGGCAGCAGCGCGCCGTAGGCGACGACGGCGGCGGCGTCGAGGTCGAGGGCACGCAGGTCGTCGAGGACCTCGCGCGGCCTCTCGGGCTGCCACACGGGCACGCCCGCCTGCTCGGCCGCGACCTTCACGGGCGGGGGCTGCGGGGTGCGGGAGCGACCGCGGGGCCGGTCGGGGTTGGTCACCACGACGACGACCTCGACGTCGGGCGAGACGAGCAGCGCCTCGAGCGGCGGGACCGCGACGTCGGGCGTGCCGAGGAAGGCGATGCGCACCGGGGCCTCGCCGTGGGGGGCGTCGGGGCTCACGGCGTCTTCCGACCCAGCAGGAGGTTCGCGACGCCGCCGGCGCCGGGCACGTCGACCCCGTGCTCCTCGCGGTAGAGGCGCATCTGCTTCATCGCCTCCTTGCGGTCGTGCTTGGCGAGGTGGTCGATGAACAGCACCCCGTTGAGGTGGTCCATCTCGTGCAGCCACACGCGGGCGTTGAAGCCCTCGAGCTCGACGCGGTGGGGCTCGCCGTGCACGTCCTGCCAGTCGACGGCGATCCGCAGGGGCCGCTCGACCTCGTAGAACAGCCCCGGGAACGACAGGCAGCCCTCGTCGTCGACCTCGACGTCGTCGGAGGCGTCGGCGACGACCGGGTTGACGACGGCGCCGCCCTCCTCGTCGACCTGCCAGGTGAACAGCCGCTTCAGCACGCCGACCTGGTTGGCGGCGAGCCCGACGCCGGGGGCGTCGAGCATCGTGGCGTGCATGTCCTCGGCGAGCCTGGCGAGCCGGCCGTCGAAGTCGGTGACCTCGTGGGCGCGCTGGCGCAGGACCGGGTCGCCGAAGATGCGGACCTCGAGGAGTGCCACGGACCTGCCTTCGTGGAGCGGATGCGGGCCGGCAGGGTAGCCCCGGGCCCTCACCCGCCGGACAGGACCCCCGCCGCGAGCTGGACCAGCGCCTCGACGTGCGCCGGCGGCCGCGCGGCGGACCACGCGAGCCGCACCCCGACCGGGGGCGCGTCGACGAGCGGGACGTGGACGACGCCCGGGTGCGGGTGCAGCACGCCGGTCGCCTCGGTCGTCACGCCGATGGCCTCGCCCGAGGCGATCAGCTCGAGCCAGTCCTCCACGGCGTGGGTGGTGCGGGTGGCCTGCGGGGCGGCGTGGGGCGGGAACAGCGCCGGGGTGGTGGTGCCGGTGCGGTCGTCGAGCGCGACGGTCCGCCCGGCGAGGTCGTTGAGGCTCGCCGACCGCCGGCGCGCGAGCGGGTCGTCCACCGCGACGGCGACGACCCGGGCCTCGGTGCCGACGAGCGCCTCGGCGAGGTCGCTCCGGTCGGTCGCGCGACGCAGCACGGCGACGTCCGCGAGGCCCTCCGCGAGCCCGGCGGTCGGCGTGACGGCGCGCACGAGGGTGAGCCGCACGCCCGGGTGCTCCTCGGCCCAGCGCGACAGCACCTCGGTGGTGCGGGGCCCGAGCGCGGCCCAGGCGTGCCCGAGCCGGAGGCTGCCCTCGGCGCCGGCGGCGAGCCGCGGGAGGGTCGCGACCTCGGCGAGCACCCGCCGGGCGGGTTCGAGCAGGCGCGCGCCGGCGGGGGTCAGGGCGAGCTCGCGGGAGGAGCGCCGGAGCACGACCGCGCCGAGCGCCCGCTCGAGGTCCGCGACCTGGCGCGACACCGTCGCCTGGGTGACCCGCAGGTCCGCGGCCGCGTCGGTGAAGCTGCCGGCGTCGACGACGGCGACGAAGGCCCGCAGGTGCCGCAGCTCGATGTCCATACGCACAGCGTATCGACATGTGCACGGATGTTGTTGGACGGATGCATGGGCGAGGTGTCACGCTGCCGCCCATGACGACCACCACGCCGACCACCCCCGCGTCCCCCGCCCCGGACCTCACCTCGCGCCCCGAGGTCGGGTCCGCCGCCCCCGGCCACGCGGGCCCGTCGACGGCGCGGGGCGTCGCGCTGCTCCTCGGCAGCGCGTCGAGCACGAACGTCGGCGCGGCCCTCGGTGCGCAGGCCTTCTCCGCGATCGGCCCCGCGGGGGTCGTCGCGGTCCGCCAGGTCGTCGCGGCCGCGGTGCTGCTGCCGGTGGCCCGGCCGCGGCTGCGGTCGCTGACCCGCGCGCAGGTCGTCCCGACGCTGGGGCTCGGGCTCGTGTTCGCGGTGATGAACCTCGGGCTCTACACCGCCATCGACCGGGTCGGCCTCGGGCTCGCCGTGACGCTCGAGTTCCTCGGGCCGCTCGGCGTCGCCCTGCTCGGCTCCCGCGGCCGGCGCGAGCTCGCCCTGGCCGTGCTCGCCGGGATCGGCGTGTACGTGCTGGTGCTGCCCGGCCCGTCGAGCGACCTCGTCGGCATCGGCGCCGGGCTCGTCGCCGCCGCGTGCTGGGCGGCGTACATCCTGCTCAACCGCACCCTCGGGCAGCGCCTCCCCGGCCTGCAGGCGCCGGCGCTCGCCAGCGCCGCCGCCGCGCTCGCCTACACGCCCGTGCTGGTGTGGCTGGCCCTCGACGGTCGGCTGTGGGGCACGCCGCTGCTGCTCGCGCTCGGGACCGGCCTGCTGTCGTCGGTGGTGCCCTACGCGGTCGACCTGACCGTGCTGCGCACCGTCCCGCCGCGGCTGTTCGGTGTGCTGATGAGCGCCCAGCCCGGCATCGCCGCGTTCGCCGGCCTGGTGCTGCTCGGCCAGGCCCTCGCCCTGCACGAGGTCGTCGGGATCGTCGTGGTCGCCGGCACCAACGCCCTCGCCGTCGCCACCGCGCGGCCGGGCCCGCGGCCCCCCGCCACGACGCGCCCGGCGACCGCCGCCGCGGCCACCCCCGACCACGCCCCCTGAACCGGGGCGCCCGGTCTCACCCGCCGTAGAGGACGTCCTCGCCTCGCACACCGACGACGACCAGGCGGGCGAGCCCGAGCTCCTCGACGAGGGCCTCCACCCGCGCCGGCGGCGCGCTCGACCAGACATGGACCTGCCCGTCGGCGAGCCCCCCGGACACCGCCGCGTCGGGGAACGCTGCGGCCACCTGCTCCACGGCGGTGTCGAGCGCTCGCTCCAGCTCGTCCAGCCCGGCCACCCCGGTCGTCACCACGACCGCGTCCGGCGCGTACGCGTCGACCAGGGCCCGCGCGTCGGCGCCCGGCTCGCCCACGAACCGCAGCCGCAGCCGACCGGTGTCCGGGTCGAGCTCACCGCCGGCGAACCGGTCACCGTGCTCCGCGGTGAGCCGCCCCACGAGCGTTCCGTACCCGTCGGGCGTGCTCGACGAGGCGGCCTCGCCCTGCCCGGGTCCGGCGACCCACCCGAGCGCGCCCGAGACCAGCAGGGCCGCAGAGACAGCCACCACCCTCGACGTCCTGCCCACGACGCACTCCCCTCGTTCACGTCCTGACGACATCGGTGCACCTGCTCCTCGAAGGAACTTCCCCCCCCCCCGGCCCGTTCTCCCACCGGTCCTGCTCACTCGTGCGACCAGCGCCCCTTCGTCGCGCCATCGCACCGCTGCGCGCGCGTCCGGTGTGACGGCCACGACGAGCCGACCGCGCTGGCCGGCCCGGTGCGCTCGACGCGGTCGTCGACCCAGGCGACGCAGGGCCGGTGCTCGGGCACGGGGTGGAGCACGCTCAGAGCGCGTCGACCGGGTCGACGTCGAGGCGGACGTCGAGGCCCTCCCGGGCCCACGACTCCCGGACCTCCCGCAGCGCCGCGACGGTGGCGACGCGGTCGTCGGCCTTCACGAGCCACCCGACCCGGGCCCCGTCGTCGCCGAGCGGGACGGGCCCGAGGACCTCGTCGCCCGTCCCGACCAGCGCCGCCGCGAGGCCGTCGCCGACCGCGCCGGCGGACGTCGCCGGTGCGTCCAGGCGCAGCGCGTGGGCGGCGGGAGGGAAGCGCAGGGCCGCCCGGGTGGCGGTCTCGGCGCGCCAGAACCCGCCGCTGTCCCACGCGACGAGCGCGGCGAGCGCCGGATGGGTCGGCTCGCGCGTCTGGACGACGACGCTCGGGTGGGTCTCCTCGGCGCCACGGCCGGGTGCGCCGCCGGACGCGACGGTCCAGCGGGCGAGGTGGGTGAGCAGCCGCAGGGTGTCCTCGGCGGCGTCGAGCGCCGGCCGGCGCAGCATCCCGTCGACGTCGGGCACGACCACGGCGCCGACCCGGCCGGGCGGGGCGTCCAGCACCGCACCCCGGGTGGCGACCAGCACCGCCGGCGCCGGCGGCGGCGCGGCGGCGTAGCCCTCGAGCACGACCACGGTGGCGTCGGGAAGGGAGCGCTGCAGCTCGGTGGCGAGCCGCTCCGCGCCGGCGGCGAGCGGCACGAACCGCATGTCGCCGCAGCGGGCGCACGCCGGCTGGCCGGGCGAGCGCCACCCGCAGCCCTCGCACAGCACGGCAGCCCCGCGGCCGCGGGTGGCGGCCGCCGGCGCGAGCGACGACGCGCAGGTCGGGCAGCGCAGCATCCGGGTGCAGCCCCGGCACACCAGCGCCCGGCCCTCCCCACGCCGCGCAGCGAGCACCACGGCGTAGGCGTCGTCGGCGAGTGCCCGTCGCATCGCCGTGAGCGCCGGCGAGCCGACGCGGGTCCGCGGCCCGCCCTCGCCGGTGTCGAGGTGGACGAGCGGGGCCGCGTCCCGCTCGGCGTCGCGGATCGGCACGACCGGCGCGAGCCGTCGGGCGGTCAGCAGCCGCCACGCCGGCGCGGACGGGACGGTGCCGACGAGCAGGCCGACGGCGCCGGCGCGCCGCGCCCGCTCGAGCACCACCTCGCGGACGTGGTGGCGGGGCGAGCGGCGCTCCTTCAGCGCCGGGTTGGCCTCGTCGAGCACGACGGCGAGACCGAGCCGCTCCAGCGGCCAGAACGCGACGCCGCGCTCCCCCACGACGACACGGGCCTGCCCGCACCGGGCCTGCAGCCACATCCCGTACGTGCGCCGCGGGGAGGGACCGCCGCGGGCGTCGACGGCGAGGTCGGCCGCGGAGGCGACCACCGCGTCGGCGACCGGCGACGCCGGGTCGGGCACGACCAGCAGCACGTCGCGGCCGCCGGCGAGGGTGGCCTGCGCGAGCTCGGCGAGCCGGGCGGCGACGTCCTCGTCGGGCGCCGGCCGCCAGAACCACCCGTCGGTCCCCGCCGGCGGCGCGTCGGGACCGCCGGCGCAGGCGGCCAGCAGCGCCGTCCCGCTCTCGCCGTACGCGGCCCACGCGGCGGCGACCCGCTCGGGGTCGGGCGCCGGGTCGGAGGACGGCCGGCGGGCCCGGCCGGGCGGGAACCACCCGGCGGCCTCGGCACGCCGCTCCACGTCGACGGTCCGGCCAGGCAGCGCGTGGCGGACCACGTCGGCCGCCGGCGCGCCCCACCGGTCGGCGGCCCACCGCAGCACCGCGATCTCGTCCGGGGTCGCCCAGGCGTGCGGCCCGAACACCCGCCGGATCGGGCGGAGCTTCGAGGGCGCCACGTCGGTGTGGTCGGCCAGCTCGACCACGAGGGCCTTGCGGCGGCGGCCCGAGAAGACGACCTCGACCCGGCTGCCGACGACCACCTCGTGCTCGAGGGCGTCGTCGCCAGCCGGGCCGGCGCCGTCAGCGTGTCCGGGGACGAGGTAGTCGAACGGGCGGTCGAGGTGGAGGGGCTCCACCTCGACCCAGACCCGCGCGACGCGTGGCACGGCCGCGGCGTCAGGCGCCGGCAGCGGACCTCAGGGCGTCGGCCCGGTCGGTGCGCTCCCACGTGAAGCGGGCGCCCTCCCGGCCGAAGTGGCCGTACGCAGCGGTCTGCTTGTAGCCGGGGCTGCGCAGGTCGAGCGCGTCGATGATCGCGCCCGGGCGCAGGTCGAAGACCTCGTCGACGGCCTTGAGGATGGCGTCCGGGTCGACCTGCTCGGTGCCGAAGGTCTCGAGCAGCACCGACACCGGGTTCGCGACACCGATGGCGTAGGCGACCTGGATCTCGCACTTCTCGGCGAGGCCGGCCGCGACGATGTTCTTCGCGACCCAGCGGGTGGCGTACGCGGCGGAGCGGTCCACCTTCGACGGGTCCTTGCCGGAGAACGCGCCGCCGCCGTGGCGGGCCATGCCGCCGTAGGTGTCGACGATGATCTTGCGGCCGGTCAGGCCGGCGTCGGCGACGGGGCCGCCGAGCACGAAGCGGCCGGTCGGGTTGACGAAGATGCGCATGTCGGAGGTGTCGATGTCCGCCGGCACGAGCGGGCGGATGACGTGCTCCTCGATGTCGGGACGCAGCAGCGTCTCGAGGTCGATCTCGTCCTTGTGCTGGGTCGACACGACGACCGTGTCGATGGCGACCGGGCGGCCGTCCTCGTACACGACGGTGACCTGGGTCTTGCCGTCGGGACGCAGGTAGCCGACGGTGCCGTCCTTGCGGACCTTCGCGAGGCGCTCGGCCATGCGGTGCGCGAGGTGGACGGGCAGCGGCATGAGGGTGTCGGTCTCGTTCGACGCGTAGCCGAACATCATCCCCTGGTCGCCGGCACCGAGGTTCGCGTAGACGTCCTCGCGGTCCTGCTTGCCGCGGACCTCGATGGCCTCGTCGACGCCCATGGCGATGTCGGGCGACTGCTCGTCGATGGCGATGGACACGCCGCAGGTGCGGCCGTCGAAGCCGACGTCGGCCGAGTCGTAGCCGATCCCGAGGATGGTCTCGCGGACGGTGCCGGGGATGTCGACCCAGGCCTCGGTGGTGATCTCACCGGCGACCATGACCTGGCCGGTGGTGACGAGCGTCTCGCAGGCCACGCGGGCCATCGGGTCCTTGGCGAAGATCGCGTCGAGGATCGAGTCGGAGATCTGGTCGGCCATCTTGTCGGGGTGGCCCTCGGTGACGGACTCCGACGTGAACAGGGTGCGGCGGGACAACGTGTCCTCGATTCCGTGCGGGTGCGGGGACGATCGCGGCAGCCGGGACTCCGGGCGCGTCTCGGGGTCGTCCCCCGGTTCGACGTGGGGTCGGGGCGGGCGTGGCCGCCGTGCGCTCCCACTGCGACCGGGCAGGCTATCCGAGCGGGACCGGCCCGAGGCGGGTGACCACCTCGTCGAGGATCCGGTCGGCCACCGCCCGCTTCGTGGCGAGCTCGACCGCGACCCGGGCGCCGTCGGCGGCGAGGATGACGACCCGGTTGGTGTCGACCTCGAAGCCGGCGTCGGGCGCGGCGACGTCGTTGGCGACGAGCAGGTCGGCGCCCTTGCGGGCGAGCTTCTCGGCACCGTTGGCCTCGACGTCGCGGGTCTCGGCCGCGAAGCCGACGAGCAGCGGACCCGCGCCGCCGGCCTCGCGCTTGCGTGCACCGAGGTCGGCGAGGATGTCGGGGTTCGGCACGAGCTCGATCGACGGGACCCCGTCGGCCTTCTTGAGCTTGTCGCTCGCCGTCGTGGCGGGCCGGAAGTCGGCGACCGCGGCGGCCTTGACCACCACGTCGGCCCGCCCGGCGAGGTCGAGCACGGCCGCGTGCATGTCGCGGGCGGTGACGACGTCGTGGCGGGTGACCCCGGCCGGCGTCGGCAGCGTGGTCGGGCCGGCGACCAGGTGGACGGTCGCGCCGCGCGCGGCGGCCGCGGCGGCGACGGCGAACCCCATCTTGCCCGTCGCCCGGTTGCCGAGGAACCGCACCGGGTCGATGGGCTCGCGGGTGCCGGCGGCCGTGACCACGACGGTCCGGCCGGCGAGGTCACGGGCGCCGGCGAGCACGTCGGCGAGCGCCGCGACCATCGTCTCCGGCGACACGACGCGGCCGGCGCCCTCGTCGCCGCCCATCAGCGGGCCGGTGTCGGGACCGACGACCCGCACCCCACGCGACGACAGGGTCGCGACGTTCGCGGCGGTGGCGGCGTGCTGCCACATCTCGGTGTGCATCGCCGGAGCGACGACGACGGGGCAGGTCGCGGCGAGCAGGGTGGTGGTGAGCAGGTCGTCGGCGAGGCCGCCGGCCGCCTTCGCGAGCGTGTGCGCGGTCGCCGGGTAGACGGCGACGACGTCGGCCGACCGGGCGAGCGCCACGTGGGTCTCGCGGTCGACCTCCTCCCACACCTCGCTGCGGACCGGCTCGCCGGTGATGCCCTCGAACGTGGCGGCGCCGACGAACTCACGTGCCCCACGGGTCAGGACCGCGGACACGCGCGCGCCCGCCTGCACGAGCAGGCGGGCGACGAGCACGGCCTTGTAGGCGGCGATGCCACCCGTGACCCCGAGGACGACGTGGGCGCCGCGGAGGGCGACGGTCTCGTCGGGGGCGGGCGCGCCGCTCACGGTCCGCTCAGGCCTCGGCGTCGTCGTCGATGAAGGCGAACGGGTCGCCCTCGCCCTCGACGCGCTCCGTCGCCTCGATCTTGGCCTGCGCGATCTCCTCGAGGGCGATCGACAGCGGCTTGTTCGACTCGGTCGCGACGAGCGGCGGCACGTACTGGCCGAGCCCCTCGCCGAGCTGCGAGTAGTACGCGTTGATCTCCCGCGCGCGCTTGGCGGCGAGGTGGACGAGGTGGAACTTGGTGTCCACGCGGTCCATGAGGTCGTCGATGTGCGCCACGGCGAGGTGCCTCCTGCAGGGCGGGTGCGAGCGGGCGACGTGAGGTCGGCCCGTCATGGTAGCGACAGCGCGGCCAGCACCGTGTCGGCGAGCGCCTCGGGCGTCGCGTCCGTCGAGTCGAGCACCAGGTCGTACAGCGACAGGTCGGTGACCTCGGCGCCGTAGTAGCGCCGGAAGCGGTCGAGCTCGCTGGCCTCGCGCTCGCGGGTGCGGGCCCGCTGGACCTCCGGGTCGTCGCCGTCGCGCTGGGTGATGCGCCGGATGCGCTCGTCCTCGTCACACACGACCCAGACGCGGGTGGCGTCGAGGCCGTGGTGGCGGGCGAGCCAGCCGGCCATGCGCCCCTCGAGCACGAGACCGCCGGCGCGCAGCAGCTCGACCTGCCGGTCGTCGAGCGAGCGGTCCACGGCCGGGTCGGCCTGGCACAGCGCGTTGAACTCGGCGAGCGACAGGCCCCGGCGGGCAGCCTCCTCGCGGAAGATGCCGCCGGCGTAGGCGTAGGGCAGGGCGAGGCGGTCCGACAGCAGCCGGCACAGCGTCGAGGTGCCGGTCCCGGCGAGCCCGCCGACCGTGAGGGTCAGCGGACGCTCGCTCACGCCTCGTCCTCGTCGTGCTCCTCGTCGTGGTGGCCGCCCTCGAACACGTCGAGCAGGGCCGCGCGCTGCTTGGGGCCGAGCCCCTGCAGCCGGCGGGACTGGGCGATCTCGAGCCGCTCCATCAGCCGGCGCGCCTTGATCTTGCCGTACGACGGCATCGACTCGACCACGTCGAGGACGCGCATCTTGGCGAGCGGCTCGGCGGTCCCGGCACGGTCGAGCACGTCGCGCAGCGACACCTCGCCCGACTTCAGCATCTGCTTCAGCTCGGCCCGGATCCGACGCGCCTGCTTGGCCTTCTCGAGGGCCGCAGCCCGCTGTTCGGGGTCGAGGTCGGGCAGGGCCATGGCAGGTCGGCTCGCTGGTCGGTCGGGCGTGACGGGGCGTGTGGGGGGGACCACCCTAGTCACCTCGCGTAGCCTCCCGCGCCGAACGCCCCGCACGGCCGACCGCCGCCGTCGCCGACGCCCTGGAGGCCCCGACGTGTCCACGCTCCCCCACGTCTCCGACACCTTCGACCCCGAGCTGTGGGCCCCCGTCCCCGGGTTCGAGGACCTCACCGACGTGACCTACCACCGGGCCACGCCGGCGGCCGGGGTGCCACGCGACGGCGTGGTGCGGGTCGCCTTCGACCGGCCCGAGGTCCGCAACGCCTTCCGGCCCCACACCGTCGACGAGCTGTACCGGGTGCTCGACCACGCCCGGCAGGCCTCCGACGTCGGCTGCGTGCTGCTGACCGGCAACGGCCCGTCGCGGAAGGACGGCGGCTGGGCGTTCTGCTCCGGCGGCGACCAGCGCATCCGGGGGAAGGACGGCTACCGCTACGCCGAGGGCGACTCGGTGGCGCAGGCCGACCCGGCCCGCTCCGGACGGCTGCACATCCTCGAGGTGCAGCGGCTCATCCGGCACATGCCCAAGGTCGTGGTGGCGCTGGTGAACGGCTGGGCCGCCGGCGGGGGCCACTCGCTGCACGTGGTGTGCGACCTCACGATCGCGAGCCGCGAGCACGGCCGCTTCAAGCAGACCGACCTCGACGTCGCGTCCTTCGACGGCGGGTTCGGCTCGGCGTACCTCGCGAAGCAGGTCGGGCAGAAGTTCGCCCGCCAGATCTTCTTCCTCGGCGACACCTACACGGCCGAGGAGGGCCACGCGATGGGCACCGTGAACCTCGTGGTCGACCACGCCGAGCTCGAGGCGACCGGCATCGCCTGGGCGACGAGGATCCTCGGCAAGTCGCCGACCGCGACCCGGATGCTGAAGTTCGCGATGAACCTCACCGACGACGGGCTCGTCGGCCAGCAGGTGTTCGCCGGCGAGGCGACCCGGCTCGCGTACATGTCCGACGAGGCGCAGGAGGGACGCGACAGCTTCCTCGAGAAGCGCGACCCCGACTGGTCCGGGTTCCCGTACCACTACTGACAGGCCCAGCCGATGCCCGAGCCGCTGCAGCACGACGAGTCGCGCCCGTCCGGCGTCGCCCTGTGGTGGGAGGCCGCCCGGCCGCGGACGCTGCCGGCGTCGGTCGCGCCGGTGCTGGTCGGCACCTGCGTCTCCGAGCGGGTCGCCGTCGACGGCCTCGCGCCGCTGTGGGGCCGCGCCGCGCTGGCGCTCGTCGTCGCGCTGTCGCTGCAGGTCGCGGTGAACTACGCCAACGACTACTTCGACGGCGTGAAGGGCGTCGACACGGCCGCCCGCGTCGGTCCGCGCCGCATCACCGCCGCCGGGCTCGCGACGCCGGCGCAGATGCGGCGCGCCATCCTCGTCGCGCTGGCGGTCGCCGGCGTCGCCGGGCTGGTGCTGGCCCTGCTCGCCTCGCCGTGGCTGCTGCTGGTCGGCGTCGCCGCCGGGCTCGCGACCCTCGGCTACTCGGGCGGCCCGAAGCCGTACGCCTCCGCGGGGCTCGGCGAGCTCAGCGTGTTCGTGTTCTTCGGGCTGGTCGCGACGTCCGGCTCGCAGTTCGTGCAGGACGAGCGGTTCACGGCCGCCGGCGCCGTCGCCGGGGCGGCGATGGGCGCCTGGTCGGTGGCGCTGCTGCTGGTCAACAACCTCCGCGACATCGAGACCGACGAGGCCGTGGGCAAGCGCACCCTCGCCGTCCGCATCGGCGAGCGGGCGACCCGCGCCCTCGCGGCCGCGTGCCTCGCGCTGCCGGCGGCGCTGACCGTCGTGGTCGCCGCGCTCGTCCCGTCGCAGCCGGCGCTGCTCGGCGTCCTCGCGGTCGCCGCGGCCGGCCCGGCCCTGCGGATCGTCCGCTCCGCCCCGGTCGGCCCGCAGCTCATCGCCGCCCTCGGCACCACCGGCCGGGCCCAGCTCGTCCACGCGGTGCTGCTGTCGGCCGGGCTCGTCCTCGGCGGCCGGGGGGTCGGCGCGTGAGCGAGCCGAAGCGCGAGCGCGGCATCGCCGAGGTCCAGCGCGAGCTCGCCGACGTCGAGCGGTTCCTCGCCGAGATGCCGCCCCACTCGGCCTCCGGGACCCGCGCCCAGCTCGAGGCCACCCGCGCCCGCCTCCAGGCCGAGCTCGCCCGGCTCCGCGCCGAGCGGACCTGACCCGGGGGTCAGCCGCCGGCTCGCGCTCCGGTATCCGACGCCCGACGGCCGCGGAGCACGAGCGCGCCGGCGATGCCGGCACCGAGCGCGGTCGGCCACATCCAAGCGCCCTCGAGGGTCCACGGCGGCACGCGCCACACGACGACCCACCAGCCCACCGCGACGGCGACCAGCCAGAGCGCACCGGCGGCCAGCACCGCCCCGACCCGCCGCCCGCGTCCGCGCGACGCAGCTCGCAGCACCAGTCCCGCCGTCACGACGCCGGCGATGGCGCCGAGCGAGAGCGGGTAGAACTCGAGCACCGAGTCGGCCAGCAGGGCATCGCGTGCCAGGACCCCCGCGGCCAGACCCACCGTGAGGCCGACCCCGGCAGCCGCCGCGGCACCGGCGCGTTCGCGCACGCTCGAACCCCCTCGGACGGTCACCTGGTCTGGACGCTAGCCCCCCCCGGGCGACGCGCCACCCCGGCGAGGACGGCCAGCAGCGCCATCGCGGTCGCCATGACCGTGCGGCCGTCGTGGTCCGCGGCGGCGTCGACCTCGACGAGGTCCACGACCGCGACCCGCGGGTCGGCGCCGACGCGACGGGCGACGTCGAACAGCTGCGTCGGGGTGAGCCCGCCCGGGCGGGCGCCGGGACAGGCGGGCGCGAACGCGACGTCGAGCACGTCGACGTCGAGGTCGACCGCGACGACGTCGCAACCGGCGAGGTGCGCGAGCGCATCGTCGAGGACCGCGTCGACCCCGCGGGCGTGGACCTCGGCCGCGGTCACCGTCGTGATGCCGGCGTCGCGGCACCAGGCGGCGTAGGCCGCCGAGTTGGTGAACGCGCCGATGCCGACCTGCACGACGTTGCCGCCGGGCAGCCCGTCCGCGAGCAGGCCGCGCACTGGCGTGCCGTTGCGGGGGCCGTCGTCGAGGTGGCGCACGTCGTGGTGGGCGTCGAGGGTGAGCAGGCCGACGCGGGACAGGTCGGGGCCGCAGCGGCCCCGCACGAGCGGCCGGGTGATGGCGTTGTCCCCGCCGACCGCGACCGTGAGGGCGTCACGGACGAGCGCGCCGGCGGCGTCGGCGACGACCTGCAGCGCCTCCTCGAGCGGCAGGTCGGCGACGTCGAGGTCGCCGAGGTCGGTCAGGTGCACGGCGCCCGGCAGGTCGGTGCCGGTGGTCGGGTCGTACGGCGACAGGCGCGCCAGCGCCTGCCGGACCGCCGGCGGCGTGCGCCACGCCTCCGACGGGGAGATCGACCCGACGCTGCACGGCACGCCGAGCACCTCGACCCGGGGGGCGCCGGCCGGCGGCGCCACGTCGAGCTCGCCGGCGAGCCACGCGGACGCGCGCGGCCAGAGCGGGTCGTCGCCGGCCGGTGATCGGGTGAACGTCATCTCGAGGGCTCCGTGGGCGCTCCGACGAGGCTGCCGCCGCGCACGACGACCTCCCCCGCCCGGACGACCGTGTCGACGAGCGGCACGCCGGGCCGGTAGGCGAGGTGGAGGTGGCTCGGCGCGTCGAGCACGACGAGGTCGCCACGCGCACCGACCCGCAGGCTGCCGACGTCGTCGCGGCGCAGGGCGGCGGCGCCGCCGGCGGTCGCGGCCCACACGGCCTCGTCGGGGGTGAGCCCGCACTCCCGCACGGCGAGCGCGACCACGAACGGCAGCGACGTCGTGTACGAAGTGCCGGGGTTGCAGTCGGTCGCCAGCGCGACGGTGACGCCGGCGTCGCACAGGCGCCGGCCGTCGGCGTACACCGACCGGGTCGAGAACTCCGCGCCGGGCACGAGCGTCGCGACGGTGCCGGAGTCGGCGAGCGCGGCGACGTCGGCGTCGTCGAGGTGGGTGACGTGGTCGGCGCTGGCGGCCCCGAGCTCGCACGCGAGCCGGACGCCCGGGCCCGGGCCGAGCTGGTTCGCGTGGACGCGCACGCCGAGCCCTGCGGCGGCGCCGGCGGTGAGCACGTGTCGGGCCGCGTCCTCGTCGAACGCGCCGCGCTCCACGAACACGTCGACCCAGCGGGCGTGCGGGGCGCACGCCTCCAGCATCTCCCCCGCGACGAGCGCGACGTAGGCGTCGGGGTCGCCGGCGTGCTCGGCCGGGACGGTGTGGGCCCCGAGGAACGTCGTCTCGTCGGTGAGCCCACGCGCGACGCGGAGCGACCGGGCCTCGTCGTGGACCGACAGCCCGTAGCCGGACTTCACCTCGATGGTCGTGGCGCCCTGCCGCAGCAGCTCGCCGGCGAGCCGGCCGGCGTTCGCGGCGAGCTCGGCGTCGGTGGCGGCCCGGGTCGCGGCGACGGTGGTGCGGATGCCCCCGCCGTCGTAGGGGCGGCCCGCCATCCGGGCGGCGAACTCGCGCGCCCGGTCACCGGCGAACACGAGGTGCGCGTGGCTGTCGACGAACCCGGGCAGCACCGCGGCCCCGCCGACGTCGAGCACCTCGTCGACGTCCGCCGGCGCGGCGGCCTCGTCCCCGACCCAGGCGACCCGTCCGTCCTCCACGACCACGGCCGCGCGCTCGCGCAGGCCGAGCGGTCCCGCGCCGGCGGCCGGGTCGCAGGTGACCAGCGACCCGATCCCGGTGACGAGCAGCGACGCCCCCTCCCGCGCCGTCACCTCAGCCCTCCCGCATCGGCACGCGCACGTCGCGCTCGGCGGCGACCTCGACGGCCCGGTCGTAGCCGGCGTCGACGTGCCGCACGACGCCCATGCCCGGGTCGTTGGTCAGCACCCGTGCGAGCTTCTCGGCGGCGAGCGGCGTGCCGTCGGCGACCGACACCTGGCCGGCGTGGATGGAGCGGCCGATGCCGACCCCGCCGCCGTGGTGGATCGACACCCACGACGCGCCCGAGGCG
The DNA here is from genome assembly GCA_046566145.1 of Actinomycetes bacterium. GTDB lineage: Bacteria > Actinomycetota > Nitriliruptoria > Nitriliruptorales > Nitriliruptoraceae > JBKHXF01. The sequence continues at coordinate 63,892 of JBKHXF010000027.1, forward strand.
ACGTTCACCATCGCGTTGAGCAGCGGCCAGTCGGCGATGGCGTCGGAGCCGTCGAGCATCGCCTCGGTCTCGCGCTGGGGCGAGGCGACCGAGCCGCAGTCGAGGTGGTCGCGGCCGATGACGATGGGGGCCTGCACGGCGCCGGACGCGACGAGGTCGTTGAAGCGCTCGCCGGCGAGGTGGCGCTCGCCGTACCCGAGCCAGCAGATGCGGGCGGGCAGGCCCTGGAACTCGACGCGCTCCTGCGCCATCCGGATCCAGCGGCCGAGGTGGTCGTCGTCGCCGAACAGCTCGAGCACGGCCGCGTCGGTCGCGGCGATGTCGGCGGGGTCGCCCGAGAGGGCGGCCCACCGGAACGGGCCCTTGCCCTCGCAGAACAGCGGCCGGATGTACGCGGGCACGAACCCGGGGTAGTCGAACGCCCGGTCGTAGCCGCCGTGCTGGGCCTCGCCGCGCAGGGCGTTGCCGTAGTCGAACACCTCGGCGCCGGCGTCGAGGAACCCGACCATCGCCTCGACGTGGGTCGCCATCGAGGCCTGCGCCCGCTTGGTGAACCCGACCGGGTCGGCGGTCCGCTCGACGTCCCAGTCCTCGAAGCGGCAGTCGGTCGGCAGGTACGCGAGCGGGTCGTGGGCGGAGGTCTGGTCGGTGACGACGTCGACGTCGATGCCGCGTCGCAGCAGCTCGGGCAGGACCTCGGCGGCGTTGCCGAGCACGCCGATGGACACGGCGCGTCGCTCGGCCTTCGCGGCCTCGGCGCGCCGGATGGCGTCGTCGAGGTCGTCGGCCTGCTCGTCGAGGTAGCGGGTCTCGAGGCGCCGGCGGATGCGGTGCGGGTCGCACTCGACGACGAGCGCCACGCCGCCGTTCATCGTGACGGCCAGCGGCTGCGCGCCGCCCATGCCACCGAGCCCGGCGGTGACGGTGAGCGTGCCGGCGAGGCTCCCGCCGAAGCGCTGCGCGGCGACGGCGGCGAAGGTCTCGTAGGTGCCCTGCAGGATGCCCTGCGTGCCGATGTAGATCCACGACCCGGCGGTCATCTGCCCGTACATGGTCAGCCCGAGCGCCTCGAGCCGCCGGAACTCGTCCCAGGTGGCCCAGTCGGGCACGAGGTTCGAGTTGGCGAGCAGCACGCGCGGGGCCCACTCGTGGGTCCGGAACACCGCGACCGGACGGCCGGACTGCACCAGCAGCGTCTCGTCGCCCTCGAGCGTGGTGAGGGTGCGGTGGATGGCGTCGTAGGACGCCCAGTCGCGGGCGGCCCTCCCGGTGCCGCCGTAGACGACGAGGTCCTCGGGCCGCTCGGCGTTGTCGGGGTCGAGGTTGTTCTCGAGCATCCGCAGGGCGGCCTCCTGCTGCCACCCGCGGGCGCGCAGCTCGGTCCCGCGTGCGGCGCGGATCGTGCGGCTCATGTCTTCTCCTCTTCTCGGTCGAGGGGGCCGACGGCGGCCTCGACGGCGGCGAGCAGCACGCCCGACGCGACGACGTCGACGGCGGCCTCGACCTCGGGGGCGAGGTGGCGGTCGGGCCCGGGGCCCTCGACGCGCTCGCGCAGGACGTCGCGGGCGGCGCCGGTCCCGGCGGCGGGTGCGAGCGGGGCGCGCAGGTCGAGCGCCCGGGCGGCGGTGAGGGCCTCGATGGCGAGCACGCGGGTGAGCCCGTCGACGGCGCGGCGGAGCTTGCGGGCCGCGGCCCAGCCCATCGAGACGTGGTCCTCCTGCATCGCCGACGACGGGATCGAGTCGACGCTCGCCGGGACCGCCAGGCGCTTGCACTCGTGCACGATGGCGGCCTGCGTGTACTGGGCGATCATGTGGCCCGAGTCGACGCCGGCGTCGTGAGCGAGGAACGGCGGCAGGCCGTGGCTGCGTGCCTTGTCGAGCATCCGGTCGGTGCGGCGCTCCGACATCGACGCGACGTCGGCGAGCGGGATGGCGAGGAAGTCGAGGACGTACGCGACCGGGGCGCCGTGGAAGTTGCCGTTCGACTCGACCCGGCCGTCGTCGAGCACGACCGGGTTGTCGATCGCGGAGGCGAGCTCGGCGTCGGCGACGCGGGCGGCGTGGTCGATGGTGTCGCGCAGCCCGCCGGCGACCTGCGGGGCACAGCGCAGCGAGTAGGCGTCCTGGACGCGGGTGTCCTCGGGCGTGTCGTGCGAGGCGACGATCGGTGAGTCGGCCAGCACCCGCCGCATGTTCGCGGCGGCCGTGCCCTGGCCCGGCTGGGGCCGCAGCACCTGCAGGTCGGCGGCGAACGGCTTGTCGGTGCCGAGCAGGGCCTCGACGCTCATCGCGGCGGTCACGTCGGCGACCTTCGCGAGCATCCGCAGGTCGGCGAGCGCGAGCAGCAGCATCCCGAGCATCCCGTCGGTGCCGTTGATGAGCGCGAGGCCCTCCTTGGCCCGCAGCGTCACCGGCTCGATGCCGTGCTCGGCGAGGACCTCGCCGGCGGGCCGGCGGGCGCCGGCGGTGTCGTGGACCTCGCCCTCGCCCAGCAGCGCCAGCGCGACGGCCGACAGGGGCGCGAGGTCGCCGGAGCACCCGAGCGAGCCGTGCTCGTGCACGACCGGCGTGATGCCGGCGTCGAGCAGCGCGGCGAGGGTGTCGGCGACGACGGGACGGACCCCGGTGTGCCCGGTGGCGAGCGTCCGCAGCCGCAGCAGCATCATGGCGCGCACGACCTCGCGCTCGACCGGGTCGCCGGCGCCGGCGGCGTGCGAGCGCACCAGCGAGCGCTGCAGCTGCTCGCGCTGCTCGACCGGGATGTGCCGGGTCGCGAGCGCCCCGAACCCGGTCGAGATCCCGTACGCGGGTTCGGGGGCGGCGGCGAGCCGGTCGACGGCGGCACGGCCCCGGGCGAGCGCGGCCCGGGCGTCGTCCGAGAGCCGGACGGGCGCGTCGTGCCGGGCGACGGCGACGACCTCCGCCGGCGTGGGTGGCGTGGTCGTGAGGGTCACGGGGCGATCGGTGGTCTCCATGCCCCCACTCGACCACGCCGCGCGCCCCGATGCGACGGCCCTACGCTGGTCGCTGTCCCACCCGTGGGACAGCGCACCCACGTCAGCCGCAGCTCTGCGTCACCGACCCGTCCCGGTCCGGCGCGTCCGGCTCGGCCGCGACGACCTCGCCCCCGCCACCGTGCCAGCGCGAGCCGCTCCAGATGTCGACGGCGACGAGGGCGACCTCACCGTCCGTCTCCCGATGCCGGACCGCGACCTCGGTGGGGCGCGACGGCGCGCCCGGACCGGAGACGTCGACCACCACCACGCGGACGGGCGCCGGGTCGTCCGGGTCCGCGGCGGGGGCGACGGTGCACCGGATCCGGAACCCGAGCCCCGACGGTGCGGCCAGGTCGTCGACGGTGAGCCGGTCCAGGCACCACGCGGCGCCAGCGGCGGCCAGGTCGCACAGCGCGACCCGGTCGCCGGCGGTCACGGCGTCGACCGCCCGCTCGACGGTCGCGATGGCCACGTCCTCGGGCGGTGGCCCGAACTGGGCACTGACAGTGCAGCCCACGGAGACCGCAGCCAGTGCTGCGCCTGTGCACAAGCCAGCCCAACCGGGCGACCATGGGGCTCGAGCCACCTGCGAACTCAACTCCGCGCCCAGGCGGACAAGTAAAGCCGTGGGGTCCTCTCGTAGAAGAACCCTAGGAGGTACCTCGACTCTTGGGGATGGTTCGTTCCCGCGAAACCGGCGTCGAAGTGCATCATGTAGTGCCCACCTCGAGAATACTTGGTTGGATTGTGTCGCTCGCAGAACGGGCCTCCGGCGGAGACACCCGCACCCGGCGGTACCGAGATTCCGAACGAACGATCGGCGCAACGGGCATCGACCGTGCCGCCCGGTTGCACGTCGTACCACGTGTACGAATGCCCCTGGTAGTCGTCTGGAGGCGTGGATCGGAACCAGAACTCGTCGAGGTCGGCCCTGCCGGTGCGGTGGACGTAGTCCGCCTCGTGAATGAACACCCAGAGCGTCCTGTTGGCGCCGTTCCAACGAACTGGGGTCTTCCGATGGAACCACTCGTACCGCATGTCCATGCGAATCCCGTCTGAGTGCCGGGTATACGCGCCGCCACCCCGGTGCGTGAACTCCCCACGGTTATACGAGAAGTTCGTCGAGAGCGCGGTCGTGAAGTCATCCGTCACATCCGCCAGAGACAGCGAGGCGGAGCCCTCGTCGTCTTCCCGGCCGCTCAGGCTGGACGCAGAGAACTCGACATCGGGCAGCGGCTCAGTAGGGAACTCCAGCTGGAGTTGCTCGTCGTCGCAGACCAGGCGCGGTGCACCAGCCGGCGAAACGGAATCGATCGTCCATACGACCTCCGGCACCCCTCCTGCTGCGCTGTCGACTGCGCCGTACACCGCCTCCGGGATGCTGCCACCTACCCCGCGGGCCAAACGAGCTGCCACGACCGCAGCAATCTCCTCCTGCCCAATGGTGGTCGTGGTGAGCTCGTCGAGCCGGAACGACCTGGACGCACAGGCCACCACGTCGGCGTCGCCACTGGACTCGGCCGCGGCGGCCCCGAAGAGGGACGTCGCCGATATCGCGAATACAACAGGAACCAGCGACCACTTCACGATTGCCTCCCCTCCGCCCGAGCCGGGCGTACCAACTGGCGCCTGCACTCCATTCAGATTCCCCCCCCCGGCGCGAATCCTGCGCGGAGGACCCAGGTGTGCGACCCTCGCGCACGGATGCAGACTCCGCGCCAATCCAAGGACCATCGACGTGAGTCGGACCGAGGACGGCACGCCGGCGGCCGAGCGGACCGTGGCGGTCCTGCGCCACCTGGCCGCCGCGGCGCGCCCGGTCTCCGCCGGGGCGCTCGCCCGGGACCTGGGCCTGCCCCGCTCCTCCACCTACCGGCTCCTCGCGACGCTCGAGGCCGCCCGGTTCGTGGTGCACCTGCCCGAGGAGCAGCGCTGGACGCTCGGCGTCGGCGCGTTCGAGCTCGGGGCGGCGTACCTGCGGGCCCAGCCGCTGGAGCGGCTCGCGCGGCCGCTGCTGCACCGCCTCGCCCACGACACCGGCGTGGCCGCCCACCTCGGCGTCCTCGACGGCCGCGACGTGCTCTACCTCGTCAAGGAGCAGCCGCCCCACCCGCACCCGCTCGTCACCGAGGTCGGGGTGCGCCTGCCGGCGCACCTGACCGCGTCGGGGCGGGCGATCCTCGCGGCGCTGTCGCCGGCGCAGCTCCACGCGCTGCTGCCGCCCGGCACCGACCTCTCGACCCGCACGGGGCTCGGGCCGACGAGCCCCCGGGCGCTGCGCCGGCGGCTCGACGAGGTCCGCACCACCGGCCACGCGACCGAGGACGGGGAGGTCGTCGCCGACGTCCGGGCGCTCGCCGTCGCCGTGCACGACGCCACCGGCCGGCCGCTCGCCGCGGTCACGCTGGTGGGGCACCTGCCGCTGGCCGAGCTCGAGGCGCACGCGCCGGCGGTCGGGGCGACCGCCGGCGAGCTCACCCGCCGGCTCGGGGGGCGGCCCCGACCCGCTGGGCCCACCAGCGACGCAGCACGCTGACGCCGGCGAGGACGTACCAGACGTCCACGGTGGTGTTGAAGACCCGCTGCTGCAGGCCGCCGTGGCTGTCGAGCACGAGGTTGCGCACCAGGAACCCGACGAGGGCGAGCCCGCCGAGGGCGAGCGACCAGGTCGCGAGCCGGTCGTCGAGCCCGCGCAGCCGCGGGACGAACAGCAGCGGCGCGACGATCAGCAGCAGGTAGCCGGGCGCGGCGAACACGACGTGGAGCGTGTCGATCGTCGTCGCCCCGAGGCCGGGGCAGCCCGCGGTGCACGGGGACGCGACGACCCCGAAGGTCAGCACCCCCGACAGCGACGCGGCCCACGCACCGGCGGTCGCGAACCGCCGGTCGGCGCCGGGCAGCCCGGCGTGCAGCGCTGGCCCGACGGCGACCAGCCCCACCCCGGACAGCCCGAGCCCGGCAGACACGAGCACGCGCGACCAGGTCGGCGCGCCGAGGTCGAACGTCTCGCTGATGGCCTGGCGCAGCGGGTCGTAGCCGTCGAGCAGGGCGCTCGCGATCGCCCACGACGCGACGTACAGCACCACGCCGACCACGCCGAGGGCCGCGCCGGCGGCCGCCCACGTCGGGACGGTCGCGGGTGCGCGGGTGTCATGCACGGGTGAACCCCATCTCGGTGAAGCGACGCCGGAAGGCCGTCGTGCGCGGTGCCACGGCCTCGGGGTCGCCGGTGAGCGCGGCCACGAGGAGCTCGGCGAGCTCGTCGGCGTGTTCGGCCCGCACCCCCCGCCGGACGGCCTCGGGCGTGCCGAGCCGCAGGCCCGCGCCCTCGCCGACGGGCAGCCCGATGGCGCACGCGAGCAGGTTGGCGCGCCGCAGCCGGTCGCTCGCCGCCTGCCCGCCGCCGAGCCCGCGTGCGTCGAGCGCGACCTGGTGCGAGACGGTCGGCACGCCCCCGGCGAGCCACACGTGCGCGTCGCGGTCGAGCAGCGCGTCGCCGAGCGCCCGCGCCACCTCGACCATCGTCGCGGCGTAGGCCTCGCCGTGCGCGAGCCAGTCGAGCATCGTGACGGCCATCGCGGCGATGCGGCCGACGTCGGGGTTGGCGGTGAGGCCGGGGAACGCGATCGCGTCGACGCGGGCACCGAGCTCGTCGTCGTCGGTGAGCACGAGCCCGCCGGGCGGCCCGCCGAGCGACTTGTAGGTCGACATGGTCACCAGGTGCGCGCCGGCGGCGAGCGGGTCGGGCCACGCGCCCCCGGCGACGAGCCCGGACAGGTGCGCGGCATCGACGAGCACGCGCGCGCCGACGGTGTCGGCGACCTCGCGCACCCCCGCCACGTCGTGGTGCACGAGGTTCAGCGACCCGCCGATCGTGACCAGCGCCGGCCGGACCCGCGCGACGAGGTCGGCGAGCCCGTCGAGATCGACGGTGGTGCGCTCGGGGTCGATCGGGGCGTGGTGGACGTCGAGCCCGAGCAGGCCGGCCGCGCCGGCGGCGTGGTGGGTGACGTGCCCGCCGATGGTCGCCGGCGGCACCACGACCGCGTCGTGGCCGGGCCGGCAGGTCGCGAGGAACGCGGCGAGGTTCGACATCGCCCCGGACGCCAGCCGCAGCTCGGCGTGGCGGGCGCCGAAGACCCGGCGCACGAGCACGCCGGCGGTCACCTCGACGTGCTCCGCCCACTCGAGCCCGGGCTCGTACTTCGCGCCCGGGTGGCCGAGCGACGGGTGGGTGCCGAGCCCGGCCGACAGCAGCGCCTCGGCACGTGGGTTCGCGACGTTGCCGGCCGGATCGAGGTTCAGGCACTCGTCGTCGTGCAGCCGCCGGTCGGCGTCCACGGCCGCGTGCAGGTGCGCGTCGAGCGCGTCGAGGCCGAGCCCGTCGAGCACACCCTCGACCTCGTGGGCGAGCTCGGCCGTGCGTGCCGCCGCCGGCGCCGACAGCCACGGCGCCACGACGTCCTCGTCCCGCGCCACCACCGTGCTCCTCGCCTCGACGTCCGCGCGACGCTAGCGGCGCGGTGGACCCGTACCCACCGGCGCGCCGACCAGCGGTGGCACGCCGCGCCTAGAGGTGCGACAGGACCCGGTCGGGCGCGATGCGCAGGACCACGCGCTCCGAGGTGATCTCGTTGTCGTAGTCCCGGCCCCAGTAGCGCTGGGCGCACGCGTCGATGTGGTCGCGGGCGGCCTGACCCCGGACCTCGTCGACCACCCGACCCCGCACCTCGACGTAGCGGTACGGGTTCTCGCGGTCGATGACGGTCACCGTGACGCGTGGGTCGGCCTGCACGTTGCGGTACTTCGCGCGGTGCACCTCGGTGTTGATGAGCAGGTGGTCGTCGTCGGCGTCGACCCACATCACCTGCGTCTGCGGGGTGCCGTCCTCGAACAGGGTGGTCAGGACGGCGAAGTTCGTCGAGGTCGCGAAGGCTCGGACCGCGGGGTCGAGGGGCATGGCGGCTCCGGTCTGGCTCGGGGGTCGGGGCGTTCCGGCCGCACGGTAGGGCACGGGCTGGCAACCTTGGCCGGGAGCCACCGCCACTCCGGGAGCAGGGAGCACACCCCATGGGCACGACCGTCCGCACGATCCTCGACGCGAAGGGCCACACCGTCCACACGGTCGGCCCCGACGCGGCGCTCGACGAGGCCGTCACGACGCTGCGACGCAACCGCATCGGCGCCCTGGTCGTCACCGACCCGCAGGGC
>JBKHXF010000028.1:0-41899 GCA_046566145.1 Actinomycetes bacterium
GAAGTTCTTGGGCGCTGCTTTCAGCTTGGCGCGGAAGGTCGCGATGCTGGCCTTGTCGGCTGCGGGCCCGATCAGCATGCCATAGCCGCCGGAGCCGTGAACCTCCTTGACCACCAGCTGCTCGATATTGTCGAGGACGTAGGACAGGTGCTCCTCCTCGCGGCAGCGCCAGGTCGGCACGTTTTTCAGGATCGGCTCCTCGCCGAGGAAGAATTTCACGATGTCGGGCATGTAGCTGTAAACCGCCTTGTCGTCGGCCACCCCGGTGCCGACGGCATTGGCGAGCGTCACATTGCCCGACTGGTACGCAGCCATCAGGCCGGGTACGCCGAGAGCGGAATCCGGGCGGAAGGCGAGGGGATCGAGAAAGTCGTCGTCGATGCGGCGGTAGATGACGTCGACCCGCCGCATGCCTCGGGTGGTGCGCATGTAGACGACGTGCTCGTCGACCACGAGGTCGCGCCCCTCGACGAGCTCGATGCCCATCAGCCGCGCGAGGAAGGCGTGCTCGTAGTACGCCGAGTTGAACACGCCGGGGGTCAGCACCACCGCACAGGGGGTCTCGCCGGCGCTCGGCGGGGCGACCGACCGCAGCGCGCGCACCAGCAGCTGGCCGTAGTGGTCCACCGGACGGACCCGGTGGTGCGCGAACGCGACCGGCAGCACCCGGGTCATCGCCGCGCGGTTCTCCAGCACGTAGGAGATGCCCGACGGGTTGCGCAGGTTGTCCTCCAGCACCCGGTAGGTGCCCTCGTCGTCGCGGACCAGGTCCACACCGGCGACGAGGCAGCGCGCCTCGAAGGGGACCGACACGCCCGTGGCGTTGCGCTCGTACCCGGCGGCCGACTCCACCAGCCACCGCGGGACCACGCCGTCGTTGATGGCCGCCGCCTCGCCCGCGTACAGGTCCTCGAGGAAGCGGTTCAGGGCGGTGACACGCTGCACGACGCCGCGCTCGACCACGTCCCACTCGTCGGCGGGGATGATCCGCGGGATCAGGTCCATCGGGAACGTGCGCTCGACACCGTCGTCGTCGCCGTACACCGTGAACGTGATGCCCTGGGTGCGGAAGATGCTGTCCCGGACCCGCTCGCGTCGCTCCAGGTCCGCCGGCGCCACCGTCGCCAGCCGGTCGACCAACGCCCGGTAGTGCGGCCGCACGTGACCGTCCGCGTCGACGACCTCGTCGAAGAAGTCGCCGGGGTCGTAGTCGTCGAGGAGGTCGCCCATGCCACGCGACCCTAGCGGTGCGGGCCGCGGACGGTGGCCGCACACGCGTCCCGGCTGCGTGGCGGGAGGTCCGCGGGGCAGTACCGTCGGCACGTCCTCACCCCCCGGATACCAGGAACGGTCCACGGTGAAGAGGGTCACACGGTGACCTGGTTGCGTTCGGTCGAGAGCCTCGCGCGCTCCCACCCCGCCGAGGTCACCGACGCCCAGCTGCAGCTCCGCGAGCTCGTCCGTCTCGCCCGCGCGCTCGCGCCGGCGGTGGTCGTGCACCCGCCCGGGGCGCACGACCCGGCGTCTCCCTGCCCGGTCGTCGGCCCCCACGCCGACGCCCTGTGCGCGCTCGTGCCACGGCTCGCCGCCCTCGACGTGCACGCCGCGCCGGCACGGCTGCCGGTCGATGCGGTGCTCGGGCTGTTCCGGGAGGCGGTCGCCGACGCCGGCGACATCGTCCGGTGGTGCCGCCAGACCGCCCACCCCGGGGGCGGCTGCTGGTTCGTGTCGTCGCACGACGGCACCGGGTGCGGCGAGGTGCTGAAGCTCAGCCACCTGCTCGCGGGCTGATCCCCACGCTGGCCGAGGGTGATCCGTGGGGGCTCAGTGGTCCCAGCTCGCCGCACGCCAGTGGAGGTCCCGGACCTGCTCCTCCAGCGGCCCGGTGACCAGCAGCTCCCAGCAGGTGCCGAAGGCCAGGTCCGTCTCGGGTCCGCGGAGCAGCGCCAGCGCCTGGAAGCTGACGTCCCACCCGAACTCGGCCACGAGGATCTCCACGGCCTCGTGCACGTCGACCGTGGACAGCAGCGCCCGGGCGACGCCCATGACGGAGGTGAGGCGCAGCGGCTTGGGGTCCACGGTGGCTCCGGTGGTCGGTCGAGGGCTGGCGGGGCGGGCGGACGGTCGCTGCCTCCAACGACCGGGTCACGCAGAGGTCACGTCACGTTGCGTCGCCCTTACGTCCACGGAGCGCGATGCGCACGTGACCAGGCGGACGTGGTCATCTCGGACCATCTCGGTCAAGCCGCGACGGGAACGAGCCGACACCTCGAGGGACGGCACGCACGGGGTGTGCCACACCGGACCGACGGGACGGCGAGGTGGACCGAACCGACCGACACGAGGTGCCCGACGCCGTGGAGGAACTCGCCGTGGACCTGACCAGCCACCGGCCCGACGTGTGCCGGCGACTGCTGGAGCGTGGCCTCAGCGTCGACGTGCTCCGGACGATCCTGCCCGAGTGGGACCCCTGGATCGTCGAGGCCACCGTCGAGGCCTGAGCCCCGGCTGCGCCCGTCGGCCGTCGCCCGGCCCGGGTCAGCCGCCCACCCGAAGCGCCGGCGGTCGCGACGACCACACCGGCGCCCCCACGTAGCCCAGGGTGTCCGGGAACGCGCCGAGGACCCGTCGCTCGATGGGGTGGCCGTGCGCGAGGAAGTCGAGGTCGTCCGCGTCGAGGTCGCCGGCCACGTAGGCCCGCAGCGCGGCCACGAAGCGCGACGAGCCCGCCACCACGGTCGGGTCGACCACGCGGCCCTCCACCGCGACCCAGACGTGGTCGAGCTCGGCACCCCCGACGTCGAGCCCGCCGCGGACCGTGACGACGTCGAGGCCCAGCGCCTCCGCGAGCCGCGCCACGCGGCCGGCGGCACCCCGCGGGTCCGACGGGGTGAAGGGCTCGCTCGCGTGGGCGAGCGCCAACCCCGCCCGCAGGCGCGCGGCGACGGGTGGGGCGAACGTCGCGGGACGGAACCGGCGCGACGGACGTTGGGGTCCGACCACCCGTGCACCTCCTCGAGCTGCGACTCGGCCGGCCGCCCGGCTCCCCCACCCCCGTCGGCCGGGCGAGCGGGCGGGTGAGTCGTGCGGCGCCGTGGCGTTAGGTTGCCACGCCCAGCCGCAGGGCGTGCCGACCCGTCGCACCGCCGTCCCGGCCCGGCCCCCGTCCCGACCGATGGAGCACGCGTGTCCGTCCCGCCTGGCCCCCCCGGCGCTCCCGCCAGATCCGCCGCCTCCGCGTCCGACGCGATGACCACCGCGACCACCGCGGGCCGCCCGCTGGCCGGTCGCCGGGCGCTGGTCACCGGTGGGTCACGCGGCCTCGGGGCCGCGACGGCCGAGCGCCTCGCCTCGCTCGGCGCCGAGGTGGTGCTGACCTACCGCAAGGAGCGGGAGGCGGCGGACGAGGTGGTCGCCCGGTGCGAGGCCCACACGCCGGGGGCCCGCGCCGAGCAGCTCGACCTGCTCGAGGAGGCGTCCGTCGCGGACCTGTTCGCGCGCCTGACCGAGCGGGGCGAGGAGCTCGACGTCCTGGTCGCCAACGCCGCCGCGACCGCGTTCAAGCCGCTGCTGGAGCTCAAGCTGCACCAGATCGACAAGACCCTCGCGATCTCGGTGCGCCACTTCCTCTACATGGTGCAGCTGGCGTTCCCGCTGCTGCAGCCGCGCGGTGGACGCATCGTGGCGGTCTCCGGGGCCGACACGGTCGGGTACATCCCGGGCCACGGCCTGCTCGCCGGTGCCAAGGCGGCGATGGAGACGTTCGTGAAGTACCTCGCGTGCGAGCTCGGCCCCCAGGGAGTGACCGCGGTCGGGGTGCTGCCGGGCTACATCGACACCGACTCGATCCGACTCATGACCGGCCCGTTCCACGACAAGCTCGTCGCCGCGGAGACCGAGACCCACCCGCTGCGGACGGCCGCCACGCCGGCGGACGCGTCCGAGGCGGTGGCGCTGGTGTGCCTGCCGGAGGCGCGGTGGCTCAACGGGCAGGTCGTGCAGAACGACGGCGCCGGGCTGTTCGCCTACATGGGCCGGTTCGGCCAGGCGTGGGCGATGGTCCCCGACGACCGGGTCCTGCCCGACACCGCGGACGCGCCGATGCTGCAGCGAACCGACGGTCCCGCGCCCGGTTGATGCGGCGCGACGGGCGGAGCCGGCCTCAGCGCGGCGCGCAGACCAGGTGCCACGTCCCGCCGGCGACGTCGAGCGCGTCCTCGCCGGGGACGGCCCCCCACCGGTCGACGACCTTCAGACCCGCCTGGTAGACCAGCGCACGGAGCTCGCGCGGGTAGAGGACGATGGCGTCGATCTCGTCGACGAGCTCGGCCCCGTCGGCGAACCGGTACGTGATCGTGGCGTGGGCGCGCTGCTCCCAGGTGTCGAAGACGTGGCGGCGGATGGCCACGTCGATCGGCGGCGCGTCGGCGTGGGGCTGGATCCGCCCGCGGGCCGACGGGTCGTCGCAGGCGAGCCAGTACGGGTTCAGGACCTGCATGACCACGCGGCCGTCGGGCAGGCAGTGGGCCGCGGCGGCCTTCGCCGCCGCCGCCCGGGCCGCCGGGTCGGTGATGCCGTTGAGGAGGTTCGACGGCAGGACGACGAGGCCGAACCGCTCCCCCAGCGACAGCGAGGCGGCGTCGGCCTCGACGAGCCGCACACGGGCGGAGAGCGCCGGGTCGGTGGCCTCCAGGCGCGCACGGAAGGCCGCGAGCATCCCGGGGTCGTTGTCGACGGCCACGAGCTCGCGGGTGACCTCGGCGACCGGGACGGCGAGGCGGCCGGTCCCGGCGCCGACGTACAGCACGCGCCCGTCGGGCGAGGCCTCGGCGCGCTCGCGCCACCAACCCACGTCCGCGGTGACGGGCAGCCGGTCGTAGAGCTCCACACGGCCGGTCACGCCAGCACCTCGGCACGCTCGGCCGCACCCGCACGGAGGCGGGCGGCGAGGCCGGTCTGGCGGTTGCGGGGCACGTCGTGCGAGGCGGCGCGACGGAGCGCGTCGGACTGGCCGACGACGATCAGCGCCCGGCTCGCACGGGTCACGGCGGTGTAGATGAGGTTCCTCCACAGCATCGAACGGTGGGACCGGTCACAGACCAGCACGATGACGGGCCACTCGCCCCCCTGGGACTTGTGGACGGTGATGGCCCACGCCAGCGTCAGGTCGCGCGCCTGGTCGCGATCGTAGGACACCTCGCCCCGCGGGAAGGCCACCCGGAGGCTGCCCGCACGGCGGTCGAGGTCGACGACGGTGCCGATGTCGCCGTTGCTGACGTCGAGCTCGGCGTCGTTGCGGGTCTGCATCACGCGGTCGCCGACGTGGAAGCCGGCGACGTCGGGTGCCCCGACGGCCGGGTTCACGCGCGCCTTGATGGCCTCGTTGAGCGCGTCCACGCCGGCCGGGCCCCGGTAGATCGGCGCGATGACCTGGATGTCGTCCGGCTCGACCCCGAAGTACGTCGGGGCGCGCGTGGCGACGGCCTCGACGACCCGCGGGACGATGGCCTCGCGCCGCCCCTCCTCGGCGAGGAAGACGTCCCCGTCCACGCCGGCGAGGTGGCCGACCTCCCCACGGTCGATCTCGTGGGCGAGCGAGACGATCCGGCTCGACGCCGCCTGCCGGTGCACCTCGGTGAGCGAGGTCGCGGGCACGACCCCCGAGCGGAGCAGGTCCCGCAGCACGTCGCCGGGCCCGACCGACGGGAGCTGGTCGGGGTCGCCGACGAGCAGCAGGTGCGCCCGGTCGTCGATGGCCGCGACGAGCCGGGAGGCCAACGTGGTGTCGCACATCGACACCTCGTCGCACACGACCAGGTCGTGGGGCAGGCGCTCGTCCTCGCCGTAGCGGAACGTGAACCCCCCGCCCGGGAGCGGACGGGCCTCGAGCAGCTTGTGGACCGTGGTGGCGGGACGCCCGACGAGCTCCTCGATGCGCTTCGCGGCCCGCCCGGTCGGGGCACAGAGCGCGACGTTCATGCCGGCGTCCTCCGCCGCACGCACCACCTCGCGCACGGTCCGCGTCTTGCCCGTCCCGGGACCCCCGGTGAGCACCGACACCGGGGTGGCGAACGCGCGCCGCACGGCCTCGGACTGCCCCTCGGTCAGCTCGTCGTCGAGCTCGACCCGGTCGGCGTGGACCGCGAGTCGCGACCGCTCGGCGCCCAGCAGACGCACGACGTCGCCGGCGAGCCGTCGCTCCGACGCGAGCCCGCCGGGGGTGTAGACGGCCTCGACGCCGGCGGCGTCCGGGACGCCTGCGTCGCCCGGGAGCTCGTCGATCGTGAGGCGGCCCCGCGCGACCGCGGCGTCCACGCCGGCGGACGCGGCCACGACGTCGACGCCGAGGAGCGCGGCCGAGGCCTGGACGGTCTGGGTGCGGGTGAGGAACTGGTGGCCCTCCTGCCGGCGGGCCGCGGCGACCGCCGCGAGCGCGCCGGCGGCGAGCCGGCGCGGGTCCGTCGCCTCGATCCCGAGGTGCCGGGCGAGCGCGTCGGCGTGCGCGAAGCGGACCCGGTCGACCTCGAGCAGGGCGTACGGGTCCTCTCGGGCGACGTCGACCGACGCGACCCCGAACCGGGCGTGGACGGCCCGCACGACGTTCATGGGCAGCTTCGCCGGCTCGCAGAGGCGGACCAGGGCCGCGAGCGCCCGGCCCTCGCACCACCGCTCGTGCAGCTCCGTCGCCACCTCGTGCTCGAGCCCGGCCTCGGCGATGAGGCGCGCGGGCGTGTCCTCGATGACGGCCCCGGCGCCGGCACCGAAGACCGTGAGGACGCGCTCGACGTCCTCGTGCGGCACCGCCGCGAAGCGCTCGCTGAGCAGGAAGGTCCGCAGACCGGCGACGGTCGTCGGCGCGGTCTGCTCGTAATAGGTCGCCTCGAACGTCGGGCCGTACCGCGCGTGCTCGGTCCACCGACCCACCAGCCGGACCGTCTGTCCCTCGACGAGGTCCGACAGCGGCCCGGTGGCGCGGACCGGCTCCCCACGGTCGTCGCTGAGCTCGGCCACGCCGAACCCGGTCGAGGTGTCGGCGTAGACGAGGCCGAGCACCTCGCCCGTGACCTCCTCACCGGCGAACAGCGCATCCATAAGCGGCGAGGGTGCCACACGGGCGTGACATCCCTCGCGAGGTCGTCCGGGTCGGGCGGGTCCGGCGGGCTCAGGCGCTCGCGTTGCGCCCGGCGTCGATCACGGCGGCCTCGACCCCGTAGGGTGAGCCGGCCGGATCGGTCAGGTCGACGTCGGGCCCCGGCGACGAGGGCGACACCGCGAGCACGGTCGGTGACGGCGCCGGGGTGCCCGCCGTCGCGGTGACAGGCGCGTCGGCGTCGTGGTCGGCGTGGCCAGCGGCGGCGCGGCGGGTGCCGACGACGTAGCCCACGGCGGCGCCGGCGGCGGCCCCGGCGCCGACCAGCGCGGCGCTGCGGGTGAGGTCACGCCGGCGGCGCGAGCGGACCGCCGGCGCGTCGTGCGCGATCCGGTCGGCGGCCTGGCTCCCGAGGTCGGAGAGCCGCAGCAGCGCGGACGACAGCCACGTCAGGAACCCCCCGGCGAACCCGGGCAGGTGCGCCGCGGTGCGCAGCAGGCGTCGCAGCGCCGCCACGGCCCCGTCGATGGCCGTGCGGACCTCGTCCGCTTCCGGGACCTGCGCCCGTGCCTCGTCCGCGAGCGCCGAGACCCGGTCCACGAGCTGGTCCGTGCCGAGGTCGGCGGCGAGGTGCTGGGCGGCGTCGCCGAGGTCGGTCACGCGGGCGCGGACCCGCGCCCCGGCGTCACGGGCGACCTCCGCGGCGGAGGCCAGGGTGGCGGACGACGACGGCTTCGACAGCGACGGCATGGCACGGGCTCCTCGTCGGGAGGCGACACGGGGCGACCCCGTGGGCCTGCACCGACCGTACTCCGGCGCCGGCGGCAGGGGGCCCCGTACGCTCGGCCGCGTGACCGCCGTGCGCCTCGTCGTCTCCGCCCTCGTCCTCGTGCTGCTGGCTCGCGGCGCGAGGGTCGCGTGGTCCCAGCGCCGGCTGGCGCTGCTGGTGTGGCGCTCGGTCCGACCCCGCCACGTCGTCGGCTCCCTCGGGCTGCTGGTCCTCGTCGGGGGCACCGCCTCGGTCCTGCTCGCGACGGTGCCGCCGCTGCGGCTCGGCGTCGGCAGCCTCCTCGGGTTCGGCGGCAACGCGGTCTTCGCCCCGCTGGAGCAGGCCGCCGCCTCGTCGGCGACCGCGACCGGGACCGCGAGCGGGGTGGACTGGCCGCTCCTGCTCGGCTCGACCCTCTTCCTCGGGCTCCTCGCGACCCTGATGCCGTGGTTCGCGTTCGTGGAGGAGGAGGTGTTCCGCGCCGGGCTCGAGGACGCGTCCCCGGCGCAGGAGGTCGTCGCGGCCCTGCGCTTCGGCCTCGTGCACCTCGTGATGCTGGTCCCGGTCGCGGCGACGCTCGCCATCGCGGTGGCCGGCTGGGTGTACGGCCGGGTCTACCGACGGGCGCACGCGCGCGCCGACGGGGGGGACGTGCCGGAGCCCGTGGCCCGGGCCTTCCGCTCGACCCGACGCAGCGCGGCGGCCGCGCAGCGCGCCCGGCGGGCCGCGGTCCCGACACCCACCGCGGCCCCGGAGACGATGCTGGTCGTGGACCGCACGCCCGAGCGACGGCAGGCCGTGGCCGTGCTCGCCTCCACGGTGTGGCACGCGACCTTCAACACCGTGGTGGTCGGGCTCGTCTGGCTCTCGCTCGCCCTCGCCGCGCTCGGCGTCTGACCCCGTGGGCCCTCAGCTCGCGTCGGGTCGGGCGACCGACCACCGGAGGTCGCTGCGGTCGGCGATCGTGTCGAGCAGCGCCCCGGGGTCGCCGAGCTGCGCCGGCGACAGCACCCCGACGGGCAGCTCGGCTCCGTCGGCGTCGGTCCCGAGGGCGAGGCGCTCGGCCACCACGACGCTGGTCACGGCCGTGGTCGTGTAGAGGTCGGTCCCGTACGCCCAGGCCCGAGCGACCTCGTCCTCCGCGCCGGCCACCTCGGCGAGGCAGGCCCAGCGGACCTCGGCCCGGCGCGTCGGCGACGGCTCCGGCGGCAGCAGCAGGCCCCGGGCGAGCGCCCGCCCCACGGCGCCGACGCTCGCGGCCCCGGCGAGCGCCTGCATCCCCTCCGCGACCAGCGACGGCAGGGCCAGGTAGGTGCGCACGGTGCGGACCGACGGCAGGTGCCGCGGCACCGACAGGACCTCGCCGCCGCCGATCGCGGCCGCGTGGTGGGGCCCGACGGGGCGCGGGAACCAGGCCAGCCGGCGGGCCTCGCCCGGTCGCTCCTCCACGCGACGGCCGTCGACGAGCGCCAGCGCCGGCGCGTCCAGCACCCCACCCGCGGAGGTCCGGGTGCCCCGGGTCGTGCCGAAGAGCAGGTCCGCGCGCCGCGGGAGGCCGTAGGCGACGTGGACGTCGCGGGGCAGCCCGACCGACGCCCCGGCCCGGGCGCTCAGCAGGTCGCCCGGCAGGTAGTCGACGCCCGCGGCCGGGACCATCCGGGCCCCCGCGGCCGCCGCCGACGCGGCGAGCTCGGCGTCGAGCCAGCGCAGGAACGGCTGCTCCCCCGTCGTGTCGACGTACCCGACGCCCGCGGAGGCGGCCGCTTCCGCGACCGGCCGACCGAGCTCCACGAAGGGCCCGACGGTGGTCACGAGGACCGGGGCCGCCGACAGCAGCGGCGCGAGCCCCCCGGGCTGGGTGACGTCGACGCGGTGGAGCTCGGCCTCGACGCCGAGCTCGTCCAGACGGGCCCGGGCGGCGTCGACGTCCCTCGCCCCGACCACGAGGTCGTGACCCCGACGCGCTGCCTCGGCGGCGACGAGCCCCCCGGTGACGCCGGTGACGCCGAGCAGGGCGATGGTCGACACGTCGGATCCTGGGTGGTGCGGGGGCGTCCCCGTGGGTGACCGGGCACGGCGACGGCCGCTGGGCCTGCCGCCTCGAGCCTAACCTCCCGACGTTGCTTGCCGGAGTTCGCACCTGCGGACACCCATCGGGCGGGTGATCCGCCCTGTGTACCCGCTTTCTGCGCGTTGTGCGCACGGTCTGGACGGTCCGCAAGCGGAACGCTTGCATCTGTTAGCACCAGTGCGTACGGTTGCAACCAGCGCTGGACGACCTCCCCCGGTCGGGCCGGCGCCCCCCGGGCCAGAGCACGAGCGGTTCGGTGGGGGGACGGAGACCCGAAGGCTCTCAGCAGCCTCACCCGGCTCCCGCTCCGTCCCCCCGCCTGACCGCTCGGATCCCCACGGGACCCCACACCGAGCACTCACACACGACGCGAAGGAGCCAGCACATGGCCACCGCCACCAAGAAGCCCGCCGCCAAGAAGGCCCCGGCGAAGAAGCCCGCCGCCAAGAAGCCGGCGACCCCCCGCCTGCTCGAGCGCGAGCCCCAGGTGATCGCCCGCGACGCCGCCTACGCGTTCGCCGGCGTCGCCTCCGACGCCGTCGGCACCGCCCGGACCGTCCCGGCCAAGGTCGAGACGCTCAAGGCCGAGGCGCCCGCGAAGGTCAAGAGACTGCGCGAGGAGGCCCCGACCAAGCTCAAGGCCACCCGCACCGAGCTCGAAACCAAGGTCACCGCCCAGCGCGAGCAGCTCGAGACCCGCGTGAAGGACCTGCGCACCAAGGCCGAGAAGGAGCTCGACGCCCGCCTCAAGAGCTTCGAGAAGGACTTCGACCAGAAGGCCAAGGCCGGCTCGAAGGTCGTCGCCGACCTGCGCAAGGACGAGCGCGTCGCCCGCGTCGAGACCGAGCTCGCCAAGGTCGTCGACCAGCTCAAGGTCACCAAGTCCCAGGTCAAGGGCGCCGTCACCTCCGTGCGCAACACCGCGAACGCCGCCATCGAGGCCGGCAGGACCCAGGCCGAGACCGCCAAGTCGCAGGTGAAGGCCGCCGCGACCTCCGTGCGCAAGACCGCCGACACCGCGGTCGAGGCCGGCAAGGAGCTCGCGAGCTGAGCTCGCCTCCCCCGGCAGCACGCCCCACCTGATCGGTCCGTCCGGGCACTCCCGCTCCCAACCCGCCCGGACGTGACGGACGGCACCACCCTCCCGCTCCCGGTGCCGTCCCCGGGGCAGCATCCACGGACCCTCCCATCCGGCTCGCCCCGACCGATCCCACCGCCCCCGGCGCCCTCCCGCGCCGGGGGCGGTCCTCGTCCGCGGGGCTACCGTGTCGCCCCGCCCCCCCCACGCACCTCCGTCACACGCCCGGACCCCGGAGCCCCCGATGAGCCTGCAGCAGCGGATCGCCGACGACCTCAAGACCGCCATGAAGGCGCGCGACCGTGACGCCATGTCCACCCTGCGGATGCTGGTGTCGGCCCTGAAGAACGAGGCCATCGCGAAGGGCCGCGGCCCGCAGGGCGAGCTCTCCGACGACGAGGTCCTGCGCGTCCTCGCCGGCGAGAAGAAGCGCCGTGACGAGGCCGCGACGGCGTTCGCCGAGGGCGGCCGTGAGGAGGCCGCCGCGCGGGAGGCCGCCGAGTCGGCCGTCATCGCGGCCTACCTCCCCGAGCAGCTCGCCGACGACGAGCTCGACGCCATCGTCGACGCCAAGGTGGCCGAGGTCGGGGCCACCTCGCCCAAGGAGATGGGCCAGGTCATCAAGGCCGTCATGGCCGAGGTCGGCAACCGGGCCGAGGGTGGGCGCGTCTCCGCCGCGGTGAAGGCCCGCCTGGTCGGCTGACCCACCAGCGGCCGGGCCCCCGGGCAGGCCGGCGGCGGTTCCGCGCCGGACCACCTGCGGCAGCCACGCACCCCTCCGCCTCGTCGAGGCCACCGCGCGGCGCCGTCACGGTGACCGACGTGCCCAGCCAGACCTCCCTCCAGGACCGCCCGATCCCCCTCGCGAGCCCCGTGCCGGCCCCCGGGACGAGCACGCGCCCGAGCCGCCTCCGCGCGCTGCTCCCCGCCCGTCCGTCCGCCCACGGGTCCACGCCCGTCCCCGCGGTGGTGCTGCTGCGGCTCCTCGCCGCCGGCGCGACCATCGGTGGCGGGGTGCTCCACCTGCAGCTGTGGCAGGGCGGGTTCCGTGGCCTGCCCCTGATCGGCCCGATGTTCCTGGCCAACGCCGTCGCCGCGGCGGCCGTCGGCCTGGCGGTCGGCTGGCGCCCCGGACGCGTGACCGTGCTGCTCGCCCTGGGCATCTCGGTCGGCTCGCTCGTCGGCCTCGTCCTCAGCCACACCGTGGGGCTGTTCGGCTTCCGTCAGGGTGGATGGGACCCCGCACAGGCTCGCGTGGTCGCGACCGAGCTGCTGGCCGCCGCGGCGCTCCTCGGGCTCGCCGCCGCGCGCCGCACGCCGGCGCACGAGGCCCCCGCGTCGGCCGCCTAGGCTCGCGGGGCACCGTCGCCCCCGAGGAGCCACCCGTGGACGTCCTGCCCACGACCGTCGACCCGAGCTCGGACACCTTCCGCGAGCGCGAGGCCCACAACCGCGCCCTGGTCGAGGACCTGCGAGCACACCTCGCCACGACCGCGCTCGGTGGGCCCGAGCGCAGCCGGGAGAAGCACGTCGCGCGCGGCAAGCTGCTCCCCCGTGAACGCGTCGAGGCCCTGCTGGACCCGGGCACGCCGTTCCTCGAGCTCTCGCCGATGGCCGCCCACGGCATGTACGACGGCGACGCGCCGGCGGCCGGCATCATCACCGGCATCGGCCGGATCAACGGCGTCGAGTGCGTCGTGGTCGCCAACGACGCGACCGTCAAGGGCGGCACCTACTACCCGATGACGGTGAAGAAGCACCTGCGGGCCCAGGAGGTCGCGCGGGAGAACCACCTGCCGTGCGTCTACCTCGTCGACTCCGGCGGCGCGTTCCTGCCGGCCCAGGACGAGGTGTTCCCCGACCGCGACCACTTCGGCCGGATCTTCTACAACCAGGCGACCCTCTCGGGGCAGAACATCCCGCAGATCGCGGTGGTGATGGGCTCGTGCACGGCCGGCGGCGCGTACGTCCCGGCGATGAGCGACGAGACCATCATCGTCGAGGAGCAGGGCACGATCTTCCTCGGCGGCCCGCCGCTGGTGAAGGCCGCGACGGGCGAGGAGGTCAGCGCGGAGGACCTCGGGGGCGGATCCCTGCACGCCCGCACCTCCGGCGTGGTGGACCACCTCGCCGTCGACGACCGTCACGCCCTGCAGCTCGCCCGCGACGCCGTCGCGAACCTCAACCGGCCCGCCCCGCAGGCCCTCGACCTCGCCGTGCCCGAGCCGCCCAAGCACGATCCGGCCGAGCTGTACGGCCTCGTCCCGACCGACCTCAAGCAGCCCTTCGACGTCCGCGAGGTCATCGCCCGCATCGTCGACGGCAGCCGGTTCCACGAGTTCAAGCCGCTGTATGGCGACACGCTGGTCACCGGCTTCGCGCGGATCGAGGGGATGCCCGTCGGCATCGTCGCGAACAACGGGATCCTGTTCCGCGAGTCGGCCCTGAAGGGCGCCCACTTCATCGAGCTGTGCAACCAGCGCGGCATCCCGCTGGTGTTCCTGCAGAACATCACCGGCTTCATGGTCGGTCGGGAGTACGAGGCGGGCGGCATCGCCAAGGATGGCGCGAAGATGGTGACGGCCGTGGCGTCGTCGACCGTCCCGAAGATCACCGTGGTGATCGGCGGCTCGTTCGGGGCCGGCAACTACGCGATGTGCGGGCGCGCCTACTCCCCGCGGTTCCTGTTCACCTGGCCGAACTCCCGCATCTCGGTGATGGGCGGCGAGCAGGCCGCGAACGTGCTCGCGACCGTCCGCCGTGACGGCATCGAGGCGCGGGGCGGCTCGTGGAACGCGGGCGAGGAGGAGGCGTTCAAGGCGCCCGTCCGCGAGCAGTACGAGACGCAGGGGCACCCCTACTACGCCACCGCACGCCTCTGGGACGACGGCGTGATCGACCCGGCGGACACCCGCACGGTCCTCGCGCTGTCGCTCTCCGCGGCGCTCCACGCGCCGTACGGGCGCCCGAGCTACGGCGTCTTCCGCATGTGACCCCCGCCGGCACCCGCCGGCGGGCCCCGACCAGCGGACTCAGGCCAGCGTCTCGGCGTCCTCGTCCGGCACGTCGACCAGCGGCAGCGGCAGGTCGCCCTGCAGCAGCTCGACCAGCCGCTGCCGACGGCGCGCGATGCGGAGCTCCGGGCCGGCCTGGAGGACCCCAGCGAGGACCTCGGTGAGGTCCGTGGGCTCGAAGGGCTTGCGCACGTAGGCGTCGCAGCCGCGGTGGAAGCCGTCCACCTCGTCCTCGTGGGCCGTCCGCGCCGTCAGCATGACGACCGGGAGGTCGTAGAGCCACGTCGTGGCCCGGATCCACGCGAGCACCTCGAACCCGTCGAGCCCCGGCATCATCACGTCGAGCACGACGGCGTCGGGAGCCGGCCGGTCCTCGTCGGAGAGCCGCGCCACCGCGGCGGTGCCGTCCTCGGCCGTCTCCACCTCGTACTCGGTGTCCTCGCTCTCGAGGACCGCCGCCACGAGGGTGCGGATCGAGGGGTCGTCGTCGACGACGAGGATGCGGGCCACTTCGGACCTGACGTGCGGCGGAGGGGTGCCTGACCTGATGGTCGGCAGGTTCGGAGCCGACCCTGAGCCCGGACCCGTCCCCACGGCCACGTCCGCGGGGTCCCGGGGTGTCGGTCGGCCGACCCCAGCGCCACCCCGCGTGGGGGGCATCACGCGGCGTCCCGCTCGGCGTCACGCCGCGTCAGCGCCCGTTCCACGCTCCCCCCCGCCTCGAGGGTCACGACGTCGAACGGGATGTCGATGCCGGCGTCGTCGAACGCCGCCTTCACGGCCTCCACCACGCGGTCCTGCACGGCCCGGATCTCGGCCTGGCGCGACCCGGTCCAGTAGCGCAGGTCGAGGTCGATGGCCGAGCCCCCGAACGTCGTGTAGTACGCCTCGGGCGCCGGGTCGTCGAGGACACCCTCCGTCGCGCCGAGCACCTGCAGGGCCACCTGGCGGGCGGCGCCGAGGTCCGTGTCGTAGGCCACCCCGACGACGAGGCTCGTGCGGACGTGCGCCTGCGCCGTCTGTACCTCGATGGCCGAGGTGTAGACGTCGGCGTTGGGGACGTACACGAGGCGCCCCTCGAAGGTGCGGATCCGCGTCTCCCGGATCGTGATGCGATCGACCGTGCCGCGGACCCCGGACACCGCGATCTGGTCACCGCCGGCGAACGGTTGGCGCAGCAGCAGCAGGATGCCCGCGAGCAGGTTGGAGAGGATGTCCTGGAAGGCGAACCCTGCGGCGATGCCGACGATCCCGAGGCCCCCGAGCATCGTGGCCACCGAGACGGTCGGGAAGGCGATCGGGAGGGTGACGACGAGGCCGGCCACCCACACCGCGATGGAGAGCAGCGAGGCACCGACGCGACCGAAGGAGGGCGTGCGCAGCGCGGTCAGACGCGGCTCGGCGCGGCGCTTGACGAACCGGGCGACGAGGCCGAAGACGAGCAGCAGGACGACGGCGATCGCGACCCGTGGCACGGCGGCGGCGGCCGCCTCGCCCATCGCCCGGAGCGAGTCGAGGACCGTCGCCACCGGGTCGAGACCGCCGGCGTCGCCGTCGCCGTCGCCGCCACCGCCCGCCGGGGTCCGGGCGAGCAGGACGGGCAGGGCAGGCATCGAAGGCGGCTCCTGGACGGCGGGTCGGACGGGCACGGGGGGCACGGTGCGGCCCCGCCTGCCCACCTTGGCGGACGTCCGATGGGCGTGGGCCGGTCGACCCCCGACCGACCGGGCGGTCGGGTCCGCACCGCCTCCCGTTCGGACAGGGTCCGAGGGCGGCCGCCCGGGACGTCGTCGCCCCGGGCGGGTCGCTCAGTCGGCGACGAGCGTGACCGCGAGCTCCGTGACGTGCTGCCGGGAGCCGTCCGCAGCGGACGTCTCGAACACCGTCAGGGTCCCGGGGCCGCCGGCGGACACCTCGTAGGTGACGGTCGTGGAGAAGGTGCCCACGCAGCCGTTGCCGCACGTCATCATGTCGAACCCGGAGCCGACGACGGAGCCGCCGGCGTCCGTCACCTCCCACTCGAACCCGGCCTCGAAGGTGTTGCCGCACCCGGCCACCGTGCTGCCCGACGGGAAGGTCGCCTCGGGCAGCGGCGAGGTGACCAGGATGAAGGCCCGGGCGTCGTCGTCCGGACCGAGGTCGTCGCACGGGTCCGGGGGTGGGGTGACCTCCAGGGGCGTCGCCGTGCCGGCCTCCGTCGGCGTCGGCGTCTCCCCGCCGGTGGTCCCGGCGCCGGCGGTGGCGGTCGCCGTCGCGGTGGCCGTGGCGCTGGCGGTCGCGGTCGCGGTCGCGGTGGCCGCCGGGTCGACCGTCACGTCGGCGCCATCGCCGCACGCGCCCAGCGCGAGGCCGAGCAGCCCCAGCAGGACGACGCCCGGTCGCCTCGCGGTCGTGCCCCGGCCGGTGGTGCGCTGCCTCACGGTGCCGTCCTCGCGTCGTCGCGTCGCGGTCGCGTCGCGGTGTGACCGTGCACGATGCCCGCACGGAGGCGTGCGGGCAACCACCTGCGGCGACGCTGGTAGCGTCGCGACGCGCCGCCGACGGCCCCTGGTGCCGCGCCGGCCGACCCGCCGACCGCACCGTGGCGGGCACCTCCGCCACCTCGCGCACACGACACGGGAGCGCCGCGTGTTCCGCAGGGTCCTCATCGCCAACCGGGGCGAGATCGCCCGTCGCGTCATCCGCACCTGCCGCCGGCTCGGGATCGAGACCGTCGCCGTGCACTCCGACGTCGACGCCCGCGAGCCGCACGTCCGCGACGCCGACGCCGCGGTGCTGCTCGGCCCCGCGCCGGCGGTCGACTCCTACCTCGACGTCGCCAAGGTGGTCGACGCCGCCGTCCGCTCGGGCGCCGACGCCATCCACCCCGGCTACGGGTTCCTGTCGGAGAACCCGGCGCTCGCCGAGGCCTGCGCGGCCGCCGGCATCACCTTCGTCGGCCCGTCCGCCGACGTGATGCGGCTCATGGGCGACAAGGCCGCCGCCAAGGCGCGGATGCAGGCCGCCGGGGTGCCGGTCGTGCCCGGCATCGACGCGACCGAGCTCGACGACGACGCCGTCGCGGCCGCCGCCGAGGAGGTCGGCTTCCCGGTGCTGATCAAGGCCGTCGCCGGCGGCGGCGGCAAGGGCATGCGCGCCGTGCACGAGGCGGCCGGCTTCGCCGACGCGCTCGCGGCGGCGAAGCGCGAGGCGCGGGGGGCGTTCGGCGACGACCGCGTCATCGTCGAGAAGCTCGTGACCTCGCCGCGCCACGTCGAGGTCCAGGTCATGGGCGACACGCACGGTCACGTCGTCCACGTGCTCGAGCGCGAGTGCTCCGTGCAGCGCCGCCACCAGAAGGTCGTCGAGGAGACCCCGTCCGTCGCCCTCGACGAGGCGCTGCGGGCCGAGATGGGCGCCGCGGCCGTCCGGGCCGCGGCAGAGGTCGGCTACGTGGGCGCCGGCACGGTCGAGTTCATCCTCGGCCCGGACGGCGCCTTCTACTTCCTCGAGATGAACACCCGCCTGCAGGTCGAGCACCCCGTGACCGAGCTCGTGACGGGTCTCGACCTCGTCGAGCTGCAGCTGCGGGTCGCCGCCGGTCAGCCGCTCGGCATCGCGCAGGAGGACGTCGTCGGCAGCGGCCACGCCATCGAGGTGCGGCTCTACGCGGAGGACCCGGCCGGCGGGTTCCTCCCGCAGACGGGGCCGGTGCTGCTGTTCGACACGCCCGACGGCCCGGGGGTGCGCGTCGACGCCGGCGTCGCGACCGGCAGCGAGGTCAGCCGGTTCTACGACCCGATGCTCGCGAAGCTGGTCGTGCACGCCCCGGACCGTGACACCGCCATCGACCGAATGACCTGGCTGACCCGGCACACCTCCGTGCTCGGGGTCACGACCAACCTCGCCTTCCTCCACGACGTCGTGGCGCACGACGCCTTCCGGGCGGGCGACACGACCACCGACTTCCTCGACACCCACCTGCCGGAGTGGCAGCCCCCCGCCACGCCCACCTCCGCCCTGGTCGCCGCGGCGGTGGCGCTGCAGACCGCCCAGGAGGCCGCCGGCGACACCTCCCCGTGGGGCCGCCTCGGCCCGTGGCGCACCGGCGCCGTCGGCGGCTGGCGGCTCACGCTCGAGGACGGCGAGACCACCCACCGGCTCGAGGTCAGCGGCGGACGGGGTCGGTACCGGGTCCGCGTCGACGACGACGAGCCGCTCGACGCGCACGTGCTCGACGCCGACGGGGACCTGCTGCGGCTCGAGGTGGGCGGCGACGACGTCACCGCCCGGGTCGCCGTGGCCGCCCGCGACGGGTCCGACCCGGTCCGCACCGTGTGGGTCCACGCCGACGGGGCCACCCGCGCGCTCGTGGTGCGCCCGGCGACCCGGCACGTCGCGCCCGGCCGGCTCGCCGCCGGCGCGGCCTTCGCGTCGCCGATGCCCGGTGCCGTCATCGCGGTCAACGTCGCCGAGGGCGACCGGGTCACGGCCGGCCAGACCCTGGTGGTCGTCGAGGCCATGAAGATGGAGCACCCGGTCACGGCCCCCACCGCCGGCACGATCACCGCCGTGCACGTCGCCGCCGGCGACCCGGTGGAGGGCGGGGCCCCGCTGCTCGGCTTCGAGGCCGACCCCGAGGACGAGGACGCCTGATGCGCCTGCCCGAGAAGGTCACGATCGTCGAGGTCGGACCCCGCGACGGGCTGCAGAACGAGCCCGACGTCGTCCCGACCGACGTGAAGGTCGAGTTCGTCGACCGGCTCGCCCGCACCGGGCTCAAGGTCGTCGAGGCGACCTCGTTCGTCCACCCGCGCTGGGTCCCCCAGCTCGCGGACGGCGCCGAGGTGCTGGCGCGCGTGGACGTCCCCGCCGGCGTGCGCACGCCCGTGCTGGTGCCCAACGTCAAGGGCCTCGAGGCAGCTTTGGCCGCCGGCGCCCGCGAGGTCGCCGTGTTCGGCGCGGCCAGCGAGGGCTTCAGCCGCGCGAACCTCAACCGGACCGTCGCCGAGTCGCTCGAGATGTTCGCGCCGGTCGTCACCACCGCGAAGGACGCCGGCCTCCGGGTCCGGGGCTACGTCTCCACGGTGCTCGGCTGCCCGTTCGACGGCGCCGTCCCCCACGATGCGGTCGTGCGCGTCACCACCTCCCTGCTGGAGCAGGGCGTCGACGAGGTCAGCCTCGGCGACACCATCGGGGTCGGCACGGCCGGCGAGGTGCAGGCGCTCCTCGGCGCGCTCGTCGACGCCGGCGTGCCGCTCGACGTCCTCGCGGTGCACATGCACGACACCTACGGGCAGGGGCTCGCCAACACCCTCGCCGCGTTCGAGGCGGGCGTCACGATCGCGGACACGTCCGCCGGCGGCCTCGGCGGCTGCCCGTACGCGCCCGGGGCCAAGGGCAACCTCGCCACCGAGGACCTGGTGTACGCCCTGCACGGCTCCGGCGTGGACACGGGTGTCGACCTCGACGCGCTCGTCGACGTGACCGCGTGGATGGCGGGCGAGCTCGGGCGCGAGCCGGCCTCGCGGGCGGCGCAGGCCGTGCTGGCGACGCGAGCCCGGCAGGCTGCGGCCGCCGAGGGCTGAGCCGGTCGGGGCCGGCCGGCCGGGCGTGAGGCTCAGCCGGGGACGGGCGCGAGGGCGTCGGCGAGCGCCCGGCCGAGCGCGAGCGGGTCGCGGTCCGGGTCGTCGAGGGTGAGCGTGACGAGGCGTCCCTCCGGGGCGGCGTCGGCCCACGTCGCCGCGACCTCGAGCGGGTGGCCGGGGTCGTCGGGCCACCCGACGACGCCGAGCGGGACCGGCAGCCGGGCGAGCTCGGCGGAGCTCGGGGCCTCGGCCCCGTCGAGCGCGACGAGCGCAGCCGCGAGGCTGTCGGCATCGTGGCGGGCCCAGTCGGTCACCAGGGTGTCGCGCAGCCAGGTGCGCAGCGCGACGTCGGTGCGGATCCCGTCGAGGAGCGGGGCGACACCGCCCGCGCGCACCGCCGCGGCGATCGCGGCGTGCGGGCCCTCGCCGGGCACCGCTCGCCCCGTCCACGCCGGCAGGGCCGCCGCGAGCCGCTGCGGTGCGACCAGCCCGCGGGCGACGGCGGCGACCGCCGCGTGGCCGCCGAGCGACACACCGGCGAGCCCGGCGACGCGCAGGCCGGCGCCGGCGGCCCAGCGTGCCACGGCGGCGAGGTCCGTCGCGTGGTGCGCCAGGGTGTGCGCCGCCGGGTCGGTGACCGGATCGGCGTCGCCGTGGCCGCGCAGGTCGTGCGCCACCACGGTCCAGCCGGCGGCGACGAGCGCGGGCGCGACCGCGGCCCGCACGAACCGCGCCGACGAGCCGACGCCGTGGGCCACGACCACCGCCGGCGCGTCCCCGCTCCCGTCGCCGGCCCGGTCGCCGGCGGGGACGACCCACACGGGCACACGCACGCCGCCGGCGCCCTCGACCCACGCGTCGGGCGTCGACGAACCGACGGCTGCAGGCGCCCCGTCGCTCACCCGTCCAGCTCGGCGAGGTAGCCGGCCAGCAGGTCCTCGGTGAGCTCGCCGGTGTGCTGGGCCACGAGCGTCCCGTCGGAGCCGAAGAACAGCGTGGTGGGCATCCCGCGCAGCCCCACGGCCTCGGCGACGGTGCCGTCCGGGTCGAACAGGCTCGGCAGGTCGACGCCGAGGCGCTCGACCCACTGCTCCGCGGGCAGCCGCGCGTCGGCGTGGGCGACGCCGACCCAGGTGATCTCGTCCCGCTCCCGCGCGGTGTCGAGCAGCAGCGGCATCTCCCGCTCGCACGGCTCGCACCAGGAGGCGAACAGGTTCACGACCGTGGGGCGCTCGACGTCCGAGCTCGCCCGCACGGTCGCGGCCAGGTCGTCCACGTCGCCGTCGACGAGGACCCCCGTGACGGGCGTGCCGCCGGTGCGCTCCAGCAGCGCCGCGCCGGCGGTGGTCGGGTCCGAGCCGGCGCAGCCCGCCACCGCCAGCGCGAGGGCGGCCAGCAGCGCGGCCGGCGCCCGCAGGGTCACGACCGGCTCGGCACGTCCGCGAGCACGTCGCGGGCTGCCTCGAGGAACGCGTCCACCTCGTCCGACGTGCCGACCGACACCCGGACCTGCTCGAGCATCCCGTACGGCGCGAGCGGTCGGACGCCGACGCCGTGGGCGGCGAACGCCTCGACCACGGAGGCGGCCGGCGTGCCGAGCTCGATGGTCAGGAAGTTCCCGAGGCCGTCGGTGAACGGCACCCCCAGCTCGCGCAGCCCGGCGGCCATCCGCTCCCGGCCCTCGAGCGTGCCGGCGACGGCGCGCTCGAGGTGGGCGGTGTCCTCCAGCGACGCGAGGGCGGCGGCCTGCGCCGGGCCGTTGACGTTGAAGCGGGCCCGCCACGCGTCGACCGACGACACGATCGCGTCCGGGCCGACGACGTACCCGACCCGCAGCCCGGCGAGCGCGTAGGCCTTGGAGAACGTCGAGAGCACCAGCAGGCGCGGGTGGGTCACGTCGAGCTCCCGGGCACGGGCGTAGCCGCGCAGGCCGCCGGCGTACTGCCAGTACGCCTCGTCGACGACGAGCGTGACGTGCTCGGGCACGCCGGCGACGACCGCCGCGAGCCCCTCACCCGCCAGGTGGGCGCCGGTGGGGTTGCCCGGGTTGTCGACCACGACCACGCGGGTGTCGTCGTCGATCGTGTCGAGCAGCGCCTGCGGGTCGCGGGCGTACCCGTCCGCGCCGGCGGTCGCCGGACCGGCGGTCGGCGCCTCGACGTACGCGACGCCGGCGTTGCGGGCGGCCAGCCGGTAGACGATGAAGGACCGCTCGTAGGCCAGCACGCTGCCGCCGTCGCGGCACTCGTGGGCGATGAGGTCCATCAGCAGGGCGGCGGACCCGGTGCCGAGCGACACCTCGCCGGTGCCGGCGGCGCCCTCGACCTCGGCCAGCGCCGTGCGCAGCGCCACGGACTGGTCGTCGGGGTAGAGGTGGACGTCGGCTGCGGACGCACGGATGGCCTCGACGGCCGCCGGCGAGGGCCCGAAGGCCGACTCGTTCGACGACAGCCGGACCTTCATCCCCGGGGGCGGCCCCACGGCCGCGGACGAGACGACTCCGCCGTTGCTGGACATCGTGGCCTCCTTGGACCGTCGGCGTGGGACCGTCGGCGTGGGACCGTCGGCGTGGCGCGGTCTTCGCTCGGCGACCCACCCGGGCTTCGAGGCCGAGCCTAACCCCGTCGCGCCCCGGGTCGACCGGGTCCCTCGGAGCGCGCCGACCGTGGGACGGGTCAGGCGGAGCGCTTCCGCGTCGCCCGCTTCGCGGTCGCCGTCTTCGCCGTCGCCTTCTTCGCCGTGGCCTTCCTCGCTGTGGCCTTCTTCGCCGTCGCCTTCCGGGCGGTGGCCGTCTCCGTGGCGGGACGCCTCCTCGCGGGCGGCTCGGCCGGGGCGTCCGCGGTGCCGGCGTCGAGCGCCGGACGCTCGACGACCCCGAGCTGCCACGGGTCGCTCATCACCGAGTGGAACTCCCGCGCGAGCACGCCGCCCTGGAACCCGTCGATGAAGCGGTGGTCCACGGTCGCGGTGATCGTCAGCATCGGCTTCACGACGATCTCGCCGTCGACGACGGTCGGCTGCTCGCGCACGGCACCGATGAGCACGTACAGGGGGACGCGGGCGAACGGGGTCGGGGGCGCGTAGCCCTCGTCGAGCCCGAACATCCCGACCGACGTGATGATCGCGGAACCGAACGGGAACCGCTCCAGCCCGAGCCCGCGGGCCTCCACGCCGAGCGACGAGGTGAGCCACCCGGTGAAGCGCAGCAGGGGCCGCAGCAGCCAGGTCGGCAGCGCCTGGATGAGGCCCTTCGAGCGCTCCCAGTCCTCGTCCTGGCCGCGTCGCAGCCGCTCGGCCTGGGCGCGCAGCTCCTGGGCGATGGCGGTGACGGGCTTCTGGTGCGCCTGCGAGACCTTGGCGCGGGCGAGGTCGGAGCCGTCCTCCATCGACACGAGGAACGTCAGCGCGACGTCGTCGTGCGGGACGTACTTCCCGAGCCGGATGTAGCCGTTGAGCGTCGGCTCGCTGGCGAGGGCCTGGGCGACGGCCCGCCCGACGACGTGGGTCAGCGTGACCTTCTCGCCGGTCTCCTCACGCACCTGCTCGATGTAGGCGACGGCGTTGGACGCGTCGACGGTGAGCTTGCCGTAGATGTTGCCCTCGCGGGGGTCGCCCCACGAGGCGATGGCGAGCTTGCGGCGGAGGGTGTTGCCGGCCACGGGCGTCTCCCGGTCAGGTCGTGGTCTCGTGCACGAGGGCTCGTGCACGTGCTTCGCCGCGGTCGGGCCGTCTCCCTGCCCCTGGCGGTCTCGTGCGGGTCGGGCGGGGCTACAGGTAGAGGCCGGTGGCGCCGTCGCGGCGCTCGCTGGCCACCGCGTGGACGTCACGCTCACGGACGATGAGGTAGGCCTCCCCCTGGACGTCGACCTCGATCGCGTCCTCGGGCAGGTAGAGCACCTCGTCGCCGGCGGCGACGTTGCGGACCAGCGGGCCCACGCCCAGGGTCTGGCCCCAGATGCCCTTCCGGTCGACGCTGCGCGCCGTGGCGGGGATGAGGATGCCGCCCTTGGAGCGACGCTCCGCGTCGTCGGGCGGGGCGACGAGGACGCGGTCACCGGTCACGGCGACCGACCTGCGGCTGGGGAGGGACTCTGCGGCGCTCATGGCGCGAGCGTAGCGCCGGCGGAGGCCGTCCCGGCCGCGCCCGCGAGCGGTCCACCGCCCTGCCGACCCCGAACGACGGGTTGCCTCATCCCACCCGTCTTAGGGTAGCCTCACCTACCCGCGGACCTCCGCGTGACCGAGCCCCCTCCCCCGACCCGGAGCCCCCTCCCGTGACCGACCACCCGGCGCTGCGCCTCACGGGCGTGCACAAGCGCTTCGGTGCGACCGTCGCCGTCGACACGCTCGACCTCGAGGTCCGCCGGGGGACCATCACCGCGCTGCTCGGCCCTTCGGGCTGCGGCAAGACCACGGCCCTGCGCTGCATCGCCGGGCTCGAGCGCCCCGACGCGGGGACGATCGAGATCGACGGTGAGATGGTCGCCGCTCCGGGCACGCACGTCCCGGCCGAGCGCCGCCGGGTCGGCATGGTGTTCCAGGACTACGCGCTGTTCCCGCACCTCACGGTGCTGGGCAACGTCGAGTACGGGCTCCACGACCTGCCCCGTCGGGACCGCCGCGCCGCGGCCATGGAGGCGCTCGACCTGGTCGGGCTCGCGCACCTCGCCGACCGGACCCCGGACGCGGTGTCCGGTGGCCAGCGGCAGCGCGTGGCGCTGGCCCGGGCGCTCGCGCCGCGACCGGACCTGATCCTGCTCGACGAGCCGTTCTCGAACCTCGACGCCGCGCTGCGCGCCACCGTGCGCGAGGACGTGCGCGCCATCCTCAAGGCGGCGGACGCCACCGCCGTGTTCGTCACGCACGACCAGGAGGAGGCGCTCTCGCTGGCCGACGAGGTCGCGGTCATGGCCGACGGCCACCTCCACCAGGTGGACGCGCCGTTCCTGCTCTACACCCGGCCGGCCACGGCGTTCGTCGCCCGGTTCGTGGGCGACGCCGACGTGCTGCCGGCGACGCGCCTCACGAGCGACGAGGTCCTGACCTCGCTGGGTCGCCTGCCCACCGTGGCGCCCGTGACGACCCACGACCTCGAGGTCGTCGTGCGTCCGGAGATGCTGCGGCTGCTGCAGGACCCGGCCGGCGACGTCGTCGTCGAGCAGGTCACCTACTTCGGCCACGACCAGCTGCTGACCCTTCGCCTGGCCGACGGCACGGTGGTGCGATCGCGGCAGGGCCCGGACCTGCTGCTGCACGCCGGCGACCGCGTGCGCGCCGACGTGGTGGGGCCCGTGGTCGCGTTCCCCGCCGGCGGTCGTCCCGCCGGCGCCGGCGGCGCGCTCGAGCACGCGCTCGCGGGGTGACCTCCCCGGAGGCCGGCCGTCGCGGCGGCGGCCACGTCGTCGTGCTGGGGGCCGGCCCGGCCGGGCTGTGGGCCGCCTGGCGCGCCGCGCAGGCCGGGCACCAGGTCACCGTCCTCGAGCGCGAGGCGCGGGTCGGCGGCCTGACCGCGTCGTTCGAGCTCGCCGGGGTGCGGGTCGACCACGGTAGCCACCGGCTCCACCGGGCGACCGACCCGGCCGTCCTCGCCACCCTGCGGGGCCTGCTCGGCGACGAGCTGCAGGTCCGCCCCCGGGCCGGCCGCATCCGGCTCTCCGGCCGCTGGCTCGGCTTCCCGCTGACCCCGGCCGGCATCGTCACCGGGCTGCCCCCGGCCTTCGCCGCCCGGGCGCTCGCCGACGCGCTGCTGCCGTCCCGACGGGCGCTGCCCGAGGGCGCCGACCCCGACACCTACGACGCGGTCGTCCGCTCGCGGCTCGGACCCACCATGGCGGACCGCTTCTACGGGCCCTACGCCGTGAAGATGTGGGGCCGGCCGCCGGACCAGCTCGCCGCCGAGCAGGCCCGCCGGCGGATCGGCGCGTCCTCCCCCGGGGCGCTCGTGCGACGCGTCCTCGCCGGACGCGACCCGGAGGCCCGGACCTTCCTCTACCCGCGGCGTGGCTTCGGCCGGATCGCCGAGGTGCTCGCCGAGGCCGCGACGGACGCCGGGGCGAGCATCCGGCTGTCGACCACCGTCACGGGCGTCCGGCCCGCCGACCGGGACCGCCTCGCCTCCGTCACCTGCGACGCCGGCGACCACCTCGACGCGACGGCCGTGCTCTCCACCCTGCCGCTGCCCGTGCTGCCCCGGCTCGTGCGCGCCGGCGGCGGCGACGTGCCGGACGGCGTCCTCGCCGCCGGCGGCGGCCTGCGCGCCCGCGCGATGGTCCTCGTCTACCTCGTGCTCCCGTCCCCGCCGTGGACCCGCTTCGACGCGCACTACCTCCCGGAGTCGTGGACGCCCGTGACCCGGGTGTCGGAGCCTCGCCGGTACCGCGAGGCGCCCGAGGACCCCGACGACGTGACGGTCCTGTGCGCCGAGGTGCCCTGCGACGTCGGGGACGCCACCTGGACGGCGTCCACCCGGACGCTGCGCGACGTCGTCACGACGACGCTCGAGCGGGCCGGGCTGCCCCCCGCGGTCGTGCTCGACACCCACGTGGTCCGCGTGCCGTCGGCCTACCCGGTCCTCGACCTCGCCGCCCCCGCACGCCAGGACGTCGTGGAGGGCTGGGCCTCGGCGCTGCGGGGGGTGCGCACACTCGGTCGGCAGGGGCTGTTCGCCCACGACAACACTCACCACGCGATCGCGATGGCCGAGGCGGCCGTCGCCGCCACGACCCCCGACGGCCGCCTCGACCCGGGCCCGTGGGCGGCCGCCCGCGAGGGCTTCCGCGACCACGTCGTCGAGGACTGACGCCCCGGCGGCGCGTCAGCGGGCGGCGAGCTCCGGGTTGAGCTCGCGCCACACGGCCGGCACGACGCGGCGCAGGTAGCGGCCGAGCCGGACGAACGAGCGGCCGGTCTCGCGGAACGTGTACGAGATCGGCACCTCGTGGTAGCGGTAGCCCTTGGCGAGCAGGTCGAGGGTGAGCACCTGCGCGTAGTTGTAGTCGTGCACCACCTCGGCGGCCGCGGCGGCCGCCGCCGAGAACGCCCGGTAGCCCGACTGCCCGTCGGTGACGTCCCTGCGCGACACGAACCGCAGGATCGCCGTCAGCACGAGGTTTCCGGCACGACGGTGCGGCAGCATCCGGGCGATGTCGCCGCGGAAGCGCGACCCGAGCACGTAGTCGGCCTCCCCGGCGAGGATCGGCCCGACCAGGACCGCGAGCTCCTCCGGGGCGTACTCCCCGTCGGCGTCGCAGAACGCGACCGCCACGGCCCCGCGCTCGACGGCGGCGGCGAGGCCGGCGCGGACCGCGGCGCCGAGCCCCCGGTTCTCCGGCAGCGACAGGACCTCGGCACCGGCGCCCGCCGCCACCCGGGCGGTCGCGTCGCTCGAGCCGTCGTCGACGACCAGCACGTGCACCGGGTGGCCGTGCACCTCCGCCGGCGCGCGACGCACGACGTCGCCGACCGCGTCCTCCTCGTCGTGCGCGGGCAGGAACAGCACCACCGGGGCGTCGCGCGCGTGGTCCGGGGTCACCCCCGCCGGCGCCGGCGGCGTGCGGCGAGGCAGGCGCAACCGACCCACGAAGCCCGGTGCCGGGACGAGCAGGGCGACCCCGCCGGCGACGAGGCTGTAGGCGGTCTTCACGGCGTGGGCCGTGAGCGCGACCGCGAGCCCGGTGGCGGGGTCGACGCCGACGGCGACGAGCGCGGCCGTGCCCGCCGCCTCGTAGGTGCCGAACCCGCCGGGCGCGACCGCGAGGGTCTGGGCCGCGACGGTCAGCGTGGTGACGACCAGGGCGTCGACGGGGTCGATGGGGGCGCCGGCCCAGCGGGCGGCGGCCCACACCACCGGGGCCTCGAGCAGCCACGCCGCGAGCACGAGCGACGCGACCCCCGGTCCGGGCAGCCGCAGCGAGGCGAGCCGTCCGGCCACGGCGTCCGCCCGCCGCAGGCGCACGAGCCAGACGAGTCCGGCCGCGACGACGAGCGCGGGGAGCACGAGGAGGCCGAGCGCCCAGACGCCGGCGACCTCGAGGAGCAGCCGCGGTCCCACCACGGCGGCGAGGAGTCCGAGCGCGGCGACGTCGGCGGCGCGCAGCGTGACGGTCGAGGCGGTCGCCGCGGCGATGCCGACCCGGGTCCGGCGGACGACCGAGGTGACGCGCAGCGGCTCGCCGAGCCGCAGCGGCAGGACGTGGTTGCCCCCGAGCGCGAGGTGGATCCCGGCGAGCGCCTGTCCGAGCGGCAGCGACGGGAGCACGCGCTGCCACGCGACGGCGCGCAGGACGAAGGCCACGAGGTAGGCCGCCACCACGGCCAGCGCCACCAGCGGCTCGGCCACGAGCGCCCCGCCGGCGCGGCGCAGGGCGGCCGTGTCGGCGGCCCGCGCGACGACCGGCGCGGCGGCGAGGGTGACCGCGAGCCCGGCCCACCAGGCCACCGCGGGACGGGGCCGCCGGCGCCGGGGGCCGGGCGCGACGAGGCCGGGCGCGACGGGTCGGGGGGTGGGGCCGAGCGAGGGCTCGGGTGAGGCGTCGGGAGGCACGGGTCGCTCCGGGACGGCGGGTGCGGGGTGGGCGTGCGCCGGGCGCGGGCCCGTCCGGGGCCACCTTGGCACCCGGACGTGGGGCAGGTTAGGCTCACCTAACCCTGAGCGCGAACCGGCCGCCGTCGTCCCCCCGACGGTACGACCCGCCCCGAGGGTCGCCTGGCCGGGCGCCGTCCCGGTCCCCGCGCTCGTCCTCGACCCGTTCCCCACCCTCCCGCGAGGTGCCCTCGTGCGACGCTCCCGCCGTCCCGCCCTGCTCACCCTGCTGCTCACCGCCTCGCTCGCCCTGACCGCCTGCGGCGGCTCCAGCGACGAGCTCGTCGTCTACTCCGGCCGCGGCCAGGACCTCATCGGGCCGCTGCTCGAGCGGTTCAACGAGGAGACCGGCATCCCGATCGCGGTCCGCTACGGCGACTCCTCCGACCTCGCCCTGCTGCTCGACGAGGAGGGCGACGCCACCGATGCCGACGTGGTCATCACGCAGAACCCCGGTGCGGTCGCGTTCCTGTCGGAGCGCGGGCGCCTCGCGACGCTCGACGACGACCTGCTGGCGCTGGTCGAGCCCCGCTTCGAGTCCTCGACCGGGACGTGGGTCGGGCTGTCGGGCCGCCAGCGCGTGTTCGTCTACAACCAGGACCTCATCGGCGAGGACGAGCTGCCCGAGAGCGTGTTCGACCTCGTCGAGCCCGAGTGGCAGGGTCGCTTCGCGGTCGCGCCGCCCAACGGCTCCTTCCAGGACTTCGTCTCGCTGATGCGCCTCGAGGTGGGGGACGACGCGACACGCGACTGGCTCGAGGGGATCGTCGCCAACGACGTGCGCACCTACCCGAACAACAACTCGATCGTCGACGCGGTCGCCCGCGGCGAGGTCGAGTTCGGGCTCGTGAACCACTACTACAACTACCGGTTCCTCGAGGAGGACCCCTCGCTGCCGAGCCGCAACCACGTCCCCGAGGGCGACGTCGGCTCGATGGTCATCGTCTCGACCGCCTCGGTGGTGTCCGGCACCGACCAGCCCGACGCCGCCGAGCAGCTGCTGCGGTTCCTGCTGTCGGAGGAGTCACAGACCTACTTCACCACCGAGACGTTCGAGTACCCGCTGGTCGCCGGGGTGGCCGCCTCGCCCGAGCTACCGTCGCTCGCGGACCAGGAGCTTCCCGTCGTCGACTTCGACGCGCTGGGCGACGAGCTCCGCTCGACCGTGGAGCTGATCGACGCCAGTGGCCTCCGCAACTGACACCGACGCCGACCCGACCCCCGACACCACGCGGGGCCGGGTCCGGGGGCGCGCGGGAGACCGCGCGCCCCTGCGGCTGCGTGCCACCGCGGTCGTCGTCGCCCTGCTGTTCGCCGCGCCGCTCGTCTACCTGCTCGTCCGCACGATCGCCGAGGGCGGCTACGTCAGCAGCACCCTCGGCGCCCTGACGCTCGGGCCCCTGGTCGCGAGCGTCGTGCTCGCCGGCGGCGTCTCGCTGGGTGCGGCCGTCATCGGCACGGCGTGCGCGTGGGTCGTGGTGCGCACCGACCTCCCCGGCCGGCGGGTGCTGCGGCTGCTGCTGCCGCTGCCGCTGGTCATCCCGTCCTTCATCGGTGCGTTCGCGCTCATCGCGGCGTTCGCCCCCGGCGGCCTGCTGCCGACCCTGCTGGCGCCGCTCGGCGTCACCCGGCTGCCCGACGTGCGTGGCCTCGCCGGCGCGACGTTCGTGCTGACGATGCTGACCTACCCCTACGTCTACCTGCCGGTGGCGGCACGGCTCGGGCAGCTCTCGCCGTCGCTGGAGGAGGCCGCCCGGCTGCTCGGGCGCTCGCCGTGGCAGGTGTTCCGCGAGGTGGTCCTCCCCCAGCTCCGTCCGGCCATCCTCGCCGGCACGCTGCTCGTCTTCCTCTACGTCGTCAGCGACTTCGGTGCCGTCCAGCTGCTGCGGGTGGAGACCTTCGCGACCCGCATCTACCTCGCCTACACCCGGCTCGACGTCGCCGCCGGCCTGGCGCTGAGCCTCAACCTCGGCCTGCTCGCGCTGCTGATCGTCGCGCTGGAACGGGCCGCAGGACGTCGCCGGTTCGGGCTCGAGGCGAGCACCGACCGGGCCGTGCGCCCGCTGGTGGTCCCGCTCGGCCGGTGGCGGGCGCCGGCCGCCGCGACGGTGCTGACCACCCTCGCCTTCGCCTTCGTGGCCCCGCTCTCGGTGCTGCTGTACTGGGCGGTGCGTGGCGTGACCGCCGCGGGTGCCCGGGCCTCGAGCATCGCGTCGGACCCGTCCTCGCTGCTGGTGCCGGCGCTCAACACCGCCCGGGTCAGCGTGCTCGCCGCCGGCGTCGCCGTGGTCGCGGTCCTTCCCCTCGCCTACCTGACGGTGCGGCACCGCAGCCGCACCGGCGACGTCGCCAACGCCGTGGTCGTCGGCGGGTTCGCGCTGCCCGGCATCGCGCTGGCGCTCGCGCTCGCGTTCTGGACGCTGCGCACCCCGGGGCTGCGCCCGCTGTACCAGTCCGAGACGCTGCTGGTGTTCGCCTACGTCGTCCACTTCGGCGCCCAGACGCTGCGCGCCGCGGAGGTGGCGGTGACGTCGGTCCCGACGCGCCTCGACGACGCCGCGCGGGCGCTCGGCGCCGGCCGACTGCGACGCCTGCTGACCGTGGACCTGCCCCTGATGCTCCCGGGCCTGCTCGCCGGCGCCGGGCTGGTGCTGCTCAGCGTGATGAAGGAGCTGCCCGCGACCCTGCTGCTCGCCCCGCCCGGCTTCCAGACGCTGGCGACCCGGGTGTGGAGCTCGACGCAGGAGGCGTTCATCGCCGACGCGTCCATCGGCGCGCTCGTGCTGGTGACGCTCTCGGGCGTGCTCACCTGGGTGCTGGTGATCCGGCGGTCGGATGCGCTCTGAGCGGCTCGTCGGATGGCTGGTGGCGGTCGGGCTCCTCGCCACCCTCGCGGCGGTGCCCGGCGCGTGGGCCCGCTCGACCTACGGCGCCGAGGCGTCGGTCGACGAGCCGCAGTACCTGCTGACCGCGATCGCGCTCGCCGAGCGCCGCAGCCTCGACATCGGCCCCGAGCTCGACGCCGAGCGCTGGCGCGAGTTCCACGCCGCACCGCTGCCCCAGCAGACCCGACCGGACGCGGCCCGGCGCGTGTCCCCGCACGACCCGCTCCTGCCGGCGCTGCTGGCGGGCCCCGTGGGCGCGTTCGGCTGGCGCGCCGGCCGCCTGGCCCTCGCCTCCGTGAACGGGGTGCTCGCGGCGGCGCTGTGCTGGACGGCGGTGCGCCGGCTCGGGGTCGCGCCCCGGCGGGCCGCCGGCGTGGCGCTCGTGGCCACGGCGTCGGCCCCGCTCGTCGTCTACGGCTCGCAGGTCTACCCGGAGCTGCCCGCGGCGCTCGCCGTGACCCTCGCCATCGCCGCCGGGCTGGGGCCGGTCGGGCCACGCACGACCGCCGGCGTGGTGGCGGCGGTCGTCGCACTGCCGTGGCTCAGCGTGAAGTACGTCCCCGTGGCGGCGGTCCTCGCGCTGCTGCACCTCGCCCGGGTGTGGCGCGCGGACGACCGACGGCTGGTCGGGGCGACCCTCGCGGCGTACGGCGGGCTCGGGGCCGCGTACGTCGGGCTGCACCTGGTCTGGTACGGCGGTGTGACCGTCTACGCCGCCGGGGACTTCTTCGCCGAGAACGGGGGGCAGCTCGCCGTCACCGGCACCTCACCGGACCTGCTCGGACGCACCCGCCGCCTGCTCGGCCTGCTGGTCGACCGGGGCTTTGGTCTCGCCGCCTGGCAACCCGCGTGGCTGGCCCTGCTCGCCGCGGTCCCCGTGCTCGTGCGCCGGCGGCCCCCGGCGTGGGCCTGGCTCGTGGCGCCGCTGGCGACCGGGTGGGCCGTCGCGACGTGGGTCGCCGTGACGATGCACGGCTGGTGGTTCGCCGGTCGCCACGTCCTGCACGCGCTCCCCGCCGGCGTCCTCGTCGTCGCGTGGTGGCTCGACCGGCACGCCACCCGCACCGGCCGGCGGCTCACCGCCGGCGCGGGCCTGCTCGGCGTGTGGTCCGCCGGGTGGCTCGTCGCCGGCGCGGTCCTCGGCGACCACACCATCGTGGTCGACCCGGCCCGCACCGGCGACCCGTGGTACGGCGTGTGGTCCCGGCTCCTCCCCGACTACCTGCGCGTCACCGCGACCACCTGGGCGTGGCACGGCGTGTGGCTCGCGGTCGCCGTCGTCGTCGCGACACGCGCGTGGCGCCGTCCGGAGGACGGCGCCACGGCGTCGGAGCTGCAGGCGCTCAGCCGCTGAACGTGCCGACCGCCCCGGCGTCCAGGCCGAGGCCGTCGAGCACCCCGGACAGCGCGGCACGGACCCGCTCCCCGCTGTCCGGGGCCGGCTCGTTGGCGAGGTCGAGCACCTCGGCGATCTCGTCCGCCGCGGCCGCGTCGACCTCGGCGACGAAGGGCTCGAGGACGCGGTAGAACGCCCAGCCCTCGGCCTGGTGGACCCGCGCCAGGGCGGCATCGTCGGCGGCGAGGTCCTCGGTCACGAGCACCGCGTACTTCTCGGTCGCCTGCACGTACGGCAGCAGGACGGCGGCCACGAGCTCGTCGTAGGCGGTGTCGAAGGCCGCGAGGTCACCCGCGACGGCCGCGTCGCGCATCGCCTCGGTGGCGGCGAGGATGCGGTCGTTGGCGGCGCTGTCGGTGCCGAAGTCGGCGCCCCGCTTCTCGGCGGTGGTGAACGGCGAGCACTGAGGCGCGGTGCCGTGGTGGAAGGCCCAGATCTCGTCGACGTTGTGCGGTGCACCCGTGGCCGGATCGGTCTCGCCGGCCTCGAGCTTCGCCCGGGCCGCGTCGGCCTCGTGGAAGACCCACGCGACCATGACCTGGTTCGTGAGTCCCTTCTGGATGCCCTGGCGGCGGACCGCGTCGGGCTCGCCCTCGAAGGGCCCGGTGCCCTCGATGGCGGCGGTCACGAACTCGTCGAGCCAGCCGGCACCGAAGCGCTCCTCGTACCGGTCCCAGAGCGGCTCGTCGCGCTCGGCGGTCGCGTTGCCGGCGAGCGTGCGGAAGCCGTCGTCGGAGCGGGAGTTGCGCCCCTCGGTGTAGATCTCGGCGATGCCGGCGTAGTCGGGGGTGCCGTCGGAGGGCAGCAGCGCGTCGACGTCGCACAGGTCGAGCGTGATGCGTGCGTGCTCGGTCACGTCGGAGACCGGCTCGTAGGCGCC
Source organism: Actinomycetes bacterium (assembly GCA_046566145.1). Taxonomy (GTDB): domain Bacteria; phylum Actinomycetota; class Nitriliruptoria; order Nitriliruptorales; family Nitriliruptoraceae; genus JBKHXF01. The sequence goes on from JBKHXF010000028.1 coordinate 33,332, forward strand.
GAGCGGGCCGCCGGGCGCGGCGCTTCCCGAGGGGGCGATGCCGGACGCCGAGCCGGAGCCCGAGCCGGAGCCAGAGCCAGAGCCCGACGCCGAGGCGGACCCGGAGCCGCCGTCGGCGCCGATGTTGCGGACGCCCGTGCCGTCATCGCTGCCGCCGCAGGCGGCCAGCAGGACGGATGCGGATGCGAGCAGGGCGGCGGCGCGGGCGCGCCGGCCACGGAGGGTCGGGAGGGTGCGGGACACGGTGGAGTACCTCGAGGGGCGGGAGCGGCGGGACGCGGCCGGACGTCGACCGCGGGCGAGAGGTTAGGTGAGCCTAACCTTCTGTGCCAACCCGCCGTCGGCGCCCCGCGAGGTCGGGCACGATCACCGTGAAGCGGCTCCCCGGGTGCAGGTCCTCGTACGCGATCTCCCCGTGCAGGCTCGCGACGTGGTGACGCGAGATGGCCAGCCCGAGGCCCATGCCACCGATCGAGTGCCGTCCACGCACGAAGCGGTCGTACATCCGTCCCCGCAGCGACGGGTCCACGCCCGGCCCCCGGTCCTCCACGGTGACGCGCACGACGTCGCCGCTGCGCCCGGCCGTGACGGTCCCGCCGCCGGCGTACTTCACCGCGTTGTCGAGCAGCGGCTCGATGGCCTGCTCGAGCAGCGCAGGGTCGGTCCGCACCCGCACCTCCCGCGGGACCTCGATCCGGAGCTGCTCCTCGTGGCCGGTCCCCCGCACCGCGCGCGCGACGACGTCGAACACGGCGATGTCCACCGGCACGACCTCGGCCATGCCGGAGTCGAGGCCCCGGATCGTCAGGATCTCCTCGACGAGGTAGCGCAGCCGCGCCGACGCGTGCCCGATGCGCTCGATGAACTGCAGCCGGTCCTCGTCGGACAGCTGGTGGGAGAGGTCCTGCAGCGTGGTGACGAAGCCCGACATGATCGTCAGGGGCGTGCGCAGCTCGTGGGACACCCGCTCGATGAACTCGGACTTGAGCCGCTCCAGCTCCACGACGGACTCGTACCGGCGCGCCGACTCGATCGAGCCGGCCACCTGGCCGCCGAGGACCTCGAGGACCGTCGCGTCGTCGGGACCGAACGCCCCGACGTCGGCCGAATCGACCTGCAGCAGGCCGATGACGTCCCCGAGGACGATGAGGGGGACGCCCATCCAGGAGCGGATGGTGGCGTTGGAGCCGAGCCTCGCCACGTCGACGACGACGTGCGGGTCGTCGAGGATGTCGTCCGAGACGTAGGTGCGTCGCGTCGCCACGACGTGCCCCGACAGCCCCGTGCCGAGCGGCAGACGAAGGTCCTTGACCTCCTGGCTCACCTCCGGGTCGGACACGACCAGCCGGATGGCGTCACCCTCGACGAGGCAGATCGACCCGCCCTTGAAGTCGACGAGCCGCCGCATCGCCCGCAGGACCACGTCGAGGACGGGGTACAGCTCGAGCGCTGGGCCGATCTCGCGTGAGACCTCCTGCAGGAGGTCCTGGACCGCGAGGAAGCGAGCCAGACGCGCCTCGGCGTCCGTCATGCCGACCCCTGTCACGGTCTCGCCCACTCGGCACCTGCTCCCACGTCCTCCAGAGCGTACGCGGGGCGGCGAGTGGGCGTGCGGTTCCCGCAGGTCGGGGTCGGTCCCCTCCGGGGCCGCACGGGCCCCCGAACGACGACGGACCGGCGCGGTGCGCCGGTCCGGGGTGGTGGGGCCTAGAGGATTCGAACCTCTGACCTCTTGCGTGTCGAGCAAGCGCTCTAACCAACTGAGCTAAGGCCCCGGGTGCCGCAGGTCGCCCTGCGGCGGGTGCGGACCGTACCCGTGCGGTCCTGCCACCGGCAAGCCGGCGACGAGGCGGCCCCTGACCTGCGGGGACGGGTGGTCCGTCAGAGGCGGGGACGGGAATCGAACCCGTGAGTGGTGGATTTGCAGTCCACTGCCTTACCACTTGGCTACCCCGCCGGGGTGCGGTCGCGGAGCGTAGCGACCGCGTCGGAGGTGCGGCCAACCCGTGGCCCGCTGGCACGCGTCCACCCGCCACGCCGCACGTTGCCCATCCGGGTCGGGGCGGCGCCGCTGTCCGGCACGGCCTCAGCGGCGGAACGTCGCGCTGCCCCGGTCCGGGGCCCGGTCGCGGCTCGCGGCGTTCAGCACCGGACGCGCCAGGGACCAGTCGAGGAAGGCCGACACGGGACCGCCCACCGGGTCCCCGAGCGCGGACCACGGGACACGTACCTCGATCCGGGTGCCGCCGAGCGCGAACGTGCCCGGGAAGTCGACGAAGCCGCGGGGGGTCTGCAGGTAGGCCCGCCAGCCGTCGCTGCCCCCGTCGACGAAGAGCTGGTAGGCGCTCTCCCCGTCGCCCGCGGCGAGCAGGTCGACACCGAGCCCGATGACCTCGCCCTGCGCGGGCGTCGACGGCAGCGCCGCCCCGACGGTGACGACCACGCGCAGCACTGCCCCCTCGTCGAGCAGCTCCACACGGCGCAGGTCGGCGTGCCCCGGGCCCTCGAGCCCCTGGTCGCCGGCGGGGTCGTCGAGCACCGCGAGCCGGCGCGGTGCCCGCGGCGCCGGCGGCGCCGACCCCGCGGCCGCTCCCCCGTCGGCGACGCCACCCGGCGAGGCCTCCGGGCCGCCGCTCGACACGCCTCCCGACCCGCCCCCCTGGACGGCCCCCGTCGAGTCCGCCGGACCGTCCGCCAGGTCCTCCCCGGCACCGTCACCCGGACCTCCCGGGGAGGTCGCCGCGCCGCCGGCGCCGGGAGACGGAGGCGACGAGGTCCTCGGCTCGGCCGGGAGCGCCTCCGGTGCACGCCCGAGCTCGGGCAGGGGGACGGCGCTGGGCTCGTCGGGCGCAGGGGCGCGGCAGCCGACGACGAGCCCCAACGTGAGCGCGCACGCGGCGACCCGGCCCGCGAGCGCGGGCCGGGTCGACGGGGATGGCGTGCGTGCGGGACGCAGCGCCGGGCCTCAGCCCTGGCCGGGACCGGTCGAGCCGGTCCGGTCCTTGGCGGCCGGCGCCTTGTCCGAGCGCATGTCGTGCGGCACGACGACCTCGAACTCGGTCGAGCACTCCTCGCCGTCGAAGGTCGCGGTGACCCCGATGGTGTAGGTGCGGCCGTCGCCGCGACCCGAGCGCTCCGAGCGGACGTCGTGCGACGTCGAGGCCTCGCCGGTGCCCATGTCCATGGCGAAGAACGGCCGGGCGTCCTCGCGTGTGTTGCCGGCGCCGACCTCCTCCTCGGGCTCCTCGTCCTCGGGCGAGCTCGGCGTGAACGACTCGACGTACTCGTCGTGGGTCACGCTGGTCGTGAGCGTGACCTCCTCGTCGCCGTCGTCGGCGCGGGCCGTCACCCCGAGGTCCTGGTACTTGTGGTTCGGCGGCCACATCACCAGGTCACCCTCGAACACGATCAGGTCGACGTTGCCCTCGGCGTCGGGGCACTCGACGGTGACGGTGCTCTTCTCCTGGCTCCTGGCGTCCTGGGGCGACTGCCCCTTCTCGCGCTGCGCGGCGGCCGGCGCAGCGACGAGGCTGGTCGCGATGGCCGCGGCGAGCAGGCCGGAGGTGCGGATGTGCACGGGGTGCTCCTCGTGTGGGGATGCGGGCAGGACACGACGGGCTTCGACCCGTGCACGCTCCGTACCTGCCCGGCGCGCGTTACGCCTTCCCCAACGCGCTCACCGTGCGTCGGGTCGCGCGCGGCGGTGCTCCCGCCGCGCTCGCCACAGCGCCCCACCGGTCAGGCCCGCCCAGCCGACCAGCGCGACGAACCGCGCCGGCGACCACCACCGCGGCGTCACGAGCGGGTCGACGTCGGCGAAGATGCCGACACGCGTCACGTCGGCACCGATGTGCTCGCGAGGCCCGAGGCGCGGCGCGGCACCGTCGCGGGCGTCACGCCACGCCGGCGGCTCCCGTCGCGCTCGCCGGGAGCCGAGGTCGCGGGGCTGGCCGCCGGCGCGGAGCGTGGCGCGCAGCACCCGCCTCACCGGGTGTTCACCCAGATGCTCTTCGGCTGCGTGTACGCCTCGACGGCGTGCGGGCCGAGCTCCCGTCCGATGCCCGACTGCTTGAAGCCACCGAACGAGACCGGCGCGTCGAGCTCGCCGTAGGTGTTGACCCACACGGTGCCGGCCCGGATCGCCTCGGCGACGCGGTGCGCCCGGCCGAGGTCGGTGGTCCAGACGCCGGCGGCCAGCCCGAACGAGACGTCGTTCGCGATGGCGATGGCCTCCTCCTCGTCGGCGAAGGTCTGCACGGCGAGGACCGGCCCGAAGACCTCCTCCTGGGCGATGCGCATGTCGGAGGTCACGCCGTCGAACACGGTCGGCTGGACCCAGAAGCCGCGGTCGTACGCCTCGACGCGCCCACCGCCGGTCGCGAGCGTGGCGCCCTCGCCGGTGGCGACGTCCACGTACCCGAGCACACGCTGCAGCTGCTCGTCGGTGACCACCGGTCCCATCCCGGACTCCCGGTCCCAGCCCGGCGCGACCTTGGTGGCCTCGGCCGTGGCGACGACCCGCTCGACGAGCTCGTCGTGCACGTCCTCGTGCACCACCAGCCGCGTCCCGGCGGTGCAGACCTCGCCGGCGTTGTAGAAGCAGGCGAACGCTGCGCGGGCGGCGACCTTGGCGATGCCGCCCGGCGCGTCGGGGAACACCACGTTGGGGCTCTTGCCGCCGAGCTCGAGCGTGACCTTGTGCAGGTTGGCGGCCGACTCCCGCATGATGAGCCTGCCGACCTCGGTCGAGCCGGTGAAGGCGATCTTGTCGACGTCGGCGTGGGCCACGAGCGCCGCGCCGGTCACCTCTCCCACGCCCTGGACGAGGTTGACGACCCCGTCGGGGACACCCGCCTCCGTGCACAGGCGCACGAGCCACAGCGCGGACAGCGGGGTCTGCTCGGCCGGCTTGAGCACGACGGTGTTGCCGAAGGCCAGCGCCGGCGCGATCTTCCAGGTCGCCATCAGGAACGGGAAGTTCCACGGGATGATCTGCCCGCAGACGCCCACCGGCTCACGGCGCGAGTAGACGAGGCGGCCGTCGCGCGACGGGATGACGTCGCCGTAGACCTTGTCGACCCACCCGGCGAAGTAGCGGAAGCAGTTGGCGGCGGCGCGCATCTCCGCCTTGGCGTGCCCGACGGGCTTGCCGTGGTCGAGCGTGTCGACCCACGCGAGCGAGGTCGCGTGCTGGTCGATGAGGTCGCCGATGCGGTGCAGCACCTGGCTGCGCTGGTGGGGGTCCATCGTGCGCCAGCGCCCGTCGAGGTGGGCGCGCTTCGCGGCCTGCACGGCCGCGTCGACGTCGTCGGCGGTGGCCTGCGGGATCTCCGCGAGGACCTCCTCGGTGGCGGGGTCGAGCGTGGTGAACGTCTCGCCCTCGCTGCCCGGCCGCTCCTGCCCGTCGATGACGAGCACGCCGGCGGACTTCAGGAACTCCTGGACGTCGGCGGGGATGTCCCGCCCGGTGGTCAGGTCGACGGACATGTGGGTGGCTCCCGGGTCGTCGTCGGTGGTGGAAGGGTTCCCCCGAGCCTAGGAGCAGACCGCCGGCGGCGGCACGCGTCGGGTCGGCAGGAGTCCGGGACACGCGTGTCGAACCCGCCCCTGACAGGCCCTGGACCCTCACGCCCGACAACGGAGGACCCCGTGTCCCGGCTCCGCCGCCCCGCCGTCCTGCTGACCGCCGCCCTCGCCGCGTCCGCCCTCGCCGCCCACGAGGCCCCCGAGGCGCCCGCGTGCACCGACACCGCCGGCCGTGAGGTCCTCGGTGTCGACGGCCTCGACCTGACCTTCGACGCGCCGATGGCCACCGCCCCCGAGCTGGCCGCCACCTCGGAGGTGACCGGACCGGGGGTCTCCCGCTTCCGCAGCGCCACCTTCCAGTTCGTCGTGGACGCGGCGCCGTCGGACGAGGCGACGCTCGACCTCTCGCTCGAGTGGGGCGGTCCGAGCGACTTCGACATCTTCGTCTTCGACGACGAGTTCGGCGCCGAGCTCGGCCGCGCGGCCGAGGAGAACATCCCGGCGCAGGACACGGACGAGAACGTCACCGTCTCCGTCGCCGACTGTGCCACCATCACGGTGTTCGTGAAGTCGTGGGCCGGCAACCCGGCGGAGACGCTCTCGCTCTCGATCGACGTCACCCCGGGCGAGACCGTGTACGCCGCGCCGCGCGGCCTGGAGCAGACCATCCTGTACGCGGGCGGTGACCGTCCCGGGCAGGTCGCCATGCTCCACGACTTCGCCGGCGACCCGACGCTGCCCCAAGGCCGCCTCGTCGAGGAGCGCCCGACCCTCGGCCAGCCGAACAGCTACACCCGTCCGGTGGTCGGCTTCGACAACCCGAAGAACCCGTTCCTGCCGTTCTTCACCTACGCGGCCCCGAGCTTCGAAGAGCCGCTCGTCCTCGACGGCGAGGTCTCCGCGCTCGTCTGGGCGTCCTCGTCGACCATGTCGCAGGACGGCGGTGCGGGTGAGCTCCGGATCCACCTCTACGCCGACGGGGTCGACCTCGGCCCGGCGGTCATCGACGGCAGCGACCTCGGCGATGAGCCCCGCCCGTTCCTCGTCTCCTTCGGTGAGGTCGACGGCCTCGAGGTGTTCGACCTCACGCTGCAGGTCGGCGCCGACCCGGCCGCGTCCAGCAACGGCCCCGGCAACCCGGCCAACGCCTCGCACACCGTCTGGTACGACTCGGTGCAGTTCCCGACTCGGGTCGTCGTGACCGGCTGAGCGATCGGCCCTCAGCCCTGACGCACCACTAGGCTCCCCGTCACCACCGGTGGCGGGGAGCGGCGCGTGGAGGACGAGGCGTGAAGGTGCAGGTCCGGGTCGAGGGTCGGACCCTCTCCGTCGAGGGCGAGGACGTCCTGCGGTGGAAGGGGCTGGTCGCCGCGGACGACCGGGTCGCGCTCGCGCGGGAGCACGCCCTCGCGTACGTGGACGCGCACCCGCGCCCCGAGAAGGACGCCCAGGGATCGGCGAACATCCCCGCCCGGCAGCGGCTCGCCCTCCTGCGCCGCCTCGCCGCCGGGCCCGCCGACCGCCACGAGCTGCTCGAGGCGATGCGCGACGCCGCCGGCTGGGTCGGGGCGTCCGACTGGCGCAACCGCACCGACGAGCTGCGCGGGCACGGCAAGCGCGGTGGCGGGCACACGCCGCTGCCCCTGGAGGAGGACGAGGACGGGACGCTCCGGCTCACCGAGGCCTTCCCGGCCTTCTCCGACGAGCAACGGCTCGACCTCTCCCTCGCCCTCGGAGCGCTCGACCACTTCGGTGGGGCGGCGGCCGGCGCCCGCACCACGATCCAGGGCATCGCGCCCGACGTGGCGCCGACGTCGGTCGAGGCCGGGACCGTCCGCTACCCGTCGGACACGGTCCTCGACCGATTCCAGGCCGCGATGCGGCACGGGACCGTCGTCCGCCTCGAGTACCGCACGCAGGGGCAGGTCCTGAAGGTCTACGAGCGGGTCCTGCCGCTGCGCTACCTCTCCGGGGACACCGCCGTCCGGGCCTACGTCGCCGAGCTCCGCCCCGACGGGACCCGCCTGCGCGGTATCCAGCTCGCGCTCGACCGCTTCGTGAAGGTCGAGGACGTGCCGGGCTGCACCCCCGCGCCCGACGCGAAGGACGAGCCCCGGTCCGAGCTCGTCCTGTGGGTCACCCGTCGGGTCCTCGAGCTGCTGCGCTCCCGCGAGCTGTTCGAGCTCGACGTCGCCGGGGCGACCGAGGTCGCCGTCGACGAGGGCGACGCGACCATGTGGGAGGTCCACGGCAGCTTCGCGACCGAGCTCAACTGGGAGGTCCTGCGGGTCCTGCTCTCGTTCACCGGATCGGTGCGGGTGGTCGAGCCGGCCTGGCTCGGGGCGGCGTTCGTCCGGCGCTGCGTCGAGGGGCTGCTCGCCCAGCTCAGCCTCCCCGCCGACACCGACGCGGCCTCGTACCCGGACCCGAGGCTCCCCGAGGCCGAGGAGCGGGTCGAGCAGGTGGGACGGGAGCTCCCCGGCCCGCTCGAGTCGGCGCTCGAGCTGCTGCTCCCGCCGGCCCCGGCCCCGCCGGCCCCGGGGCGGGCCGCCAAGGTCCGGCCGCCGGCGGGGTTCGGCGAGGGCTGAGCCGCCGGCGGCGGCCACGGGAGCGGGCACGGGGCGACCGGCGACCTCCGACCCGTCCCGAGGCGCGGGCGCACGCCGCGGGCGAGCGCGGGCGGGGGTCGCGGGAGGTCGTGCGCCGCAGCGCTCGAGTCCGGGTGTGCCGGGATGGTGTGCCTGGTGTGCCGGCGGAAGGTGTGCCCGGTGGCGTCGTGCACACCGCCGGCGCGGTGGGTGCACCTGCCCACAGCATGGTCGAACATGTGTTCGACCGTGTCGCAGGGTCGTCGTAGAGTCCTTCCCATGCACTCGAACGTGACGCTCCCCACCACGCTCGGCGGCCCCGACGCCCCGACGCTGACGGCGTGCGCCGACACCCTCCACGAGCTGTTCGGTCAGGTCGACGCGGCCGAGGTCGCGCTGATGAACGTCGTGTCGGCCACGGCCGAGGCGATCGCGACCTGCGCCGCCGAAGCGA
>JBKHXF010000029.1:0-113821 GCA_046566145.1 Actinomycetes bacterium
GGGGGGGGCCCCCCCGCCGCCGCGGCGGGTCCGGTCGGACGTCGCAGCCGTGGGGTTCACTCGCGGCCGTCCCGCGAGCGTGACGCGACGTTCGCCCCGAGCCGTCCGAGGCCCCCGTGCACCGTTCGCTGGCCGACGCCGTCGCCACGACGCTGGCGGACGCGCCCGAGGGGCTGACGGTGCGCGACCTGCTGCGGGCGCTGCGCGCGGCGGGGCTCGAGCGCGCGTCCCGGTCGGCGGTGGAGCGCACCCTCGCCGAGGACGGGCGCTTCTCCCCGACCGGCCCCGTGCGCGACCCGAAGGTCCGCTGGGTCGTGGAGGACGGCGGCGCGCCGGTCCGACGGGCGATCCGCGACGCCCCGCCCGGGCGGCGCGCGCCGGCGGTCGACGCGGCCCGACCCCTCGACGGGCTGGACCTGCGCGACTGGCAGGTCGAGGCGTTCGCGGGGTGGGCCGCCGCCGGCTGCCGAGGCGTCGTCGAGGCGGTCACCGGCACCGGCAAGACCCGGCTCGCCGTCGCGGCCGTCCGGGCGGCGCTGGCGCAGGGCGGCCGGGCGCTCGTGCTCGTGCCGACGCTCGACCTGCTCGACCAGTGGCGGCGCGAGCTCGCCACACAGGTGCCGGGTGCCCGGCTCGGGCAGCTCGGAGGCGGCGCGGCCGACGACCTGCACGACCACGACGTCGTCGTCGCGACGCCGCACTCGGCCGCCGCCGTCCCGGTGGACCTCCCCGCCGGCGCGGTCGGGCTGCTCGTCGCCGACGAGGCGCACCGGTACGGCGCACCGACCTGGGGTGCCGCGCTGCGCGAGACGTTCGCGATGCGGCTCGCCCTGACCGCGACCTACGAGCGCAACGACGACGGGCTCACCGAGGTGCTCGGGCCCTACTTCGGCGGGGTCGTGTGCCAGTACGGCTACGACCGGGCCGTCCCCGACGGCGTCGTCGCGCCGTTCCGGATCGCGCTGGTCGGCACCGCCCTCGAGGACGCCGAGCGGGCGGCGTACGACACGCTCGACGCCGACGCGCGACGGTGGCGACGCGACCTGCTGGCGCGCGGCTACCCGCAGCACTGGCAGCGGCTCTTCGCCCGGGTGTCCGAGACGGTCGCCCGCGCCGGCGGTGGGCACGGCGACGACGCGGAGGTCCGGGCCTGCCGTGCCTACCTCGCCGCGGTGCGCGGCCGCCGGGACGTCGCGGCGAACGCCGCCGGCAAGCTCGCCGTGTGCGACACCGTCGGGCCGGTGCTGGCCCGCACGGGCGCCCGCACCCTGGTGTTCACCGACACCGTCGACCAGGCGGAGCTCGCCGCCCGGGCGCTGTCGGCGCACGGGGTCGCCGCCGAGGAGGTCCACGGCGACCTGCCGGGCGAGAAGCGTCGCATCCGGCTCGCGCAGTTCCGCAACGGCAACCTCCAGGTCGTGGTCGCACCTCGGGTGCTCGACGAGGGCGTCGACGTCCCCGAGGCCGACCTCGCGCTGGTCCTCGCCGCGTTCCGCACCCGTCGCCAGATGGTCCAGCGGCTCGGGCGGGTCCTGCGGCTGAAGGCCGACGGGCGCGACGCCCGGCTGGTGCTGGTCCACGCGACCGACACCGCCGAGGACCCGGCCAACGGCGGGCACCGAGACTTCCTCGCCGACGTGCGGCCGGTGGCCCGGGAGGTCGTGCGGATCGACGCCGACGACGAGCCCGACGCCCTGCCCCGCTGGCTGTCGACGTGACCGGGACCGGTCGGGTGGAGGTGCCCGACGCCGGTGCCGCGTCGGGCGCACGGCTGGTCGGCGTCGACGTCGCCCGGTGGCTCGCGATCCTCGGCATGGTGACGGTGCACGTCGGCCCCTACCGCGACGTGCCGCCCGGCCCAGCAGGCGACCTGTGGCAGCTGCCGTGGGGCCGTGCGTCGGTGCTGTTCGTCGTCCTCGCCGGCCTCGGCGTCGGGCTGCTCGAGCGCCGCTCCCCCACCCGTGAGGTCCGCGCCCGGCTGGTGTGGCGCGCCGTGTGGCTGGTGCCGCTGGGGCTGTGGCTGCAGGAGCTCGACACCCCGGTCGCCGTGATCCTGCAGTACTACGGCCTGTACTTCCTCGCGCTGGTCGCGTACGTGGGGCGTCGCGGCCGGACGCTTCTCGTGCACGCGGCCGGCTGGGCCGTGCTCGGCGCGGTGGTGGTGACGGCCCTGCGCGTCCGGGCGCCCCACCTCGTCGCACCGCTCGGCGGCGACCCGCCGCTGCCCGTCGCCCTCGTCGCCGGCGGGTTCTACCCGCTGGTGTCGTGGCTCGGCCCGATGCTCGCGGGGCTGTGGCTCGGACGACGCGACCTCGCCCGACCGGACCTGTGGCGTCGGCTCGTGGTCGTCGGCGCGACCGTGGCCGTGGGCGTGCACCTCGGCGCGGTGGGGCTGCAGCGCCTGCTGGGCGTGCGGCCGCCGGCGGAGCAGCGCAGCTGGGCGTGGATGCTGTCGGTGGAGCAGCACGCCGACGTGGTGCCGTCCGTGGTCGCGGCCCTCGGCGCCGCCGCGGCGGTGCTCGGAGCGTGCCTGTGGCTCGCGGACCGGGCCGGGCGGTGGCTCGCGACGGCGGTCGCAGGCGGCCGGCTCGCGCTCACGACCTACGTGGGCCACCTGCTGGTGTTCCAGCTCGCGCCGGGCGTCCTGCCGGTCGACTCGGTCGCGCACGGCTGGAGGCGGCTCGCGCAGTTCGTGGTGCTCACGAGCCTGCTGCCGTGGCTGTGGCTGCAGGTGCGGCCCCGCGGCCCGTTGGAGGGGCTGGTCCGCTGGCCGTGGCGACGCGTCGTGCTGCCCGTGGTCCGCCGGGTCGGCGCGCGTGACGCGGCACCCGCCGAGCCCGGGCCCGGCGGGTGAGCGGCGCGCGTGCCGTCAGACGGGCGCGCCTCGGTCGAGGAACCGCACCCCGGCGTGGCGCTCCATCCGGTGGTGCGCCCAGAACCGCCAGTGCAGGGACGACACGACCATGAGGGCGAGCCCGGTCGGGTCGTCGACGACGGCGAGGCGCGCCTCGTCGTCGTCGAGGTGCTCGACGCGCTGCAGCCCCGCCATGCCGCCGGCGAGCGCCCCGAACGCCGCGCCGCCGAAGGCGAGCAGCACCCAGGTCACCACCGTCGGGGTGGTGAGCAGCGCCGTCACGAGCAGCCCGACGAGCGCGCCGACCGCGGCGCCGGCGGCGGCACCCCGCCGCAACCCACCGGCCTCCTCGTGCAGGCGCTCGTCGAGCAGGGGGTAGCGACCGCGCTCGACCTCGCGGACGTCGATCTCGTCGTCGGGCACGTGCTGACGCAGCTCGGTGACGATGTCGTCGACCTCGTCGCGGGGCACGAGCGCGTACAGGGCCTCGGAGACGGCCATGGTGGACCTCCCGCGTGCACGCGGGTGGCGCCGCACCAGCCCCGCCGGCCGGTGCGTGACGCGGCCCGCACGAGCATCGTGCCACACCCCGGACGTGCGGGGCCCGGTTACGCTCCGCCGGATGCTGACCCTCCTCCGCGCCGCCGACCTGCACGCGCCCACGCCCGTGGGGGTCGTGGACGTCCTCGTGGCCGGTGACCGGGTGGTCCACGTCGGGACGGCCGAGGACGTCCTCGGGGCCGGCGCCCGCGTCACCACGGTCGACCTCGACGGTCGGACCGTCGTGCCGGGGCTCGTCGACGCGCACGTGCACGTCACCGGCGGGGGCGGGGAGGCCGGGCCGGCGTCGTCCGTCCCGCCGCTGCCGCTGACCGCGTGCACCACCGCCGGGACGACCACCGTCGTGGGCCTGCTCGGCACCGACGACGAGGTCCGCACCACCGCGTCGTTGCTCGCCCGCGTCCGGGCGCTGCGCCAGCAGGGGCTGTCGGCGTGGGCGTGGACCGGCGGGTACCACCTCCCCCCGACGACCCTGACCGGCAGCGTCCGCGGCGACGTCGTCCACCTCGACCCGGTCATCGGCGTGGGCGAGGTCGCGATCTCCGACCACCGGTCGAGCCAGCCCACCCTCGACGACCTGCTTCGCGTCGCCGCCGAGGCGCACGTCGGCGGGCTGCTGGCCGGCAAGGCGGGCGTCGTGCACCTGCACGTCGGTGACGGCCCCCGCGGCCTCGAGCTCGTCCGCGAGGCGCTGGCGGTCTCCGAGCTCCCCGCGTCGGTGTGGCACCCGACCCACGTGAACCGCCGCACGGCGCTCTTCGAGGAGGCGCTCGACCTGACCCGCGCCGGCGTCACCGTCGACGTCACCGCGTTCCCCGTCGCCGACGGCGAGGACGCCCTCGACGCGCCGGCGGCCGTCGCCGTGTTCCTCGACGCCGGACTGCCGGTCGAGCGGCTCACCGTGTCGTCCGACGCCGGCGGGAGCCTGCCCGAGTTCGACGCCGACGGCCGGGTCACCCGCGTCGGCGTCGGGCAGCCCCGGGCGCTCGTCGAGGCCCTCGCCGCGCTCGTCGCCGACGGTCGGGCGCTCGGCGACGTCCTGCCCGCGTTCACCTCGTCGCCGGCCCGGCACCTGCGCCTGCCCGACGTCGGCACCGTCGCCGCCGGCAGCCGTGCCGACCTCGTCGTCCTGGGCGACGACGACCTGCCGACCGACGTGCTCGCCGGCGGCACCTGGCACCTGCGCGACGGCGCCCCCGCGCTCCCCACCTCGACCGACTCCCCCGCCCCCGAGCTGGAGCCCTGATGCCCTCCCGCCCCGCCGCCGACGACGCCCGTGGCTACCTGATCCCCATCGGCGGCGCCGAGGACCACCGGCACAAGGTGATCCTCGAGCGCTTCGTGGACCTGTGCGGCGGCGAGGACGCCGTCATCGCGATCCTCCCGACCGCGTCGCGGATGAAGGACACGGGCTCGCGCTACGTGGAGGCGTTCGACGACCTCGGCGTGGCCGACGCCGTGAGCCTGCCCATCCGCGTCCGCAGCGACGCCCGCGACGAGCGCTACGTCGCCGAGCTCGAGCGCGCCACCGGGATCTTCATCACCGGCGGCGACCAGCTCCGGCTCGCCACCGTCATCGGCGGCACGCCGGTGGCGCAGGCCATCCGCCGGCGCCACGCCGAGGGTGTCCACGTCGCCGGCACCTCCGCCGGCGCGGCCATCCAGCCCGAGCACATGATCGCCGGCGGCGAGGCCGGACCGACCCCCGAGGCCGAGCTCGTCACGCTGGCGCCGGGCCTCGGGCTGACCAACAAGGTCGTCGTCGACCAGCACTTCCGGCAGCGCGACCGGCTCGGGCGGCTGCTCACCGCGGTCTCCTTCAACCCGTTCCTCGTGGGGCTCGGGATCGACGAGGACACCGCGGCCTTCATCGGCCCCGACGACGTCCTCGAGGTCGTGGGCTCGGGTGCGGTGACGATCGTCGACCCGGCCGAGCTCGACCACTCGTCGATGGCGGCGGCCCGCGGCACGGACCCGGTGTCGCTCATCGACCTGCGCCTGCACGTGCTCGTCGCCGGCGGGCGGTACGACCTCACCACGCGGACCGCCTCCCTGTAGGCGCGCGCACCTGCGGCCGGGGGGCACCGGCAGCGCCTAGCGTCCGGCCCCGACCCGAGCGCACCCCCCGCCCCCGAGCGCACCTGAGGACGTGCCGTGCAGATCCTGTCGACCAACGTCTACGTCGGTCCCAACCAGTACGCCCACTTCCCGGTGATCCGGCACGTCATCGACCTGGGCCCGCTGGAGGCCTGGCCGACGGGCCGGCTCGGCGAGGCGTTCCGCACCGGGCTGGTCGAGCGGCTGCCGGGGCTGGCCGAGCACGGCTGCTCCTACGGCGAGCCCGGCGGGTTCGTACGGCGGCTCACCGACGACGAGGGCACCTGGCTCGGTCACGTGTGGGAGCACGTCACCCTTGAGCTGCAGCAGGTCGCCGGCATCCGCGACGTCACGTTCGGCAAGACCCGGTCCGTCGCCGACCGGCCGGGCGTGTACGACATGGTGTTCGCGTACGGCGAGCGGGAGGTCGGGCTCGAGGCCGCCGAGGTCGGGCGACAGCTCCTGCTCGACCTGCTCCCGCCGGAGGCCCGCGACGAGGTGGCCGCGAGCGGGCTCGACGTCCCCGAGGTCGTCCACCTCGACTGGGACGAGGCGCGCGACGACCTGATCCGCTTCGCGCAGCGACGGGAGCTCGGCCCGTCGACGGCCTCCATCGTGCAGGCGGCCAGGGACCGCGACATCCCGTGGCTGCGGCTCAACCGCTACTCGTTGGTGCAGTTCGGCCACGGCGTCCACCAGAAGCGCATCCAGGCGACGGTGACGTCCGAGACACGCCACATCGCCGTCGAGATCGCCTCCGACAAGGAGGAGACCTCCACGCTGCTGCGCGACCTCGGCCTCCCCGTCCCCGAGCAGCGGCTCGTGCAGACCGAGCGGGAGGCGATCCGTGCCGCCCGCCGCATCGGCTACCCGGTCGTCGTGAAGCCGCTCGACGCGAACCACGGCCGCGGCGTCTCGATCGACCTCGGCGACGACGACGCGGTCGTCACGGCGTTCGCCGAGGCCCAGCGGTTCGGGCGCTCGTCCTCGGTGATCGTCGAGAGCTACGTGCGCGGGTTCGACCACCGGATGCTGGTCGTCGACGGGCGCCTCGTGGCCGTGGCGAAGCGGGTGCCCGGCCACGTCGTCGGCGACGGTCGCTCGACCATCGCCGAGCTCGTCGAGGAGGTCAACGCCGACCCGCGCCGCGGCGTCGGCCACGAGAAGGTCCTGACCCGCATCGAGTTCGACGCGCAGGCCGAGCGCCTGCTGGAGGCGGCCGGGTACACGACCGGGACGGTCCTGCCCGACGGGGAGACGTTCTTCCTGCGCTCCACCGCGAACCTGTCGACCGGCGGCACCGCCATCGACCTGACCGACGTCGTCCACCCCGACAACCGGCTGATGGCCGAGCGGGCCGTGCAGGCCGTCGGGCTCGACGTCGGCGGCGTCGACTTCCTCACCACCGACGTGACGCGGTCGTGGAAGGACGTCGGCGGGGCCATCGTCGAGGTCAACGCCGCGCCGGGGTTCCGCATGCACGTCGCCCCGTCCGAGGGTCGCCCGCGCGACGTCGCCGGCGCCGTGATGGACATGCTGTTCCCGCCCGGGACCCCGGCTCGGATCCCGATCGCGGCCATCACCGGCACGAACGGCAAGACCACCACCTCCCGCATGGTCGCCCACATCCTGAAGGGCACCGGCGAGACGGTCGGCATGACCTCCACCGACGGCGTCTACATCGACGGGCAGCTCACCGTGAAGGGTGACATGACCGGCCCGACCGCGGCCCGCATGGTCCTGCGCGACCCGAAGGTCTCGGTGGCCGTCATGGAGACGGCCCGGGGCGGGCTGCTCCGCGCCGGCATGGGCTACCGCCGCTGCGACGTCGGTGCCGTGCTCAACGTCTCCGCCGACCACCTCGGCATCCGCGGCATCGACACCGTCGAGCAGCTCGCTGCCATCAAGCGCATCGTCGTCGAGGTCGCCCGCGACACCGCGGTGCTCAACGCCGACGACCCGCTGTGCCTCGAGATGGCCGACCACACCGACGCCGAGCACATCTGCTACGTGACGATGCTGCCGGAGCACGACCTCGTGAAGGCCCACATCCGTGCGGAGGGACGGGCCGTCGTGCTCGAGAAGGGCCTCAACGGCGACATGATCACGATCCACGACCGGGGCGCCCACATCCCGTTGCTGTGGACCCACCTCGTGCCGGCGACGCTGGAGGGCCGGGCGCGCCACAACGTGCAGAACGCGATGTTCGCGACCGCCATCGCCTACGCGATGGGCGTCGGGCTCGAGGACATCCGCACCGGGCTGCGGACCTTCGACACCACGTTCTTCCAGGCCCCGGGCCGGATGAACCTCTACACCGAGCACCCGTTCCGGGTCCTGCTCGACTACGCGCACAACCCCGCCGCCATCGCCACGGTGTGCGACACGGTCAGCCGGTTCGACGTCGACGGTCGGCGCACGGTGGTGCTCACCGCCCCGGGCGACCGCCGCGACGAGGACATCACCGCGATCGCCACCATCGCGGCCCGGCACTTCGACCGGTTCGTGCTGAAGGTCGACGACGACCGCCGGGGGCGCGGCGAGGACGAGGTCCCGCGGATCCAGCGCGAGGCCCTGCTCGCCGCTGGCGTCGACGAGGACCGGATCGAGGTGGTGCTCGACGAGCAGGAGGCCGTCGCCCACGCGCTGGCGACCGCCGCGCCGGGCGACCTCGTGGTCGTGTTCGGCGACGACATCACGCGCTGCTGGAAGCAGATCATCCGGTTCGACCCGACCGGCGGGGCCGGCCGCGGCACCCGGACCGACGACGCGCCGGCGGACGCGACGACCGACCCCGCACCGGAGACCGGCGCGACCACGGACGCCGCCCCGACCCCGACCCCGGCCCCGACCGTGCCCGTGCTCGACCTCCCGAGCGACCGGCTGGTCCGCGACGAGCGCGGCGTCCGGCTCGCGCGCGAGACGGAGGACTGAACGACACGTGGAGCTCGAGCACCTCGAGACCCGCCGGCTGACCGGCCCGAACCTCCTGCTCGACCGCGCCGGCGCGGTGACCGACGTCGCCGTGCGCGCCGACGACGGCGAGCAGGACGTCGAGCGGCGTGTCGCGCTGGTGTGGGAGGCGCACGCGACGGCGTGGCTGGACGCGGTCGGCTGGGCCGACGAGCTCGTCGCGGTGCGCCGCTGGGCCGGCGGGGTGACGCTCGCGTTCACGGCCGAGATCGACGTCCTGTACGCCGCCTGCGAGGTCGCCGAGGCGGCCTGGGCGACGGCGGCCACCGCGCTGACCGCCGGCGGGCCGACGCCGCCGGCGCCGCCGGCCGAGGAGGTCGCCCGGCTGCGGGCGGCCATCGCCGAGGAGGCCGACCCGGCCCTGCTGGCGCTGCGCGACGCCGCCGAGCAGGCGGACGTCGCGTTCCTGTGGGACGACGACGAGGTGTCGCTGGGGCTCGGGCGCAGCGCTCGGACGTGGACGCGCGTCGAGGTCCCGCGCCCCGAGGCGGTCGACGCGGCGACGCAGGGCCGGGTCCCGGTGGTGCTCGTCACCGGCACGAACGGCAAGTCGACGACCGTGCGGATGCTGGCGCACGTGCTGCGCCATGCCGGCATGTCCCCCGGCCTCACCTCCACCGACGGGATCGTGGTCGGCGACGAGGTCGTCGAGCGGGGCGACTTCTCCGGCCCCGGCGGCGCCCGGACGCTGCTGCGGCACACCGGCGTCGGCGCGGCCGTGCTCGAGGTCGCCCGCGGTGGGCTGCTGCGGCGTGGGCTCCCGCTCGAGCGTGCCGACGTCTCGGTGGTGACCAACATCGCCGAGGACCACCTCGGCGAGTACGGCATCGTCGACACGACCGACCTCGCCCACGCGAAGCTGATCGTGTCGAAGGCGGTCCGGCGCGGCGGCCTGCTGGTCTGCAACGCCGACGACCCGCTGCTCGCCGACCTCGCCCCCGACGACGTGCAGGTCGGCTGGACGTCGCAGGACCCGGACTCCTACGTCGTCCGCCACGCCGTCGACCGCGGCGGCCGCGCCTGGGTCGTGCTCGACGGGGTCGTCACGGAGGTGACCTCCCGACGCGACGTCCCGGTCGTCGCCGTCGCGGACGTGCCCGCCACCCTGGGGGGTGCGGCCCGCCACAACGTCGCGAACCTGCTGTCGGCGGTCGCCGCCGCCCGCCGCCTCGAGGTCCCCGTCGACGTGGTCGCCTCGGCGCTGGCCACGTTCCGCGGCGACAGCGCCGACAACCCCGGCCGGGCAAACCGCTTCTCGCTCGACGGCGCCACCCTCGTCGTGGACTACGCGCACAACCTCGCCGGTGTCGAGGCGATGGTCGACACGCTCGCAGCGCTGCCGGCCCAGCGCCGGCTGGTCATGATCGGGGAGGCCGGGGACCGTCCCGACGACCTGATCGCCCGGATGGTCGGCGCGCTGCACGCCGGCGGCGCGGACCACGTCGTGGCGGTGGACCTGCCGTCCTACCTGCGTGGGCGTGAGCCCGGCGAGGTGCCGGACCTGGTCCGCCGCACGTTGTTGGACCTCGGCGTGCCGCCGGCGCGGGTCGAGACGGCCGAGGACCCGCTCGCGGGCACACGGCTGCTGCTCGAGCAGCTCGAGCCCGGCGACGTCGCGCTGCTGCTCGTGCTGGAGCAGCGGGAGGAGGTCGTCACGCTGCTGCGGGCCCGCGGCGCCACCGAGGGCTGACCGTCCGGGACGTGGCGTTCAGGGGACGAGGACGTTGCCCTCGCGGGGACCGACGCCCTCGTCGTTGAGGTCGCGCCACACGCGCGCCACGGCCTCGGGGCCCTGGCCGTGGACGACGTCGAGCCACTCGGCGGCCGTCTCGAGGAACCCGCGCCACGCCGTGGCCATCGCCTCGTCGTCGAGCCCGCCCTGTCGGCGCGAGGCGACCGCGGGCGCGGAGAACATCTCCGGCGTCGGGCCGGCGAGGTTGGGTGGGAGCTCCGGCATGCTTCCGTGGGAGGCGCCCACGAGCAGGCTCGCGTGGAGCGTGTCGCCGAGGTGGTCGTGCAGGTCGACCACGACGCCACCGTTCCCGGCGACGTCGGCGACGACGGTCGGGATGCCGACCGGCAGGACCTCCACCTCGCGGTAGGCGAGCGCGAGGTCGTAGCCGTCGTTGCCCATCACGAAGCCGACGTTGCCGGTCGAGGTGATGCCGACGACCTCGACGCCGCCGGCGCGGGCGAGCAGGTGCGCGGTCGCCAGCGCGGTCTTCGACGACGCCGAGGTGAGCACGACCCGGCCGGGCCCGTCACCACGCACCGCGTCGAGGCGCGACCGCAGGTCGTCCGCGAGCAGCCACGCCGTCAGGAAGAGTGGCCGCAGGAGCGCCTCGTGGTCGGCGGTCTCGGGGTCGTGCAGCGGGTCGGCCGCGCAGCGCTGGTAGCGGGTGTAGACGGCCGGCAGACCGGCGCGGTGCTCGGCGCCGTCCGCGAGCGTCACCTCCGTGACGCCGGTCGGCGTGAGGCGGGCGTGGGTCGACATCGGCCAGAAGCCGTACAGCCGTTCCCCCACCGCGACGTCCGCGTGGGCCGAGGCGGTGACCCGCGCGAAGCCCCACACCGGGACCCGTGCCAGCCCGGGCAGCCAGCAGGGGAAGTGGTCGTAGTAGCGCCACGCGTCCCCGAGGACGGCGTAGGTGACGTTGTTGGCCGTCAGCCCGAAGCGCTCCACCGCGACCTCGACCTCCCCGTCGGCGAGCGCGGGCTCGTCGTCCTCCAGGACGACCAGCCGCGTGCGCCCGGGTCGGTCACGCTCGACCAGCAGGTCCCACCGCCCGGTGGATGCCGCCGCGGCGTCGTCCACGTCGGACGCGGGGAGGCTGTCCACGTCGGACGCGGGGAGGGTGGTGAGGTCGGGCTCGGTCGTGGTCACGTCGCCGCTCCGTGGTCGCCGGCACCGGGCAAGGTACGCCGGCGACCACGGTCACGAGCGACGCGGCTCAGATGCGCCCGCGCAGGTCGCAGATCGGGCGCAGGTCCCGCAGCACGTCGCCCGTGATCCCGGCCGCGGCGCGCAGCGCCTCGGTCTCGGCCAGGGCCTGCGCCGGCGTCAGCCAGCGGCCGCCGTCCTCCGCCTCCGCGGCGGAGGCGTCGTAGCGGAACACGTCGAGCCCGCGGGTCTGGTCGTTCGCGAAGATGTAGCCGGAGCCGTCCTCGTCGAGGCGGTAGGCCTTCGCGGACCAGGCGTCGGAGTCGGCCGGGAACCGGTAGTACCCGACCTCGCGCATGCCCGGGGTGAGCTGGGTGCCGGCGATGCCGCCGGCGACCGGGGTGGTGTCGGCGATGCCGGAGAGGTCGATGACCCGCACGCCCGCACCGAACCACGCGATCGTGAGGATCTGCTGCTCCTCGTGGATGCGGAAGACGTGGCTGGTGCAGGTGACGGTGCCGCCGAGCCCGGTCGGGGCCCCCTCGCGCACGGTGACCTCGGGCGAGAACCAGGCGCCGACCTTGGTGGGCGAGGCGGGGTTCGTGACGTCGTAGACGTGCAGGCCACCGCCGGGGCAGACCTCGTTGCCGCCGGCACCGTTCAGCTCGTCGTTGATGATGACGTACTCGCGCCCGTCGATGGTGACCGGGTCGGCCTGGTGGTGCAGGGTGATGGCCGGGTCCGTGATCGAGCCGAGGACCTTCGGCTTCTCCGGGTCGGTCGTGTCGATGACCAGGGTGTGGTCGAGCGCCGCCGAGTAGGCGCGGGTGCCGGCGGAGTTGAAGGTCAGGTCGTGCGAGTCGTCACCGCGGGTCGGGAGGGTGGTCAGCGGCAGGAGCTTCGGCTGCGTGGGGTCGGTGATGTCGATGACCTCGATGCGGCCCGCCGAGCCGGAGTTCGAGTTGTAGAGGTACTTGCCGCTCGGGTGCACCGTCTGGTTGTGCGACCCGCCGACCACGCGGGCGAAGCCGATGGAGCGCGGCGCCGTCGGGTCGGTGACGTCGATGAGGAGGGTGCCGTCGAGGTTGCCAGTGACGCCGGCGTCGGCGTAGCACTTGGAGGCGCGGCTGCCGAGGCCGCCGTCGGCGGTGTAGGTCAGCAGCCAGCGGTCGTCGCGCTGGAAGACCTGCACGTCGCCCTGCAGCAGCTGGCAGTCGTAGGTCGCCACCTGGACCGGCGCCTCGGGGTCGGTCACGTCGATGACCTGCAGGCCGTTGCGGTAGGTCCCGGAGAAGGCGTAGTCGCGGCCGTCGATCGTGGCGAACTCGACGTCCGTGCCGCCCTGCGAGTCGACCGGGCGGTTGTCCGCTCGCCGGAGGCTCCCGTCCCACTGCACGTTCGCGACGTGCTCCATGTTCGGCGAGCCGACCCCGTCGGTGGAGGGGAGGGTGGTCGCGGACGGTGCGGCCGGGACGGCGGCGAGGGCGAGGAGCGCGCTCAGGCCGAGCGCGGAGGTGCGGATGCGGGGCATCTGGGGGCCTCGGGGGACGGTGACCGGGTCGACGTCCTCTTCGACGTCGAGACACCCGGCTCCTCCCGTGTCGCACCCGCGGGACCTCGTCCCGGCGACCAGCGCACACCCGTCCGGACCTCGGTCCCCTCTCGTACCGTCCGAGCGCGCAGACACGCCCACCGTCCCACCGGAGCCCCTCGTGACCACACCCGCCGCCGCATCCGGCACGTTCCTGCTCGGCGGCCAGACCCCCGTGACCCGGATGGGCTTCGGCGCCATGCGCATCACCGGGCCCGGCATCTGGGGTCCGCCGGCGGACCACGACACCGCGCTCGCCGTGCTGCGCCGCGCGGTCGAGCTCGGGGTCGACCTCGTCGACACGGCCGACTCGTACGGGCCGTTCGTGTCCGAGGACCTCATCCGCGAGGCCCTGCACCCCTACGGCGACGTGGTGGTGGCGACCAAGGGCGGGCTGACCCGGCAGGGACCCGACGACTGGCGCGCGGTCGGGCACCCCGACTACCTGCACCAGTGCGTCGAGATGTCGCTGCGCCGCCTCGGGGTCGAGACGATCGACCTGTGGCAGCTGCACCGCATCGGGAAGGACGTCCCGGCCGAGGAGCAGTTCGGGCGCATGAAGGAGCTGCAGGAGGCGGGGAGGATCCGCCACCTCGGCCTGTCCGAGGTGACCGTCGAGGAGCTCGAGGCCGCCCGCGGCATCATCGAGGTCGTGAGCGTCCAGAACCGCTACAACCTGCTCGACCGGGGCGCACAGGACGTGCTCGACCACTGCGAGGCGCACGGCATCGGCTTCATCCCGTGGTACCCGATCGCCGCGGCCCGGCTCGCCGAGGGCGACGGGGTGCTCGCCGAGGTCGCCGAGGAGACCGGCGCCACGCCGGCGCAGGTGTCGCTCGCGTGGCTGCTGCACGTCTCGCCGGTGGTGCTGCCGATCCCGGGGACCGGGTCGGTCGCGCACCTCGAGGAGAACGTCGCGGCCGCCGAGCTCGAGCTCAGCGACGACCAGGTCGCCCGTCTGACCGCGATGGCCTGACGGCCGCGGCACCGTCCGGGCCGGTCAGTCCCAGACGGTCGCGTCCGCCATCGCCTTGTAGAGGCTCTGCGTGCCAGCCGCCTCGTTGCGGTCGTCGCCGAAGTCGATCGCCTCGCCGAGCAGCCGACCGAACTCGCCGTCCTTCCCGGCCTCCTCGGCGAACGTGTCCTGCGCCCCGTAGCTGTCGAGCCGCCACAGCGTCCGGCACCGGCCGGCGTCGCGCTGGTCCGAGTAGATGACGGCGTAGGTCCCGAGGTACTCGATGCCGGCCGGGCACGCCTTCGCGAGCTCGCCCTCGTGCTCCCGCAGCCACGCCTGGTACTCCCGCATCCGGCCCTGCTGCACGTCGTAGCCCTGCTCCATGATGAACTTCACGGCGTCGTCTCCCGCCCCGTGTCGTGCCCCTCCACGCGTCGACCCTCACCCGCCGCCGGGGCGCTGTCCACCTCGACGGCGGCGGCGCGCGCCGGCGCGCGGTGGGACGCGTTCGTCGCCGCCGGCGGCGGCCGGACCGCCACCGACGGTGCCGGTCACCGCCCTCGCGCGTGCCCGTCAGCCGGCGGGGAGGCGCAGCCGGACGACGAGGATGCGGTGGTCGGACCCGGGGAGCGGCGCCGTCGTCACGGCCTCCACGGCGACCCGCCGGTCGACCAGGACGTGGTCGAGCGCCACCGGCGGCACCGGCTCGCCCCACGGCAGCCCGTGGAAGGTCGGCACCAGCCCGCGCCCCCGCGCGTCGGCCGCGTCGACCCAGCCGGCGTCGAGCAGCGCCCGGAACGGCGCGTGGTCGTGGGTCGCGTTGAGGTCACCCGCCAGCAGGACCACGTCGTCGGCCGCGCCGATCGCCGGCGCGGGCAGGGCCGTGAGCGCGGCACGCCAGTCCCGGGTCCAGCCGGGGTCGATCGGCGGCAGCGGGTGCACGCCCTCCACCACCACCCGCGGCGCACCGGCGACGTCGAGCGCGGCACGTGGGGTCGCGCCGAACCGTCGGGCGTCCGAGGGGGCGAGCGGCGTCAGCGGGTCGCGCGCGTGGATGCCACCGCCGGACGTCAGCCCGCTCGGCAGCAGCGCGACCTCGGGCAGCAGCGACCCGAGCCCGGCGGCGTCGAGGCGGGCGATGGCGGGCTCGGTGAGCTCGAGGGTGAGCAGCACGTCCACGTCGTGCTCCCGGACCGCGGCGACCACGGCGTCGGCGTCCGCCTCCCCGAGGCGCAGGTTGGCGACCGCGATCGTGCGCACCGGGCCGGTCGGTGCCTCCGCCGGCGCGGGACCGGGGAGCGCGCGCGGGACCAGCACGGTCGCACCGAGCAGCGCGGCCACGCCGGCGGTCGCCGCGAGCCGTCGCGCGCCGAGCGCCAGACCGCCGCCGGCGACCGCGACGAGCAGTGCGACGATCCACGGGAACACGGTCAGCACGGCGGGCAGGGGGTACCCGGCGTCGACCCCGAGCAGGCGCAGGACCACCACGGGGACCAGCAGCACCGTGAGCGTCGCGACGAGCGCCACGGCACCACCGCGCAGCGTCCCGACGGCGAGACCCCGGCGAGGCCGTGTGCCTGGTCCCAGCTCGGTCCCTCCTCGGTGCCCGCCCGGCGCAGTGTGCCCACCGAGGGTCGGGACGGCCCGGGCCGGCGTGCGTGGGCCCGGCGGGGCTCGAACCCGCGACCCACCGATTATGAGTCGGCTGCTCTGACCAGCTGAGCTACGGGCCCGTCCGGCGGAGGCTAGCGACCGGGCTCATGCGCCCCGGCCGGCGTGCCGACACCACGGGCGTGGAGGTCGACGAGGTCCGGACGCTGCGCTGGCGCTACGCCGGCGGTGCCGTGCTGCTCGCCGTGTTCGGGTGGTTCGCCTTCGTCCGCGGGACCCGCGTGCCGCTGCTCGGGTGGATCGACCTGTTCGTGCACGAGGCCGGCCACGTGCTGGCCATCCCGCTGCCCGACCTCGGGGAGGCGGTGATGGGCTCCGGCCTGCAGGTCGGGATGCCGCTGCTGCTCGCCGGCGCGTTCCTGTGGCAGCAGCGCGACTGGCTCGGCGCCGTCGTGTGCCTCGGCTGGGCCGCCACGTCGCTGCAGGACGCGAGCGTCTACATCGCCGACGCCCCGTTCCTCGACCTGCCCCTCATCGGCGGCACGCACGACTGGAACGCGATCCTGCTCGCGCTCGACCGGCTGTGGATGGCGGAGGGGCTGGCCCGGGCCGTCTGGGCGCTCGGCCTGGTCCTGTGGACCGCGGCGGTGGCGGGGTGCCTCACAGGCCCACGGGTCGATGCGCTGGTGCGGGCGGGCCGGTGGCCGCGCTGGCCGCTCCTCCCCCTCCCGACGCCGGTCGTCGTCCCACCGCCCTCCTGGCCCGAGGTGATGCCGTCGGCGGACGGCCCGGACACGCCACCCGACGGGGGCTTCTTCACGACACCGTCCCGGGGCTAGGACAGCCGCCCGAGCAGGGCGATGACGTCGGTGTCGTCGTGGAGCTGGTTCTGGAGCATGATGCGCTCGACGCCGGCGGCCTCGAGCACGTCGAGGGTCTCGGCGGCCTGCTCGACGGTGCCGAGCACCCACGCGTCCCGGAGGGTGTCGAGCCACGCGTCGAGGTCGCCCTCCTTCCCGGAGCGTTCGAACAGCAGCCGGGCGCGGTCGCGGAACTCCGCCTCGTCCTCACCGACGAGGCAGCCGGTCATCAGCGAGAACGTCAGCATCTCGCGGCCCGCCTCCTCGCAGGCCCGCTCGATGTTCCCGCGCCGCTCCCGGCACTGCTCGGCGGTGGCGAACACGGTGTTGTACTCGTCGGCGAAGCGGGCGGCGAGGCGCGAGGCGCGAGGACCGGCCACCCCACCGAGGATGATCGGCAGGCGGGCCTGCACCGGCTTGGGTCGCGCCTCGCACCCCTCGAGGGTGTAGTGCTCCCCGCGGTGGTCGAACCGTTCCTCGGTGAGCTGGCGCGCGACGATCTCGAGCTGCTCCGCGAACACGTCGTAGCGGGTACCGAGGTCGTGGAACGGGAGCCCGTAGGTGGTGTGCTCGAGCTCGTGCCAGCCGGCCCCCATGCCGAGCTCGACGCGCCCACCGGAGGTGTGGTCCGCCGTCACGACGCACTTGGCGAGCACCGAGGGGTGCCGGAACGACGCCGGGGAGACCATCGTCCCGAGCCGGATCGTGGAGGTCAGCGGCCCGAGCGCGGCGAGCGTGGCCCACGCGTCGAGCGAGCTCCGCTCGGTGCGGCTCGCGACCGACTGGTAGTGGTCGGAGCGGAACAGCCCTTCGAGCCCGGCGGTCTCGCAGGCCTCGGCGATCGCGACCCACTGCGACCAGGTGACGGACTCCTGGCCCTCGATCATGAGGTTGACGCGCACGCGCCGCTCCTTCAGGCGTCCGGCAGGTACCGCTTCAGCTCGCGACGGGCCAACGACATCCTGTGGACCTCGTCGGGGCCGTCCGCCATCCGCAGGGTGCGCGCGTGCGCCCACATGAGCGCCAGCGGGAAGTCGTTGGAGAACCCGCCGGCGCCGTGGGTCTGGATGGCCTTGTCGATGACCCAGGTCGCCATGTCGGGCACCGCGACCTTGATGGCGGAGATCTCGATGCGGGAGCCCTTGTTGCCGACGGTGTCCATCAGCCACGCGGTCTTCAGCACGAGCAGGCGGGCCTGCTCGATGCGGATGCGGGCCTCGGCCACCCAGTCCTGGAACACGCCCTGGCGCGCGATGGGCTGCCCGAACGGGGTGCGCTGCATCGCCCGCTCGCACATGAGGTCGAACGACCGCTCCGCCATGCCGATGAGCCGCATGCAGTGGTGGATCCGGCCGGGGCCGAGCCGGGCCTGCGCGATCGCGAACCCCTCGCCCTCCCCCTTCAGGATGTTGGACGCCGGCACGCGCACGTCGGTGAAGTGCACCTCGGGGTGCCCGCCGTGTCCGTCGTAGTGCCCGAACACGGGCAGCTCGCGGACGACCTCGATGCCGGGCGTGTCCATCGGCACCACGACCATGGACTGGCGGCGGTACGGCGACTCGTCGGGGTCGGTCACCCCCATGAAGATGCCGACCCTGCACCGGTCGGACGCGGCGCCCGAGGACCACCACTTCCTCCCGTTGATGACGTAGTGGTCGCCGTCGCGCTCGATGCGGGACGAGATGTTCTGCGCGTCGGACGACGCGACGTCGGGCTCGGTCATGAAGAACGCCGACCGGATGCGCCCCTCGAGCAGCGGGACCAGCCACTCCTCCTGCAGCTCCGGGCTCGCGAACTCGGAGAGCACCTCCATGTTGCCGGTGTCCGGCGCGGCGCAGTTCAGCGCCTCGGGGGCGATCAGCGGGCTGCGGCCCGTGATCTCGGCCAGCGGCGCGTACTGGAGGTTGGTCAGCCCGGCTCCCCACTCCTCGTTGGGCAGGAAGAGGTTCCACAGGCCGCGGCGCTTCGCCTCGGCCTTCAGCTCCTCCATGATCGGCGGGTTGTGGTGCCGGTCACCCGACGCCTCGATCTGCTCGTGGTAGGTCGACTCGTTGGGGTAGACGAGCTCGTCCATGAAGGCGAGGAGCTGCTCACGGAGCTCCTCGGTGCGTGCGTCGTAGGCGAAGTCCACCCGTCTGGCTCCCGGTCGGTGTGGCGGCGTCGTCACCGCACGCTACGCGCCGCGCACCGACCGCGCACACGTGCCGGGCTGGACGAGCTCCGGGGAGGAGTCGGGGGCCCCGACGTCGAAGTGCCTCTCCCGCAGGGGTCCGCGGCCTGGCGGGGGCCGCGGACCTCTCGCATGTCCGGCTCGAGCCCTGCCGCCCGTTCCCCCGTCGGGTCGGAGCGGCCTCAGCGCGCCTGGCCGGCGCGTTCCTGGCGGTAGCCGTCGGCCGCGTTGCTCGCGACCGTGCGGGCGAGGCGGGCGGCGTCGACGGCGGCCGCCCGGGCCCGAGCCGCCGCGTGGCTCCGGGCGCTCGTCAGGGCCTCCCGCCGGCGCCGGCGGCCGTGGTCGGGGTCGAGGAGGTAGACCGACGCGGCGCCGATCGCGCCACCGGTGACGAAGCTGGCGATGGTCCGGATGCGCACGGTCGGGTCCTGGTCCTCGTCGCGGCCCGGTGCGGGGCTCGACGCGCGGACGCTACCGGCCGTCGAGGCCACCCGTGGTGCCCGTCAGACCTCGGTCCCCGAGAACGCCGTCGTCCCGGACGGTGCCGTGGTCGACCAGGACTCGTCGAGGCCCGGGGCCCAGAGCCGGACACCCGGCCGCTCGCAGGACCACGTCAGCCGCGGCGCGTCCTGCTCCCAGTGCAGCCGGAAGCTCACGCGTCCGGAGCGTGTCGGGGCGTCGCGGACGTGGACCTCCTCCCCGAACCACGCGTCGGGCAGGATGGTCAGCAGCGCGACGTCGCCGTCGGCGGTGTCGCGGACCAGCACGTCGCGGACGACGGCGAGGAACGCCGCCGCGACCGAGGCGTCGGCCCCCTCACCGCCCGAACCACCCCCGGTCACGGGGTGCACGAGGGTCGGCCACGACCAGGTCCCGCTGGCGACCTCCATCGCCCACTCGACCCGCTCCCAGGCGCGGGCGTCGCCGGCGGCCACCTCGATCGCGGCGAGCCGCAGGGTGGCGCGAACGTCCAGGCCGGCTGGCCCCTCCCGTCGCATCACCGCAGGACCGTGCGAGGCCGTGTCCCGGACCAGCTCGGCGGTCTCCTCCACGCCGGCCCCGTCCACGGCGAGGACGTCGGTGCGGGTCGCGGCCAGCAGGACGTCCACCAGGTCGGGGCCCTCGGCGAGCTCCGCCGTGATCGGCACCACCCGGACCCCGAGCCGCTGGCGCGCCAGCGCCACGTCGGCGGACAGGTCGGCCTCGGCCGTCCGCAGGACGTGCTGCAGCGCCTCCGCGCCGGCGACGTCGCCACGCTCGTACGCGAGCCACATCGCGTCGCGGATCCCCTGCAGGACGAACACCCGGTCCGCGAACCGGGGGTCCGGCCGGCGCGTCGCGTCGGTCAGGCGCGAGGCGATCCGGGTGACCGCCGGCGCGTGCGAGCGGGCCAGCGAGCCGTCGCCGGTGTGGCGGACGTGCTCGGCCAGCGCGGACGCCACGCCGGCCCACGCGGCAGCGCGCGCCCCCTCGAGCCGGACCGGGTGCAGCCCGCGCCCCTCGAGCCCCCGCAGGACGCCGTCGAGCACGTCGACGACCTCGTCGTGGAAGCCGACGCGCGTGAGCGTCGTGAGCTGGTCCGGGTCGGGCAGGGGGCGCCGGTCGTGCAGCCCGCGGTGGAGGTGCCCCGGGCCGTGGGCGAGCAGCTGGGTCGCCCGGGCGGCGTCGAACGCGAGTTGGAGGTCGATGTCCGGGAGCACCACCTGCATGCCCCGCGCCAGGGGGACCTCCCAGGCCTCGGCGACCTCCTCGGCGGAGCGCAGGGTGGCGATGGTCGTGCCGCCGGCGGTGGCGCCGGCGGTGGTCCCGCGGCCGAGGGGCGCGGCCACCCGGACGGACTCGCCCGCGGGCAGGTCGAACACGACGGCGGCGGTGGCGAGCCCCTCGGGGTCCTCGACCGTCCGCCGGCGCGCGCCGTGCGCGAGCCCCCCGGCCAGCAGGTGTGCCGCGTCGCCGCCGGCGGCGTCGGAGAGCACCACGGCCCGGGGCTGCCCGGGCAGCAGCAGCGCGACGTGCCCGTCGACGGTGAGGGTGGTGCCGGCGAACGCGACCACGTGCACGGGGGCCACCCCGAGGTGGTCGACCGGACGGATCGCGAACGCGACCTGGACGCCGCGACCCGAGCGGTTCTGCACCTCGCAGGCCACGACCTCGCCCCCGGGTGCGGTCGGGGCCACGTGCGCGTAGGTCCGGGCGACCACGTCACCCTCGGCGCCCGCGGGCAGGCGCGTCTGCACGACCGGCGTGCCCCCGTAGCGGGCCTGGGACACCCCGGGCTCACGGGACGGGTGCCGCCACGTCCCGCCGACCCGGACCCACCAGTCCAGCGACCACCCCCGCCCCCACGGGGTGACGAGCCCGCGAGGGTCGACCGTGGCCAGGTGCCGGCTGTACACGTCGCCGACGAGGGTCACCTGCCGCGTCGTGACGTTGGCGATGCGTCCGTCGGGGGGGACCGCCGTCCAGGCGGGCGAGGCCGGGTCGGTCTGGGCGACCACCCAGGCGGGCCAGACCCAGTCCGGGTGCGCTGTCACCACCCGGCCCGTGGCCTCGGCCAGCGGTCGACTCGAGGGTGTGGAGCCGGACGACGTCGCTGCCAGACGCGTCCGCGCACGGGCGAGGAGGTCGGCGAGCGGCTGCCGGTCGGCCACGTCGCACCTCCTCGTCGGTGTGGGGGTGTTGATAGCCGCTGCCGCCCGCGCCCACCAGCCACCGGCACGGTCCGACGACCGCGTGTGCGCTCGACGGGGAGGCTCGCGCGGTCCCGGGTGGTCAGGTCGGGCGCCCGTGCGGCACCATCACCGGCCGCCCACGAGACGGGCGCCCTCCCTCACGACGAGCCGCCCGTGCCCGACCACGCCCCGACGCCGGCCGGCGACGCCACCGCCGCGGCCGCGCCCCTCACCGGTCCCTCCGTGGCCCCACCCCGAGGACGCCTGCCGACCACCAGCAGCGGGACCCTCACCGACGCGTTCGGGACGCCCGAGTGGGGGCTGCTGGCCGCCATCGCCCTCATCTGGGGGTCGTCCTTCGTGTTCATGGCGGAGGGACTCGAGGCGCTGCGACCCGCGGTCATCACGACGGCGCGGCTCGGGCTCGGGGCCCTCGCCCTCTCGGTCCTGCCCCGCGCCCGGCGGGCCGTCGACCGCGAGGACCTGCCCCGGATCGCCTTCCTCGGCGTGATCTGGATGGCGATCCCCCTGCTGCTGTTCCCGATCGCGCAGCAGTCCATCTCGTCCTCGGTCGCCGGCATGATCAACGGGGCGATGCCGATCGCAACCGCCGCGTGGTCGACAGCCCTGCTGCGGCAGCTGCCGGGGCGCCGGCAGCTCGTGGGCATCGCCGTCGGCTTCGCGGGCATCGTCGCGATCTTCCTTCCCGAGCTCGGCGAGTCGGCCGCGACCGCCCGCGGTGCGCTCCTCGTCGGGCTCGCGGTGGTGCTCTACGGGCTCGCCGCGAACGTCGCCGTCCCCCTGCAGCAGCGCCACGGGACGCTGCCGGTGCTGTGGCGGGCCCAGCTCGTGGCGCTCGCCGTCGTCGCACCGTTCGGCGTCGCGCAGCTCGACGGGTCCCGCTGGGAGCTCGGCCCCGTCCTCGCGATGGTCCCGCTCGGCGTCCTCGGCACCGGCCTCGCGTTCGCGATGATGGCGACGCTCGTGGGTCGGGTCGGTGGGACCCGCGGGTCGGTGGCCATCTACTTCGTGCCGGTCGTCGCCATCGTGCTCGGCGTCGCCCTGCGCGGCGAGCGGGTCGCGCCGCTGGCCCTGCTCGGGACCGGTCTGGTCCTGCTGGGTGCGTGGTTGACGTCGCGTCGGGAGGGCTGAGCGCGCGGGGCCTCAGCCGCCGGTCGTGCCCGACGGCACGGGCAGCGTGACCACGAACCGAGCGCCGGGATCGGCATCCTCGTGCACGACGTCGCCCCCGTTGAGCCGGGCCAGGTCCCGGACGATCGCGAGGCCCAGGCCCGTCCCCCACGCCTCCCGGCGGGTGCCCCGGCTCGCCTGGGTGAAGCGCTCGAAGAGCTGCGCGCGGAACGTCGCGGGCACGCCCGGGCCGTGGTCCCGCACCTCCAGCACGACGTGCGTCGCGCCGGGTCGCACCGTGACGAGCACGGGGGGTGCGCCGTAGCGACGGGCGTTCTGGAGCAGGTTCTCGACCATCCGGGCCAGGTGGTCGGGGTCGACGTGGGCGACCGCGGCCGGGTCGCCATCGACCTCGACGCCGGGCACGTCCGTGTTCGTCACCAGCTCGACGACCGCGGCGAGCACGGGCACGTCGTGCGGGTCGACGGTCACCGTGTCGGAGGCGAGTCGCGAGGTCACCAGCAGGTCGTCCACGAGCCGCTCGAGCCGGTGCGCCTGCCGGCCGATCGCCTCGAGCAGCTCCGCCCGGGTCTCCTGCGAGACCTGGTCACCGTGGACCCGCATCGTCTCGACGGCCCCTCGGATGGTGGTCAGGGGCGTGCGCAGCTCGTGGCTGGTCACCGACAGGAACTCGTCCTTGACCCGACCGGCGTCCCGGAGCTGCTCGTTGCGCTCCTCGAGCTCGTCGTTGCGCTCGACGAGCAGCGCGTTCGCCTGCGCGAGGGCGGTCGTCACCCGCCGGCGCTCGATCGCGCCGGCGAAGGCCTCGCCGACGAGCCGCAGCAGCCGCACCTCGTCGTCCTCCCACCGCCGGTGCGCCCGACAGCTGTCGAGCCCGACGAAGCCCAGGACGAGGTCGTGGGTCACCATCGGGACGCACACCAGCGACCGGACCCCCTGGGAGCCGAAGATGTGCCGCTCGCGGAGCGCCTCCGCCGGCAGGTCCTCGACGCGCTCGATGACGATCGGCTCGAGGGCGCGGACGCGAGCCATCCACCACGGCATCAGCTCGGCGTCGACGCCCCGGCGGACGTCGGCGAAGTCCCGCACCCCCGACCGTGCCCACACGTGGGTCTGGTCGAGGGGGCCCGACGGTTCGTCGACCGGCGAGCTGAACACGTAGGCCCGGTCCACGTCGATCGTGGCCCCGAGCTGCTCGAGGGCCCGGACGATCGCGGCGTCCACGTCGCCGGGCCGGACCTGCACGAGCTCGGTGGACACGCCGGCCACGAGGCGCTCGATGGTCCGCAGCCGCCGGACGGTCGCCTGGTGCGCCACGGTCTCCGAGACGTCCTGGTAGCTCGCGACGACCCCACCGTCCGGGTGGTCGACGCGCCGCGTCGTCATCCGCAGCCATCGGACCGAGCCCGCGGCGTCGACGAGCCCGATCGTCTCGCCCGTGACCTCCTCGCCCGCGAGCCCGCGCGCCCAGGGGCTCCTCCCGGGCGGACACGGGGACCCGTCGAGCAGGCGCAGCTCCCACGGGCCGTCCCCGACCCGCGCTCGACGCAGCTCGGCGTCGGTCAGGCCGAGCAGCTCCGACGCCGCCCCGTTCAGGGGCTCGATGCTGCGGTCCTGCCGGACGTGCACGACCCCCTCGCCCAGACCCCGGAGGACGGTCTCGAGGTAGGCCCGACGGTCGTGCACCCCCGGGTCCGACGTCACCCCGTCCTCCTCACCTCCGCCCCGGCCGGAGCGGGCCCGGGCGCTCGCGCGCGGATCCGTCAGTCGGACAGGCGGTCGTCGTCGGGCGCGACCATCCTCGCGACGCGCGCGTTCTTGTGCGCGAGCGCGTCCTCGACCGCCGGACGGTGGTCGGCCTTGATCACGATGCTGACCCGTGGGGCGACGGTGGCCACGTGCTCGACGCAGCGACCGATGACGGCCATCACCTCGTCCCACTCCCCCTCGACGTTGGTGAACATGGCGTTGGTCTCGGAGCGCAGCCCGCTGGCCCGGACGATCGCGACGCACTCGGCGACGACGTCCCCGACCGACTCCCCGACCCCGAGCGGGGTGATGCTGAAGGCGGCGATCACCGGGAGGTCTCCTCGCGACACGTCGGACACGCCGGGGCGGATGGGCCCGCGGAGCGTCGCAGCCCCCCGGCGTGGCGACTACGGTACGGGAACCGACGCGAGGAGATGCACCATCCGACGGCTGCGGGCCGTGCTCGTGCTGGGGGTGCTCGGCACCGCCCTCGTGTCCGGTGCGGCCGCCTCGGCGTCCGACGCCACGCCGATGCCCGGGGCAGCGCTCGGGGTCGCGCAGGCCCAGCAGGGGTCGGGGACCGTGGCCACGACGACCGTCCGCGGCGCCATCACCCCGGTCATCGCCGACCACCTGCTCGACACCGTCGACCGCGCCGCCACGGATGGCCACCGCGCCCTGGTGGTGCAGCTCGACACCCCGGGCGGGCTGGTCTCGTCGATGCGCGAGATCGTCCAGGGCTTCCTCGACGCGCCGCTGCCCATCGTGGTGCACGTGTCCCCCTCCGGCGCCGACGCCGGCTCGGCCGGCACCTTCATCACCCTCGCCGCCCACGTCGCGGCGATGGCGCCCGCCACGACCATCGGGGCCGCGACGCCCGTCGACCTCGAGGGCGGCGAGGTCGGGGACAAGATCGTCAACAACGCCGCGGCCTACGCGGAGGCCATCGCCGAGGCCCGTGGCCGGGACGTCGGCTTCGCGGTCGACTCGGTCCGCGACGGGCGCTCCATCACGGCCGACGAGGCCCTCGAGATCGGCGCGATCGACCTCATCGCGACCGACCTGCCGTCGCTGCTCGAGGAGGTCGACGGGACGGTCGTCGAGGTCGGGGACGTCGAGGTGACGCTGACCACCGCCGGCGCGACCGTCGTCGAGGTCGAGATGACCGGGGTGCGCCGGCTGCTTCAGCGCATCGCCGACCCGAACCTCGCCTTCATCTTCATCTCGATCGGCACGCTCGCGATCGTCTACGAGATCGCGAACCCGGGCATGGGCGCCGGCGGCGTGTTGGGCGCCATCCTGCTGATCCTCGCGTTCTTCTCCCTCTCGGTCCTGCCGGTCAACCTCGCCGGCGTGCTGCTGCTGGTCCTCGCGATGGGCCTGTACGTCGTCGAGCTCTTCGCGCCGGGGGTCGGCGTGGGCGCCTTCGGGGGGACGGTCGCCCTGCTGCTGGGCGGGCTCTTCCTGTTCCAGCGCCCCACCGGGCTCGGCGTCGACCTCGCCGTCATCGTCCCGACCGTCCTGGTCCTGTTCGCCCTGACCGTGGTGGCCGGCCGGCTCGTGGCACGCAGCAGCGGCCGACCCCTCGTCGGCCCGAACGACGACCTCGTCGGCCGCACCGGCACCGTGCGCGGGGTCGCCGACGGCCACCCGCGCATCTCCCTCGACGGGACCGCGTGGCGGGTCACGCCGACCGCCGGCGTGGCGCTGGTGGACGGCCTCACGGTGCGCGTCGTCGCCCGCGACAACCTCGACCTCACGGTCGAGCCCGTCGCCCCCGATCCCGACCCGACCTCCTGACACCCACCACCGAAGGACTCCTCCATGGACGGACCCGTCATCGGCATCCTCTTCGCGCTGCTCGTCCTCGGCGGCGTCGTCGTCTCGGCCATCCGCATCGTGAACGAGTACGAGCGCGGGGTGATCCTGCGGCTCGGCCGCGTCGTCGGCGCGAAGGGCCCCGGCCTGTTCTTCATCGTCCCGATCATCGACAAGATGATGAAGGTGAACCTGCAGACCGTGACGATGGACATCCCCCCACAGGACGTCATCACCAAGGACAACGTCACGGTCCGGGTCAACGCCGTCACCTACTTCAACGTGACCGACCCGGTGAAGGCGACCATCAACATCCAGAACTACCTGTTCGCGACGTCCCAGGTGGCCCAGACGACGCTGCGGTCCATCCTCGGCCAGGTGGAGCTCGACGAGCTGCTGGTCAACCGCGACGACATCAACGACCGGCTGCAGACGATCATCGACGACCTCACCAACCCGTGGGGCGTCAAGGTGACGCTGGTCGAGGTCAAGGACGTCGAGCTGCCCGAGTCGATGCGCCGCGCGATGGCCCGGCAGGCCGAGGCCGAGCGGGACCGGCGCGCGAAGGTCATCCACGCCGAGGGCGAGTTCGAGGCCGCCAAGCGGCTGGCGGAGGCGGCCGACGTCATGGCCGCCGCCCCGGGCTCGATGCAGCTGCGCGTGCTGTCGACGATGCTCGAGGTCTCGGCCGAGAAGAACTCGACGCTGATCTTCCCGCTGCCGATGGAGCTGCTGCGCTTCCTCGAGTCCGCGACGGAGGCCAACCGTCGCACCATCGACGCCGCCGGCAGCTGAGGCGGGGGACGGTGTCCTCGCGGCCCGGCGCTTGCAACGGCAAGCACCCCGCTGGGTATCCTCCCAGCCCCGGTCACCCTCCCGCCCCCTCGCAGGCGACCGGGACGCGTCCGGGGCCCGTGCGGTGGAAGCCCCCTCACGCGTCGCTGCGAGCCTCGCGCCACGCGCCGGCCACCCACGACCGGGACGAGAGTGACGTGCACCCCCACCAGCCCGAACCGGGCACCCGCCCCCACCCGCGCTCGAGGCTGCCGCACCTGCTGCGTGCCGCCCTCGTGCTCGCCGGGTTCCTGGGCATCGCCGCGCTGCTGAACCTCGCGTTCGGCACCGACCGCGCCGGTGCGACGACCGACGCGCCAGACGACGCGCTGATCGCCCGCGGGTCCGAGGTGTTCGGCCAGCGCTGCGTCATCTGTCACGGCGTGGAAGGGCGCGGCGTCTCCGCCGAGACCAACCCCTCGAACCACGGCCCGAACATCCAGGACGTCGGTCTCGCCGGCATCGACTTCGTCATCCGCACCGGCCGGATGCCGCTGGCGGACCCCTCCGACCCGGTGCGTCGAAAGGCACAGCAGCTCACCGACGACGAACGCGAGGCCCTGCTGGCCTTCGCCGCCACGTGGGTCGAGGGCCCCGAGATCCCCGCCATCGGCGACTGGCAGTCGGCCGAGCTGGCCCGTGGCCTCGAGGCGTTCACCAACAACTGCGCCGCCTGCCACGGACCGACGGCCGCCGGCATCGCGGTCGGCCAGAGCGACGTGTCGTCGAACCTCGACGTCGCCACGCCGCTCGAGATCGCCGAGGCGGTCCGGTACGGGCCGGGCGTGATGCCGCTGTTCGGCCACGAGGTCCTCGAGGAGGAGGACCTGCAGGCCATCGTCCGATGGGTCGTCGACCTGCGCGACCGCGAGTCCCCCGGTGGCATCAACGTCGGTCGCTCTGGGCCCGTCACCGAGGGCCTGCTCGCCTGGATCATCGGCATCGGTGGCCTCGCCGTGATCATGTACCTCCTCGGCCAGAAGACGGGTGACGAGCATGAGTGACCTCCGCGCCGGCGGCCCCACCTCCCAGAAGGCCGAGCAGTGGCGGGCGCGGCAGGCCGCCGCCGACCGCGCCGCGCGCCAGGCCGCCATCGCCTTCTCGATCGCCATCGTGGCATGCCTCGGCCTGGTGGTGACCTACCTCGCCGGCGGGCAGACCCAGGTCGAGGGCCTGCTGCTGTTCGTGGCGTTCTTCGCGATCGGCACCGGCCTCGCCGTGTGGGTCAAGCGCATCGTCGGCCCGCAGGAGATCGTCGAGGACCGCTACCCGATGCGCTCGACCGAGGAGGACCGCGACCGCTTCGAGGAGGCCGTCGAGGAGACCCTCGGCCAGGTCGGTCTCGGCGACCGTCGCCGGTTCCTGCTGCGGCTGCTCACCGGCGCCGGCGCGTCGCTCGGCCTCGCACTGCTTATCCCCCTGCGCTCGCTGGGCCCCGGCCCGGAGAACGAGCTGTTCTTCACGGCGTGGGAGCCGGGCGACCGGCTGGTCGACCCGGAGGGACGCCCGATCCGCGCCGAGGACGTCGTCAGCGACCAGGTCGTCACCGTCTTCCCCGAGGGCCACGTCGGCTCGGCCGACTCGCAGGCCGTGCTCGTCGGCACCCGCGAGGGGCTGCTGCAGCGCGACGCGCTGCCGGTCGAGACCGTCGACGGCATGGTCGTCTACTCGAAGATCTGCACCCACGCCGGCTGCCCGGTCGGCCTGTACCGAGCTCGTGCGGGCGAGCTGCTCTGCCCCTGCCACCAGTCCACGTTCGACGTCAACCGCGGCGCGGTGCCGGTGTCCGGTCCGGCCGGCCGCGCCCTGCCGCAGCTGCCCATCGGCGTCGACGACGACGGCTTCCTGATCGCGCTGGGCGACTTCTCCGCCCCGGTCGGCCCGTCGTTCTGGAACATGACCCGCACCCCGGAGGCCTGACGATGAGCGCCCCCACCACCCCCAAGGACGCACGTCAGACCCCGGTCGACGACGTCGCTCGCTGGCTCGACGACCGCCTCCGGCTCGCCGAGGGCAGCCAGAAGTACCTCCGCAAGGCGTTCCCGGCGCACTGGTCGTTCCTCATCGGCGAGGTCGCCCTGTTCAGCCTCGTCGTGCTGCTGTTCACCGGCACCTTCCTCGCGCTGTTCTACACGCCCGACACGACCCCCGTGGTCTACGACGGGCCGTACGAGCCGCTCCAGGGCCGGACGATCTCCGCCGCGTACGACTCCACGCTGCGGCTGAGCTTCGAGGTCCGCGGCGGGCTGCTCATGCGCCAGATCCACCACTGGGCGGCGCTCGTGTTCGTCGCCGCGATCGTGGTGCACATGCTGCGGATCTTCTTCACCGGCGCGTTCCGTCGCCCGCGGGAGCTCAACTGGGTCATCGGCGTCTCGCTGCTGCTGCTGGCCTTCGGCGCCGGCTTCACCGGCTACTCCCTGCCGGACGACCTGCTCTCCGGCACTGGCCTGCGCATCGGGTACTCGGCCCTGCTGTCCATCCCGTTCGTGGGCCCGCTGCTGGGCTTCATCGGCATCGGCGGGGAGTTCCCCGGCAACGACGTCATCGGCCGGCTGCACCTGATGCACGTCATGCTCATCCCCGCCGGG
Organism: Actinomycetes bacterium; assembly: GCA_046566145.1. Lineage (GTDB taxonomy): Bacteria > Actinomycetota > Nitriliruptoria > Nitriliruptorales > Nitriliruptoraceae > JBKHXF01. The sequence goes on from JBKHXF010000029.1 coordinate 29,370, forward strand.
CTCCTCGGCCTCGTCGGGCTGCACCTGGCCATCCTCGTCCGGCAGAAGCACACCCAGAAGCCCGGCCCGAAGGCGACCAACACCAACGTGGTCGGTGAACCCCTGTTCCCCAACCAGACGATGACCTCGTTGTCCCTCTTCGCCTTCGTCATCGCCGTCCTGGCGCTGCTCGGGGGCCTGTTCGAGATCAACCCGGTCTGGCTGTACGGCCCCTACGAGCCCTTCCAGGTCTTCGCCCCGGCCCAGCCCGACTGGTACATGGGCTGGCTCGAGGGGCTGCTGCGCCTGTGGCCCGCGTGGGAGTGGACCATCGCCGGGGTGACCATCCCGAGCGCCTTCCTCCCCTCGGTCGTGGTCCCGGGCCTCATCTTCGGGGTCGTGTTCGCCTGGCCGTGGCTGGACCGCCGCTTCATCACGAAGGACGACGCCGAGCACCACCTGCTCGAGCGGCCGCGTGACGTGCCCATGCGCACCGCCATCGGCGTCGCGGGACTCGTGTTCCTCGCCGTCATCTTCGTCGCCGGTTCCAACGACGTGATCGCGGCCGACACGGCGACAGGGCTCCAGACCATCACCGCGATCCTGCGCGTGGCCGTGTTCGTCCTGCCCGCCGTCGCCGGCGCCCTGACGCTGCGGATCGCGCAGCGCCTCCAGGCCGCCGAGGTGGCCGGGCAGGAGGACGTCGACGAGGGCGCGACCGCGCCCAGCGGCGGCTGACGACGCCCATGGCGAGCTTCCACCGCTGGGTCGGCTACACGTTCCTCGGACTGCTTCTCGTGCTGCTGCTGTGGGGGGTCGGGATGCGCCTGCTCCGACGCGAGCAGGCCCCCAACGCCTTCTGGGCGGTGCAGCACTGGACCGAGAACCTGCTGGTGGTGCAGACCGTGGTCGGCATCCTGCTGCTCGTGCTCGGTCGGCGGGTCGTCGGGCACCTCGCGTGGCTCCACTACTTCTACGGCTCGCTGTTCCCCCTCGTCGCCATCGTCGGGGGACGCATCGCGGCGCTGCGCCGGGAGCGCCACGACTACGTCGGGGTCGCCTGGGGCGCCTTCTTCGCCGCCGGGCTCGCGAGTCGCGCCCTGCTGACCGGGCTCGGCATCGGCACCTGACCGACCGAGACCGGCTCGGACGCGGCGTCCCGGAATGCCGGCGGGTCGTCGCGACGTTGCGCTGGTCGCCCCCTCCCTCCCCTCCCGCTCCCCTCCAGAGGCCCCCGTGTCCGTGTCCTTCGCCCTGACCTTCGACTACCTGTGCCCGTTCGCCCGCAACGCGAACGAGCACGTCGTCGCCGCCCTCGAGGCCGGCGCCGACTGGGACGTCACCTTCACGCCGTACTCGCTCGCGCAGGGGCACGTCGAGGAGGGCGACGTCGACGTCTGGGACCGTGACGACCCGTCCGCCGTCTCCGGGATCCTCGCCCTCGAGGTCGGCCTCGCCGTCCGCGACGAGTTCCCCGACCGCTTCCTCGCGGTGCACCGCGCCCTCTTCGCCGCCCGCCACGACGAGGGCCGCAACATCAGGGACGAGGCGGTGCTGCGGGATGCGCTGGCCGCCGCCGGCGCCGACGCCGACGCCGTGTTCGACGTCGTGCGCGGTGGCGAGCCCCTGAAGCGGCTCCGTGCCGAGCACGAGGAGAACGTCGAGCAGCACGGCGTGTGGGGCGTCCCGACCTTCATCGGGACCGACCGGGCCGTCTTCGTCCGCGTCCTCGACCGCCCCGGGGTGGACGCGTCGGGCTCACGGGACAAGGTCGAGCAGGTCGTGCGCCTGGTCGACGGCCACCCGTGGCTGCACGAGTTCAAGCAGGCCACGCTCGAGACGTGACGGGCCGCGGTGCTCGGTCAGTCCTCGACGCCGAGGACCTCCTTGGCACGGTCGACGTCGTCGCAGACGATGACGAGCTTCGAGCCGGCCGCGATGTAGGCCTGCTCGATGTTGACCTCGGCGTCGGCGAGCTTCCGGCAGGCCTTGCCGAGCTCCCCGGGCGTGTCGGGGATGTCGGCGACCACGACGCGGCGGGCCGCCTTGACGTCGAACCCCGCGTCCCGGAAGGCGCTGATCGCCTTGTCGTGGTCGTCGACCAGGAGGTGGACGACGCCCTTGCCGGCACCCGTGAAGGCGGAGCAGGCCTCGATGTTGATGCCGGACGCGCCGGCGGCCTCGCCGAGGCGGGCCAGGATGCCCGGCTCGTCGTCGGGGATGATCACGAGGTCACGGCGCGACATCGGGGCTCCTCTGGGTGGGGTCGACGGGGTGTGGCGTCGGCACGACCGACGGGCTCGGACGCGTGTCCGGCGAGGCTAGTCGCGTCCGGAGGACGCCGCGTCCCCGTGGTCGCAGGCCGGCGCGCGGTGCGCGCCACCGCCTCCGGGGCGCGTTGGTCGGGTGCGCAGGTGGGCGGTTACACTCCGCCCGCGCTCGGCCCTGCCGGGCGCGTCCCTTCCGGGGTAGCTCAACTGGCAGAGCAGTCGGCTGTTAACCGAAAGGTTTGTGGGTTCGAGTCCCACCCCCGGAGCAGCTCCCACGAGCACACGACGAGGCGCCGCGTCCTGCGGCGCCTCGTGTGGTTCCCCGGCCCGTCCCCGCTCGCTCAGCGGGTGAGGACCAGCTTCCCGAACTGCTCACCCTCCAGCAGGCGGGCGAAGGCGTCGCGGCCGTCCTCCATCGCGAAGGTCTCGTCGACCAGCGGTCGCGCACCGGTCGCGTCGAGCATCCGCACGAGGTCCGCCAGCTCGTCGCGCGTGCCCATGGTCGAGCCGACGACCGAGAGCTGGCGGTAGAAGACACGGGCCAGGTCGGCGGGCGGGTTCATCCCGCTCGTGGCGCCGGCGACGACGATCGTCCCGCCCGGCACCAGCGACTTCAGCGAGTGGTCCCAGGTCGCCTCGCCGACCGTCTCGAGCACGCACTCGACCCGGTCGGGCAGCCGCTCCCCGGACGGCAGGGCCGCGTGGGCGCCGAGCTCGAGCGCCCGCTCGAGCTTCTCCTCGGAGCGGGACGTCACGGTGACGTGGAGCCCGGCAGCACGCGCGAGCACGATCGCGGCGGTGGACACACCGCCGCCGGCGCCCTGGACGAGCACCCGCTGCCCCGGGCGCAGCCCCGAGCGGGTGAACAGCATCCGGTAGGCGGTCAGCCACGCGGTCGGCAGGCAGGCGGCCTCGGCGAAGGACAGCGCCGGCGGCTTGGGCACGAGGTTGCGGGCGGGCACGGCCACCCGCTCGGCGAAGGTGCCCGGGTACCGCTCCGACAGGATCGAGAAGTCGCCGGCGAGGGTCTCGTCGCCCTCCGGCGTGGCGACCACGCCGTGGACGACGACCTCGCTGCCGTCGGGCGCGATACCGGCCGCGTCGCAGCCGAGGATCATCGGCAGCCGGTCCTCGGGCAGGCCGACGCCGCGCAGCGACCACAGGTCGTGGTGGTTGAGGCTCGCGGCCCGGACCTCCACGACGACCCAGCCGTCGGGGACGGTCGGCTCGGGCCGGTCCCCGAGCGTGAGCCCGCTCAGGGGGTCGTCGCGGGAGATGGAGGTGGCGGCGATGGCGAACACGGTGCGGTCCCTGGTCGAGGTGCGGCGGCAGCGTAGGCGTCGACGAACCGGGCGAGCAGCCCGGCGTCGACGTCCGGTCGGACGAGCCGTCGCCCCCACGCCGTCGCCACGACGGCGCTCGTGAGGTCGGGGTTGGGCGCGACCACCACCTCGTCCGGGGCGGCCAGGACGAGCCGCTCCAGCGCCGCCACCTCGGCGGCGTCCACGTCGACGGGTCGGTACTGCACGAGCGCCCGGCCGACCGCGAGGGTCGCGACCTGGTCGGCCGGGTCGACGGGACCGGAGCGGACGCCGCAGACGGGCCGGCCGTCGTCGGGGTCCCCCGACGACGGCGCCGGCGGCTGCGTGGCACCCGGCGGCGGGTCGCCCGCGGGCTCGTCCACGACCAGGCCGCTGACCGCCGCCCGCGACGCCGTCCCCGGGGCCGCGCGTCCGAGGAGCAGGCCGGAGGACAGCCCCAGCAGGGCCACGGCGAGCACGGCCCCCGCCCACCACCGCAGGCGCGCCGCCCAGGCTGGCATGCTGTCCCTCGTCGTCCGGCAGGGCCGGACGGTAGCCGGGCACCCGATCGTGCCCTCGACGGACGCGGAGGCCGCGGTGGTGGACGGCGACGGGCTCGACCTGCAGGTGGTCGTCGGCGACCTGACCCGGGAGACCACCGACGTGATCGTCAACGCGGCGAACGTGCACCTGCGCCACGGCGGCGGTGTGGCCGGGGCCCTGTCGCGCGCCGGCGGCCCCGCGGTGCAGGCCGAGTCGAACGCCTGGGTCGCCACCCACGGGCCGCTGCGCGACGGGAGGGCGGCGGTGACGACCGCCGGGACGCTCGCCGCGGGGCACCTCGTCCACGTCGCCGGACCCGTGTACGAGGCCGACCGGGACGACAACGCCGAGCGCCTCGCCCTTGCCGTCACGACCGCCCTCGACGCGGCAGCGGACCTCGGCGCGACCAGCGTCGCGCTGCCGTTGCTCTCCGCCGGCATCTACGGCTACCCCCGGGCCGAGGCCGCGGCGGTCCTCGTCCGGGCGGTGCGGCGCTGGGGCGCCGACCACCCCGACGCCTCGCTTGGCGTCGTCCGCGTCGTCGTGCTCGACGAGGGCGCCGCCGACGACGTGCGGGCGGCAACGTGAGCCGGTCCTCCGGACCCACGCTGCACACGATCGGCCACGGCGGGACCCCGGCGGCGCGCTTCGCCGCCGTCCTGCACGACGCCGGCGTCGAGGTGCTCGTCGACGTGCGCCGCTACCCGGGCAGCACCCGGGTGGTGCAGTTCCGGCGGGACCAGCTGGACCTGTGGCTGCCCGAGCACGGCCTCGAGCACGTGCACGAGGGCACGGAGCTCGGCGGGATGCTGACCGTGCCGCCGGAGCACGACCACGCCGCGCTGGTCGGCACGGGGCTCGAGGGCTACCCCGACCACCTGACGACGCCGCCGGCGCGGGCCGCCCTCGACCGGGTCGTCGAGCTGGCAGCCCACCGCCCGGTCGCGTTGCTGTGCGTGGAGACGGACTGGCGGTCCTGCCACCGCCGGCTGCTCGCCGACCGTCTCGTGGCGTTCCACGGGGCGACGGTGCGGCACCTGTCGACCGCCGGCGTGGAGGAGCACACGCTGGGCGAGGAGGTCCGTGTCGACGGGGACCGGCTGGTCTACGACGTCGGGGTCGACCGCCCGCTGTTCTGAACCGATGTGGACGGGACGGCGGGGGCCGCCGCGGGGCCCGGCACGATCGGCGCCGGGGGTGGCAGCGGGCCGCCGGCGCGGGACCGCCCGTCGAGGACGGCGCCGGGTGCCCTCCGGGCCAGGACCGCCTCGACGAGCCCCGCCGCGTGGTCGGGGCCGAGGTGCGCCGCGCCGGCGGCCGCGTCCCGTGCGGCCGCACGGTGGCGCGCATCGGCCAGCACCCGGACCACGGTCCGCCGGAGACGGCCCGGGGTGCACCGCGATGGGGACAGCCGGCGCCCGAGGCCGGCCTGCGCCACCCGGCCGGCCGTCTCGCGCTGGTCCCCGTGCCACGGGACCACCACCAGCGGCACCCCGCGCACGAGCGCCTTCGCGGTCGAGCCGCCACCTCCGGGGGTGACGGCGACGTCGGCGACGTCGAACAGGGGGCCGTGGGGCGCCCGGCCGACGACCGCGCCGGGCCAGGCCTCGAGGTCGGTGCGGGCCGTGGTGACCACGACGCGCAGCCCAGTGTGCCGCAGGGCCCGGAGGGCGACCTCGCCGAGCGACCAGTCGACCCGGGACGCCGTGGAGTCGGTGACGACGACCAGCGGGGCGTCGCCGGGCGGGGGCTCGAGCGGGGGCAGGAGCGGGTCGACGTCCAGCGCGCCGACGACGTGGGCGTCGGGCGGCCAGTCCGCCCGCGGCGGCTCCAGCGCCGGCACGGTCGCGAGGAGGCGCAGCACGGGCCCTCCCGCCGCGGGCAGCCCCAGCCGGCGGCGGGCGGCCCGCTCCTGCTCCCGCCCCGACGCCCGCGACGCCTCCTGCTGCAGGCGGATGCGGCCGTCGTCCCATGCCCGCCACGGGGTCCGCGCCGGCGGTCGGCCGAGACCGATCGGTGGCAGGTGCCGTGACGGCTCCGTGGTGTGGTGCGGCGAGAGCTCCACCCACGGGACGCCGAGCACCTCGGCCGCGAACCCGCCGACCCGCGTCAGCACGTCGCCGACGACGAGCTCGGGGCGGACCCGGTCGCGCAGCAGCGCCACCAGCGCCGGGGTCATCGCGGCGGCCCGCTCCCACAGCAGCACACCGAGGTCGTCGGCGCCGGGGCCGGCGAGCCCCGGCAGCTCGAGGAACCGCAGGTGGTGTGCGGCGGCCGCCGGCGCGTGGGCCCGTCCGGTGAGCAGCGTCACGTCGTGCCCTCGCGCGGCGAGCGCCGAGCCCAGCGCGACGCACGGCAGCGCGTGGCCCGCGTCGGGGCCGGCGACGAGCGCGATGCGGCTCACGCCTCCCCCCCGGCGGCGAGGCAGGGGCTGGTGCGTGGCGAGCCGGGCAGCACGATCGCGCCGCGTCCGACCTCGCCGGCGACGTCGCAGCCGCCCGGGTCCCGGTCCCACAGGGCGGCGACGTGGACGCACACGTGGGCGTCGAGTTCGTCCTCGACCCGGCCGAGCGCCGCCCTGGTCGGCGCGGACGCCACCGCCTCGCGCAGGGCGGCCCAGCGGGGGCCGGCCAGCACGTCGGTCGGCACCTCGTGGGCGGCCAGCGTCTCGAGGTGGTCGCACAGCGCCGAGAGGGCGGCGCGGCGCGTCTCGAGGTCGCGGCCGGTACGTGCCTTGTAGGGCAGGACCCGCTCGAGACCGAACAGCGCGATCGTGGCGGCGTGCGGGTAGACCTCCACGGCCTCGCGGTCGGGCCGCCCGTCGGACGAGGCGGGGTCGACCGGGCCGACCTCGCACCCCAGTCGGGCCGCCAGCCGGGCGGCCCGCGGGTCGGCGAGCCACGGGATCGACCGGTTGGCGGGGTAGGCACCGGCGTCGTGGCGCCCGAAGCAGCGGGAGACCTGGGCGTCGCAGTCGCGACGCCCGGTCTCGTTGGGCACCTCGATGGGGGCGTCGAAGGCGATGACCGCGGGACCGTCGGGGACGAGGGCGACGAGGGCGTCGTCGGTCACGACGGTGGCGCTGGTGACGACCGCACCGTCCACGGCCACGACCACGCCGGAGGCGCTCCGGTCCCCCCAGGCGAGGTCGATGCCCACGTGCACGCGCTCAGGCACGGGCAGGTCCACGAGCGGGCCCGACCCAGACCTCACCGTCGCGCACGCGGACCTCGTGGGGGGTCAGCGGGGCGGTCAGGTCCGGCTCCGGCGCGACGTTGCGTCCCGTGTCGCAGGCGTAGGCGTAGCGGTGGTGGGAGCACGTCAGCGTCCCGTCGGCGACGTCGCCGTCCGACAGGGGCTGCCCCAGGTGGGGGCAGCGGTTCGCGAACGCCCGGACGGCGCCGTCCCCGGGCTGCACCACGACCACCTCGCTGCCGTCCGGGAGCGCACGCCGCAGGGGCCCAGCGCCCAGCTCGGCGATGCTCGCGACCCTCGTGAACCCGTCCACGGCCTGCAAGGTACGTCGGCGGGCGACGCGTCCGGGTCAGACGTCGTCGAGCAGCGCGTCCCGCCAGCCGGCGAGCCGGGACGCCGCCCGCGGGTCGGCGACCCGCAGGCTGACCTCGACCGCATCGGGGTCGGGGGCCGTGCGCCACCGCGTGGTCGCGACCCGCTCCGCCGGGATGCCGAGCTGGTCGGCGACCGCGTGGGCCTCCACGTCGGCGGCCAGCACCGGCGCGAGCCGGAGCAGCACCCGCAGCCGGTCGTCCGGCAGGTCGAGCTCGGTCCGCAGCCAGCGGGCCACCCGGACCGCGACCGCCCGGTCGCGTGTCACCAGGGTGGCCGCGTGCGGCGTCACCTCGACGAGCGAGGCGACGAGCCCGAGCCCGGCCGCGAACCGGTGGTCGCCCTCGAGCCGGCCGGCCGCCTCCTGCCGGGCCTCGTCGCGCCACTCGGCCGCGCGCGCCTCGGCCTCGGCCCTGGCGAGCGCCAGCTCGGCGTCGGGGTCGCCGGCACCCGCGGGCACCGGGGTGAGCCGGCGCCGGCGCGCCGACGCGACCGGGGCGACCTCGTCGACCCAGGCCCGGACGGCGAGCACGTCGACCGCGAGCTCCTCCGCGATCGCGTCGACGCCGACGCCGGCGCGGCGGAGGGCCCGGGCCCGCGCCGCCCGGGTGTCGGTCGGGTCGTCGAGGTCGACGGGCTCACCGGCGCGCCGCCCGTGGACCACCGCGAGGTCCGGCAGCGACGCCGGCGCCACGGTGCGCCGTGCCCGGGCGGTGAGCCGGAACGGGATCGGCTCGTCCTCGTCGAAGGGCAGGCCGACCTGCTCGGCGACCGTCGGCACGCCGGGCACGGCGTGCTCGTGGCCGTCGGCGGCGCCACCAGGGGCGGCGGGGGCCGCCCGACCGGTCAGGTCACGGTCGCTGAGGTCACGGCTGCTGAGGTCACGGCTGCTGAGGTCACGGGGGGTCTCGTCGCGCATGGCGGTCCTCCTCCATCGACCTCCACGCTACGGCGGGGGTGTGACACGGCTGCCCGGACGCCCCCGGCCAACGGCGCACGCGGCCACGTGGCCAGCCGGCCGACCGGGAGACGGACCGGCACCTCCCCGTCGACCACCTGTCCGACCGGCCCACGGTGCCGCTGGCCCCGGTGCACCCATCCGGCGACACCACCGATCGACGCACACCCCCCGACCGGCTCGCACGGCCGACCGAGGCTCAGTCGGTCAGGTACGACTGCAGGGCGTCCTTGTAGGCGGGGTGGCGCAGCTTGGCGAGCGCCTTCGCCTCGATCTGGCGGATGCGCTCGCGGGTGAGCCCGAGCTCCTCCCCGACCTGCTCGAGGGTGTGGGGCTGCTCGTCGTGCAGCCCGAACCGTCGGACCAGCACGGTGCGCTCCCGGTCACCGAGCTCGCCGAGCACCTCCTCGAGGTGCTCCTGCAACAGCAGGTAGGAGGCCGCCTCGAGGGGCACGGTGGCGTTGCGGTCCTCGATGAGCTCGCCCATCGAGGCGTCGCCGTCCTCACCGACGGGCGCGTCGAGGCTGGTCGGGTCGATGCCGAGCCGCTTGAACTCCTCCACCCGCTCGACGTCGAGCTCGACGGCCGCCGCGAGCTCGTCGATCGACGGCTCGCGTCCGAGCTTCTGGACCAGCTGCCGCTCGACCCGGGCGATCTTGTTCATCGTCTCGACGAGGTGGACCGGGATGCGGATCGTGCGGGACTGGTCGGCGATGGACCGGGAGATCATCTGCCGGATCCACCAGGTCGCGTAGGTCGAGAACTTGTAGCCACGCGTGTAGTCGAACTTCTCGACCGCGCGCATGAGCCCCAGGTTCCCCTCCTGGATGAGGTCGGGGAACCCCAGCCCGCGGCCCATGTAGCGCTTCGCGATGGAGACGACGAGGCGCAGGTTCGCCTCGGTCATGCGGGCGCGCGCACGGTTGCCGGACCGCTCGACGATGCGCAGTCGTGCCCGCTCCCGAGGGGTGAGCTCGAGCATCGAGTCGAGGAGCTCCTCGGCCGCCTTGCCGGCGTCGATGCGCTTGGCGAGGTCGACCTCGAGCTCCGCCGAGAGCAGGCCGACCCGCCCGATCTCGTTGAGGTACAGCCGGACGGGATCGGCGGTCAGAACGCTCGGCGGGGGCTCGCCGTTGTCGAGCGGTCGGGTGCGGGTCGCCGTGCTGCGCACGTGCTGCACCTCGACGCCCTCCGCCGTCAGCAGGCGTGCGACCTGCCGTGCGGTGCCCGGGTCGAAGCCGGCGTCCTCGACCGCGGCGGCGACCTCGAGGTCGGTCACGTGCCCCCGCTCGATCCCGAGCGCGAGCAGGTCCTGGACGGGCTCCGTGGCGCGCAGGCGGTCCCGTGGGAACAGGTCCACCACGGTCGCGACGGGCACCTCGTCGGGGGGCGCGCCGGAGACGGTCGTGCCGTCCACCGCCACCTCCCCGTCTCGAGCGATCGGCCCACCACGCAGGCGGTGCTCAGGCTAACCACCCCGCGCGCCGCGCGACGGCGGTCCGGGGTGGCGCGAGCAGGTCGCGCGACCGACGCGCGAGGCGTCCGCGACGGCGCCACCGGTCCGTTCTGCCCGTTCCCGCGGCGTGGCCGTCAGCCGGTCGCCTCGTCGACGTCGAAGGACGTCAGCGTCCGCCGGCGCTGCTCGAGGTCGGCGAGCGTCCGGGTCAGCTCGATCACCCGGTCGGCGGCCGTCGACATGTTGATCCGCTCGAGCTCCTCGCGTGCGGCGCGGACCTGCGCGTCGATCCGGTCGGCGAGCATCGCCCGCATCCGCTGCGAGGTCGCCACGCGCGAGTCCTCCACGTCGGGCTCCTCGAACGCGACGCGCTGCACCACCCCGCGGACCTCGTCGTCGGGGCAGGCGGCGAGGACGGCGTCGAGCGGCGCGCCGGCGCCCCCACCCGCGAGCAGCGCGACGTACAGGGCGCGGGCGCGCGGATGGGCGAAGTCGGCCGCCGTGAGCTCGTCCCACTCGGGCCCGAGCAGGTCGGGGGCCTGCAGCGCCACCCGGAGCACGGCCCGCTCCCGCTCGGCGCGGGCCCGGGTCACGTCGGCCCGCACCACGCCACCGCCGGCGTGGCCGGTGCGCCGCCCGACGGTGGCGACCCCGGTGTGCGCGTCGACCTGCACGCCGAGCCGCGCGGCGGAGCGGGCCACGAACTCCGGCGCGACCCCGAGGACGTCGGCGACCTCGCGGCGGGCGTACATCCGGCGCAGGTCCGGGTCGGTCTCGTCCCCGAGCAGCAGCAGCGCCTCCCGCATCACCGCGATGCGCCCCTCCTCGCTCGAGGTGTCCCCGGCAGCGATGGTGTTGCGGACCAGGAACGGAACCACGTCCGGTGCCGACTCGATCGCGGCCCGCAACCCCTCGACGCCCTCGGCGCGCACGTGGTCGGCCGGGTCGCGCCCGTCGGGCAGCACCAGCACGCGCAGGGTGAAGTGGTGGGTCTCCCCCGGCTTCAGGGCCTGCTGCCCGGACAGCTCCGCCTCGACCTCCCGCGCCGCCTCCCACGCCCGGTGCGCCGCCTTCACGCCGGCGGCGTCCGAGTCGAACGCGAGCACGACCCGCCGGGCGTAGCGGGCGAGCATCCGGAAGTGGTCGGCCCCGACGGCCGTGCCGCAGGTCGCCACGGCGTTGGCGTACCCGGCCTGGTGCAGCGCCATGACGTCGGTGTAGCCCTCGCAGACGAGCACCTCCTCGGTGCGGACGACCTCGGGGCGGGCCTCGTGCAGGCCGTAGAGCACCTTGTGCTTGTGGTAGAGCCGGTACTCGGGCGAGTTGAGGTACTTGGGCGGGTCGAAGTTGCCGTAGTCGAGGCCGGGCAGGATCCGACCTCCGAAGCCGATCGGGTCGCCGGAGAGGTCGCGCACCGGGAAGATCAGCCGACCACGGAAGGTGTCACGCAGCCCGCCGCGGTCGTTGGTGCGCGCCAGCACCGTGCCGAGCACGTCCTCGCGGCTGAAGCCCCGCTCCACGGTCAGGTGGCGCGAGAGCGCGTCCCACGCGTCGGGCGCGAACCCCAGCGCGAAGCGCTCGGCGTCGTCGCGGCCGAAGCCACGCTCCTTGAGGTAGTCGCGGGCGACGCGCCCGGGCTCGGCGTAGAGCTGGGCGCGGAACCACTCGAGCGCCGCGGTGGTGACCGCGACCATCCGCGACCGCTCGCCGAGGGCGAGCTTCTCCCGCGCGGACATCTCCTCGTAGCGGAGGCTGAAGCCGGTGCGGCGGGCGAGCTGCTCGACCGCCTCGACGAAGTCGAGCCCCTCGACCTTCATGAGGAAGTCGTAGATGTCCCCGCCCTCGGAGCACCCGAAGCAGTAGTAGAGGTTCGTCGCCGCGTCGACGGTGAAGCTCGGGGACTTCTCCGAGTGGAAGGGGCACAGGCCCTTCCACCGCTGCCCGGCCTTCTTCAGCTTCGTGTGGTCCCCGACCACGGCGACGATGTCGGCACGCTCCCGCAGCGTGTCGATGTCGTCCTTCACGATGCGCCCGGCCATGCGGGCGAGCGTAACCCGCCGGGTGCGTCGCTCAGGCGGTCAGGTTCGCGTCGTCCCAGTCGGCGTCGAGGAACGACAGGAACTCGTCGATCCGCGTGACCTCCTCGGTCTCGCCGATCTCGGCGGCGGTGTCGCGCAGCGCGGCGAGGCAGCGCAGGAACCCGCGGTTGGTCGGGTGGACCCAGCGGACCTTGCCGCTGCCACCCCAGCCCTTGCCGCGGATCGCGTCGAGCCCGCGGTGGTAGCCGACGCGGGCGTAGGCGTAGCGCTCGATCGGCTCGCGGCCGAGCGCCGCGAGCGCGGCCCAGCCGAGCAGGAACGTCGGGTGGTCCGCGACGACGTCGCCGGCGGCGGCACGGCGGTCGTCACCGTCGAGGGCGAGCGCCGCCTCGAGGCGCTCGGCGGCGTCCGCCGGCGGCTCGTCGAGCACGACGTCGACGCGGTCGGCGATGGGGAGGTCGGCCACGGGGGCTCCGTTCGGGCGAGGGGCGGCCGACGCTACCGTCCGGCCCGACCCCCCGGCCGACCGACCCGGAGCGCCCCGTTGTCCGAGCCCGTGCGCCACCTCGTCGACCTCGCGCTGCGCGCGCACCACCTCGTCCGGGTCGACACGACCGTCCCGGCCGACGTCGCCGCCGGCGCCCGCGTCGTGTTCCCGACGTGGACGCCCGGCTCGTACGTGGTCCGCGACTACGTCCACCACGTGCAGCGCATCGACGCGGTCGACGTCGACGGCGAGCCGGTCGAGCTCACCCCGGACGGCACCACCGCCTGGCGGCTGCCCGCCGACGTCGCGGGCCCGGTCACCGTCCGCGTCGAGCTGTACGCCAACGAGCTCACCGTCCGGACCAACCACGTCGACGACCGCCACGCCCTGCTCGTCGCGCCGGCGACGTTCCCGTACGTGGAGGGCGCGGAGGGCCGGCCGCACCACGTCACCTTCGCGCCGGCGGCGGATGACGCCGACCCGGCCGTGGGCACGGTCCACGCCCTGCTGCCCGAGGCTGACGAGCCGCACACCTTCGTCGCCGACGACCTCGACCACCTCGTCGACAGCGCCTTCGAGGTCGGCGACCACGCGACCGTGTCGTGGGAGCTCGACGGCGTCCCCCACCGGTTCGTGCACGCCGCACCCGGCCCGGCGCCCGACCTCGACCGCGTCGCCGCGGACGCGCGCGCCATCGGCGAGGCGGCCGTCGCCCTCTTCGACGGCGACCTGCCGGTGGAGCGCTACACGTTCCTGCACGTCGGCGCGGACGCCGCGACCGGCGGCGGGGGGCTCGAGCACCGTGACGGGTCGGTGCTGATGATGCCGGTGCTCACCTGGACCGAGCCCGACGCGTACGCCCGGTTCCAGTCGCTGGTCGCCCACGAGTACCTGCACCTGTGGAACGTCAAGCGCCTCGTCCCGGCCGACCTGCTCGACCTCGACTACGTCCACCCGGCCCCCACGACCTCCCTCTGGGTCGCCGAGGGCTGGACCGCGTACTACGACGAGCTGCTGCCGACCCGCGCCGGGCTGTGGACGCTGCGCCGGCACCTCGACGCCCTGCGGGACGGCTGGCGGGCGGTGCTCGACACGCCCGGCACCGCGAACCAGTCGCTGTGGGACTCGAGCCGGCACGCCTGGACCGGCCTGTACGTCCGCGACGAGAACTCGGTGAACAAGGGCACGAACTACTACGGCCACGGCGCCGTCGTCGCGTGGTGCCTCGACCTCGCGATCCGTCGCGCGGTGCCGGACGGGGACGGGCTCGACGACGCGCTGCGGCTGCTGTGGCGCCGCTTCGGTGGCACCGGCCGGGGCTACACCGAGCGGGACGTCGCGGAGGCCCTCGACGAGGCCGCCGGCGGCGCGCCCGTCAGCGACCTCGTCACGGCGCACGTCGCTGGCCGCGAGCTGCCGGACCTGCCGGGCCTGGTGGACGTCGTCGGGCTGCGGCTCACGGACGTCGAGCCGAACGGGGCGCCCGCGCCCCCTGGCCTCGGGGTGCAGACCAGCGAGGACGACCACGGCATCACCCTGACCGCGGTGCTGCGTGACCGGGCCGCGTGGCGCGCCGGCCTGACGGGCGGCGATCGCCTGCTCGCGGTCGACGGGATGCGCGTGGGCCGGGGCGAGCTCGCCGCGACCCTGCGGCGTCACGCCCCGGGCGACACCGTCGACGTGACGGTCTTCAGCGGCCCGCGGCTGCGCACCGTGGCGGTGACGCTCGACCCGCCGGCGCCGGCCCAGCGGTTCGTGGCGGTCGACGAGCCGAGCGACGCCCAGCGCGAGGCCTTCCGACGCTGGACCGGGCGCCCGCTCGCCGAGCTCTGACCCTCCTCCGGCCGGCCGCGTGCCGCGGTGGCGGCGTGGGGTCAGAGCCCGTCGCGCAGCTCCTCGAGCCGCCGGCGGATGGCCGACAGCCGCGCCGCCGCCGCGCCGATCTCGTCCGCGCCGGCGGCCGGGTCCCGGAGCCGCTCGGTGAGCACGCCGACCTCCATCGTGAGCAGTTCGACCTCCGTGCGCCGACGGCTGACGAGGTCGGCGTCGGCGTAGGGGCGGGCCACGATGGCCTCGTGCAGGACCTTCAGCGCCCGCTCGTCGCGACGGAGCAGCTCCGGCCCCACGCCCGCGGCGTGGAGCAGCGACGCGAGGTCGGGCAGGGCCCGGTCGTACGGGAGCGACAGCAGGACGTCCTCGAGGCGCGCCACGGCGACGTCGAGGTCGTCGACCCGGTCGCCCGGTCCGCCGAGCCCCTCGGGGCCCCGCCCGCCCTCGCCGTCCACCACGGTGTCTCCCTCGCCCTGGTCCTCGACTGTAGCGACGTGCTCGGTTCCTGCCCCACCACGGGAAACGGCCACCTAGGGTGACCACCGGCCGGGGGTCGGACCGACGGAGAGGATGCACCGTGGCCAGCATCGATGCGATCGAGGGCATCGGCCCCAGGCACGCCGAGAAGCTCCGGGCCGCCGGGGTGCGCACCTGCGAGGCACTGCTCGCACGTGGGGCGACACGGAAGGGACGCAAGGAGCTGGCCGAGAGCACCGGCCTCGGGGACACCCGCATCCTCGAGTGGGTGAACCGGGCGGACCTGATGCGCGTGAAGGGTGTGAGCTCGCAGTACTCGGACCTGCTGGAGGCCGCCGGGGTCGACACCGTGAAGGAGCTGCGGCGTCGCAACGCGAGGAACCTCACCGAGGCGATGGAGGCGGCGAACCGGCGGCGCAGGAACAAGCTGGTGCAGCGCACGCCGAGCGAGAAGGTCGTGCAGAAGTGGATCGACGGGGCCAAGGCGCTCCCGCCCGTCGTGCAGCACTGACGGCATACCCCGCGGGGCGCGGCAGGCGCAGCGGGCGAGCCGTCCGAACCGTCCGTTCGTCCCGAACCCACGGCATCACCCCTAGCTACTCTGAGTGACATGTCGGCCACTCACCGACACCACGAGGGGGGCCCGTGGAGCAGCTCCGGTCCGCACCGTCGCCAGCCACCCCGCCGGCCCGAGCGCCAGCGCCGAGCGCGGTGGTCGGGATCGCCGCGGTCGCCACGCTCGCGGCGGTCTCGTCGGTCGTCGCCACGCGAGGGGCGCAGGGGGTGGCCGTGCTCCTGGCCCTCATCACGGCGGCCCTCGCCGTGGCGCACGCGGCCGCGGCTCGTCAGGAGGCCCGTGTCCGCGTCCACGTCCGGTTCCTCGCCCGCCTCACGAGCCCGGCGGCCGCCGACGGACCCCCCGGCCGACCGTCGGCAGCAGCGCGCTGCGTGCCCTCCGACCGGGTCCGCCACTCGCTGTGCGTGAGCGCCGAGGCGGAGCTCGCCCCGTGCTGTGCGGAGGTGGTCCGACTCGAGCGCCCCGGCCGCCCCGGCCCGGCCGGCACCACGTGGCGACCGTCCGGTGACGAGCTCGCGGTCCAGGCGGGCGCCGACCCGACCACCGTCCGGGAGCTGCGGAGCGCCCTCGCCGACGGCGCCGTGACGGCGCCGGTCCGGTGGGACGGCGGGCGCAGCCTGGGGGTGGTGCTGACCGACCCGGACACCGAGGGACCGAGCTTCCTCGTGGTGCGATCCGACCCGGGCCGACGCCCCATCGGCCGGGCGGCCCGCCGCACGGCGGTGTCACTCGCCGAGGTGGCGGCCCCCCGACTCGCTGCCGCCGAGCGCGCGGAGGTCGAGCGTGCCGTGGTCGAGGCGCTGCACGACCTCGCCGACGACCGCCACCTCGTGCGCGAGCGCGCCGCGAGGATCGCGGCAGCCGCCGCCGCCGCGCACACGACCGTGACCCGCCTGCTCGACCCGGCCGAGCCGGACCCACCGCGCCGGACGCGTCTGCTGTTCGCCCAGCTGGCCGCGCTCCGCGAGCTCGCCGACGACGTCGCCGCCCCCGCCCGCGAGCACCCGGCCGCGCCGGCGGGGGCCCGCCGATCGCCGGACGACGGGAGGACGTCGTGACCTCCCCATCCGCTCGTCTGCAGCGGGACCTCCGGCTGCTCGACTCCCTCGTCGCCGAGCCGCCGAGCCCGTCGATGACCCGGGCCGCGATCGTCGAGGCCACGCTGGGCACGCCCGGGGCGCGCGGCGCCCTCGCCGCGGGCGCACGGCGGGCGGTCGCACGGCTGGGCGTCGAGGTCGACCCGGTCCGTCTGGCGCTGGCCGTTGACCGGGCGACCCGGCGCCCCGCGGCGCGGGGCGTCGACCTGCTGGCCGACCTTGTCGTCACGGACGACCTCCCCGTCGACCTCGCCGCGACGGAGGCGGTCGCCGTGGCGGTGACGGTCGCGGCGGGACGGACGGCTGCCGAGGTCGCACCACACCTCGGCGTGGACGTGGCGGAGCTCGACGCCGCGTCACGACGGGGACGCGTCGCCCTCGGTCTCGCGCCGCAGGAGAGCGGGCCGACCGCGCTCGCCGTCGACCGCGGGGTGGCCCTGCTCGCCCTGCGCGGTCACGCGCTCGAGAACGTCGCCGCGCGCATCGCGACCGGCCTGCCCGACGACGACCCGGCACGGGTCCCTCCGCGCCGGCGCGTGGTCGAGCCGGCGGCGCCGAGAGGGGGGCACGCGAGCCCGTCCGGCGTCCCGACGGCGTCGGACGTGCACGCCGCCGGCGCCACCCACCTCGACCTCGAGGACGCCCCCCGCGTCCCCGCCGCGGAGGTGCTGCCGGCCGCCGTGCTCGCCGAGCTCGGGGCGTCCCGCGGGGCGGCCGGGACGATCGGGCTGATCGTCCAGCCGGTCGTCGACCTGGGTGACGGCACGACCGCCGGCGCGGAGGCCCTGGTCCGGTGGCTCGCGCCGGACGGTCGCGTCAGACCGAACGGCGGGTGGCTCCCCCTCGTGGAGCAGGTCGGGATGCTCGGCGACCTCTCGGGCTGGGTCGTCGAGGCCGCCGTGGACGTGCTCGACGCCTGGGGCACGCACCCCGGCGCCCCGCCGACCCTGGCGGTCAACCTGCCCCCGTCCGGCCTCCTCGACCCCGGGCTGCTGCACGCCGTGACGGAGGCGCTGGCCAGGCGCGGTGTCCCGCCCCGTCGCCTGCGCATCGAGCTCACGGAGACCGAGCTCCTCCGGGACGTCCTCGCCGCCCGCCGGCGCATCCACGAGCTGCACGACCTCGGCATCGCCCTCGACCTCGACGACGTGGGGACCGGCTACTCCACGCTGACGCACGTCCGCGACCTGCCCATCGACGGGATCAAGCTCGACGGGTCCTTCACGGCCGAGGTGGACCGCACCCCGCGCGGACGGGCGATCGTCGACAGCCTGCTCGGGATGGCCCGGGCGCTGGACCTCCGGGTCGTCGGGGAGGGCGTCGAACGCGACGGGCAGCGTCGGGCCCTGCTCGAGCTCGGGTGCCAGCTCGGCCAGGGGTTCCTGCTCGGGCGCCCGGTCCCACCCAGCCGGCTCGAGCCACCGGCCCGATCGGGGTCGGACCGGAGGTCCTCCCGGCGCGTGTCCGTGTCCACCGAGGACTAGTCCTTCCGAGCCCCAACGAGATGACTCGAACGGGTGGTGCCCGTCCGGACCACGCGCGAACGTGCACCACCCCGCGCACACGGACCAGCCCGCTCGGCCCGGATCACTCAAGAACGCTGTGTGGTCGACCGTCACGGAGAGCGATCCGCCACGGCGGGCCCCCGGTCCGGGGACGGGGAGACGCACGGAGAGAGCGTCATGCGGCGAGCTGCGGGGCTCGTGGCGTGGGTGGCGGTGCTGGGACTCGTCCCGGTCTCGTCGAGCCCATCCGCCGAGCCGACCATCATCCACCTGGCGGACGGCTCGGCCGCCGCCGACCTGGACGCCGGGCGCGTCACCGAGGCGCTGGAAGGGCTCGGGGTCGTCCTGGTCGAGGCCACGGCCGCGGACCTCCGCGTCCTCGCCGCCGACCCGGACGTCACCGCGGTCTCGCCCGACGTCACGCTGGTGCCCGCGAGTCGGCCCGAGCCGACCGGCCCGGCCCACGGCGCGGGCGACGTCGTCGGCGCACCGAGCGCCTGGGCGGCCGGCCTCACCGGGGCCGGCACCGTCGTGGCCGTCGTCGACACCGGGGTGAGCGACCACCCGGACCTCGCGGGGCGGGTCGTCCGCGGCCCGGACCTGTCCGACGGTCGCCACCCGGACCGGGACGAGTACGGGCACGGCACCGTGCTCGCCGGCGTGGTCGCCGGGGATGGCACGTCGAGCGATGGCCGGTTCACCGGGGTCGCCCCCGAGGCCACCATCCTGTCGGTGAAGGTCGCCGGCGCCGATGGCACGACCACCGCCGGACGGGTGTTGCGCGCGATCGACTGGGTCGTCGCCACGCGGGACCGCTCCGGCGCCGACGTCCTGCTGCTGGCCTGGGCGACCGACGCCGAGCAGTCGGCCAGGGTCGACCCGCTGGCCCACGCCGTGACCCGCGCCGCCGACGCCGGCCTCGTCGTCGTCGTCGCGGCGGGCAACGCCGGACCCGACGCCGGCTCGATCGGCTCGCCGGGCACCGCGCCGGCGGTCGTGACGGTCGGGGCCGCCGACCCGACGACCGGTTCGGTCACCGACTGGTCCGGACGCGGGCCCACCGTGGACGGCCTCGACGGCATCGACCTCGTCGCGCCGGGCGCCGCCATCGTCGCCCCCGTCGACCACCGCAGCACGGTGGCCATCGGGGCGCGGTCGGCGTTGTTCGGCCGACAGCACATCCGTGGCTCCGGCACCTCGCAGGCCGCGGCCGTGGCCGCCGGCGTCGCGGCGCTGCTGCGGGGCGCCTTCCCGCACGAACCGGGCCAGGTCACCCAGGCCCGCCTCACCACCAGCGTGCGCCCCGTCGGGGCGCCCGCCACCACCGCCGGCGCCGGGCTGCTCGACGCGGCCGTGCTGGCGACCGGCACCGCGCCCGCGGTGCCCACCGCTCCCTTCGCCACGGACGGGACCGGGGACCTCGAGCTGGCCGGTGGGACCCAGGGGTCCCGCTGGTCCGGCAGCCGCTGGAGCGGCAGCCGGTGGTCGGGGTCCCGCTGGTCCGGGTCCCGCTGGTCCGGATCGCGGTGGTCGGGCTCCCGATGGAGCACCACCGGCTGGTCGGGCGACTTCGGTGAGGAGGGCTGAGATGACGGACACCACCACGACGCGAGGCGCCGACACGGCGACGACCGGGACCACGGTCGGCCGCGACGAGCGCGTCACCCCGACCGACGGGGCGGTCCACCGCCTCACGACCTGCACGACTTTGTTGGGTGCCGTGCTGCTCGTGGCCGTCGCCGCCCACCCCGGCATGCGCGACGGGTCCTGGACGGTCCCGATCGTCCTCGGGCTGCTGCTGGCCGAACGGACCGCCTCGCGTCGGCGCGTCGGCCGGGACGGCTGGTCCTGGTCGGCCTCGGACGCGCTTCTCACCGCCGGGCTGGTGCTCGCCCCGGGGCTGCTGCTCCCGGTGGGCGCCGTGCTCGCGATGCTCGCCGGCGACCTCCGGCGCGTGGAGGGGCGCAAGCTGCGGTTCAACGCGGCGCAGGAGCTGGCTGCCGCCTCCACGGCGGTGCTCGTCACCCTCGGGTGCAACCCCGCACTCGGTCCGATCGGCGCTGCCGCCGCCGGGACCATCGCGTACTTCGCGACGAACACGGCGCTCGTGCTGGCGGTGCTGACGGTGAGCTCCGGCGCTCCGGTGCGTCAGCTCGTCGACACGCACCTCCCCTCGGTGCTGCGCTCGTGGAGCGCCAGCTCGGCGCTCGGGCTCGCCGCGGCCGCGCTGGTCGACCGGCCCCTGGTCGCGGTGCTGCTCGTGCTGCCGCTCGTGGTCACCAACCTCGAGCACCGCGCGGAGGTCCGCCGGGCAGACCGGGAGCGGGCGCTGCGCCGGCTGCACGAGCTGGTCGCGCTCGGTGACCGGACCGAGTCCGGCGCGCTCCGCGCCGTGTGCACGGTCGCCACGGACGTCTTGACCTGCGCGTCCGCCCGGATCGTGACGGGTGACGACCTCGGGGTCGTCTCGTTCGACGGGGCGGGGCGGGGCGGGGCGGTCGTGCTCGATGACGTCGACGACCTCGCGCTGTTGACGCGCCTCGCGGCCGGTGGCGGGGCCCCCCGGTTCGAGGACGACCGCTACCGGCTGGTCGTCCACCTCCCGGACCCCACCGCCGGGCGGACCACCGCCCTCGTCGTCGACGCCGCCCGTCCCGGCGTGCCCTTCGCCGCGGGCGACGTCGAGCTCGCCCGGACCATCGCCGTCGCCGGTGGCGCGGTCATCGAGGCCGCCCGTCGAGGCGAGCGCGAGCGGATCGCGACCCAGGCGCTGCACGACCTCGCGGCGCCCGACACGTCCCGTCCGGCGGGGGTCGACCAGGTCGGCATCGCGGCGCTGGCCGAGCTCCGGGCCCTGTAGGCCACGCGCACACCGCCGGCGCGGTCCCCGGACCCGGGGGCCGCGCCGGCGGCCGTGCGCGGGGGGCCGTAGGCTCCGCGACGATGGAACGAGACGAGCCGAGCCCGAAGGACCTCCGCGGTGCCGCCGCGGTGGCCCAGTCGATGGCCTACGTCGCCGGGCTGGCCGGGGTCCTCGCCGGCGCCCTCGTCTACCGCGACGGGGACGTCGCCCTCGCCGTCGTGCTGTGGGTGCTCACCTTCGCCGCCGGTGCCCTGCTGATGGTCGCGGCGTTCCTCGCCCGCGCGATCGCCAGCGTGCTGGCCCGGCTCACCAAGCTCGACGCCGACGTGGCGGTCCTGCTGCGCGACCGGGCCGCGGAGCAGCCCGGCCTCCCTGCGAGGGACCCCTACCGCTGAACGGCCGAGTGGCCGGACGGGCGTGACCGGTGCCGCGCCCGGCGGGGTGCCCCCGCCGTCCGCACGGGCCACGGGACTCGCACCGCCGCGCCCCCCGTGGGATGGTGACACGAAAGGTCGTCCCGCCCGACCTCGTCGCCGCCCGTCCGCGGGTAGCCCTCGTGTCCCGCCCCCCGCCCCCGAGGTCCCCGTGTCCGCAGACGCCGCTCCTGCCACCGAACCCCGACCGGTCCCCGGGGGCCGGACCCACCCGCCCGCCGACGTCACGGTCGGGGTCACCGGACGGCCCCGCGGGGGTCGCGTCCGCGCGCCGGCGCAGCCCGCCCCACCGTTGCCCGAGCCCCGCGGTCCCCTGACCTCGTGGCTCCTCCACCGGCTCCGCGAGGCCCCCCACGCGCTGCCGGTCGCGCCCCTGCCGGAGGACGACCCGCTCACCGGCGAGGACACCCACCTCGCCCTGTACCTCTGCTACGAGCTGCACTACGGCGGGCTCGCCGGCGTCGACGAGGCGTGGGAGTGGGAGCCGTCCCTGCTCGCGGTCCGCCGCCGGCTCGAGGACGCCTTCGAACGTGCCGTGCGTCGCGAGGTTCGCGACGCCGTCGCCGGGGTGCGCGTCCCGGCCACCCCGGCGGAGGCGGAGTCCCAGGTCGTCGCGGCCCTCGACGCGCTCGCGGTCGACGACGAGGAGGGCGGCCTCTCCGGCTGGATGCGGGAGCACGCGACGCTGGAGCAGTTCCGAGAGTTCTGCGCGCACCGAAGCGCCTACCAGCTGAAGGAGGCGGACCCGCACACGTGGGCGATCCCGCGGCTGCACGGTCGGCCCAAGGCCGCCCTGGTGCACGTCCAGGCCGACGAGTACGGCGACGGGGTGGAGCAGGACGCCCACGCCGAGCTGTTCGCCCTGACGATGCGCGAGCTCGACCTGGACGACGCCGCCGGCGCGTACCTCGACCTGCTGCCCGCCAGCACGCTCGCCCCGGTCAACCTCGTGTCGATGTTCGGTCTGCACCGCCGGCTGCGGGCTGCGCTGGTCGGCCACCTCGCGATCTTCGAGATGTTCTCGGTGGCCCCGATGGGGCGCTACTCCGAGACGCTGTCGCGGCTCGGCGCCTCGAGCTGGGCCCGGCTGTTCTTCGACACCCACGTCGTCGCCGACGCCGACCACCAGACGATCGCCGCGCGCGAGCTCGCCGGTGGCCTCGTCGAGCAGGACCCGGCGCACCTGCCGGAGGTGCTGTTCGGGGCGCACGCCATCTGCGCCGTCGAGGCCCGGTTCTCCGAGCACCTGCGCCGGTCCTGGGAGGCGGGACGCACGTCGCTGCGCGCCCCGCTCCCCTGAGGTCGGGTCAGCAGCCGACGAGGCGCTGGCCGAGGTAGGCCTCGAGCTGGTCGATCGCCACCCGGTCCTGCGTCATCGTGTCGCGGTCGCGCACGGTGACGGCGCGGTCCTCGAGGGTGTCGAAGTCGACCGTGACGCAGAACGGCGTGCCGATCTCGTCCTGGCGGCGGTAGCGCTTGCCGATCGACTGGGTCTCGTCGTACTCGGACATCCAGCGCTGCTTGACGATGTCGAAGACCTCACGCGCCATCGGGGTGAGCGTGTCCTTCTTGGACAGCGGCAGCACCGCGACCTTGTACGGCGCGAGGCGCGGGTCGAGGCGCAGCACGGTGCGCGACTGCAGGGTGCCGTCGGCGTCGGGCGCCTCCTCGACGCGGTACGCGTCGTAGAGGAACGCGAGGGTCGCGCGGGTCGCGCCGGCGGCCGGCTCGATCACGTACGGGTGGTAGCGCCGGTCGCCCTGCTGGTCGTAGTAGGTCAGGTCCTGGCCCGAGACGGCCTGGTGCGCCTTGAGGTCGAAGTCGGTGCGGTTCGCGATGCCCTCGAGCTCAGCCCAGCGCATCGAGTCGTCCGGGAAGTAGTACTCGACGTCGACGGTCCGCTTGGCGTAGTGGCTGAGCTCGTCGGCGGTGTGCTCGCGGATGCGCAGGTTCTCCGGACGGATGCCGAGGTCGACGTACCAGTCGCGGCGCGCGTCGATCCAGAACTGGTGCCACTCCTCGTCCGTGCCGGGCTCGACGAAGAACTCCATCTCCATCTGCTCGAACTCGCGGGTGCGGAACACGAAGTTGCCGGGCGTGATCTCGTTGCGGAACGACTTGCCCATCTGCGCGATGCCGAACGGCACCTTCATCCGCGCGGCGCGCTGGATGGTGGCGAAGTCGACGAACATGCCCTGCGCGGTCTCGGGCCGCAGCCACACCGCGGCGGCGTCGTCCTCGAGCGGGCCGGCGAACGTCTTGAACATCAGGTTGAAGTTGCGTGGGTCCGTGAGCTGGCCCTTGCACTCCGGGCAGGCGTACTCGGCGAGCAGGCCGGCCTCGATGTCCTCGCGCAGGTGGTCCTCGCGGAACCGCTTGTGGCAGGAGGTGCACTCGACCAGCGGGTCCGAGAAGTTGGCGAGGTGGCCGGACGCCTCCCACACCTTCGGGTGCATCAGGATGGACGCGTCGAGGCCGACGACGTCGTCACGCAGCTGCACCATCGAGCGCCACCACTGGCGCTTGACGTTCTCCTTGAGCTCGACCCCGAGCGGGCCGTAGTCCCACGTCGAGCGGAAGCCGCCGTAGATCTCGGACGACGGGAAGATGATGCCGCGCTTCTTGCACAGCTCGACGATGACGGGGAGCGTCGCCTCGACGGAGGGCTCGGGCGTGGTGGCGTCGGACACGGTGGCGTTCCTCGGGTGGGGCCGCGTGCTGGCTGCACGGGGCTCGGGTGGGGGCTCGGCCCCGCAGGGCCGTCGCGCCGGCGTGGGGCACGGCCGGCGAGGGTAGCCAGCGGCCCGTCCCGGCCGGCCGGGACGGTGGCTAGCGTCGCGGGTGTCCCCGCCCGGTCCCCCGTCCTGCAGGAGCCCACCGTGCGCGTGCTGGCCATCGTCGACGGCGCCCTCGAGCTCGTCGAGCGCCCCGACCCCGAGCCCTCCGGCAGCGAGGTGCGTGTCCGCGTGACCGCGACCGGGGTGAACCGCGCGGACCTGCTCCAGCGGGCCGGACGCTACCCCGCCCCGG
Source organism: Actinomycetes bacterium (assembly GCA_046566145.1). Taxonomy (GTDB): domain Bacteria; phylum Actinomycetota; class Nitriliruptoria; order Nitriliruptorales; family Nitriliruptoraceae; genus JBKHXF01. The sequence goes on from JBKHXF010000029.1 coordinate 53,783, forward strand.
CCGGCGTGCCCGCCGACGTCCCGGGGCTGGAGCTGGCCGGGGTGGTCGACGCGGTCGGCCCCCGGACGCGTCGCTTCGAGGTCGGGGACCGGGTGATGGGGCTCGTCGGCGGCGGTGCGCACGCCGAGCTGGCGCTGGTCCCCGAGGGTGAGCTCGTCGCGGTGCCGCCGTCCGTGGACGACGTCACCGCCGGCGCGGCCTGCGAGGTGTTCGTGACCGCGCACGACGCGCTGGTCACGCAGGCGGGGCTGCGCTCCGGGGAGACGGTGCTGGTCCACGCCGTGGGGTCCGGCGTGGGCACCGCCGCCGTGCAGCTCGTCGCGGCGCTCGGGGCCCGCACCGTCGGGACGTCGCGCACGGCCGACAAGCTCGCGCGGGCGGAGGCGCTCGGCTGCGACACGACGGTGCTGGTCGAGGACCCGACGAGCGACGAGGCCCTCGCGGCGGTGCGCGCGGCCAGCGCGCCCGACGTCGTGCTGGACCTCGTCGGGGGCGACTACCTCGCGCTCGACCTCGCGGTCGCGCGACCGAAGGGCCGCATCGTGGTGGTCGGGCTCCTGGCCGGGGCGCGGACGCAGGCCGACCTCGGGCTGCTGCTCGCGAAGCGGCTCGAGGTCCGCGGGACCGTCCTGCGCTCCCGACCGGCCCACGAGAAGGCCGCCGCGATGGAGGCCTTCGACCGGCAGGTCGTGCCGCTGCTGGCGGACGGTCGCCTGGCCCCCGTGGTCGACGAGGTCCTGCCGGCCACCGAGGCCCAGCGGGCCTACGACCTCGTCGCCTCGGACACGACCTTCGGCAAGGTCGTCCTCACGTGGTGACGCGCGCCGGCGGTGGTCGGTCCACCAGGCGGACCAGCACCGGTCCGACCACCGCCAGGGCGAGGACGTAGGCAGCGGCCAGCGGCCCCAACCGGTCGTCCAGGCCCGCCGCCGTCCCGAGCCCGGCGACGATGATCGAGAACTCGCCGCGGGCCAGCAGGATCGTCCCGGTGCGGCGCGTCGCCGCGGGGCCGAGCCCCTCCCGACGCGCGAGGGCGATCCCAACGCCGTACTTCGAGGCCCCCGTCACGACCGCGAGCCCGAGGGCGACGGGCAGCACCGGCGTCAACGAGGCGGGGTCGATGGTCAGCCCGAACACGACGAAGAAGAGGGCGGCGAACAGGTCACGCAGTGGGGCCAGCAGGGACTTCGCCGCGTCCCGGAAGGCCCCGGAGATGGCGATGCCGACCAGGAACGCTCCGATGGCCGCCGACACGTCGACGAGCTCGACCAGGCCGGCGACCAGCAGCATCAGCCCGAGCGCGCCGAGCAGCACGACCTCGGGCGACCGGTGGGCGAAGCGATCGGACACGGGCGGGCCGTACCGGGCCGCGAGCACGAGGACCACGACCACGACCGCGACCGCGAGGGTGATCCGCAACGGGGCCCCCCCGACCTGGCCGGCGAGGAGCACACCGAGGACCGGCAGGTACAGCGCCATGAGCAGGTCCTCGGCGACGAGCAGCGCGAGGATGCCGGGCACCTCCCGGTTGCCGTACCAGCCGAGGTCGTCCACGAGCTTCGCCACGATGCCGGACGACGACGCGTACGTGATGCCGCCGACCACGAGCGCACCGGCCGGCGTGAGCCCCAGCAGCACGCCCGCCGCCACCCCGATCCCGATGTTGACCACGGCGTCGAGCGCGGCGACCGGGGCCGTGGCGCGGAGCCCGTCCACGAGCTCGCGCCCCGAGTACTCCGCCCCGAGGAGGAGCAGCAGCAGGAGCACGCCCAGCTCGGCCGACAGCTCGAGGAACTCGCCGGAGAGCTCGACGGGCACCAGTCCGCCGGTGCCGAAGGCGAGCCCGCCCAGCAGGTAGAGCGGGACGGGCGAGAGGCCGACGCGGTGGGCGAGGCGGGCGATCCCGGCGAGCAGGAGCAGCAGCGCGCCCAGCTCGATGAGGATCGGGCCACCGTGCACGACGCCTCCCCTACGGCCCGCGGAACAGGTCGCGCACGCGCGGCAGGTCGCGTGGCTCCCCGATCACGACGACGGTGTCACCTGCCTCGAGCACGAGGTCCGGGCCCGGCGAGGTCGCGACGAGCTCGCCCGTCCGCAGCACCGCCGCGATGATGACGCCGGTGGTCGAGCGAACCTGCAGCTGCCCGATGGTGCGTCCCTCCCCGGGCGAGGCGGGGTCGACCGTGATCCAGTCGATGCCGACCCCGGCCATCGCGTCCTCGAGCGCGTCGAGCTCGCGCGAGACCTCCCCGCCCCCGAGCAGGTCCGCCAGCGTCCGGGCGTCGGCGGGGTCGAGGTCGAGGACCTGGTCGGCCCGGTCCGGGTCGGCGGCGCTGGACACGTACACGGCCCGACCTCCGGAGCGGCGCACCAGCACGGTGACGTGGCGCCCGTCGGCGCCGTCGAACCCGTACCGCACCCCGACCCCCGGCAGCGGGGTCTCCTCGATCTCCCGGGACACCACGACCTCCTCGTCGGCGTCGCCGCGAGGCTAGTTGGGCCGCCACGCGCGCGCGGGACGGCCCACCCGCCGCCGCCGGCGCGGCCCGCGTACCCTCGAAGGCTCCCCCGCGACCCTCCCGCGACCCTCCCGCGACCTGCCCCGAGGCCCCCGTGTCCACCCAGCTCGCCCCGGCGACCACCGATCTCCGCGACGCCACCGCCTCGGAGTCGGCGCTGCGACGCTTCCTGCACGGCCTGCCCGGCGTCGACCAGGTCGGCGTGGAGAAGCGCGTCGCCGACCTCGCCACGCGCTCCATCAAGACGACCGCCAAGGACGCGGGGCTCGACCTCGCCGTCTCCATGGTCGACCTGACCACCCTCGAGGGCGCCGACACGCCCGGGAAGGTGCGGGCGCTGGCGCGCCGTGCCATCCGACCCGATCTAGACGACGCCGACTGCCCGGCCGTCGCCGCGGTGTGCGTCTACCCCGACCTCGTCGCGCCGGCCGTCGAGGAGCTCGCCGGCAGCGGCGTCCGGGTCGCTGCCGTCGCGACCGCGTTCCCGTCCGGCCGCTCGAGCCGCGAGGTCAAGCTCGCCGACACCCGGATGGCGGTCGAGGCGGGGGCGACCGAGATCGACATGGTCATCGACCGGGGTGCCTTCCTGTCCGGGCGCTACGGGCAGGTCTTCGAGGAGATCGTCGCGGTCAAGGAGGCGTGCGGCGACGCACACCTGAAGGTGATCCTCGAGACCGGCGAGCTCGCGACCCACGACAACGTCCGCCGCGCGTCGTGGCTCGCCCTGCTCGCCGGCGGGGACGTCATCAAGACCTCGACCGGCAAGGTCTCCCCCGCCGCGACCCGCCCGGTCACGCTGGTGATGCTCGAGGCGGTCCGGGACTGGCACCGCGCCACCGGCGAGCACCGCGGGGTGAAGGCCGCCGGTGGGATCCGCGCCGCGAAGGACGCGCTGCGCTACCTCGTGCTCGTCAACGAGGTGGCCGGCCCCGCGTGGCTGACCCCGGAGCGGTTCCGCTTCGGCGCGTCGAGCCTGCTCGACGACCTGGTCCGTCAACGGCGGACCCGCGCGACCGGCCGCTACTGGACGCGCGAGCGCATCCCCGTCGACTGAGCCCGGCCCGCACCCCCGACGCACGCCACCGGCGACACCGCCGCAGGAGCACGCACCACGATGACCGACACCCCGGACGCCACCACCCGGACCGGCGACACCACCACGGTCGACCTCACGACGCCGACATGGGAGTACGCGCCGGCACCCGAGGCGCGCTCGCTGGCCCGCATCCCGACGACCCGGCTGTTCATCGGCGGCGAGTTCGTCGACCCGGTCGACGGCGGCACGCTGAAGACCGTCGACCCCTCCACCGAGGAGGTGCTCGCCGAGGTCGCGACCGCCGGGCCCGCCGACGTCGACGCGGCCGTGCGCGCCGCCCGCAGCGGTGCGGAGACGTGGGCGGCGATGCCGGGCCGGGAGCGCGCGAAGTACCTGTTCCGCATCGCCCGGCTGCTGCAGGAGCACGCGCGTGCCCTCGCCGTGCTCGAGTCGATCGACAACGGCAAGCCGATCCGTGAGACCCGCGACGTCGACCTGCCGCTCGTCGCCGCGCACTTCTTCTACCACGCGGGGTGGGCCGACAAGCTCGAGCACGCGGGGTACGGCCTGGACCCTCGGCCGCTCGGCGTCGCGGCGCAGGTCATCCCGTGGAACTTCCCGCTGCTGATGCTCGCGTGGAAGGTCGCGCCGGCGCTGGCGTGCGGCAACACCGTGGTCCTGAAGCCGGCCGAGACCACCCCGCTCACGGCGCTCGCCTTCGCCGAGCTGTGCCGCGAGGCCGACCTGCCGCCGGGCGTGGTCAACATCCTGCCCGGAGCCGGCGACACCGGCGCGGCGCTCGTCGCTCACGGCGGGGTCGACAAGGTCGCGTTCACGGGGTCGACCGAGGTCGGCAAGGCCATCCAGCGCCAGCTCGCCGGCAGCCGCACGAGGCTCACGCTCGAGCTCGGCGGCAAGGCGGCGAACGTCGTGTTCGACGACGCCCCGATCGACCAGGCGGTCGAGGGCATCGTGGACGGCATCTTCTTCAACCAGGGACACGTGTGCTGCGCCGGCAGCCGCCTGCTGGTCCAGGAGTCGATCCACGACGAGGTGGTCGAGCGGCTCACGCGACGCATGGCGACGCTGCGCGTCGGCGACCCGCTGGACAAGAACACCGACGTCGGCGCCATCAACTCGGCCGAGCAGCTGGAGCGGATCACCGCGCTCGTGGCCGCCGGGGGTGACGAGGGTGCCGAGGCGTGGCAGCCCGCCTGCGAGCTGCCCGAGCGCGGCTACTGGTTCCGACCGACCGTGTTCACCGACGTCCAGCCGGCCATGCGGATCGCCCGCGAGGAGATCTTCGGGCCGGTGCTCTCGGTGCTGACCTTCCGCACGCCCGACGAGGCCGTGGCGAAGGCCAACGCGACGCCGTACGGGCTCTCCGCCGGCGTGTGGACCGAGAAGGGCAGCCGGATCCTGTGGATGGCCGACCGGCTCGAGGCCGGCGTCGTGTGGGCCAACACGTTCAACCGCTTCGACCCGACCTCCCCCTTCGGCGGCTTCAAGGAGTCCGGCTTCGGTCGGGAGGGCGGCCGCCACGGCCTCGCCGCCTACCTCGACCTCGCCTTCTGAGTCCGCGGGCGCCCGGACCGCGCACCACCCGGCCCGACGCGGGCCGACGAGACAGGACGACGACGTGACGCGCATCGACGTGCGGAAGACCTACAAGCTCTACATCGGCGGGGCGTTCCCCCGCTCCGAGTCGGGACGGGTGTACCCCGTGCACGGCGCGGACGGGACCCTGCTCGCCAACGCCGCGCAGGCGTCGCGCAAGGACGCCCGCGACGCGGTCGAGGCCGCGACGAAGGCGCAGCCCGGCTGGGCGGCGGCGACCCACCACAACCGCGGACAGGTCCTCTACCGCGTCGCCGAGATGCTCGAGGGCCGGCGGGAGCAGTTCGTCGCCGAGGTCGCGGCGAACGAGGGGCTGGACGAGGCGGCCGCCGGCGCGCAGGTCGACGCCGCCGTCGATCGGTGGGTCTGGTTCGCGGGGTGGTCGGACAAGTTCCCCCAGCTCGCCGGTGCCGCGAACCCGGTCGCCGGCCCGTACTTCAACTTCTCGCTGCCCACGCCCGTCGGGGTCGTGGCGGCGTTCGCCCCCGAGTCGTCCTCGCTGCTCGGGCTCGTGGACGTCCTGGCGCCGATCGTCGTGAGCGGCAACGCGGTCGTGCTGGTCACCTCGCACTCGCGGCCCCTGCCGGCGCTCACGTTCGCCGAGGTGCTCGCGACCTCGGACGTGCCGGGGGGCGTGGTCAACGTCCTCGCCGGGGACCGGGGCGAGCTCGGCGAGCGGCTCGTCGGCCACCTCGGCGTCGACGCCGTCGACCTGACCGGCTTCGCCGGGTCGGACACGACCGAGCTCGAGGTGCTCGCGGCCGAGGGCGTCACGCGCGTGCTCCGAGCGCCGGCTGAGGAGGCGGACCACACGGCCTCGCCCGACCCGCGCCGCATCCTCGCGTTCTGCGAGACCAAGACGGTGTGGCACCCGATGGGTGTCTGAGGTCCCGCCGGTCGTGACGGAGGTCAACGCACCTCGTCGGTGGAACCGACCGGCTCCCCCAGGTCGTCGTCGTCCACGCCTCGCAGGTCGATCGGTGTGTCCCCCGGTCCCGTCACCGGGCCGGGCGGCCCGGTCGGCGTGCCGGCCCCGACGCCGGCGGGCAGCGTGACGGTGAACGTCGCGCCGTCACCCGGCACCGAGCGCACCTCGACACGACCACCGTGCGCGTTCACCAGCGAGCGCACGATGTAGAGGCCGAGCCCGACCCCGCCCGCGGCCCCGTCGCCGTCCCTCTGGCGGAAGCGTTCGAAGATCGCCTCCCTCTCGTCCGGGGGAACCCCGGGTCCGCGGTCTCGCACCGCCAGCCGGACCTCGTGCGAGGACCGGCTGATCTCGAGGTCGACGGGCGTCCCCGGCGGGCTGTACTTCACCGCGTTCTCGAGCAGGTTGACCAGCACGCTGCGCACCATCCCGGTGTCGACCGCAGCGACGACCGCCGGCGGCTCCGCGTGGACGCGGACCTGGCGTTCCACACCGTCGCGTCCGCGTGCCAGGCCAGCCGTCACCTCGGCGAGTTCGTGGACGAGCGGCACGAGGTCGACGGGATCACGACGCACGTCGGCGAGGGCCTCCTCGCTCGCGCCGCGCAGCACCTCCTCGATCATCACCAGGAGCTGCCGGCCCGCGTGCTCCAGCCGTTCGAGCACCTCCAGCTGCTGCTCCGGCGGCATGGGGCGGCGGCGCACGAGCGCTGCGAACCCGAGGATGGCGGTCAACGGCGCCTTGAGGTCGTGGACCATCCGGGCGACCTCGTCGCCGCGCCGCTCGACCAGCTCGGCGAGCCGCTCGACGTTCTGACGCTCGCGCTCGTAGCGCTGCGAGTTGGCGACCGCCGTGGCGGCGTGGGCGGCGAAGAGGGTCACCGCCCGCATCTCCCACTCGGTGAACGCCTCGGCGTCGGGCGAGCGCTCGAGGGCGAGGATCCCCACGAGCTCGTCGGCGACGAGCATCGGCGCGATCACGGACGAGCCCCCGTCGGCAGCGCGATCCTGCAGGTCGTCGAACTGGCCAGCGGCGACACGGCCGGTGATGAGCACGGGCTCGCGCATCGTCGCGACCCACCCCGCGACCCCTGCGGACATCGGCTGGCGACGACCGACCGGGGCGCGGTCGGCACCGGCGGCCACGGCCACCTCCAGGTGGTCCCCGTCGACCAGCATCACCGAGCCGCGGACGCCCCCGGTCAGCTCGAACGCGCCGTCGAGGACGACCTCGAGGACCTCCTCGGTGGACAGGACGGCGTTGACGATGTGGCCGACCCGGCTCAGTGTCCCGAGGTCGCGGACCCGGCTGGTGAGGGCGGTCGACAGCACACGCTCCCGCACCAGCGCCTCGGAGAGCACCCGGAGGCGGCGCTCCTGGTCGAAGACGTAGAGGAGGAAGGCGAGCGAGAGGCCCCCGAAGCCGAGCCGGATCCCGACGTTGTCGGGCAGGATGCGCGCCGCGTCGGGATCGGCGATGAGCAGGAAGACCACCGACGAGCTGGCCAGCAGCAGCACGCCGGCCACGGCCCACAGCTGGCCCCGGCGACGCTCCACGGCCTCGAGGGTCGGCAGGTCCTCACGGAGCCGCTGCACGTCAGCGTGCAGCACGCCGGCGGGGCCCCCGCTCCCCCCGTCGTCGCGTCCCTGCACCCTGGCCTCCTCGCCGCAACCTCGGGGAGGATACGGGTCCCGGGTTCCGCGGGCTCGGCTTCCGCCGGACCGGCGGTACCGTCGCGACGGCCACAGGGAGCCGACAGGACGAGGCCGGTCCCGTGCAGCAGCGCCGGCGCCTGTCCCATCGGCGCACGAGCCGACCGATCGGGAGGCCGCCGTGACGGACCCGCAGGGCGCGACGCCGCCACCACCGACGCTGACCGAGGTCGTCCGAGCGGTCGCGGCGCACGCCCCCGACGTCGTCGGTGACGACACCCCGGGCTGGGTCGCCGCCACGGCGCTGATCCTCGCGCCGACCCCGCGCGGGCCGTCGGCGCTGTTCATCGAGCGCGCGACCCACCCCGGCGATCGGTGGTCCGGGCAGATGGCCCTGCCGGGTGGGAAGCGCGACCCGGGTGACGCATCGCTCGCGGCCACGGCGGCGCGCGAGACGGCCGAGGAGGTCGGCCTCCACCTGCCGGACCCCGTGGGGCGCCTCGACGACCACCGGGAGCGGTTCGGGCGGGGTCACGTCGCGACGTTCGTGTACGCGCTGGATGCCGTCCTGCCGACGAGGCCGGAGCCGGGCGAGGTGGCCGCGACCGTCTGGATCGACCTCGCCCACCTGCTCGACCCGACCAACGCCGTCCGCCACCGCTACCGCGGGCTCGGGCCCTTCGCGGGCATCCGCCACGGGGAGCGGACGGTCTGGGGCCTGACCCTCGGGATCCTCGACGGGTTCGCCCGGGTGCTCGGGCTCGACCTGCCCCGTCCGCGCGGCCCGGTGCTCGGCTGATGTCGCCGGAGCGGCAGCTGACCCTCGGCGTGGCGGTGCTGCTCGGCGGCTCGGTCGCCGCCGGCCTCGTGGCGCTCTCGCCGGTGGGTCCGCTCGTGGCCGCCTCGGTGGTGGCGCTCCGGGCCCTCGTCGGTGGCGCCTGGCTGCTCGCCGTCGGCACCCGGGACCGGCACCGCGCCGTCGCGGCCCGGCTGGCCGCGGACCCGGTGCTCGACCATCTCGTGAGAGCGCGGTTCGGGGACGGGCACGAGGGCGCCACGGCGGTGCTCGCGGCCTACGCGGAGCGACCGGGCATCACCCACGAGGTGCTGCGCGAGTGCGTCGCCCGGGCGTCGGACCTCGACGACCTCCACGTCCTGCTCGACCTGGCGCTGCGGACACGCGACCCCTGAGCCCCGCCCCGGCGGTCAGAGCTGCGCGGCGGCGAAGGCGAGCGAGGCGGTGGTGAAGATGGCCCCGATCATCGAGAAGAACAGCAACCGGTTCTGGGCCAGCACGAGGTCGCGCACGTCCGCCCGGATCTCACCGGGGATCGCCCGGACCTCCGCGCGCAGCTCCCAGAGGTCCTCCTTGGAGGCCATCCGGGCCTCCAGCTCCCGCAGGTCCTCCTTGGAGGCCATCCGCGCCTCCAGCTCCCGCAGGTCCTCCTTCGAGGCCATCCGCGCCTCCAGCTCCCGCAGGTCCTCCTTGGTGACGAACGGGTCGAGGTCGCGCCGACGGGCGAGCTCGTCCCACCGGTCGGGCGGCAGCGACTCCATGAGCGTCTCCGCAGGTCGGTCCCCGAGTGCCCGCACGAGCGCCTGTCGCAGCTCGTCGCGGTCCCGTTCGCTGGTCGCCATGGTGCCGTTCTCCGCTCGGTCGGGCAACGGCGGCGACCCTGCCGCACCGGGGGCTCGGGGACCAGCGCCCACCCGGCGTGGCTGTGGACAGGCGTCAGGGGCGCCGGCGGCGTGCGCCGGCGCCCCTGACGGTGCCGCGGTCAGGCGGTCAGCGGCTCACGGCCGCCCGAGCCCGAAGGAGTAGGAGCCGCTGCCCGTGTAGGAGCGGATCTCCCAGTAGTAGTAGCCGGCGCTGCCCGCGTAGCTGATCTGCTCGGTCGACGAGAAGGACGTCGACGATGCCACGCGAACCCACCGGCTCCCGTTCCACCGGTACAGGTAGAGGTCGAAGTCGGTCCCCGACGCCCCCTGGAGGCAACCCGTGTGGGTGCCCGAGCCGCTGTAGTAGTAGGTCCCGTTCGGCTCGATCGCGTTGGCGCCGGAGCCGGACAGCGACCCGGTGTGGAGCTCGGGGAGGCCGCACGGGGTGCTCGACGGCGGCGGGGTGCCGCCGCCCTGACCCGCCCCGTCGAGCAGCGAGTAGAGCAGCAGGTTCGCGGTCCCGACGGTGTCGGTCACCTTGCCGGTGGTCGCGTCCCCGAGGATCGCTGAGCCGACCTGGGCCGGCGTGGCCGAAGGGTTGCCCTGCAGGTACAGGGCGGCGACGCCGGCGACGTGCGGAGCGGCCATCGAGGTGCCGCTGATGGTGTTGGTGGCCGTGTTCGACGTGTGCCACGCGCTGGTGATGCTCGAGCCGGGCGCGAACAGGTCCACGCAGGAGCCCCAGTTCGAGAACGAGGAGCGCGCGTCGGTCGAGGTGGTGGACCCGACCGTCAGACCGGCCGCGACCCGTGCCGGCGACGAGCCGCAGGCGTCGGCGTTCTCGTTCCCGGCGGCGAGCGCGTACGTCACACCGGCGGCGATCGAGTTGCTGACGGCGGTGTCCAGCGCGCTGGAGATGCCACCGCCGAGCGACATGTTCGCGACCGCCGGCTTCACGTGGTTGGCGGTCACCCAGTCGACACCGGCGATCACGCCCGAGTTCGTGCCCGATCCCTGGCAGTCCAGGACGCGCACGGCGTGCAGCGTGACGGCCTTGGCCACGCCGTAGGTCGTGCCGCCGACCGTGCCGGCGACGTGGGTGCCGTGCCCGTTGCAGTCGTCGGAACCGCGACCGTCGCCGATCGCCGTGGCGCCGTTGCCCATGCGCCCCGTGAACTCGGTGTGGCTGGCGCGGATGCCGGTGTCGATCACGTAGGCGTGCACGCCGCTGCCGGTGGGCGTGTACGTGTACGTGCCGTTCATCGGGAGGCTGCGCTGGTCGACGCGGTCGAGCCCCCAGGTCGCGTTCGTCTGGGTCGCGACCGTGGTGACCACCTGGTCCGCCTCGATGAACGCGACGTTCGGGTTGCGGCGCAGTCCCTCGAGCGCGTTGCCCGGGATCGCGCCGGCGAAGCCCTGCAGGGCCGCGCCGTAGCTCCTGGTCACGGTCGCGCCGCGGCGCTGTGCGTCGCGGCGGGCGGCGGCCACGTCCGCCGCGCGTGCGCCCTTCTCGAACACGACGATGTACTCGCCGTCGATCGCGCCGGGCTGGTCGGCACCGAGCACGGGCGCCGGGTCGCTGCCCTGGCCGCCGGCGGTCGCCGGCGCGGCCAGGCCGAGCATCGAGAGCGCCGCGATCAGCGGCAGGATCGACCTTCTCCTCACGGGTCCCCTCCTGTGGGTCTGCCGCGGCCCCGCTCTGACGCCACGGCGCTCGCCTCCGCCCGAACGGGTCGGCGGGGGGCACGACCGTCAGCGGGGGCACCGACGGAGCAGAGTCGGTGCGGGCCACCTCGCGTCGCCGTGTTGCGCACACCGCACGGAAACGGACACAACGGTCACGTTCGGCGCACTGTCCTGTGCGCTCACGCGCGAGCTGCTCAGCCGCCGAAGGCCACGTCGTCCACGGAGATCGTGCCCGCCTCGCGCCCCGGTGCCGTCTGGTGCGACCAGTACAGGTTCGTGTGCGCGATCACCTGCGCCGGCGGCGGCGCACCCCACGCGCTGAGGTCCTCCGTCGTGTGGGCCTCGCGCACCAGCAGCGTGTCGTAGCCGCGGACCAGCGCGCCGTGCAGGGTCGAGCGGACGCAGGCATCCGTCTGCGCGCCGACGACCACCAGCCTGCCGACCCCGGCCCCGGCGAGGACATCCTCGAGGTCGGTGCCCTCGAAGCTGTCCCCGTGGGACTTGTGCACCACCGGCTCGGTCGGCTCCCGGACGAGCTCGGGGACGAGCTCCCACGCCGTCGATCCCCGCGGCAGGTCGGCGTCGGCGTGCTGGACCCACACCACGGGGGTACCGGCGGCGCGGGCCCGCTCGACGAGCCCGGCGATGGTGCCGACCACCCGGTCACGCTCGTGCGCCTCGGCGAGGACACCCACCTGGACGTCGACCACGAGCAGGGCCGTGGCAGGTCGGTCGGCGAGCGTGGTCACGGCGGCGCTCCGTCCCGCACGGCGCTGGCGCGCCGCACGAGGGGACGCTAGCGACCCGCGGGGCCGGTCGAGCGCGGATCAGTCGTCGAGCGCCTGCCCGGCCACGACCCGCCGTGCCCCCCGGGCGTCGAACAGCAGGCCGATGGCGGGCTCGGCGTGCTGGGCCATGGAGACGCGGACGGTGCCGCCGGGTTCGACGGTCCGGCTGATGCCGTGGAGGTCCATCGTCAGGGCCTCCGCGTCGGCCTGGGCCGCGGTGAGGCGGTAGCCGGACGGCGGCGGCGAGGCGAACGAGGTCGGGGCCCGGTTGTCCGCGCCGTTGAAGAACAGCGGCGCGGAGCGCTCCGCCCCCTCGCGGGCCTTGCGTCCGGGTGCGCCGTCGGTGACCGCCTTCGCGGCCTCGCCCTGCTCGCGCATGAACCGCAGCGTCGACGCCAGCACGACCATCTGGGAGGCGACGCGCCGGCTCTGGAGCCCGGCGGTCGTGAGGTCCTGTGCGCCGTTCTTCGGGTTCTGGCTCACCGCCGACTCGATGAGCACGCCCATGACGTGCCGCAGCCCGACGGCGTTGCGGCAGATCCCCTCGTCCCCGTCGCCCGCGGTCTGCGTGATCTCGGCGTCGACCGGGACGGCCACCGGGCCGACGTTCGGGCCGACCTTGTACAGGCCGTACTCGTCGGCGGTGTACCCCGCCGCCTCGGCGTCCTTCTTGACGTACTGCAGGCAGAAGGAGCGGGCCGCGTCCTGCACCGCGGTGTCCACGTTCAGGTTGCGCGGCCACAGGTAGAGGATGTCGTCGTCGTACAGGACCGGCAGGCTCGGGCCGTACTCGTGCAGGTCGAGCGCGAGGCTCGGCGCCCAGTCACGGATGACGCGTGCCATGGCCTGCGCCTCCCGCGTGCGCATGCCGAGGTGGTCGCGGTTGATGTCGATGCCGTTGGCGTTGCCGCGCGAGTTCGCGGCCCGCCCGTCGGGGTTCGCCGACGGGATCACGAGGATGGTCTGCCGCTCGAGCTGCGCGAGCACCTTCGGGTCGGTGCCGTACGCCAGGTCCCGGATGAGCTTGAGTGCGGCCTCGCGCCCAGCGGGCTCGTTGCCGTGCTGCGACCCGACGACGAGCACGGTCGGGGTCGCCTTCGCGACCTCGCCGCGCGTGACCGGCGCGCCCAGGACGGCGAGGTGCAGCGGCCGCCCGGACGGCAGGGTGTCGAGCACCTCGAGCCGGAGTCGGTCGGAGCGCTCCGCCGCGATGGTGCCGAGGAACGCGAGCTCCTCCTCGTGGGTCGTCCAGCTCGCCCCGCCCCGGTCCTCGAAGCCCGTGGTCGGCGGGTCCCCCGGCAGCAGCAGGCCGGAGCCGGCGCTGCGGGCGGCGACGGTGAACGGCAGCGACGCGGCCGCGCCGGCGGTGGCGCCGAGCTTCAGCAGGGTGCGGCGGGTGACGGGGGCGACCACGGTGACGGACCTTCGGACGTGGGGTGGGGTCGCCGAGGTCCTTCGACGTCGAGCGGCCCGGCACCTGCCGAGGCGCGCGTCAACCGCGTACGCGCACGACCTTGTCGACGGCCTTGCCGAAGCGCCGTTCCCGCCGCTGGTACTCGAGCACGCAGCGGGCCAGCTCGACCCGGTCGAAGTCGGGCCAGAGCGTCTCGACGAAGACGAGCTCCGCGTACGCGGCCTGCCACAGCAGGTAGTTGGAGATGCGCTGCTCGCCGCTGGTCCGCACCAGCAGGTCGACCGGGGGCATCTCGGGCGCGTAGAGCCGGGCCTCCAGCGCTCGCTCGTCGATCCGCTTCAGCGCCCCCGAGGCCACGTCCTCGGCGAGCTGCCGGGCGGCGTCGACGAGCTCGGTCTGTGCCCCGTAGTTGAACGCGATGTAGAGGGTGAGCCGCTCGTTGTCGGCGGTCTTCGCCTCGGTGTCCTCGATGAGCGTCACGAGCCGCTTCGGGACCGGCCGGCCCCGGCGCCCGATGAACCGCACCCTGACACCGCGCTCGTGGAGCTCGTCGGAGCGACGCACCAGCAGCGACTCGTTGAAGTTCATCAGGAAGCGGACCTCCTCGGCCGGCCGCTTCCAGTTCTCGGTGGAGAACGCGTAGACCGTGAGCGCCTCGATGCCGAGCTCCAGCGCGCCCTCGACCGTGTCGAACAGCGCCCGCTCGCCCGCCTCGTGACCCACGTTGCGCTTCAGCCCCTGGAGGTTCGCCCAGCGGCCGTTGCCGTCCATGATGACGGCGACGTGTCGAGGCATGCGCTCCGGGTCCAGCTCGTCGGCGTACACGACCCCTCCAGGCGGGTGACCTCGCCCGAGCCGGGCGGTGACGAGGGCGGATGCGTCCGGGAGCAGCCTAGCGGCGCAGGCCCGCGCACCCCCGGGCACACTCGGGACGTCGAAGGGAGACCCGTGGCCCGGCGCTGCCCCGAGTGCGGCACGCCGTGGGCGCGCGGCTCGAGGTTCTGCGGCCAGTGTGGCCACGCTGCCGGCACCGCCCCCGTCGGGCTGCCCCCCGAACGGCCCCGCCGGCGGGAGCCCTCGAGCCGGCGGCCGCCGCGCGTGGCGCTCGTCGCGCTGCTCGTGCTGGCGGCGGTCGTCACGGTCGGGGTGCGGCCCGACGCCGGCGGCGGGGACGACGCGGTCGTGCTGCCCCGCGAGCTCGTCCCTCGGCAGCCGGCCGAGCGCGCGCCGGCGGCGGGCGACGTGCCGAGCGGGCTCCAGCCGTGCCTGCAGTCGGACGCGCCGTGCTCCACCGGGTCGCTCGACACGGGCGGGCTGGTCGACGCGCGGGTCCGCGCCGACGGCACCGTGCTCCTGCTGCGCGACCAGGGCCGCGAGGTGTCGTGGGTGTCGCGCTCCGGAGGCACGCTGCGCTCGTCGTTCACCGCCGACGTCGACCCCGTCGAGGTCCCCGCGGACTGGCTCGGCGGGGGGCACGAGGCCGACGGTGACGTGGTGGGGGCGGCGCTCGTCACCCCGGACGCGATCGCCCGGGCCGGCGACGTGGAGGTGCCACCGCCGGCGGCCCCACCGCCGGTCCTCGTCCGCACGACCCTCGGCGGGCTCCTCGGCTTCCCGGCCGACCTGCGGGGTCGCGGCTGGCACCTCCCGGCGCCCCGCGGCGACCGGCTCGACGTGCTCGCCGTGGTCGACGACGTCGTGCTGCTCGGCCGCGGCGACGCCGAGGTGCGCGCCATCGACGTGACCGACGGCACGACCCGGTGGGTCGCCGACCTGGACGGCCGGCTCAATGGGCCACCGCTGCGGGTCGTGGCGCTCACCACCGACGTGGTCGCGCTGCTCGGCCCCCAGCAGGTGCTCGCGCTGGACGTCGCCGACGGCATCGAGCGCTGGCGGTCGCCGACGCCGGGCGCTCGGATCGTCGCCGCCGGCGCGGCGGGCGAGCTCGTGCTCGTGCTCGACGTCCAGGTCACCCTGACCGCGACGGACCTGCGCACCGGCGAGCGTCGCTGGGCCGTCCCGGTGGCCACGTCGCTGTCCAACGCGATCGACCTCACCGGCGACGCCGGGACCGTCGTCGTGCGGCTCGACCCGTCGACCTCCCGCCTCGACCGACGCAACGTCCGGGTCCTCGGGCTCGACCCGGCCGACGGCGACGTCCGCTGGGTGCACCTGTACGCCACCGACCTGCCGTCCTGGCCGCTGACGCTGGTCGACGGGCTGGCGCTGCAGCAGGGGACCGACGCGCCGGGGGCCGTGTCGGCGCTCGACCTCGCCGGCGGCCGGCTCGCGTGGTCGGCGACGCCGGGCGAGGAGCGGGCGCAGCTCCTGCCGGTCGGGCGGGGCCTGGTCGCGCTCGCCGAGGAGGAGGTGGTGCGGATCGTCGTCGCGGCGACCGGACGGCGGACGGCGACCTTCTCGCTGCCCCCGGGAGCGCGGGTCGTCGCCGCCGGCGCGGGCCTGGTCATCGTCGCCGACGGGGACCGACTCGACGTGGTGGCCGTCTGACCGCGGCCCCGACGAGCCCCGGTCAGCGAGGGACGAGGTCGTAGCTTCGCAGCCGCCGGTCGAGGTGGTGCTCGGCGAAGGCCCGCGCGTACGACGCCGCCGTGCCGCGGGTGGCGAGGTCCTCCCCGGCCTCGACGAGTGCGGCCCACCGGTCGGAGGCGAGCAGCCGCACGGCCGCCACGACGCGGTCGTCCACGGCCTTGGTGCCCGCGGGGGCGCAGTCGGCGCAGAGCATGCCGCCGTGCACGACCGACAGGAACGGGTGGGAGCCCATCGCGCGGCAGCGCGCGCACGCGTCGGTGAAGACGTGGAACCCCTGCGCGCCGGCGAGCCGCAGCAGGAACGCGTCGACGAACACGGCCGGGTAGGGCGGGGCGGCGTCGAGCGCGTCGAGACCGGCACGCAGCAGCAGGAACAGCCGGGTGTCGCGCTCGCCCTCCTGTGCGACCGCGTCCACGGCCTCGACCATCGTGGCGGCGGCAGCGGACAGGCCGAAGTCGGTCCGCACGGCGTCGTGCGCGGAGACGAGCTCGGCCTGGTTCACCACGTCGAGGTTGCGGCCCTCGTACAGCTGCAGGTCCACCAGCGAGTAGGGCTCGAGCCGACCGCCGAACCGGGACCCCGGTCGGCGCACCCCCTTGGCGACCGCCCGGACCTTGCCCCGCCCGGTGGTCAGGAGGTTGACGATGCGGTCGGTCTCCCCGAGCTTGTGGGTGCGCAGGACGATGCCCTGCTCGCGGTAGGTGGCCATGCCCCGAGTGTGCCGGACCGGACGGGCCCCCTACAGCAGCGGCCACGGGGTCGAGCGTGGGCCCGCCGGCGCGGGGAAACGCTCGAGCCCGGCGACCTCCTCGCACCGCTCGCGCAGCCGAGTCACCTCGACGTCGTCGAGCAGGTCGCGCAGGGCGTCGGTCGCCGGGTCGCGCCCGGCCAGCAGGTCGGCGAGGCGGGCCACCGGGGAGCGGAGCTCCTCGGGGACCGGTTCGCCGGCGAAGTGCCACGCGACGGTGCGCAGGTGCGGCTCCGGGTGGAAGCACACCCCGTGGTCGACGAGCCGCACCCGGTCGCCCTCGAGCAGGACGTGCCCGCCCTTGCGGTCCGCGTTGTCGAGCACCAGGTCGAGCACGACCATGGCCCGCAGCTGTGCCACGACCGCGTCGTCCCCGCGCTCCAGCAGCGTGAAGTAGTGCGCCTGCGGGTCGTGCGGGACGAACCGCTGCAGCGCCCCCGGACCGTGCGGGACGTCGTCCCCACGGACGACCGTGAGCGGGACGAGCCCCGTGCCCAGCAGCCGGTCGACCTCGTACGCGGCGACCTCGCGACGGTGCAGGGTCCCGTCGGGGAAGTCCCACAGGGGCGCCTCACCGAGCCGGGGCTTCCACACCCCGAACCCGTCGGCGGGGAGGTCGGCGATCGCGAGCCCACCCGCGTCGTCGACGGGCAGCTCCGGCCACACCCCACCCGGAGCGCGCAGCCGCACGAGCAGGGTCGCGTTCGACGCGTCCGCGAACCGACCGACGACCTCCAGCTCGGCCGTCTCGAGGTGCGCGCGCCGGTCCTCCTCGCTCACGCCGGGGGTCGGGCTCACGTCGGGGCTCACGTCCGGGAGAGCCGCCCGTGCCCGTTGGTGGCCGGGCAGACGTGGCTGCCGTCGAGCTCCTTCGGGCGACCGCAGAGCTCGCAGATCGGCCTGCCCTGCCCGACGATCTCGAGCGCGTGCGCGGCGAGCCGGCGCACCTGGTCCTGGTCGGGCCAGACGCGGACCTCCCACGGGTCGCGCTCGTCGCCGGGGGGCTGGAGCTCGGCCAGCTCGAGCAGGATCCGACCACCCTCGGGGGTCGCACCGATGGAGATCTCCCCCACCCGCCAGCGGGGCTCGATCGGCTCGCGCAGCTCCATGGCCGCGCGGTCCCAGTCGGTCGCCGGCGCGTCGTCGAGCCGGGCGAGGAGCTGGGTGAGCAGCTCCCCAAGGCCCGCCACCTGCGTCTTCTCGACGGTCAGGGTGACGAGCTGGTCGTCGTCCTGCGCCTGGAGGTGGAACGTGCGGTCGCCGGGCACGCCGACGAACCCCACGGTGACGTGGAACGGGGTGGTGAGCTCGGCCTCGATCACGTGCGGCGCTGCTTTCTCGGGGTGCGTGGGTCGGGCGACCCGCCGGTCGGATTCGTGCCGGACGCCCCGCCCGGCCGGGTCCAGGTGAGCGGCCCGGTGTCGTTGAGCCGGGCGAGCATCGGGGGTCCGTCGGTCGGGAGGTGGAGGACCGACACGCTCGCCGGGGCGATGTGGATGCGCTGGAACGTGTCGAGCGGCATCCCGAGGTAGTGGGCCACCACGGCCTTGAGGACGTCGGCGTGGCTGACCACGGCGATCGTGTCGTCGGGGTGCTCGGCGGCGAGGGCCTCGATCGTGTCGACGGCCGCCGCCTGGGCCCCGCGGATGGTGCCGCCACCGGGGAAGGAGACGCGCGACGGCGTGGTCTGGATGACCCGCCAGTACGCGAGCTTCCGCAGGGACGCGAGGGTCCGGTCGGTCCAGTCGCCGTAGTCGACCTCACCGAGCCCCCGACGGGTGCGCACCTTCAGCCCGTGCGGCCGGGCGACGATGCGGGCCGTCTCCTGCGTGCGGACGATCGGGGACGCGTACACGGCGACCAGCGGCGCCTCGGCGAGGCGCTCGGCCGTGGCCTCGGCCTGACCGACGCCGCGCTCGTCGAGGGAGGCGTCCGTCCACCCCCCGAGCCGCTTCCCGGTCGCCGCCGTCGTGGCGTGGCGGACCAGCACGACGGTGGTCACGGGCGGCTCCTCGTCCATCGGGGTCGACGGGGGCGCACGCTACCGCCGGCGCGGGACCGCGTGATCAGTCGAGCTCGCGAGGCGCCAGGATGCAGAACTCGTTGCCCGCGGGGTCGGCGAGCACGGCCCAGGGCACGTCGCCCTGGCCGATGTCCGCGGGGGTGGCCCCGAGGTCCAGGGCGCGTCGCACCTCGGGCCCGAGGTCGTCGCCGCTGCGGACGAGGTCGGGGTGGACCCGGTTCTTGCCCCGCTTCTCGGCCCGGACGTCGACGAACGCGAGGTCGTCCCGCTTGCCGGTCGGGTCCCGCAGGACCACCAGGTCGACGTCGCGGTCGTCCTCGTCCCAGCCGAGCAGGTCCCCCCAGAACCGGGCGGCCCGGTCGGCGCTCGGCACGTCGAGCACGACCGCGTCGATCCAGACGTCGCGCTCCCCGCGTCCGGGCAGCGCCGGCGGCTGGCGGTCACCGAGGACGCAGAACTCGTTGCCCTCGGGGTCCGCGAGGACCACCCACGGGACGTCCTCCCCCTGGCCGACGTCCACGTGGACCGCACCGAGCTCGAGCGCGCGGGTGACGGTGGCCGCCTGGTCGCGGCTCGCGAGGTCGAGGTGGACACGGTTCCTGCCGCGCTTCGGGCTGTCGATGCCGTCGGGGTACAGCAGGATCCCGGTCCCGGTGCCGGGTGGTGGGACCAGCGCGCCCTCGAACAGCTCGTCGTAGCCCAGCAGCGGCTTCCAGAACGCCACCTGCCGCGCCACGTCCAGCGTGTCGATCGTGAGCCAGCCCAGCCGCAGCAACGTCCGCTCCTCCCGCGCTCGCCGCCCGTCGCGGCCCTCGCGGCGCGGGGCCGACCCCGACCGCCGGCTCACGCTACCCCGGCGAGCACCCCGGCCGCGGCCTCTCGCTCGTCGAGCAGGACGACCTCGCTGGCGACCCGGTGGAGGCGCCACGAGACGTGCCCGGCCAGCCCGACGACGACCACGCGGCGGCCCTGCGCACGCAGGCGGGCCACCGCCAGCGCGAACCCGCCGTCCCCCGTCCCCACCACCACGGTGCCGACGCCGGTGCGCTCCACGTCGCGCATCCGTCGCTGCAGCTCGGTGTCCGCACGGTCCGGACCGGCGGCGCCGGGGAACAGCTGGAGCCACGCCAGCGCGGGGTGGACGAGCCGCGCCACGAGGCGCCGGTCCCCGCAGCCGAACCCGGCGATCCGGGTCCCGTGGCGGAGGGCGACACGACGCACCTCGGCGATGCGCCGCACCGCCGCGGCGGGGTCGGCCCCGAAGGACGGGGCGAGGAGGTTCTCGAGGTCGAGGACGACCTCGACGCGGGTGGGGTCGAGCTGCGGCACGATGTGGCTCCCTCGGACGGTGGAGGTCCACCATCACCCCGAGGGTGTGTCACATCTGACGCGTCGGTCGACCCGTCAGTACGCCCGAGCGAAGACCACCCGGCGGTCGTAGGCCGAGGGCTCGCCACAGCGGATGCACGGGCCCTCGGCGGCCTCGCCCTCCATCAGGATGCAACGCGGGGTCGCGGCTGTCTCGGCCTTGATGTCGTCCTCGCACGTGGGCCGGCCGCAGTGCACGACCTCGGCGAAGCCCGTGGCGACCTGCGCGGCGAACGCGTCCCAGTCGTCGACCACGGCGGTGCGCTCCTGGCGGAACGCGAGCGCCCGGGCCACGAGCGCGTCGTGGTAGGCGTCGAGCATCGCCGGGACACGCGCCACGAGCTGGTCGAGCGGGATCGTCTCCTTGACGGGACGACCCTTCTCGTCGACCTCGCCGATGCGGTGGGCGACCAGCGTGTGGCCGGCCTCGAGGTCCCGCGGGCCGAGCTCGGCGCGCAGCGGCACGCCCTTGAGCTCCCAGTCGTTGAACTTGAACCCCGGGGACTGGTCACGGTCGTCGACGTGGACCCGCACACCGGCGGCGCGCAGCTCCGAGGCCACCTCGTGGGCCCGTGCGACGCAGCGCTCGCCGTCCTCGCCGCGACCGATCGGGATGAGCACGAACTGGATGGGGGCGAGCCGCGGCGGGAGCACCAGGCCCGCGTCGTCGCCGTGGGCGAGGATGGTCGCGCCGATCATGCGCGTCGACATGCCCCACGAGGTGGTGTGGGCGTACCGCTGCTCGTTGTTCTCGTCGGTGAACTGGATCTCGAACGCCTTGGCGAAGTTCGTGCCGAGGTAGTGCGAGGTGCCCGACTGCAGGGCCTTGCCGTCCCGCATCATCCCCTCGATGGTGAAGGTCCGGACGGCCCCGGCGAAGCGCTCGCCGGCGGTCTTCTCGCCCTGGACCATCGGGATGGCCGCGACGTTCAGCGCGAACTCGGCGTAGACGTCGTGCATCCGAAGGGTCTCCTCCATCGCGTCCGCCTCGTCGACGTGCGCGGTGTGGCCCTCCTGCCAGAGGAACTCGGTGGTGCGCAGGAAGATGCGGGGGCGCAGCTCCCACCGGACCACGTTCGCCCACTGGTTGATGAGCAGCGGCAGGTCGCGGTACGACGAGATCCACTTGGCGTACATCTCGCCGATGACGGTCTCGGAGGTGGGCCGAACGACCAGCGGCTCCTCGAGCTCCTTGCCGCCGGCGTGGGTCACCACGGCCAGCTCGGGCGAGAAGCCCTCGACGTGCTCGGCCTCGCGCTTGAGGTAGCTCTCCGGGATGAAGAGCGGGAAGTACGCGTTGACGTGCCCGGTCGCCTTGAAGCGGTCGTCGAGCTGCCGTTGCAACAGCTCCCACATGGTGTAGCCGTACGGCCGCATCACCATGGTGCCCTTGGCGGGCCCGCGGTCCGCGAGCTCGGCCTTGAAGACCAGCTCGTTGTACCAGGCGGAGACGTCCTCGCTCAGGGGCGTGACGCCGAGGTCGTTCTTCTTGGCTGCGCTCATGGCCGGCGAGGCTACCGCGGCTCGGTGACCTCCCCGACCGCCTCCGTCGCGCCGCCGGGCGGCAGCGCAACGTCGAGCGTGACGACGGTGCCGGCCCCACCGGGGAAGTCGCGAGCGGGCACGGGTCGACCGAAGAGGTACCCCTGGCCGAGCGCGCAGCCCCACGCCCGCAGCTGAGCGGCCTGGACCTCCGTCTCGATGCCCTCGGCGATCGTGCCGAGCCCCAGGGCCCGCGCGAGGTCGACGATGCCGCGGGCGACCACGGCGCGGCGGTCCTCGTTGCCGATGCCGTCGACGAACGTCTTGGCCACCTTCAGCAGGTGGACCGGCAGCCGCGCGAGGTGCTCGAGCGACGAGTAGCCGGTCCCGAAGTCGTCGAGCGCCACGCGGACGCCCAGCCCGACCAGCCGCGACAGGATCTCGTGGGAGCGGTCGATGTCCTGCATGACCGCGTACTCCGTCACCTCGAGCAACAGGCGGTCGGGGGCGAGCCCGCTTGCCTCGAGCGCCCTCGCGACGTCGGCGACCAGGTCGCTCCGGGTGAGCTGGCTGCGCGCGATGTTCACGGTCAGCGTCAGCGGCTCGGTCCAGTCCGCGGCGGCGCGGCAGGCCCGCTCGAGCACCAGCGAGCCGATGGGGACCAGCAGGCCGGACTCCTCCGCGAGCTCGAGGAACGCCCCCGGCGTGAGCAGCCCCTTGGTGGGGTGGTCCCACCGGAGCAACGCCTCCGCCCCGACCAGCATCCCCGAGGACAGGTCGACGAGCGGCTGGAGGTGGACCTCGAACTGGTCGTGCTCGACGGCCGCCTGGAGCTCGGTACGCAGGGACAGACGGGCCTGCGCCTCGTCGTGCATCGACTCCTCGAAGAGCCGGAAGCTGCCCTTCGACTCGCGCTTGGCCACGTACATCGCGATGTCGGCGTTGCGCAGCAGCTCCGACGCGCCGGCGACGGTCGCGTCCGGGTACGCGATCCCGATCGAGCAGTGCGTGGTCACCTCGTCGGCGGCCAGGTGGAACGGCGGCGTGAGCGCGCCGATGATGCGACGCGCGACGTCCTGCGCGCGCTCCGGGGCGTCGAGGTCGCGCAGCAGGACGGCGAACTCGTCGCCGCCCATCCGGGCCGGCATGTCCCGGCTCTTGAGGCAGGCCTGCAGGCGCCCCGAGACGGCCTGCAGCAGGTCGTCGCCCGCTTGGTGCCCGAGCGAGTCGTTGACCGTCTTGAAGTCGTCGAGGTCGAAGAACAGCACCGCGATGTCGTTGCGCTCCTCGAGCAGGGCGAGCTCGACCTCTTCCGTGAACAACGAGCGGTTCGCGAGGCCCGTCAGCGCGTCGTGATAGGCGCGGTGCCGCAGCTCGTCCTTCAGCTCCGTGAGCTGGCCGAGCGTCTTCTCGAGTCGCCCCACCTCGAGGGACGAGCTGACGTGGTTGGTCAGGGTCGCGAACAGCCGCAGGTCCTGGGCGTCGAAGTAGCTCACGTCGCCGAGCCGGTCGCCGAGCAGGAGCAGCCCGAGCGGACGTTCCTCGCCGGCGAGGGGCGCGATCATCGCGTCGTCGTCGACCGCGTGGGCGGAGAGGAACACCCGCAGGTCGTCGCCGGGCGGCCGGGAGTGGCCGATGAGCTGCGGACCGTCGGCACCCAGCCGGGCGAGCACGGCGGCTTCGCTCTCGCCGAACTCCACGGGCTCGAGCTCCGTGCTCGCATCGTCGCCCTCCACCCGGATGCGCAGGGCCGGGTCACCCGGTCGCGTGGGGGCGAGCACCAGCTCGGCCGTGCCGGCCCGGAACGTCTCCCGGGCCTGCACCAACAGCGCCGTGAGGGCCGACTCGACCTCCGGCGACTCGTGCAGCAGGCGCGACGACTCGTAGAGGAACTCGAGCGTCTCGTGCCGCTGGCGCTGGGACGTGTAGCCCCGGTAGGCGAAGTAGACGGCGGCGGTGGGTGCCGCGAGGAGCAGGGCCGCCCGCGGGTCCTGCCACGCGACGACGACCGCCACGACGGCGAGGGAGGTGTTGGCGAGCGTGCCGATCGCGGCGAAGGTGCCGATGTCGCGGAGCCGGTCGGTGAGGATGCGACCCTCGGAGAGCGACATCGCGACGAAGATCGCGAGCACGCTCGTCGCGGAGGCCGCGGCGACCGCGGCCAGCGCGACCAACCACCCGACCGGGCCGATCGGGTCGGCGACGAACCGGATGACCGCGTGGAAGAAGGCCGTCGCGACGACCGCTCCAAGGACGAAGTGCGCGAGGTTGAACAGCAGCTTGAGCGGGCTCTGGCGCCGGACGAACGCCAACTCCAGCCCGATGCCGACGAGGTTCGCGGCGACCACCGCCCAGGGGGCGGCGAAGAACAGCCCGAGGACCAGCGGGAACTCGGAGAGCGAGAACGTGTGCGCGTCGCGGCGCAGCTGGATGTGGACCACGCCCATCTCGGCGAGCGCGAACGCCGCGATGAGGAACCACACCGGCAGGCGCAGCGGCGCGTCGGGCAGCGGCGCCGCCGGGAGGACCGACACGACGAAGAGGACCGCGGCCACGACGAACTGCACCGCGGCGAGCGCCCAGATCGCGGCGGCGCCGTCGAGGCGCCGGGTCCCGGTGAGCGCCACGTGTCCTCCTGGTCCCGGCTCGGTCTCCCCCTCGGTGTCGGCACGCGCCGTCGACAGGTGAAGCCCCTCGCCGGCCACGTCCTCGTGTTCGGCGGGGGGATCCACCCGGGAGCGACGGGCCGGGGCGACCCCCGACGCGCCGGACACCGTCACTCCCAGCTGTGCGCGGACCAGGAGGACCCGGACCACGAGGACCCGGACCACGAGGACCCGGACCACGAGCTGCCCGACCACGAGCTGCCGCTCCACGAGGACCCGGACCACGAGGACCCGGACCACGAGGACCCGGACCACGAGGACCCGGACCACGAGGACCCGGACCACGAGCTGCCGCTCCAGGTGCCGTCGGTCCAGTTCGTCCCGGCGGCCAGCCCGTCGGTCCACGCAGCTCCGTCGAACGCGTCCCCACCGACGACGACCTCGCCCTGGAGCACGGTGCCGTCGGTGGCGACGAGGTGCCGGCTCCCCCGCGCCGCCTCGATCGAGCCCCCGCCCTTGGCCACACGGGTCTGGGACGCGCCCTGCAGCTTCCTCGCGGTGAGCGCGTCGGCGGCCTGCAGGAGCCCCGCGCCGGCGGCGCGCCGGTCCTTCTCGGCCGTCCGCGTCGCGGTCTGGACCAGCGTCTGCTTGAGCTGGTCCGGGGTCAGCTCCGGTCGCTGCTCCAGGAGCAGGGCGACCACGCCCGCGGTGTAGGCCGCGGCCTGCGAGCTGCCGCTGCCCCGGAACCGGTCCTCACCGATCCGTGCCGCCGGGTTCTCGGTGTCCGCCTTCGAGCCCGGCGCGCGCAGGCCCACGAGGGACGTGCCGGGCGCGACGAGGTCCGGGTTGCGGCGTCCGTCCCCGCGGCTCGAGTAGCCGGCGACGGTCGCGCCCTTCTTCGGGTCAGCAGCGAGGTCGGTGAGTTCGGCGGCCCCCACGGCGAGGACGACCGGGTCGGTCGCCGGGTGGTTGAGCCGGCCCAGGCGCGTGCCCTCGTTCCCGGCCGCGACGACCACGACGATCCCCGCGTCCCACGCGGCCTCGACGGCCATGGCGAGCGGGTCGGTCGCCAGGTCCGCCCGGGCGTCGGTCCCGAACGCGAGCGCGAGGACGTCGACGTCCGTGGTGCCCCGGAGCTTCTGGGTCACCAGGAAGTCGATGGCCGCGATGACCTGGGAGACGTCCGTGCGTCCCTCGGCGTCGGCGACCCTGAGGTTCAACAGCGTGGCACCGGGGGCGACCCCGGTGGTGCGACCCGCGATGATGCCCGCGAGGTGGGTGCCGTGACCGAACCCGTCACGGTGCGGGGCGCTGGACGCGTCGATGCTGAGGTCCGGGCCGTCCAGGACCCGACCTCGGAGGTCCGCCACGTCGGCGATCCCGGAGTCGACCAGCGCGACGGTCACGCCGCGTCCGGTCAGCCCCGATCGCCACAGCGGGTCGACCTTGGTCATCGTGGCGGTCTCCGCCACCGTCACCCCGGTCGTGGTGCTCGTGGTGCCGAGGAAGTCGAGCGCGACGTCCGGCGTCACGGTGGCGACCCCGGCAGCGCCCTCGAGCGCGTCGAGGCGCGACGACGGGATGGAGGCCGCGACGCCGTCGACGATCGGGAGCAGCGGTCCCACCTCGCCACCGGCCTCGGTGACCGTCTCGGCCAGGTCGGCGAGGTCCGTCCCCTCGACGCCACGGACGATGACCTGCACGTCCCCCTGCCCGGCGGCGGCATGGACGGGGACGAGCGCGAGGGCGAGCACCGCAGCCAGGGCGAACGCGCCAGCCGTCCGGGGTCGCTCCCCGGTCGGCTTCACGTCGTCCCAGCTGACGCCTGCCATGTGCTCGCTCCTCTCCGGTGTCGGCGACCCGTCGGGTCGGGCCTCTGACTATCTGTGACTAGTCACCACTCTCGGTGTTGATATTCGTCGCCTAGTAACGATTCCCCTACCTCGGGTTACGTGTTCGTGCGGAGATCGCGGTCTTGACCTCCCCATAACGGACATCTCAGACCCGATGTGTGCGCGGAGCGTCCACGGCGTGCACCGTGACGAACCCGCGGTACCCCACCAGGAGGCGAGACCGTGCGGACGATCTGGGTGCTGGGCGACCAGCTCCGTGCCGACACCGGCGCGCTCCACGACGCGGACCCCGCGCGCGACCGGATCCTGCTGGTGCTGTCGATCGCGAAGCTGCGGGAGCGTCCCTGGCACCGGCAGCGGGCCCACCTGGTCGTGACGGGCATGCGCCGGCTCGCCGAGGAGCTGCGGGGCACGGGGTTCGAGGTCGACTGGCGCGAGGCCGCCACCCTCGCGGCGGGCCTCGAGGCGCACCGGGCCGAGCACGGCCCCGGCGAGGTCGTGGCGATGGAGCCGCTGAACCGGCGCGGCCGCGACACGCTCGAGCGGCTCGGGGTGACGCTCGCGCGCAACGACCAGGTGCTCTGCCACCCCGAGGAGTTCGCCGCCTGGGCCGACGAGCACGCCCGCGCCGACGGGTCGGTGCGGATGGAGGACTTCTACCGCTGGCAGCGCCGGCGGCTCGGCGTGCTGATGGACGGCGACGAGCCGGCCGGCGGACGCTGGAACTTCGACCACGACAACCGCGAGCCGCCGCCCACCGACGGCCGCTCGTGGCCCCAGGTGGTGACGAGCGAGCTCGACGACCTCGACCGCGAGGTGCTCGACCTGCTCGAGGGGATGGACGGGGTCGAGCTCTTCGGCGACCCGCCGGACGGGACGTGGGCGACGAGCCGGCGACGGGCGCTGGCGCGGCTGCGCCACGTCGTCGACGAGGTGCTGCCCGGCTTCGGTCCGCACGAGGACGCGATGCTCGCCGGCGAGTGGGCGATGAACCACACGCTGCTGAGCCACGCGCTGAACCTCGGGATGCTGCACCCGACCGAGGTCGTGGAGGCAGCCGAGGAGGCCCACCGTGCCGGCAGGGCACCGATCAACTCCGTCGAGGGCCTCGTCCGGCAGGTCATCGGTTGGCGGGAGTTCGTGCTCGGCCTCTACTGGTGGCACGACGACGCGTGGCGGGACGAGAACGTGCTCGGCAACGACCAGCCCCTGCCCCCGTCCTTCACCGGCACCCCGACCGACATGCGCTGCGTGTCGAGCGTGGCCGGGTGGGTCCAGCGGCACGGGTGGGCGCACCACATCCCCCGGCTGATGGTGCTGGCGAACCTCGCGACGCTCGTCGGGGTCCGCCCGACGGAGGTGACGGACTGGATGCACCGGTCGTTCGTCGACGGCGCGGACTGGGTGATGGTCCCCAACGTCGTCGGCATGGGCATGTACGCCGACGGGGGGCGCATGTCGACCAAACCCTACGTGTCGGGCGGCAACTACATCGACCGGATGAGCGACTTCTGCGGCGACTGCCGCTTCCACCCGAAGAAGCGGGTCGGCGAGGACGCCTGCCCGTTCACCACCCTCTACTGGGACTTCCTCGACCGCAACGCCGAGGTGCTGCGCGGTAACCACCGGCTCGCCCGCCCGTACCACACCCTCGGTCGGCTGCAGGACCTCGACGAGGTGCGCGATCGCGCGGCGCAGGTCCGCCGCGCGATCGCCGCCGGGGAGCTCTGATCCGGCGCCGGCGGCGCGAGCGCAGCCCGGCCCGGCAGGATCGGACCCCTCCGGGGCGCGCCGTCAGCCGTACAGGTCGTCCAGCCGCCGCTCGACGGTGGCGAGCAGGTCCGGGTGGCGGCGCAGGAGCATCACCAGGTCGCTGACGTCCCCCGGCTCGTCGCCCCGGGCGAGCAGGAGCTCGACCGCGCCGGCGGCCACGTCGACCTCGTCGTGGCCCGGCACCCCGACGCCGGCGGGGACCCGGACCTCGACCTCACGCCCGTCCGCCAGCGTCACCGCGACGCGGCCCGGCTCGACCTCCCGCGCCGGCGGCAGCCCACCGCCGGCGTCGCCGGCGCTGGCGGCACCCCCGCCGTCGCCCACCTCAGTACCCGAGCCGGCGCAGCTGCTTGGGGTCGCGCTGCCACTCCTTGGCGACCTTGACCCGCGTGTGCAGGTGGACCCTCGCACCGAACAGGGCCTCGAGCTCGATCCGCGCCTCGCTGCCCGCCTCCTTGAGGTTCGCGCCGCCCTTGCCGATGACGATGCCCTTCTGGCTCTCGCGCTCGACCCACACGGTCGCGTCGACCTCGAGCAGGTCGTCGCGGTCCTCCGAGGGACGCACCTCGTCGACCTCGACCGCGATGGAGTGCGGAAGCTCGTCACGGCCGCGCCGGATGAGCTTCTCGCGCAGGATCTCGGCGGCGAGCTGCCGCTCCGGCTGGTCGGTGACGTGCCCGGAGGGGAACAGCCGGGGCGACTCCGGCAGGTGCGACACGAGCACCTCGACGAGCGTGTCGACGTTCATCCCGCCGGTCGCGGAGGTCGGGACGACCTCGACCACGTTGGGCAGCGCCGCGAGCTCGGCGAGCTGCGGGATGAGCCGGTGCTTGTCGCGGACCAGGTCCTCCTTGTTGGCGACCGCCACGATGGGCGTGCCGATGGCGGTGATCTGCTCGGCGAGGAACCGGTCCCCCGTGCCGAGCCCCGAGGCGACGTCCACCAGGAAGCACAGCACGTCCACGCCGCGCCACGTCTCGTGCACGAGCTCGTTGAGGCGGCGCGTCAGCAGCGTCCGCGGCTTCGCGACCCCCGGTGTGTCGAGGAAGACGAGCTGCGCGTCGTCGCGGGTGAGCACCCCGCGGATGGCGTTGCGGGTCGTGCCCGGGACGTCGGTGACGATGGCGACCTTCTCGCCCACCATCGCGTTCAGCAGCGTCGACTTGCCGACGTTGGGCCGACCGACGAGCCCGACCATCCCGGCCCGGTGCCCGTCGGGCAGCTCGTCGCCGAGGTCGGCGAGGATCGCCTCGAGGTCGAGGCCGCGCTCGCTCATCGCGCCACCCCACCGAGGTCGTCGTCCGCGTCGTGCAGGTCGCGACCCTCGCCGAGCCGCAGGGGCCCGAACGCGTGGGGCAGCAGCTCGGTGATGTGGCTGACCAGCGGCCGGCCCCCGTCGCCGGAGGCGTAGACCGTGGCGTCCGGCCCGAACTCGAAGATGACCTGGCGGCACCCGCCGCAGGGCGTGCAGGGCGCGTCCCCGTCCCCCACGACCGCGACCGCGACGACCGGCCCGCGGTCGCCCGTCGCCGCCATCGCCCGCAGGGTGGTCTGCTCGGCGCAGGCCGAGAGCGGGTACGCCGCGTTCTCGACGTTCGCGCCCTCGTACACCCGCCCCGACGAGGACAGCACCGCGCACCCGACCCGGAAGCCGGAGTAGGGCGCGTAGGCCCGCTCGCGTGCCGCCCGGGCGCGCCGTAGCAGCTCGGCCTCGTCGGGGGCGGCGCCCTCGGGCGTCGTCGACGGCCTCACCCTCGCACCTCCACGTCGTCGTGCTCGTCGGGCGCGCCGGCGGCGTCCTCGTCCTCGCTCGGCCGCCGGGCGACGACCACCTTGGTGACCCGGCGGCCCTGGACGCGCTCCGCGGTGAGGCGGAGCCCCGCGATGTCGACGACCTCCCCCTCCTCCGGGACCCGACCGAGCACGCCGAACACGAGGCCCCCGACGGTGTCCCAGTCCTCGTCGGGCAGCTCCGTGGTCACCAGCTCGTTGAGGTCGTCGACCGCGAGCCGGGCATCGACCCGCATCCGGCCGTCGTCGAGCACCTCGACCAGCGGCTCCTCGGCGTCGTGCTCGTCCACGATCTCGCCGACGATCTCCTCGAGGATGTCCTCGATGGTGACCAGCCCGACCACCGCGCCGTACTCGTCCACGACGATCGCCATGTGGACGGCGGCCTCCTGCAGGTCGCGCAACAGGTCGTCGATGCGCTTGGTCTCGGGGATGAAGGTCGCTTCGCGCACCAGGTCGTGCCAGGAGGTGCGGCCCGGCTGCATCGCCATGCGCCTGAGCAGGTCCTTGGCGTAGACCACCCCGACGATCTCCTCGCGGGTCTCGCCGGTGACCGGAACGCGCGAGCGGCCGTGCTCGAGCGCCGTGTCGACGAGGTCGCGCAGGTCGGCGTCCCGCGGGACGGTGACCATGTCGGGCCGCGGGACCATGATCTCGCGCACGAGCGTGTCACCGAGCTCGAAGATGGAGTGGATCATCGCCCGCTCCCCCTCCTCGAGCTGGTCGTCCTCCTCGGCCTCGCTGAGCAGCGACGCGAGCTCGTCCTCGCTGGGGAACGGGCCGGAGACGTCCTTCCGGGTGCCGACGAGGAGCCGGCCCACGTCGATGAGGACGCGGGTGAGCGGGTCGAGGATGCGCACGAGCGCGCGCATCGCCGGGGCGAGGCGGAGGCCCGTCGCCTCGAGCGAGCGCAGCGCGAGGGTCCGCGGTGCGACCTCGGAGACCACCATCCAGAGGACCACGAGCAGCACGATCGCGCCGGCGACGGCGGCGGCACCGTCGGCGCGGCGGAGGGCCATGGCCGTGGCCACGCCGACCGCCACGGTCCGCGCCGTCACCGTCGCGAACAGCACGACGTTGAGCGACCTGGTGCGGTGCTCGAGCAGCCACAGCAGCGCGTCGCCCCCGTCGACGCCGTCCTCGTCGAGGCGGAGGGCACGCACGAGCGAGAGGCGGAGCAGGACCGTCTCGGCGGCGCTCAGGGCGGCGGTCAGCGCGAGCAGCAGCGCGACCGCCAGCAGACTCCAGGCGTCGACCGTCACGGCGCTCCCCCGGGCGCGTACGACGTGAGCAGCTCGTCGGTGAGCGCGAACATCTCCCGTTCCTCCACCGGGTCCGCGTGGTCCATGCCGAGCAGGTGCAGGATGCCGTGCACGACGAGAAGGCGGCACTCGGCCTCGGGGGTGCGCCCGAGGTCGGCGGCCTGCGCGTGCGCGACCGCGGGGCACAGCACGACGTCACCCAGGATGGCCGGCGGGCCCGGGGGCGACTCTCCCGGCTCGTCGATCGGGAACGCGAGCACGTCGGTCGGTCCGTCCTTGCCCATGTGCTCGGCGTTGAGCGCCGCGATGGTCTCCTCGTCCACGAGCAGCAGCGAGAGCTCCATGTCCGCCGGCACGCGGCGGGCCGCGAGGACGTGACGGGCCAGGCCGACGAGGTCCTCGCCGTCGACCGCGACACCCTGCTCGTCGCTGAGGAACACGGCCACCTAGGCGTCCTCCGCCTGCTCGCGCTGGTCCTCGTAGGCCTCGTACGCCTCGACGATGCGCTGGACGATGTGGTGGCGCACGACGTCGCCGGAGGACAGCGTCGCGAAGGCGACCCCGTCGATCCCGTCGAGGATGTCGCGAACGACCCGGAGCCCGGACAGCCGGCCGCTCGGGAGGTCGACCTGCGACACGTCACCGGTGATGGCGGCCTTCGAGCCGAACCCGATGCGGGTCAGGAACATCTTCATCTGCTCGGCGGTGGTGTTCTGCGCCTCGTCGAGGATGATGAAGGAGTCGTTGAGCGTGCGTCCGCGCATGTAGGCGAGCGGCGCGATCTCGATCGTGCCCCGCTCGACGTGCGCCGCCAGCTCCTCAGCGTCCATCATGTCGTGCAGCGCGTCCCACAGCGGCTTCAGGTACGGGTCGATCTTCTCGCTCAGCGACCCGGGGAGGAAGCCGAGCCGCTCCCCCGCCTCGACCGCCGGACGCGTCAGCACGAGCCGGTTGACCTGCTTGGTCCGAAGGGCCTGCACGGCGGCGGCCATCGCGAGGTAGGTCTTGCCGGTGCCGGCCGGCCCGATGCCGAAGGTGACCGTGTTCGCCCGAAGGGCGTCGAGGTAGCGCTTCTGCCCGAGCGACTTGGCGCGGATCGTGCGTCCCCGGTGGGTCAGCAGGGCCTCGCTGAGCACGTCGGAGGGGCGCTCGGGACCGTCGTCGCGGACCATGCGGATGGTCTGGCGCAGCAGCGGCCGGTCGATGCTCTGGCCGCGCTCGAGCAGCGCGACGAGCTCCTCGAACAGCGATGCGGCGAGCTCGACCTCCGCTGGCGGCCCCTGGATGGAGATCTCGTTGCCGCGCACGTGGATCTCGGTCTGGAAGGCACCCTCGACGACCTTGAGCAGCTCGTCCTGCGCGCCGAGCAGCGCCACCATGGCGTGCTCCCCGGGGACGAGCACCTTCACGGAGGACAGCAGCGTCGCGGCGGCGGTGGCGCCGGTGCGGTCGGTCGCGACCGAGCCGGTGTCGGAGGACGGGGATGGGTGCGCCACTGCGGCGTGCTCTCGCTCTCGTTGGGGGGTCGAGGGGCGGCCGAGTCTACCGGTCGGGGTCCGTCGACCGGCCGGCGTCCTCGTCCGACGGGCCCGCGGCTCCCGGGCCGCCGGCGTGGGCCTCGAGGATGGCCATCTCGGCCGGCACGGGGCCGAGCGTCGCGAAGGCCGCGCCGATGAGCTCGGCGGTGCCGGCGCCGGCGAGCGCGTCAACGTCGACGTCCGACACCGCGCGGGCGACGGCCACCCGCAGTGCGGCGTCGATGCGGGCCCGGGCGGCGCTGCCCTCCGGCGCCTGCCGCTCGACCGACGCGAACGCCGTGGCGGCCGCCTCGCCGTTGGCGAAGGTGTCGAACCACCGCCCGAGGGCGGGATCGCGCAGGATCGGGTCGCCGGTGTAGCCGATCTCGGTCACGTCAGGCTCGCGGGTGGCGGGCACGGGGACACGACGGGTTCGGTGCCACGACGGGCACCGGACCGCGCGGATCAGCCGTTCGGCATCCGGGCCACGCCCGCGCCGACGAGCTCGTCGCGAAGCGCGTCGGGGGCCCGGTCGAGCACGGCGGCGAGGGCGGCGACGTCGGCCGCCCGCACGGTCAGCATCCGTCCGTTGTAGTCGCCGCGGCGGACCTTGATGGCCTCGACGTAGCGCTCGACGACGTCCACGGCGAACTGCGCCGCCGGCGACGTACCGAGGGCGACGAGGTCGATCACGAGCCCCGCCCGTGGGGTGTCCGCGCCCGCCGGGTCGTCCCGACCGGGGAGCAGCTGTGCGACGGGCACGCGGTAGAAGTCGGCGAGCGCACGGAGGCGCGTGACCGACACGGCCCGCTCGCCCCGCTCGTACGCGCCGACGACGCTCGCCTTCAGCTCCCCCTCGGAGCGCGCCTCGACGTCGTGCAGCGACAGCCCCTGCTGCTGGCGCACGTTGCGGAGCCGGTCCCCCAGCGCGATCGCGTAGGCCGAGGTCTCGTCCTCGTCACGCTCGGCTGCGGTGGTGTCGTGCTCGGTGGGGCCCATGGGGGTGTCCGTTCGTGCGCCGGGCGCGGTGGCTCCAGAGCGGTCCGGCCACCGCCCGTCGACCGAAGGTAACAGCCAGCGGGCGGGCGAGGAAGGGTCCGGGCCGCGACCGGCCCGTTCGGGCCAGGTGGTCATGGTCCTACCGGCGCAGGGCGTAGGCGGCCACGGCGACGAGGGCGGGCGCTGCGTGCTCCGTGCGGAGCACGGGCGCGCCGAGCCGAGCGGCGACCCAGCCAGCGGCCTCCGCGTCCGCGACCTCGGCGTCCGACCAGCCCGACTCGGGCCCGACGGCGAGCACGACCCGCGCCGGCGGAGCGCCGCGCCCCTCCAGCACCTCGTGCAGCGGGGTCGTCGCCCCGACGTGGGCCAGCACCGCGACGACGTCCTCGGCGCCCGCACCCCCGGGGCCGGACGTGACGAGCACCTGCTCGACGGGCCGCGGCAGCGTCACCGTCGGCGCCCACGCGCGGCGGGACTGCGACACGGCCGACGCGACGACCGCCTGCCAGCGGGCGAGCCGACGGGCCTCCTTGCCCTCGACGTCGACCGGTGAGCGGGCGCACGTGACCGGCGTGAGCACGTCGGCGCCGAGCTCGGTGCAGGTGCGCCACACCTCGTCGAGCTTGCGGCCCTTCGGCAGCGCCTGGACGACCTCGACGGTCGGCGTCGGGGGCGGCACCCGGACGAGCTCCCCCGCCAGCTCGACCCCGCCGTCGGTCCGCACCACCGCCGGCGCGTGGACGCCGCGTCCGTCCGTGAGCTCCACGGTCGCACCCGGCCGGACCCGCAGGACCCGCGTCAGGTGGTGGGTCGTGTCGTCGTCGAGCACCACCCGGGTCCCGGGCGCGACGTCGGCGAGTTCGACCCCGTCGGCGAGGACCCAGGGGCGCGTGCCGGCGTTCACCGCATCGTCGCGGCTCACGCCCGGAAGGCCTGCCGAAGGCGGGTGAACAGCCCCTCCCCGCGGGGCGCGACGTCCTCGCCGCGCAGCGCGGCGAGCTGCTCGACCAGCTCGCGCTGGGCGCCGTCGAGGTCGCGCGGCACCTCGAGGCGGACCCGCAGGTGCAGGTCGCCCCGGCCGCCCCCGCCGCGCGCCGGCAGCCCGGCCCGCCGGACGGTGAGCACGTCGCCCGGCTGGGTGCCGGCCGGGAGGTCGACCTCGGCCTCCTCCCCGCCGAGCAGCGGGACGTGGAGCGTCGCCCCGAGCGCGGCCTGCGTGACGGGGACCGTGACCTCGGCGACGAGGTCCCGGCGGTCGCGCTCGTAGACGGCGTGCGGCTCGACCTGGACCTCGACGTACAGGTCGCCGGCGGGTGCCCCGTGGCGGCCGGCCTCCCCGGCGCCGGAGACCCGGAGCCGGTCGCCGGTGTCGACACCCGCGGGCACCTCGACGGTGATCCGACGGGTCGAGACGCGCCGGCCCTCGCCGGCGCAGCCGTGGCAGGGGTCGCCGACACGGCGGCCGGATCCCTGGCAGTCGGGGCACGCGGAGGCGGTGGCGAGCTGCCCGAACGCGGTGCGGACGATGCGCTGGACCTGCCCGCGGCCGGCGCACGTCCCGCAGGCCGACGGGCCGGCGCCGCTGGCGGAGCCGGAGCCGCCGCAGAGGTCGCAGGTGGTGGCGACCTCGACCTCGACGGTGCGGGTCACCCCGGTCGCGACCTCCTCGAGGCTGACCTCGACCGGCATGAGCACGTCGCGACCCGGCTGGGTCCGGTCGGCCCGCGGCCCGCCGCCAGCGAACCCGCCCCCGCCGAAGAACGCGTCGATGACGTCGCCGATGCCACCGAAGCCGGCGCCCCCGAACCCGAACGGGTCGCCACCGCCGCGGCCGCGGGCGGTGCCGTCGTCGCCGAAGCGGTCGTAGCGGCTGCGGCGCTCCGGGTCGCTGAGCACCTGGTAGGCGTGCGTGACCTGCTTGAAGACCTCCTCGTCGCCGCCGGCGTCCGGGTGGGACTCGCGGGCGCGCCGGCGGTAGGCCCTCTTGATCTCGTCGGCGGACGCGTCGGGCGAGACGCCGAGCAGGTCGTACAGGTCGCTGGGCACGGTGATTGCCTCGGGCGGGTCGGTGGCGTGGGCGCGATCGGGCCCGACGCGGAGGTCAGTCGGTGAGGTCGGTGAGGGTCTGCTCGAGCTGCTCGGCGACGGCGCGGACGGTCGCGAGCACGGACGCGTAGTCCATGCGGGTCGGGCCGAGCACTCCGAGCGAGCCGGAGGTGACGAGCCGGTACCGCTGGGCGACGAGCGAGGTGGTCTGCAGCCCCTCGACCTCGTGCTCCTCACCGATGCGGACCCGGGGCCCCTCACCCTCGCCCTCGCCGGAGCCGGTCTCGTCGACGAGGCGGGCGATGGTGGGGCGGTCCTCGAGCAGCTCGAGGACGCGGCCGAGCTGGTCGCGCTCGATGGTCTGGTCGCCGACGAGCGACGCCTGGCCGCCGACGAACACCTGGCGGACGACCTCCTCGGCGATGTCGTCGTCGGTGGCGTCCGCGACGGCCTGCAGGACGTCGCGCAGCTCCGCGGGTGCGTCGGCGACGAGCCCGGCGATGACGGCGTGCACGTCGCCCATCCGCCGACCACGCACGTGCTCGGCCAGGACCGCCCGGGTGCGCTCGACGTCGGACTCCGACGCCGGGGCCGGCAGGTCCACGAGCCGCTTCTCGACGCGGCCGGTGTCGGCGACGAGGAGCAGCAGCACGGCATGGGAGGTCAGCGGCACGAGCTCGACGAGCTTGCAGCGCGCGGCGTCGATCGCCGGCGCGATGACGAGCGAGACCAGCCGGGTGAGCTGGCTGAGCACGCTGGAGGTGCGGGCGAGGAGGTCCTCGACGTCGCGGGAGGTGCCGAGCAGCTCCTGGACGAGCTCGCGGCGCTGCCCGTCGACCTCGCCCTCGTCGGCGAGGCCGTCGACGAAGTAGCGGTAGCCCCGGTCGGTCGGGACGCGCCCGGCCGAGGTGTGGGGCTGCGCGATGAACCCGAGCTCCTCGAGCACGGCCATCTCGTTGCGCACCGTCGCCGGCGACACGTCGAGCTGGGCGAGCTCGACGACGCGCCGCGAGCCGACCGGCTCGCCGGACGCGACGTACGCGGTCACGACGGCACGCAGGATCCGCACCTTGCGGTCGTCCAGCAGGGCGCGGTCCTCGCCGTCCGGGGGTGGGGGCACGGGGCACCTCCTCGACGGGTCGCGGGCGGGGCGCTCGGTGGTCGTGGCGCGGTCCCCGGCAGGGTAGCGCCGTTGGCACTCTCGACCCACGAGTGCTCGTGCGGCCGGGGCCGGACAGACGGCCGGACGGGGCGCGGCGACGCACGGGGGTGCCTGCGGCCCCTAGGCTGCCAGACCGACCGCCACCCACCGCACGCGAGGAGCCACGGTGCCGCCGGACGGGACCATCGACGACCGCAGCACCGCCGAGGTGCTGCGCTCGGTCACGACCAACGCCCAGACGCTGGTCCGCAAGGAGGTCGAGCTCGCGAAGCTCGAGCTCCAGGAGGGCCTCTCGCAGCAGGTCAAGGCCATCGTGCTGCTGCTCGTGGCCGCCGTCCTCGGGCTGTTCGTGCTCGCGTTCGCCGGCGTGACCGCCGCGAAGGCGCTCGAGCAGACGCTCGCGGCCTGGGTCGCCTGGCTCATCGTCACCGGTGCGTTCACGCTCATCGCGGTCGTCGCGGTGTTCGTCGCCAAGGGCATCCTCGGGCGCAGCTCCCTGTCGCCCGAGCAGACCACCACCTCGATCCAGGAGAACGTCGCGTGGGCGAAGCAACGACTCGGACGCTGAACGAGATCGCCGCCACCCGCGAGGCGCTCGACCGCGACCTCACGGCGCTGGAGGCGAGGCTCCCCACCGGCGCGAAGGCCGCCTACGGCGCCGCCGGCGCCGGCGGTGGGCTCGCGGCCCTCGGCATGCTCGCGAAGGTCGCGTCGAAGGCCTCGGAGCGGCGCAAGCACGAGAAGGCCGTCGAGCGCGACGCGCAGGTGCAGGCCCGGGCGATCGCCGCGGCCTTCGCCGCGCACGACCTGGGTCGGGGGCAGGGGCGGCGCGGGGCGACGCTGACCGCGTCACCCGCCTCGTCGATGGCGCCCTCCCCCGCCGCACCGGCCGACGACGACGGGGGCTCGTTCCTCCGCGTCCTCCTCGCCGTGCTGCTGGCCGTGGTCGGCGCGGTCGTCGCGACGAAGGTCCGCGACCAGCGCGCCGCGGAGCCGCTATGGGTCGACGAGGTCGGCGACGGCGACCTGGCGGGCTGAGCACGCCGTGACCGCGGGGGACCGCACCAGCGTCGTCATCGTCGGGGCCGGCGTCTTCGGGGCCTCGACCGCGTCGGCGCTGGCCCGCCGCGGCGTCGACGTCACGCTCGTCGAGCGCATCGCGCCGGGCCACGTCCGCTCCTCGTCGGGGGCGCCGAGCCGGGTGCTGCGCTGCGGGCACGGCGACGACGTGTGGCACACCCGCTGGGCCCGCGACGCCCGCACCCGCTGGCTCGAGCTCGGCGAGGAGCACGGCGTCGAGCTGTTCGTCCGCACCGGCGTGGTCTGGCTCGCCCACCGCGAGGACGGCGTCGAGGCCGCGAGCGAGCGCACCCTCGCGGCCGAGGGGGTCGCCGCCGAGCGGCTCAGCCCCGAGGAGACCGCGCGGCTGTTCCCGTCGCTGGTGACCGACGACCTCGCGTTCGGGCTGCTCGAGCCCGACGCCGGCGCGCTGCGCGCCGCCCCCGGCGTCCGCACGCTCGTCGCCGACGCGGAGCGCCACGGGGCCCGGCTCGTCACCGGCACCGCGACGCCCACCTCCGATGGCGGCGTCGCCGTCTCCGGGGTGCGCCTCGACGTCGACCGGGTCGTGTGGGCGTCGGGGCCGTGGCTGCCGCTGCTCGTCGGCGACCGGATCGGGCTGACGGTCACCCGGCAGGAGTCGGTCCACCTCGGCACCGGTCCGGAGTGGGCCGCCGGACGCGTGCCGACCTGGGTCGACTACGACCACGCCGTCTACGGCATCGGCGACCTCGACGGGCAGGGCTGGAAGATCGCGCCCGACACCGAGGGGCCACCGATGGACCCCGACACCGCCGACCGTCGACCGACCGACGCGGCCGTGGCGCGCGCCCGCGAGCACGTCGCCGCGCGCTTCCCGTCGCTCGTCGACGCGCCGGTCGTCCAGACCAGCGTGTGCCAGTACACGCTGACGGCCGACACCCGGTTCGTCCTCGCCCCGCTCGACGAGGGCGGCCCGGACGGCCCCCGGACGTGGGTCGCCGGCGGCGGGTCCGGGCACGGCTTCAAGCACGGCCCGGTCCTCGGTGAGCACGTCGCCGACCTGGTCCTCGGCGTCCGCGACCCGGAGGCGATGTTCGGGCTCGGCCGGCGCGACCCCGCCGTCAAGCTCCGGACCGCCGGCGCGGACTGACCGCCGGCGCGAGCCGGACGCTACGGCGCGAGGCGCGCGACGGCCTCGTCGAGCAGGAACCACCCGTCGGCGGTGGCCTGCAGGCGGCCGCACGCCGTGGTGACGAGCCCGGCGTCGAGGGCGTCCTCGAGCGCGAGCGGGTCGAGCGGCGGGACGTCGGCGGGGTGCAGGCCCTCCCGGACACGCAGGCCCAGCAGCAGCCGCTCCGTGGCGCGCTCGTCGACGGTGAGGACCTCGCTGCCCCCCACGCCCGGCTCGCCGGCCTCGACGGCCGCGAGCCAGCGCGGGATGGAGCGGTGGCCCCACCAGCGCCGGCCGGCGAGGTGGCCGTGGGCACCGACGCCGACGCCGAGGTAGTCGCCGTGGCGCCAGTACAGGAGGTTGTGGCGGCTGCGGCGCTCGACCCCGCGAGCCCAGTTCGACACCTCGTAGTGGTGGAACCCGGCGTGGGCGAGCACCTCGTCGGCGAGGTCGAAGCGGTCGCGCTGGACGTCCTCGTCGGGCGCCGGCATCGCGCCGGTCGCGACCGCGCGCCCGAACGGGGTGTTGTCGTGGATCGTGAGGGCGTAGGCGGAGAGGTGGTCGGCGCCGGCGGCCACGGCGGACGCCAGCGAGGTGCGCCAGTCCGCCTCGGTCTCGCCCGGCGTGCCGTAGATCAGGTCGAGGGAGAGGTCCGGCACGCCGCCGGCGCGGCCGACCTCGGCCGCCTCGACGATGCGCTCCGGCCCGTGCCCGCGCTCGAGGGTCGTGAGCACGTGCGGCGCGAAGGACTGCGCGCCCATCGACAGGCGGGTCACGCCGGCGCCGGCGAGGGCGTCGACGAGCTCGGGGGTGACGTCCTCGGGGTTGACCTCGACGGTGACCTCGGCGTCGCCGGCGAGGTCGAGCTCCTCCCCCACGGTCGCGATGGCGCGGGCGAGCGCCGCCGCGCCGAGCTTCGAGGGGGTGCCGCCACCGACGGAGACCGACGTGACCGTCGGCCAGGCGTCACCGACGTCGGCGTCGTCCGGCGCCAGCGCGCGCGGCCCGGCGGCGACGGTGCGGCGCAGGTCGGCGACGAGCCCGTCGGCCACCCGACCGACCAGGTCGGCGAAGGTGCCGCCGCCCGGCGCCGGTGCGTCGAGCTCCCACGTCGCGAAGTCGCAGTACCCGCACCGGTGGGCGCAGAACGGCACGTGCAGGTAGACGCCGAACCCGGCGGCGGCGCCGGACTCGAGCGGGTCGGTCAGCCAGCGCGTCGGCCGGTCGGTCGCGTCGTCCATCGCCACCGGACGGTACCGACGGGCCGGCTGGACGCGTGCGGGGGTCGCCGTGTCCGGTGGGCTTCAGGGGCGGTCCGGGTCCGGCAACCACCCGATCCGGTCCCCGCCGAGCCTGACGACGTGGCCCTGGACCTGGCGCGCTGCCTGGTCGTAGAGCTCGTCCGCCTCGGTCCCGAGGCGGACCAGTTCGGCGCGGAGCTCGGACGGCGCGTCGCCCCGTCCGGCCGCCGACAGGCGCTGCGCGATCGTGGCGTACCGGTCGAGGGAGGAGAGGAACAGGGCGTGCGCCTCCCGGAGCGACGCGGGTGGGTCGATCCCGCGGTCTGTCCGGTGTGCAGCTGGTGATCTCCGACGCGCACAAGGGCCTGCGGGCTGCGATCCGTCGGGTGTTCCAAGGCGCTGCGTGGCAACGCTGCAGGGTCCATGCGGCCTGCAACCTGCTCTCGCACTGCAAGGCCGCCCACCGCGGCATGGTCGCCGCGCTCATCCGCACGATCTTCGCCCAGCCCGACGGCACCGCCGCCCGCACCCAGCTCCGCGCGGTCGTCACCCAGCTCGAAGGTGTGGAGCCGAAGGTCGCCGCCCTGCTCGAGGGGATGGAGGACGACCTGCTCGCCTCCGCCACGTTCCCGTCGGTCCACTGGCCCAAGATCTGGTCGAACAACCCGATCGAACGCCTGAACCGTGAGCTCAAGCGCAGGACCGACGTCGTGCAGATCTTCCCCGACCCCGAGTCCGTGATCCGGCTCGTCGGCGCGCTGCTGTGCGAGGTCAACGACGAACTCGTTGTTTTGGCACCCCGCCGCTACATGGCCCAGGCCACCCTGACCGATCTCACCCCCGACGAGGAGGACCGTCTACCGTCACTGCCGGCCGTCACGGCCCGACAACCGCGACGCACGGTCCTACACCACGCGATGGGACTCCATCCGGCTGAGCCGCGCGAAACGACCACCCGAACATACGTTCATGCGGACAAGCTGTGGATCGGCTCATTCAGCAGGACAACGTGCCCGGTCAACCGCGCCACTGACCCGTGGCGCGCGTCTCATGCGTCGTGGCCCGGTCGCGACGCGAGAAGCGCTCGTAGGCGCGACGCAGAGCGACAACTCGTCGCTGAACAGGCACAACTGCAAGGACGGTGAACGCCACACCCACGATGCCAGCCGTGCTGAAATCAGGCGAATCTCCAGCGATCAGCACCACGATGGGATTGGCCAGAAAGCCGCCCACGCCGTACAACAGCGTCCACGCGATGGTGGTCGCGCGCGGATGCCGATGCGCAGCCCGCCCCACAGGACCAGGCGAACCCTTCCGGTCCCAGCGGCGCGGCCAGGGCTGGTCAGGCACCCAGAGGCGCCGGAACAAGAGCCGTTGGTCGAGTCGATTGAGCCTCTCGAGCACGTGCCACCCTCTCCGGCTAGCGAGGGAGTGTGGCGTGCTTCAGAGTTGAAGCGGCCCCACACCCACAAGGAATCAGTAGGTGCAGGCGGCTTCACCCGTGCCGGGCTTGAACCCGGAATGGCCCCAATAGGATGTCCGGCCCGCTGCATCGCGCGACGTGAAGAACATCTCGTAGGCCGTCGTGCAGCCGACGAACCCAGCCGGCGAACCCACGAACGCCCACGTCGCCTGGTACGTGGCAGCGTTGTCGAACACGTTGCCGGCGTTCGTCCTCGTCAGGTAACGGCTGTGCTCGGTCCAGGACATGTTGCGGAAGGTGCCGTCCGTTGCCCACCAGATCGACACCGAGGTCGCGCGCTCGTGCAGACCCTTGATGCGGTCGCGAAGCACGACTTCGATCGTGCACCGGTCGATCTGGCACCGTGGTGCGACATAGACACTTCCATTCTCCGTGCCCTCGCACCCGATCAGCACGTGGCCCTTCTGGCTGTCGCAGGTCTGACCGGCGGCCTCTCCAAACGCGATGACTACAAGTCCACAGGCCAGACCACCCACCCACCCCACGACAGGGAGAAGAGCGAGAATCGAGCAGTAAACGGCGCCGGCGACGGCGGTGCCGCCGCGAACCTCCGCGCAGATGTCGTCACACGCCGTCGCTGCCGACGATGTGGCGTACGTGTGCTGCGTCTGGGCCCCGTCAGAGTCGGTCATCGTGACCAGGCCGCTGGCCGCCTCGAACGATCCCATGGACGTGAACTCGATCGCATCAGCCACTGGGTCCCACGTCCACAGTTGCCCCGTGGTCCGAGTTGCATCAACTGCGACGTCGAGCACGACCGCCGTGGATGGCAGAGCGACCACGGTTCGCTGCGCGTGGACCTCTGCCTCTGGCAGTGGTGGAAGGGACCCCTCTACTGCGAGACGTTCCTCGACGGTCAGTGCGCGTGGGAGCTCACCGGATTCGAAGGCGCTGACGAGCGCGTCGATGCCGCCGTGAAAGGCCTCGTAACCCGGCCCCTCCAGGGACTGGTCAGCCAGAGCGTTGGCGAAGTCGTACATCCGGCCGATGGACGTCACTAGACCTTGCGACTGCACGACGTACATGTCTCCCTGGCCGGACGAGAACGGCGGGGTCGAGGCGCTTGCTCCCCTCATGGTGGAGAAGATGGAGGAGAGAACGAGGACGAGAACGACGACGGCTTGTACTGGCACCGGCAGTTCTCGAGAGATGAGGCAATCCATGAGCCCCTCAGTCTGTGGACCGGTACTGGATGACCGGGTACCTCTTCAATGACGGGCCGGGCCGGCGGTGACGTAGAGGTGGTCGTCGCGAGCGCCGATCGTTTCTATGACTTCGTTGCTATCGCACTCCTCGCCGGTCGTCAATGGAGTCCCTGGAGAGCGCCGCCGGGAAGTACTCCCGAAGCGCCCGACGGAGGCGTTGGATCTGGCGGGTGTGTTCCCAGACCATCGTCCGTGCGAGGACCCGGACCGCCTCGACGAGTTCGGTGTCACCGTCGAGGCGTCGATGGAGATGCCCATCGGTCCGGACCGCATCGGCGACCACGCGGGCGTCGGAGCTGTCGAACTTGCCTCGGGACGAGGCGAACCAATCTCGGTATCGCGCTGTCGCCAGTGGTTCGATCTTGACCACGTTGTAGCCCACCGCGAGCAGCGCAGTGATGAGCAGCCCACGGTCGAGCTCGATGCCGATTGTGACCGTGGCCGGATTGTCTGCATGCGCCGCGATCAGCTCGCGCAGCTGTGCGACGCCAGCGACGCCGTCCGGCACGCGTCGGCTCCCCAGCCGCTTGCTGGCGCCATCGAGCACACAGATGTCGTGGTGTTCCTCGGCCCAGTCGATGCCGACGTAGATCGTCATCTCTCCCCCGTTCGTCGTGTTCACGTTCCGAGCTGCGGTGGACCGTGCGCGAACTAATGAAGACTGCTCGCCTCGCGGGGCGCGATACCTCAGCAGGCATGCGGTTCCCCGGCCGGCCGGGGTACGGTCTCACCCCAGGGCTCGAGGCTCGGTCCCACGAGTGCTCACCGGCCGGCCTGTCAACGTCGGCTGAATACTGGACACCTCGCACCGGTCGAATTCTGAACGCCTCCGGGACGCGGAACAACAGTGCCAGCACGGTGAGAGATGAGCGGGGACGCGTCGTGGGCACACGGCCTCTCCAAGGTCGGGTGCCATCGATCATGCCGACACCGGGGGGACCCGGGTGACCCTCGCTCGGGTTCGGGAGGGTGCACCCCTCCCGAAGATCCAGCATCGGTCGCTGCACGCACCCGACGCATGCTCCCGCGCGCACGTGTGCGCCCCGGGCCCGGGCCCGGGGCGCACCTCGACCTCAGGACCGGGTCACTCGACGCAGTTCGCGTTCAGCTTCTCCGGCACCGCACGGCAGACGACCGCCTCGGTGCAGACGCCCTCGACCACCTCGGTGCAGGAGGCGCTGGCCGGACCAGCCACCAGGCCGAGGGTCGCGACGACGGTCGCGACGAGGGTGAGTCGGGCAGTGGTGCGCGTGGTCATGGCCGGTCTCCGCGTTCGTGGTGCCCCTGGTGGGCACGAAGCAGGACCCTCGACGCGGTGACGCCCGTCTCCTCCCGGTGCGACCGGAACGTCACGTGCGGCGCGAAGGACTGCGCGCCCATCGACAGGCGGGTCACGCCGGCGCCGGCGAGCGCGTCCACGAGCTCGGGGGTCACGTCCTCCGGGTTGACCTCGACGGTGACCTCGACGTCGCCGGCGAGGTCGAGCTCCTCCCCCACGCTCGCGATGGCGCGGGCGAGCGCCGCCGCGCCGAGCTTCGACGGGGTGCCGCCGCCGACGAAGATGGAGGTCACCGTCGGCCAGGCGTCGCCGACTTGGGCGTCGTCCGGCGCGAGCGAGCGCGGCCCGGCGGCGACCGTGCGGCGCAGGTCGGCGACGAGCCCGTCGGCGACCCGCCCCACGAGGTCGCCGTACGTGCCGCCGCCGGGCGCCGGCGCGTCGAGCTCCCACGTCGCGAAGTCGCAGTACCCGCACCGGTGGGCGCAGAACGGCACGTGCAGGTAGACCCCGAACCCGGCGGCCGCGCCGGACTCGAGCGGGTCGGTCAGCCAGCGCGTCGGCCGGTCGGTCGCGTCGTCCATCATCCGCGGACG
This sequence comes from Actinomycetes bacterium, assembly GCA_046566145.1. Taxonomy (GTDB): domain Bacteria; phylum Actinomycetota; class Nitriliruptoria; order Nitriliruptorales; family Nitriliruptoraceae; genus JBKHXF01. The sequence goes on from JBKHXF010000029.1 coordinate 98,275, forward strand.
GTACCGAGGGGCCGTCCACGGGGGTGCGGGGGCACCGTCACGGACCGTCCCCGCGCCCGTCCGGGTCCGGCAGCCACCCGATCCGGTCCCCGCCGAGCCCGACGACGTGGCCCTGGACCTGGCGCGCCGCCCGGTCGTAGAACTCGTCGGCCTCGGTCCCGAGGCGCACCAGTTCGTCGCGCAGCCCCGGGGCCGCGCCGTCCCGTTCGTCGGCGGCGAGGCGCTCGGCGATCGTCGTGTACCGCTCGAGCGCCGAGAGGAACAGCGCGTGCGCCTCCCGGAGCGCCTCGGGTGGGTCGACCTCCCGCCAGCGGTCGTGGAGGGCGCGCATCGCCTGGGCCGTGTCCTGCGGGCGGGTCACGGACACGTCCTCCTCGACGTCGGCGGTGCCCAGACGGGCGACGGCGGGCTTGAGCGACCGCTCGACGAGCCTGCCCCCCTCGCGGGCGAGCGGCTCCACGGCGGCGACGTACGCCTGCGAGGCCGCCAACGACGAGGCGTCCGGTGGGCCCCCCGGGCCCCACCGGATGCCGACGGCCACCGCCGCCCCGATGGCCAGGCCGAGCAGCCCGAGGAGGAGCCCCCGGCACCGCGCGTCGGTCACGCGACGTCCCCGAGGTACGCGTCGAGCAGCTCCGGTGCGCCGAGCAGTCGGTTGCTCTCGCCGCTGAGGGCGACCTCGCCCTTGGCGAGGACGTAGGCGCGGCTGGTGTGCTGCAGCGCGAGCTGCACGAACTGCTCCACGACCAGGATGGCGGTGCCGTGCCGACGGTTGACCTCTACCAGCGCCTCGAACAGCTGGTCGACGAGGATGGGGGCGAGGCCCATCGACAGCTCGTCGACCAGCAGCAGCGACGGTCGGCTCATCAGCGCCCGCGACGCGGCGAGCATCTGCTGCTCGCCGCCGGACATCGTCGCGGGCGCCTGGTCGGCGCGTTCCCGGAGCCTCGGGAACAGCTCGAACATCTCCTCGATGCGCTCCTCCAGCCCCTCGCGCTCGTGCCTCCGGCTCCAGTACCCGAGCCGGAGGTTCTCGCGCACGGTGAGCTCACCGAACAGCTCGCGACCCTGCGGGAGCTGGCTGATGCCGAGGCGCACGATCTCGGACGCGGGTCGCCCCGCGAGCTCGGTGCCGTCGTACACGATCGACCCGTCGCGTGGTTCGAGCAGCCCGGAGATGGTCCGCAACGTCGTGGTCTTGCCGGCGCCGTTGGCGCCGAGCAGCGCGACCATCTCACCGTCGCCGACGGTGAGGCTGACCCCCCGGAGCGCCTGGACCGGCCCGTAGAAGACGTCGACGTGGTCGAGTTGCAGCATGGGTCACCTCACGGGACGCGGACGACGGGGATGGGTGCGGTGTCGTCCGGGGACGACTCGCTCGGCTCGGTGGGGTCGGACCGTTCGGCGGACTCGTCCGTGGGCTCGAGCTCGTCGGCGCCGCTGGACGCACCGGTGCCGAGGTACGCCTCGATGACCTTGGGGTCGTTGCGGACCTCCCGGGCCGTCCCCTCCGAGATGAGCGCGCCCCGGTCGAGCACGTAGATGTAGTCCGAGACCGAGGTGACCATCCGGATGTCGTGCTCGATCAGCAGGACGCTCACGCCGAGGTCGCGGACGTCGCGCACGACCTGGACGAGCCGTTCGGTCTCGGTGTCGTTGAGGCCGGAGGCGTTCTCGTCGAGCATCAGCAGCTTCGACCCGGTCACCAGCGCGCGGCCGAGCTCGACCATCCGCAGGGTCCCGAACGGCAGGTCGGTGACCGGTTCGTCGGCCACGTCGGACAGCCGGAGCAGTTCGAGCACCTCGGCGACGCGATGGCGGTTGGACCGCTCGGCGGCGATGGTCGCGGGCCCGGCGACGAGGTTGGACAGCAGCCCGGACCGGTCGTGGAGGTAGGTGGCGACCAGCAGGTTCTCGGCGACGGTGAGCTCGTTGAACAGTTGGAGCACCTGGAAGGTGCGGGCGACCCCGAGCCGCGCACGCAGGTGGGGGCCGAGCGCCGACACGTCGCGTCCGAACAGCGTCACGGTGCCGGCGGCGGGGTCGTTGAGGCCGAGGATGGCGTTGAACAGCGTGGTCTTCCCGGCGCCGTTCGGTCCGATCAGCCCCACGACCTCGCCGCTGCGCACGTGCATCGACACGTCCGCGACGGCGGTGAGCCCACCGAACACCACCGACACCCCGGTGACCTCCAGCGGCACCTCGCCGGCGGCGCGTGCCTCCTCGAGCGGCCCCCGGACCCGGGCGGCGGACGGGGTCGTGGTGGCGGTCGCCGCTGGGACGACGGCGGCTGCCGGCGCCCGGCCGTTCGCGGCCCTGGGGGTGCCGTTGGTCGACGCCTCGGCCGGGGCGGCCCCGTCCGACCCCGGGACCGGGCCGGTCGCGGGGGGTTCGGGCGTCCTGGGCCGCTCGAAGGGGTCGACCTCGTCGAAGGTGTCGTCGTCCCCGTCGGGGGCGGTGCGACGGAGGCCGAGGCGCGCGAGCACCGGTTCGAGCGTCGACGGCAGTGCGGCCAGGCCACCCGGGTAGGCGAGCAGCACGAACGCGAGCAGGGCGGCGGACACCACCTCGAGCCAGCCCGAGAGCGCCTCGACCCGGAAGAACACCTCGTCGAGGCCGGCGAACACGAGCGCGGCGGCGACCGCCCCGCTGATGCTGGTGAGGCCCCCCACGACCGCGATCGCGAGGAACTGCAGCGAGACGGTGAAGAAGAAGTCCTCCGTCACCACGACCCGGCTGGTGGTGATGAACACGCCACCCGCCAGGCCCGCCAGGAGCCCGGAGAGCCCGAACGCGACGAGCTTGTGGCGCACCACGTCGATGCCGAGCGACGCGGCGGCCATCTCCGAGCCGCGCACGGCGAAGAAGGCGCGCCCGGTGCGGGTGTCGCGCAGGTTGGTGATGGCGAACACCGTGCCGATCACGACCGGCGCGAGGAGGATGAACAGGACGGACCGGTTGGTGAGGTCGAACGACGGGATGGTGCCGGGGGTCCCGATCTGCTGGTCGGGGATGGTCGACGAGCCCCCGGAGATGCCGAGCACCTGGCTGCGGAACAGGAACGCGTCACCCATCCACGCGAAGATCAGCGTCGCCACGGCGAGGTACAGCCCGCGGACCCGCAGGGCGACCGAGCCCAACGCGATCGCAGCCAGCGCGCCGGCCAGCGCGGCGACGACGAGGTTGCCGGGGAACGCGAAGCCGAACTCGCGCGCGGCCGTCGCAGCGGTGAGCGCACCGATGCCGACGAACGACGCGTGCGCGAGCGAGATCTGGCCCACCCAGCCGATGAGCAGCACCAGCGAGCACGCGACGAGCGTGAACCGCAGCGCCGTGAGCAGGCTGCCCTGCACCGAGAACGGGGCGACCAACGGGACCAGCAGGACCACGGCGAGGAGGATGACGAGACGGGTGTCGAACTGGTGCGCCTCGAGTCGGCGGAAGCTGCGGGACACGGTCAGCCCGGCCCCGGCCTCCTCCGCCCCGGCCACGCGACGGCCGCGGAGCATCATCACGATCAACGCCGCGATGGTGAGCACCAGCTGGGGTGCGCCGGCGCTGCGGAACAGGCCACCGACGAGCGGCAGCTGCCCGAGGGCCGGGACGAGCCCGAAGGTGAGCCCGACGATGACGGCGCCGACCATCGCGCCGACCAGCGACTCGAGCCCGCCGATGAGTCCGGCGACGAACGCCGGCAGGACCTGCAGCGACAGCGTGTAGGGGTCGAGGCTGGTGACGGCGGCGAGCAGCACCCCGGCCAGGGCCGCGAGCGCACCACCGATCGCCCAGGCGGCTGCGGCGGCCCGGTCGGGGTCGATCCCGACGAGCGCTGCCGCCGTTCGGTTCTGGGCGGCGCCGCGCATCGCCAGGCCGTACTCGGTGTACTGGAAGAACGCGTACATCGCCCCGGACGAGACGATGCCGACGACGAACAGGCCCACCGCACCGTAGGACACGGCCGATCCACCGACGCTCAGGGTCCCCTCGGGGAACACGGTCGGGGGGATGATGGACGCGGTCCCCGCGATCTTCGCCGTGAGCGCGACGAGCAGACCAGTCACCGCGACGGTCCCGACGGTCTGGGCCGTCGGTCCCTGCGGCCGGAGTCGGCGCACGAACAGCCGCTCGACCGCCACGCCCAGGGCGGCCCCGGAGAGCACCGCCACGGGCAGCGCGACGGCCAGCGGGACCCCCAGCCCGTTCACGAGGGCGTGGTTGACGTACGCCGGGACCATCGCCATGGCGCCGTGCGCGAGGTTGAGCACCCGCGACGAGCGGTAGATGGCGGTGATGCCGACCGCGAACATGGCGAACGCGCCGATGAGCGGGATCGAGACGAACGCGAAACCGAGGATGTCCTGCACGTCGACTCCTCAGAACCGCGGGTCTGGGACGATGTTGCCGGCCTTCCAGCCGGCGAACGTGCCGCTGTACTGGATCACCCAGCCCTGCATCGTCGTGGCGACGAAACGGTTGTCCGGCGTGTAGTCCAGCGACGCCTTCAGGCACAGGTCGCAGCGGAACTTCATCCGGTCGAGCTGGGCCTTGAGCCCGCGCCGGGTCAGGTTCGGACCCGTGGCCTCGAGCCCGTCCACCAGCAGCTGCATCCCGATGTAGGCGCCGAGCGTGAACTGGTTGTTCGGGTCGCAGGAGCGGCAGGTGGCGGCCATGTCGTTGACGTAGGCCTGGACCGCCGGATCCGAGCGGTACTGCTCCTCGAACGGCTTGAAGCCGGTCCACGTGACCATGGTGTGGCACTTCGCCTTGCAGTTCTCGCCGAACGAGCGGGTGAACAGCGGCTGGGCGGCCCCGTACCCGAACCCGACCGGACCGTTCCGAGGCTGGTCGGCCTTGGGCGTGTTCGGGTCGTTCATCCACTTCAGGGCGGTGTCCGGCTCGAGGAACAGCGCGACGAAGCGGCCCTCGGTGAACGCCTGGACCTGGGAGGAGTAGGACGACTGCCCGGCCTGCAGGCCGCAGTAGCTCTGGTTGCAGCTCCCCGAGTTCTTGGCGTACCCCGGGATGTCGGCACCCGTCAGTCGCTTGACCTCCTGGTTGAACGCCTCGGCCCCCTCGGAGCCGAACTTGTAGTTCGCGTCGAACACGACGCTGAAGTCGGCGGCCTTCGGGGTCACCCCGGCCTTCTTCATCCGGTCGAAGGCGTCCTTGGCCATGATCCGGGCCGACGACACGGTCGCCACGGCGATCGGCCACACCCACTGCTGGGCCTTGGAACCGTTGAGGTACTGGCGCTCGATGAGCCCGTCGGTGCCCACCACCGGCGTCTCGCTCTTGTCGAAGTCGCCCGCCTCGATGACCGCGTTCAGCCCCTCGGAGGACGGTCCCACCGGGATGGCGAACACCCCTTCGGCGATGAAGTTGCGCAGGAACTGGGCACCGAGCTGGGTGTCCCAGCCGTCGTCGCGGTACGTCACCTGCAACTGACGGCCGCAGATGCCGCCGGCGCGGTTTACCTGGTTCTTGACCGCTTCCATCGCGAAGCGGGTCTCGCCGAGGAACGCCGACCCGATTCCCGACTCGACCACCGTGGTCGCCAGCTTGATCGAGCTGGCGGTCACGCCGCGGTCGGTCGCACCCCCGTTGGCCCCCGCCTCGCACCGGACGCCCGCCGGAGGAGCAGCCGGACCGTTCGGCGTCCCCGGCTGCCCGGGCTGTCCAGGGGTTCCGGGGGTCCCGGGCTGCCCGGGGGTGCCGGGGGTGCCGGGTCCAGCCGCCCCCGAACCGCTCTGGTCCGTGACGCCGTCCCCCACCGACGTGTCGACCCCTCCCGGCCCCGTCACGGCCGCGCCGCTGCCGCCCTCCGCGAGGAGGCTGCCATCCGCCTGCCCGCCCGGGTCCAGGACCCCGGTCCCGTCGCCGACGACGTCGGTCCCGATGTCGCCGACCTGGGTCGTCGCGAGCTGACCGGTGGTGGGGGGCACGACCTCGACGACCGCGAGCGCACCGATGAGGGCGCCGGCGGCGAAGGTCGCGAGGGAGGAGCCGAGGCGGGTCATGGTGTCCTCGTGGTCGGTCGGGGCGCCGCGACCGGCTCGTGCGGCCGGGCCGTCACAGCAACCGCCGGGTACGCGCCACCGCGACGGCGTCCCGCATGGAGCAGACGTCGAGCCGCCGGCGGATGGCGCGGCAGTGGTCGTGGACGGTGGTCCTCGCCAGGCGGAGGCGGATCGCGATCTGGCCCTGCGTGCGTCCGTCCGCGTACAGCGCCAGGACCTGCTGTTGGCGCCGCGTCAGGGCACGGTCGAGGTCGACCCGGTTCGCGTCGGGCCCCAACTGTCGGTCTCGGAGATCGTCCATCACCATGAAGGAGGGATGACTCGCCGATTCGTGACAGCCCGACGACGATCTGTGCGCAGGACGCTCCAACATCAACGTCGTTCCGCAGGAGCGCGCAGTCGGTGTACGTCTTCCGCTCACCGACGCGCGCCTGGTGGAGAAGTGGGGGGGTACCACCCCTCCCACTGCATTGCGGTCCCGGCCCGCAGCACGGAGGTTGCGGGGTGCGCCGGTCGCGGCGCCGTCCCCGTGACCTCGGGGACGCGGTCAGACCGCCGTCATGGGACGGCAGAGGGAACCTCATGACACGGAGTTCGTGGAGACACAGGGCAGGCACGGTCGTCGCAGGGGTGGCGCTCGTGGCGCTCCCCGCCGTGGCGGCGGTGGGGGGTGAGGGCGGCAGCGCCGGCTCGGTCCGGGACACGACCGCCGGCGCGAACGCTGCGCCGGTCTCGGCACCGGTCGCGCCCGACGTCACGACCGCCGTGACCGCGGCTGGCGACGACGCAGCAGCGATCGCGGACCAGGTCGTCACGGCGTCGGACGCAGGGGCGGCGAGCTCCCAGCAGTCCCCGAGCACAGCGCAGGCACCGGCTCCTGCGGCGGCCGTGGCCGTCCCCGCCGACGAGACCGGGTCCACCGAGGCCAAGCTCATCCAGCGTTCGTGCGGCGCGCCCGCCGATCCCCACTTCCAGCCGTCCTCGGGGCGTGACGCGCCACAGTGCTACGACAAGGGCGTGTTCAAGTCCTCGAGGACCTACCCGGCGACGCACTACACCAACGACGTGGACTGCGGCGACAAGAACCTCCAGGCCGGGGTCGGCCCGGTGGGCCTGTGGGTGGCCGGCACCGCCGGCGCCCAGGGCGGCTACGTGTCGGTCTGCTCCGACGACGGGCTTCCCCTGGAGGGCCGCGGGACGGTACGAGGCTCGACCTCGGGTTCGGGCAACGTGACCGTGGACGGGGACCGCAACAACCCAGAGGAGACGAGCCGGGGGTGGGTGAGCGCCACCGCCACGAGCTCCGGGGTGACCTACCGGTGCGGCAAGCCGTACAGCCAGGGTGGCCGCGGCACGGCCGACGCGCCGACGGCCGCCGACAACGCCCAGGAGTGTGGCTGACCCGACCAGCGAACCGTCACGACCCACCGGCCGGCGAGGGTGCGAGCCCTCGCCGGCCGGTTGCGGCGACCGCGCTACGAACCGAGGACGGCATGACCCACATCGATGTCAGTAGACCCCAACAAACCACCGGGCTCACGGAGCGAGCACTGGCCATCGCCTGGGCTAGCGGCGACCAAGATGCGCGGGCTTCCGCCTACGAGCGATTTTGGCCGCGGTTGGTTTCTTTCCTGCTCTCTCGCGGATGGGGAGACTGCCGAGCCGACGCAGAGGACATCGCAGCGCGGGCGTGGGAGCGCATCGAACGCGGGTTGTCCGGCTTCGATCCCGAGCGGCCGCTGTGGCCCTGGATGGCCTCAATCGCGACCAATGCTGCTCGCGACCGCTTCCGAGAGGAGAACAGGGCGGCCGGCTTTGGGCGCGACCTCCTCGGTGACGTGACGCTTGTTGAGCAGGTCCTGACCGATCATCGTGACCACGGTGACACGATCGCACTGCGGGACGCACTCTCGACCGTCCTGCGTGCCCTCCCCGAGCGTCAGCGCGACGCCCTGCTGGCCAGAGCATACGAGGGGCTGTCCGTCGAGCAGGCTGCAGGCCGGTTCGCCCTGAGCGCCAACGCCTTCCGTCAACTCCACTTCCGGGCTACCGCGAACGCCAGGCGCGCTTGGTCGCGAGCCGGGGCTGTCAGCGCTACTCGGACGTCGTGATTGATGCTCGCCGAAAGTCACGGTGAGCCGGGGGTGTGGGGCTTCTCCTGGAACCGCCTGCGCCACGGAGATGAGCGTCCCACCGAGTGGTGGAAGTAGGGCAGGGGTCCGCGGATAGAGCGGGCAACCGTGCGACTCTCAGCGAGTTCTTCCTACGGAGCTCGAGAGGAGGCCACACGATGGCCCGACACGATGATGCACCAGACCTGCCTGACATGCTCGACACCGTCTCCCACGACGGTCTGAAGGATCTGCTCCGCGACGTGGTGCGTTACGCGTTGCAGGAGCTGATCAAGGAGGAGCTGACCTCCGAGATCGGCGCTGCGAAGCACGAGCGCACCGAGACCCGCACCGCCCAGCGCAACGGCTCCCGCGATCGGCTCGTGTCCACGCCCGCCGGGGATGTTGAGCTGCGGATCCCGAAGCTGCGCAAGGGCAGCTTCTTCCCGGAGCTGCTCCAGCCGCGCCGCCGGGTCGACCGGGCGCTGTGGGCGGTGATCATGACCGCCTACATCACCGGCACGTCCACGAGGAAGGTCGACGATCTGGTCCGGGCGCTCGGTTGCGACAGTGGGTGTCGAAGTCGACCGTGTCGCGGATCTGCACCGAGATCGACCAACAGGTCGCGGTGCTCCGCGGGCGGCGACTGGACCACACCGACTTGCCGTACGTGTTCCTCGACGCGACCTACGTCAAGGCCAAGATCGACCACCAGGTCGTCTCCCGGGCGGTCGTAATCGCCACCGGTGTCACCGCGGACGGCAACCGTGAGGTCCTCGGCGTCGACGTCGGTGACTCCGAGGACGAGCTGTTCTGGACCGGTTTCCTACGGTCGTTGAACGCCCGCGCCCCGAGGTGGTCCCTACCCCGTGGCAACCGCCTGGTCCCATCACCATGGCCAACGACACCGGCTGCCCTACGAACTGAGGACGGCATGACCCACATCGATGTCAGTAGACCCCCTTTTTGCGGCTCTTCCGGCATGGATGTGGGTTGATCATGCGGCCGGCTCCCATGGGAGTCGGAGGTCGATGGGTCCCGCGGAGAGCATCACCAGGGCGAGGGCGGCCTTGGCGGAGTGGAACCCGAACGCTCGTCGCAGGATGAGCCGGACGCGCTGGTTGAGGCCCTCGAGCCGGGCGTTGGTCAGCCCGAGACGGATCGCGGCCAGGATCCCCTCGCGGTGCTTGCGCACGGTGCGTTGGGCCTTGACGAACGGCGCGAGCCGGCAGCGTTGAGCCCAGGAGCACCAGCGGTCGAGCAGCTCGGCAGCCTGCCCGACGTCGAGGTCGCCCGCGAAGATGGCCCGGAAGGCTTCCTTGAGCTGGTAGCCGCGCCACAGGGCCCCGCCGTGCCGCCGGATCGTCGTGAGCGTGTCGGCTTGCCGGTCGGTGAGGTCCTCGGGGTTCTTCAGCAGCGCCCACCGGGCGCCCTTGAACTTCTTCGCGATGTCCGGATCCGGGAGTTGGCGGAGTTGCTGCCACAGGTCGCGGCGGACGACGTTGAGGGCGTCGGTGACCAGCTTCACGGCGTGGAACGGGTCGATGCAGATGGTGGCCTGCGGGGCGTGCCCGGGCGTGGTGACCGACTTGCGGAACGCCGGGCCCATGGCGAACGGCACACCCTCGACCCGCACCCCGTGCTCGGGGCAGGCCAGTCGCCGCAGCTGCGCGGTGACCACCAGCTTGCACGTGCCCAGCCGCAGGTGCCGCCAGGTGGAGGCCACCGGACGGATGTCGTACCGGGCCCGCGTCGTGAACCCGCACTCCGGGCAGGCCAGCCGACGGCGACGCAGCGCCACCTCGACGGTGACGGTGTCATGGCCGATGTCGACGGCGGCGACGTTGACGCCCTCGAGCCTGAGCAGACGGTTGAATGCAGTCGTGACGCGCACGGGCATAGACCTCGGTTGTCGGTCTGGAAGCTGAACAACCGCAGGCTCCCAGCCCGTGCGCGTCACACCACGCAACCCCAACCGCCGTCTACCGCCCCGCAGGCCCCCTCACTCCCCAATCAGCGCCCGGCGGTGGCGTCTCATCTGTGGTGTAAGAGCGACACGGACGTAGGTTCCTGAAGACCTTCCAAAGTCGACAGGAGTACGCCCGTGCCATCCCCGAGAGTAACCCCGTCCGAGATCGTCCGTTCCGAGATCGACGCGCTGTTCGCGGACCGCGATCGTGACCTCGCTGAAATCCTCGAGGCCGTCGCCACGATGTCCGTGCGGCTTGTGTTCCAGGCCGCGCTGGAAGCCGAGATGACCGAGTTCTTGGGCCGTGACCGTAACGCCCGCGGGGAGCGTGCCCGCGCAGGCCACCGCAACGGGTACGCGCCACCGACGACGATCAAGACCACCGCCGGCCCCGTTCAGCTTCGCCGCCCCAAGGTCCGCGGGACGCTGGAACCCTTCGCGTCGCGTCTGTTCGGCAAGGGCGTGACCCGCACCAACGCGTTGGAGTCGCTGGTGATCTCCGGGTGGGTGCGTGGCCTGTCCACCCGCGACATCGAGGCCGCCCTGGCCGAGACGCTCGGCCCCGACGCCACGGTCTCCAGGTCGTCGGTGTCGCGGATCTGCGAGGCCATCAAGGACGAGTTCGACCGGTGGCGCACCCGCGACCTCACCGGGCTGGAGCTGGACTACCTGTTCGTCGATGCGTCGCACTTCAAGATCCACGACGGTGCCCGGGCCGAGCCCGTCCTGGTCGCCTACGGCATCACCACGACCGGCCAGTCGGTGCTGGTCCACCTCGCCGGCGTGAACGCCGAATCCACCGACGCCTGCGTCGGGTTCCTGCGCGATCTGCTCGCGCGTGGTCTGACGGTCGTGCCCGTGCTGACGATCTCCGACGGCGCGCCCGGCCTGTGCGCCGCGCTGGACCTGGTGTTTCCGCAGGCACGACGGCAGCGGTGTCTGATCCACCGCGCCCGCAACGTGCTGGCCAAGGTGTCCGAGGTCGATCGTGACGCCGTGCGCGGCGACTTCTGGGAGATCTTCGACCTGCCCGATGACATCGAGCCCGGCGACACCGCGGTGACCGAAGCGACCCGTCGCGCCGAGCAGTTCGCGTCGACGTGGCGGGCGGCCTACCCGGCAGCGGTCGAGTGCCTGACCGACGGGTTCGAGCTGCTGTGCACCCACCTGCACTACCCGCGTGCCCACTGGGCACGCATCCGCCACACGAACTTGATCGAACGCACCTTCGGCGAGACCCGCCGACGGGTCAAGGTCATCGGCCGCCTACCCGGCGAACGGTCCGCCCTGTCACTGCTGTGGGCCGTGCTCGACCGCGCCTCCGCCGGCTGGCGCGGCATCACCTACACCCCCGCCGACGTACGCCGGATGCAGATGATCCGACGCGACCTCGGCCTCACCGGCAGCCAGGAACAGCACCCCGAACCTGATCCCGCCAGCGACGTCACAGCCGCCGCCTAACATCACCGTCAGGAACCCCGACCCGTGCACCTCTTACACCAGCCCCGGGACGCGACCGCGCCCGGCCCAACCCACATTCATGCCGGGAGACCCTTTTTTGGCTCTCCTGCCGTTCAGGTGGGTAGTGGGGGTCGTTGTCCGCTGAGGGTGAGGCGGGCGAGGGCGATGAGGGCGTCGACGTGGTGGAACCCGAAGGCTCGTCTGGCGATGAGTCGGATCTTGGTGTTGAACGACTCGACGAGCGCGTTGGTGAGCCGGTGCTCGATGGTGGCGACGATCGCGGGGCGGTGACCGCGGATGCGTCGGGCGAGCCGGACGAAGGACGGGATCCGGAATCGTTGGGCCCAGCTGATCCACCGGTCGAGAGCCTCGATGGCGCCAGGGCCGGTGGAGGTGACCGCGACACGGATCTCGAGCTCGTCATCGACCAGGTCGAGGTTCTCGAGACGCACCGTCTTGGCGTCCACACCCAGAACCTGGGCCAATACCCTTCGTGACAGCACGCCGTCTCTCCCGTGGTCTCAGGCTTCAGCACCCGAGAACCTACGGACCAGAGACGGCGTGCACCCGTACAAGGCCCTCCACGCGCCCACACCAACGGCAGGAGAGCCCTTTTTTGCGATACTGCGTAACGTATCGGGGGTCGTCATCCGTATCCCTTGTGACGACCGATCGAAGGATTCGCCCCATGAGGCTTCTGGCATCCAGCCTCGTCCTCATGTTCGCCCTGGCAACTGTCGCCTCCGCGGAACCATCTACCGACGAAGGCTCGGAGAGCGGGCCGGCGATCAGCGCCGAGACGCTGGTGCCGCCTCACCGGGGCAACACCGTCCACCTGCGGCAACCGGTGCAGTTCGAGGCACGCGGCCAAGACCTCGATAGTGCTTCGGCTGAAGGAACCATCCGCGACCTCTCGACAGGTGTTACAGCCCGACTTGCACTGGAGGCGGACCCTGAATCCGGCTCCGGAGACCGAGTAGTCTTTCGAAGCCAGGTTCTCGAACTGCGTCCCGGTGGTCGATACCAGGCCACGGTTCGGGTCTCGACCTACGCGGGCAGTGTTGCGGACATGGCCTGGACTTTCCGGCACCTGCCTTTCGAGGTTCGGTCAACGACGGCCAAGATCCGGCGAGAGCGAGGAACTGTGGGGGAGGACGGCCTGTGGCGGTTCTCCCCCGAGCTACAGATCGGGGCGTTTGACCTGGTTGCAGGCGAGACCGAGCACAGTGGATTCGGTCCCGTAGGCCAGGTCGTCAGCCTCGAAAACGCCGTTGTGAGCTACCGACTACCAGGTGTTGGCGAGCCCGTGTCGAAGCCTGCCTACCCATCTGGGACCGCTGTGACCGTCTACAAGCAGGTCCAGATACTCAGAGGTGAGAAGGCCCCCCTTGACAAGCGTTACGCCGGGCAGACCGTAGGACTTGGCCGGTTGGCTCTCGCTTTGCCGAGCGGTGCCCACGATGCCGAATTGTCGCTAAAGGCCGTTGAAACCTCGCCGTTCGTACCAGCGATGCACTGCAGAACGCCGGACGTCGGGTGGAAGGGATGCACCACGGATCCGCTCCGGTTCTACACGCCTGAGGACTTCGCTGGTCGCATCCTGGACGCCAGAGCCACGGCCGAGACGCGCCGCGCCGAGCAGGAGGGGCCCGATGCCATGCCGGTGCCCTCCGACATGCCAGTCTTCCTGACTTCACTGGTCCATCCGCCCACCGCGGAGTACAACTGGGTTACTCAGGACACTCCCGCCGACGAGCTGAACGCCCTCTGGCATTGGGAGCCCATCTTGCCAGCCTTTGGAGAGGTTCGAGAGCCCCACATCGACCACGACGAAGTCTGCTTGGGTGAGCTCATCGATTGCATCGATGTCAACTGCGAGAAGTGCCCGACCGTAGAGTATCAGGGCACAGTCGTGCCCGAGCAACCCCACCAGTTCACAGCCCTGTGCGATGCGGGCTACCCCTGCAACGCTTTGTCCGTACTCGCTGACGGAGAGTTGCTGAACAGGTGTGCAAGCCCAGCCGGCTACAACTGGGCCGAATCAGGCTGGAGCGCATCGTCCGACTGTCAACAGCAGAACGTCTTCTTCTACCTCTCCCCTCCCTACCAGACGGGAACGAACCGAATCGGGGCTTCGGTTATCAACCAGATCGGCTATTCGGACGACTGGCAAGGCCAAGGGAGTTGGTATCGCGCCTACGACGAGCTGGGCTTCTATTGGGAGGATGGCGCCGGCTGGTCGACCGCGGGGGAGTCCTGGCAGGCCTACGTCATCGATCACCGGTGGTGCGACGGGGACGAAATGCAGTGGCGATGGAGCCCCTCCAAGTGGCACCACCACGTCAGGTTCGGCAACGCCAGTGGCCATGGGCCCTACTGGTGGGCGGCAGACCCGGTCCGTTATTTTATCGGCCCGAACGGAATCGCCTTCAACGGATTTCGCCAGTACGAGTGGACAGAGGAGAGAGGGGGGTCCACCAACTCGTTGGGAGTGCCTGACTACTGGTGTGCCGAACCGAATACCGCACGGAACTACCCGTATCCGATTGACCGAATCTGGGATGCTATCTCACGCACGACCTCCGCACACCTCGATGCTGACCTCTGGACAATCGATGAGCACACGAACGGCCAAGCGGTAGCGTCCTGGGCGCACATCTGGCACGACTACACCTATGAATGGTCCCCCGGCATCTCGGCGGGCTCCGGGGGCCCAGGTGTCGGATTCTCTCTGAACCCGTACCGACGCGAGCGGTCGTGGGTCGTTCACTACGCGTTTAATTACGGGTTCTGAGGGGAGAAAACGGCATGCCAAGCCCTCACCGCCATGCGCGGATCTCGACCATCATGACGCTGGTGCTGTCGGCGGCCCTTGCCGGCTGTAACGCACCGGGGCGTGGTGCCGCTGATGCGGACATCCGGCAGGTCCGGGTGGATGACGCACGCGGCGACGTCCAGCCCGGACGCCTCGACGGCGGTAGCGCCCCGGTCAGCGGTGTCGATCTGGGCCACGTCAGTCTCCGGGACGTCGGCACCGAACTCCTCGTTGAGTTCGGCCGCTCGGGACCTGTCGAGGATGCGGCCGACATCGAGGGAGCCGAACGTCGACTCCTCTACGTGCTGCGCATCTGGGGAGCGAACCCCGACGAGCGATTCACGGTCTATGCCGCAGTCGCGGGGAACGGTCGAAGCGGATCCACCTATCTCTGTGACGTGATACGGCCGCTGGACGTGTGTACGACAACCGAGGCGCAGCATCTCGGATCGGTGCTCGACGCCGGCGACGAGACCGTGACGTTCGAGATCCCGTGGCAAGTCCTGGGGAACGCTCGGATCGCGGGGTTCAGGTGGCTGGGAAGCGCGCAGCTCAACCAGGTGAAGGACGAGCGATGGGACGAGTGGTTCGACGACGTCCCGGATCGGGCCCACCCGATCCCGACCGTGACGGAGCCGACGATCGTCGAAGGATTGTTGCCCGACGAGTCCATCGATCCTCCGGCACAGGCAGCTGTCTTCCCTGCCCTCGTTCCGGTCCGCGACGACAGGACCTCCATGTCATGACCGGGACGCGACCGTAACTACCGCTACCACGTGTCCGACTTCATCTGGCACAGCGACATCCGGTGCGACAATGCCGTTCAGGTCTCCGCCAGACACGCATCCATCTCGGCCTCGGCCTCCTTCTCGCTGAGTTCCTCGATCTTGGTCCGGAGCGCCAGGTGGCAAGCCTCGAGCCGGGTGGTGGCCAGTTCGAACTGCGCGCCCACCGGATTGTCCACCTGCAGCATGTAGGCGATCTCGGTGCCATCGAGGTGCTCGTTGCGGCACGCGTTGTGGGCGTCGACGGGGTCGGTCGTGCCAGCGGAGATCTCGAATCCGAAGCCACCCGCGTCGGCCTCCGGCACGATGTCGACCGTCGCCCCGGTCGCCTCCCGAGTGCACGCAGCCGTGTCGTTGACGGACAGGAAGTAGCTCGAGAGGGTGACGAC
>JBKHXF010000030.1:0-169450 GCA_046566145.1 Actinomycetes bacterium
CAGCTGCATGGCATGCAGCTGGACGCTCACCCGACGGGGGTGGGGCCGCTCACCGCCACCGCGCGACCAGCGCGACGCTCGCGACGACCACGACGGCGGAGCCGGCGGTCCACCACAGCCCCGGCCCGGGGCGCACGGCGAACGCGAGCGCCACGTCGGACGGGAGCCGGTCGGCGAGGCCGGAGAGCTCCCGCAGGCGGCTGCCGGCGACGTCGAAGCGGGTGACCGGGGGGAACGTGGCCCCGCCGACCGCGGCCGCCACGCCGAGCCCGAGGGCGGCGACGAGCCCGAGGTCGCGGCTGCCCGGCAGCGGGTGGTCGAGCGCCTCGGCGAGCAGCACGGCGGCGCCGAGCAGCCCGAGCACGGGCACGACCCACGACCACGGGTGGGCCTGCCAGCCGGCCAGCGTCGCGACGGCCCGGGTCCGCTCGCCGCCGAGCATCTCGACGGTCGCGGCCACCTCGTACCACGGCAGGTAGGCGGCGACGAGCGCGCCGACGCCGCCGGCGCAGCCGACGACCCCGGCGATGCCGGCTGGGCGGCGCAGCAGCCGCAGCTGCAGCTCGACGTCGCCGCGCACCTCGCCTCCCGCTCGTCCGTCCGGTCGTCTCGGCGCGGAGCGTACGCCGGCTCGGGTCGCCGCCGCCGGCGTGGCTAGGCTCGCCGCCGCCGGGGCCCCCGCCGCAGCGCGAGGCCGGCCCGGTCCATCGACGCGCTCCGTGCGCGTGTCCCGCCCGACCACCACCCGAGGTCCCGCCGTGCGTCTCGCCGTGCTGCTGTCGGGCTCCGGCACGAACCTCGCCGCGCTGCTCGACGCGATCGACGCCGACCCGGGCTTCGGGGGCGAGGTCGTCGTGGTCGGCTCCGACGTGCCCGACGCCGGCGGCCTCGAGCGCGCCCGCGCACGCGACATCCCGACCGTCGTCGAGGTGCTCGCCGAACACCCCGACCGCCCCACGTGGGAGGACGCGCTCGCCGACGCCCTCGCCGCCCACGAGCCCGACCTCGTCGTGCTCGCCGGGTTCATGCGGATCGTCTCGGGCCGGTTCCTGTCGCGCTGGCCCGACCGGGTCGTCAACACGCACCCGTCGCTGCTGCCGGCGTTCCCCGGGGCCCACGCGGTCCGCGACGCGCTCGCCCACGGCGTCAAGGTCACCGGCTCGACCGTGCACCTCGTCGACGAGCAGGTCGACCACGGCCCGATCCTCGCCCAGCAGGCCGTCGAGGTCCGCCCCGACGACACCGAGGACGCGCTGCACGAGCGCATCAAGGCGGTCGAGCACGTCCTGTTCCCCGAGTGCGTCCGCGCCCTGTGCCAGGGCCGCGTCCACCTCGACGGTCGCGTCGTGACCGTCACACCCGCCTGACCTGCTCGCCCCGCCCAGACCCGCCCCGCGACCGACCCCCAGACCGACCCCAGACCGATGCCCAGACCCAGCCAGGGAGCCGCACCGATGTCCGACGTCGTCCCCGTCCGCCGCGCGCTCGTCAGCGTCTTCGACAAGACCGGCGTGGAGGACCTCGCCCGCGGCCTGCACGAGGCCGGCGTCGAGATCGTCTCGACCGGCTCGACCGCGTCCCGCATCGCCGACGCCGGCGTCCCGGTGACCGGCATCGAGGACGTCACCGGCTTCCCCGAGTGCCTCGACGGGCGCGTCAAGACCCTGCACCCGAAGGTCCACGCGGGCATCCTCGCCGACCGCTCCAAGCCCGAGCACCTCGCGACCCTCGACGAGCTCGACGTCACCGCCATCGACCTCGTCGTCGTGAACCTCTACCCGTTCACCGACACGGTCGCGTCCGGCGCGTCGGACGCCGAGGTCGTGGAGATGATCGACATCGGTGGCCCCACGATGGTCCGCTCGGCGGCGAAGAACCACGCGTCGGTCGCCGTGGTCACCGCCCCGGAGGCCTACGACCGGCTGCTGGCCGAGCTGCGCGACAACGGCGGCACCACGCTCGCGTTCCGGACCCGCCTCGCGGCCGAGGCGTTCTCCCACACGGCCGCCTACGACGCCGCCGTCGCCTCGTGGTTCGCGCGCGAGGAGGCGTGGCCCGACCAGCTCCACCTGACCCTCGACCGGGTCGGCGAGCCCCTGCGCTACGGCGAGAACCCGCACCAGACGGCGTCGTTCTACGCCGACCGCTCCGGGCGCGGCCTCGCGGTGGCCGAGCAGCTCCACGGCAAGGAGCTCTCCTACAACAACCTGCTCGACACCGACGCGGCGTGGGCGATGGCCGTCGACCTCGACGAGCCCTGCATCGCCATCATCAAGCACACCAACCCAGCCGGGTACGCGGTGCGCGACACCCTCGAGGAGGCGTACGTCGCCGCGCTCGCCGGCGACCCGGTCAGCGCGTTCGGCGGCATCGTCGCCGCGAACCGTCCGATCGACGGCGCGACCGCCCGACGCATCGTCGAGGTGTTCACCGAGGTCGTCATCGCCCCCGGCTACGACGACGAGGCGCTCGAGGTCCTCACCGAGAAGAAGAACCTCCGCATCCTGCGCATGCCCGACGCGACCGGCGCCGCCGGCGCCCGGGTGCTGCGCTCCGTGGACGGTGGCGTGCTCGTGCAGGACGGCGACACCGCCGCCGAGCCGTGGGACGAGTGGAGCGTCGCGACCCAGACCCAGCCGACCGAGGCCCAGCTCGCCGACCTGCGCTTCGCGTGGACGGTCGCCAAGCACGTGAAGTCGAACGCGATCGTGCTCGTGAAGGACCGCGCCGTGGTCGGGGTCGGCGCGGGGCAGATGAGCCGCGTGGACTCGGTCCGCCTCGCGGTGGAGAAGTCCGGCGACCGACACGTCGGCGCCGTGCTCGCCTCCGACGCGTTCTTCCCCTTCCGCGACGGCCCCGACGCGGCCGCGGCCGCCGGCATCGTGGCCATGGTGCAGCCCGGCGGCTCGGTCCGTGACGACGAGGTCATCGCCGCCGCCGACGAGCACGGCATCGCGATGGTCCTGACCGGCCGTCGCCACTTCCGGCACTGACCGACACCCGACCCGCCCGACCCGCCCCGACCACGACAGGACCCCGCCCATGACCGCCCGCATCCTCGACGGCAAGGCGCTGGCCGAGCAGGTCCGCGCCCGCATCGGCACGGAGGTCGCCGAGCTGTTCGGTGAGCACGGCATCCAGCCGGGTCTGGCCGCGGTGATCGTCGGCGAGGACCCGGCGTCGCAGGTGTACGTCGGGATGAAGCACAAGGCCGCCGAGGCCGCCGGGATGCACTCCCGCCAGGTCGTCCTGCCGACCGGGACGTCGCAGGAGGAGCTCGAGCGGGTCGTCACCGAGCTCAACGACGACGACCGCATCGACGGCATCCTCGTGCAGCTCCCGCTGCCCGACCACCTCGACCCGAAGCGCATCCAGGAGCTCATCGTCCCGGCGAAGGACGTCGATGCCCTGAACCCGTACACGGCGGGCCGGCTCGCGATCGGCGACCCGACGTTCCTGTCGTGCACCCCCTACGGCGTGCTCGAGATCCTCGACGCGAACGGGATCGAGACCGCCGGCGCGCACGTCGTGGTGGTCGGCCGCTCGAACCTGGTGGGTCGGCCACTCGTCAACATGCTGTCGCTGAAGGGCCGCGACGCCACCGTCACGGTCGCGCACTCGCGCACGAGGGACCTCGCGGCCGTGTGCCGCACCGCCGACGTCCTCGTCGCCGCGGTCGGCGTCGAGTCGCTGGTGACCGCCGAGCACGTGCGTCCGGGCGCCGTCGTGATCGACGTCGGCACGAACCGCAGTGCCGAGGGGAGGCTCGTCGGCGACGTTGCCTACGACGAGGTCGCCGAGGTCGCGTCGGCCATCACGCCGGTGCCCGGCGGCGTCGGCCCGATGACGGTCACGATGCTGCTGCAGAACACCCTCGAGGCCGCCCGCGCGCGCCGGGGCCTGCCCCGCCGCCCCTGACCGGACCGTCCCCTCGGCCTGGGGTCGGGGTCAGCCGAACAGCTCCCGTAGGAGCAGGTCGGTCTTCGGGGGGAGCAGGCCCGGGGGAGCGTGGCGTTCCACGTGGTCGAGCGCCTCGTCCACGTCGGCGAACCCGCACCGGGGCCACAAGGCCACCAGGTCGTCGGCGTCACGCTCGATGCGTGCTGCCATCGCCTTGAGGACGAACAGGTACCGCGGTGACGCGACCTCGACCCGGAGGCCAGGAACGTCGAGGAGCACCGTCGCGTCCGGGTCGCTGCCGAGCAGGAACCCCTTCACCCCGTCGTTCAGCCAGTCCGGTGGGAGGCCGCGCTCGACCCCGATCGCCCGGGCGGCCTCGTGGACCTCCTCCTTCGGCTGGAAGAGCGCGTCGACATCGCGGGTGCTGCGCCGTGCGCCGTACGCGAGGGTCATGGCCGCCCCGCCGACGACGAAGAGACGCCCGTGGACGCCGGCGGTCTCGAGCCGGCGCCCGAGCTCGAGCAGCAGCCCCTCGATGGTGCCACGGTCGAGCAGTCGGTCCACGGTGGCTCCCTCAGACGCTGCACAGCGTGTCAGGGTCGAGGAGCACGCCCCGCCCGGAGAACTCCGCCGGCGCGGCGACCAGCAGGTGCGCAGCCATCGCCGCGCCGAGGGGTCGTCCGAGCACCTCTGCGAGTGGGAACCAGGGCGCGTCCAGGAACCGGGACGGGGCAGCGGCCCAGACGAGCGGCGCGCCGCCCCGCTGACGCACGAGCCAGGCGGCCGTCGCGGCGAGCGCCGCATCCCACCGTCGGTCGCCGGTCGGTGGCGGCGGCGTCCGCAGCGCGTCGAGGGTCGGCAGCAGGGCCGCATCGTCCACGAGCTGGACGATCGCCCGGAGGGCCTCCCCAGGGTCTGCTCGCGTCAGGGCCGCCTCGATCGCCCGTGCTCCGTCCCCCAGCACGTCGCGGCCGACGGTCGTGATCGTGAGGTCCACGGCGGAGGCGTAGGCCGTGAGGGTCGACAGGCGCGGGGATGTGTGCCCTGCCTCGAGACGAGCGACCGCCGACTGCGTCGTCCCGAGCGCGTCGGCCACGTCACGCTGGGTCAGCCCTCGGCTGCGCCGAGCCTGACGGAGCTCGTCGATGAGCGTGTCCATGGCCGCGTCCATGACCGCAGTATAGCGAGATCGCTATACCCCGCCGGGCTCGGGGCCCGTCCCGGTCAGGCGGCCCGGGGGAGCGCGCCGGCGACGACCGGGCCGACCCGGTCGACGCCCGGCAGGTGGATCCGCCCGAGCCGGTTCGCGTCGAACCCGGCCGCGGCGACGGCCGCCGGGGTGTCCCGGTCGAGGTGGCACCCGCGCGCCAGCACCCGCCACAGCGGCGTCGCGGCCGACTGCAGCGTCCGGCCGACCGCGCTCGGCGAGGCGACGTGCTCGATGAGCACGAGCGTGCCGTCGGGTGCGAGCACCCGGTCGACCTCGGCGAGCGTCGCGCCGAGGTCGTCGACGGTGCACAGCACGAGCGTCGAGACGACGTGGTCGACGCTGCCGTCCTCCACCGGCAGGCGCTCCGCCGGCGCCTCGAGCACGCGGACCGTCGCGCCCCCGTGTGCCTCCACGCGCTCGCGCAGACGCGCGGCCATCGGCGGGGACGGCTCGGTCGCCACGACCTCGGACACCATCGGTCCGTAGTGGGGCAGGTTCGCACCCGTGCCGGCGCCGAGCTCGAGCACCCGCCCGGTCAGCCCGCCGAGCAGCTCCTGCCGCAGGCTGCCCAGCCCGGCGCGCTCCGGCCCGGCCATCACGGGGTCGTACAGGCGGGCGAACAGCTCGTCGAGTCGGGACACGGCGGGCCTCGTCGTCGGGCGGGGTGGTGCGGTGTGCGGCCAGCCTACGACGGGCCGCGCGGCTTCGTCCCGGTCGTGGGACCGGCACTAGGCTCGGGCGCGACACCCGCGCGCCGCCGGCCGCTGCCCGCGTGCGCCCCGTGCCACCCTCTCCGGCCATCCCCGTCCCACCGAGGAGCTCCTCGATGACCACGCCCGTCCACGTCGCCGTGACCGGCGCCGCCGGCCAGATCGGCTACGCGCTGCTGTTCCGCATCGCCTCCGGCCAGATGCTCGGCCCCGACACCCCCGTCGTGCTGCGCCTGCTCGAGATCACCCCGGCGCTCGGCGCGCTCGAGGGCGTCGCGATGGAGCTCGACGACTGCGCCTTCCCGCTGCTCGCCGGCATCGAGATGACCGACGACGCCGAGGTCGCCTTCGACGGCGCCGGCGTCGTGTGCCTCGTCGGCGCCAAGCCGCGCGGCCCGGGCATGGAGCGCGCCGACCTGCTCAAGGACAACGGCCGCATCTTCACCGGCCAGGGCGCCGCGATCGCGAAGGCCGCCGCCAGCGACGTGAAGGTCGCGGTGGTCGGCAACCCGGCCAACACCAACGCGCTCATCGCCGCCGCGAACGCCGACGGCGTCCCGGCCGACCGCTTCACCGCGATGGTCCGCCTCGACGAGAACCGCGCGAAGACGCAGCTCGCCCAGAAGGCCGGCGTGCCCGTCTCCGAGGTCACCAACCTCGCCGTGTGGGGCAACCACTCCCCGACGATGTACCCCGACTTCGAGCACGCCCTCATCGGCGGCAAGCCGGCGACCGACGTCCTCGACCGCGCGTGGCTCGAGGGCGAGTTCCTCTCCACCGTCCAGCAGCGCGGCAAGGCGATCATCGACGCCCGCGGCGCCTCCTCGGCCGCGTCGGCCGCCAACGCGCTCGTCGACCACGTCGCCAACTGGTGCGGCGGCCGACCGACCGCCGACGGCGACTGGGTCTCGATGGCCGTCCCGTCGGACGGGTCCTACGGCGTCCCCGAGGGCCTCATCTCCGGCTTCCCGGTCCGCACCGACGGCAAGGGCACCTACGAGATCGTGGAGGGCATCGAGCTCTCCGACTACGCCAGGGGCAAGCTGCAGACCTCGGTCGACGAGCTCACCGAGGAGCGCGAGGCCGTCTCCGAGATGCTGTGAGCGAGCACGACACCACGGACGGGGGCCCGGTGACGAGCCCCGTCCTGTTCACCGAGCAGCAGCGGTTCCGCCAGTGGTGGCTGCGCGGGCTGCTGCTGCTCGGCGCGGCCCTGGTCTGGACCGTGTGGGTCGACGCCGTGTTCGCGACCGGTGACGCCGACGTCGGCGTGTGGGTCGCGTGGCTGCTCACGGGCGTGCTCGTCCCGATCGCCGTGCTGTCCCTGCGGCTCGAGACGACCGTCGAGCCGGGCCGGGTGCACGTGCGGTTCGCGCCGTTCTTCCGCGGCCGGACCGTCGAGGTCACCAGCATCCTCGACACGCGGGCCGTGAAGGTCCGCCCCGTCGTGGAGTGGGGTGGGTACGGCTACCGCCGCAACCTGCGCAAGGGCGTCGCGTTCCTCGTCCAGGGGAAGGACGCGGTCCAGCTCTCGCTCGGCGCCGGCGAGAAGCTCGTCATCGGCTCGCAGCGCGCCGACGTGCTGGCCCGCGCCGTGCGCGCCGCCGGCGCCCCCGACCCGGTCGCTCCCGACGTCGACGGTGACGACGAGCTGGGCTGACTCACGCGCCGGCGGCGGTCCACTCGCGGCGCAGCAGCCCGAACAGCACGACGTCGCAGCGGGGTGCGGTCGGGTCGCCGGTCGGCCCGTCCACCGCGCCCTCCCGCCAGGTCCCCTCGTGGGTGAACCCGAGCGAGCGGGCCACCGCGATGGACCCGTCGTTGGTGGCGCTGGCCCGGAGCTGGACGCGTGGCAGCTCGAGCTCGTCGAACAGCCAGCCGAGCAGCAGCCGCAGCCCGGTCGACGCGACCCCGCGCCGGCGGCTGTCCGGGTGCACCCAGTAGCCCACCTCGGCGTACAGGTCCGCGCGGTCGACGTCCGCGCCGACGGCGCCGACGATCCGGTCCGTGTCGCGCTCGACCACCGCGAGGTGCGTGCCGGCGCCCTCCTGCCGGGAGGCCGCGCCGGCGGCGAGCCAGCCCCGGGCGTCGGCGGCGGTGTAGCCGGACGGGACGAGCGTGAACCGGGCGGTGAGCGGATCGGTGCAGGCCTCGACGATGCGGGGGACGTCCCGCTCCTGTGCGGCCCGCAGCCGCAGCGTGTCCGTGCCGAGGTCGGGGACCGTGAACCGGTCGGGCAGCCGCACCACGCCGGGCTCCTCGTCGTCGCCGTTCCACGCCCGTCGTGGCCGGCCGGGTCACGCTACCGGCGGTCGGTCGCGGGGTCGTCTTGGCGCCCCGGCAGCTGCTGCGCTTCCCTCACCCACGCCCCCAGGGGCACCCTCTCCCACCGGGCACCCGGCCCGACCCGCGACGAAGGCGAGCGCACCGTGACCCGCGTGTTCTCCGGCATCCAGCCGTCCGGCGACCTGCACCTCGGCAACTACCTCGGGGCGCTGGTGAACTGGGTCGCGCTGCAGGACCGGGCCGACGCGACCTACTGCATCGTCGACATGCACGCGATCACCGTCGAGCACGACCCGGCCGAACTCCGGCAGCGCACCGTCGACATGGTGACCAACCTGCTCGCGGTCGGCATCGACCCGTCCCGCGCGACGCTGTTCGTCCAGTCGCACGTCGGTGACGTCCACGCCGAGGCGACCTGGCTGTTCAACTGCATCACCGGGTTCGGCGAGCTGCGCAAGCAGCCGCAGTTCAAGGAGAAGGCCGACCGCATCGAGGCCGGCGACCTCAAGGGCCAGGTCTCCGTCGGGCTGTTCGACTACCCGGTCCTGCAGACCGCCGACATCATCCTCTACGACGCCGAGGAGGTCCCGGTCGGCGAGGACCAGCGCCACCACATCGAGCTGGCCCGCAACATCGCGCAGCGGTTCAACAGCCGCTTCTGCCCGGAGGACGACCCGCTGTTCGTCCTGCCGGAGGCGGTGCACCCGGCAGCGGCCGCCCGCGTCATGGACCTGCAGGAGCCGACCACCCGGATGTCCAAGTCGGCGTCGTCCGACAAGGGCATCGTCGGCGTCCTCGACGACCCGAAGCGCATCGCCAAGAAGATCCGCAGCGCCGTGACCGACTCGGACGCGGAGGTCCGCCACGACCGGGCCGCGAAGCCGGGCGTGTCCAACCTCATCGAGCTCCACGCCGCCGCGACCGGCCGCACCATCGAGCAGGTCGAGGCCGAGTTCGCCGGGCAGCAGTACGGAGCGCTCAAGTCCGCCGTCGCCGACGCGGTCGTCGCGCTGCTCGAGCCCGTGCAGGCCCGGCACGCCGAGCTCGCGTCCGACCCCGGCGAGGTCACCCGGCAGCTCGCCGCAGGCGCGGAGAAGGCCCGCGAGGTCGCCGCGCCGAAGCTGGCCCGCGCCAAGGAGCTCGTCGGGTTCCTGCTGCGATGAGGGTCCCCCTCCCGCTCACCCACCTCCCCGGCGGCTGACGGGGGAAGGGTCAGCCGGTGATGCGGCGGCCGGTGATGCGCTCGGGACGGATGCACAGCCAGCGCCGGCGGCTCGGGTCCTCGGCCCACGTGCGCAGCCCCAGCCGTTCGAGCTTCGCCTGCTCGATGAGGTCGAGCACCGGCTCCATGCGCCCGTGGACGACGACGCTCCAGCCGCCCTCCACGTCGCCCTCGACCGCGTCGGCCTCGTAGACGACCCTCGGCCGGTCGTCGCGCTCGGCGGCGTCGAGCTTGGAGCCGATGGCGGTGCGGAACACCACGCAGCCGTCGTGGACCGCGTGGTTGACCGGGAGCACCACGGGCGCGCCCCGGGACACGAAGCCCAGCCGCCCGACCGGCACCGACGCGAGCAGCTCGAGGCAGGTCGCCTCGTCCAGCACGTCGAGCTCGACCGGGTCGCCGGACGGGACGCCCTCGCCGGGCGCGCTCACAGGTAGCCCCGCAGCTCGGCGGCCTCGACGACCCGCGACACGGCCAGGGCGAACGCGGCCTCCCGCAGGGTCATCTCCGGGCCGGCGGCCATGAAGTCGCGGCACTGCCGCCACGCGAGGCTGAGCTTGCGCTCGAGCCGCGCGTTGACGTCGTCCTCCTCCCAGGAGATCTCCTGGTTGTTCTGGACCCACTCGAAGTAGCTGACGATGACGCCGCCGGCGTTGGCGAGGATGTCGGGCAGGACGTGCACGCCCCGGTCCGCGAGCATCGCGTCGGCGACCGGGGTGACCGGGTGGTTGGCCGCCTCCACGACCATGCGGCAGTCGAGCGCCTCGGCGTTGTGGTGGGTGACGACCTCGCCGAGCGCGGCGGGCACGAGCACGTCGCACGGCAGGGTCAGCAGCGTCTCGTTGTCGACCGGCTCCGAGCCGGGGAAGTCGACCACGCTGCCGGTCCGGGCGACGTGCTCGACGAGCTTCTCCACGTCGATGCCGTCGCCCACGAGGATGCCGCCCCGCACGTCGGACGCCGCGATCACCTTCGTCCCCTGCTCGTGCGCGATCCTCGCGGCCCACGACCCGACGTTGCCGAAGCCCTGCACGACCATCGTCAGCTCGTCGGGGGAGCCGAGCGCCAGGTCGCGGGCCGCCTCGTTCATCACGGTCACGACGCCGCGGCCCGTCGCCGCCTCGCGGCCGCGGGACCCCCCGAGCGCGATCGGCTTGCCCGTGACGATCTGGGTGGTGTGGCCGTGCTTGCGCCCGTACTCGTCCATGAACCAGCTCATGGTCTGGGCGTTGGTGTTCATGTCGGGCGCGGGGATGTCGCGGGTCGGCCCGATGATGTGACCGATCTGGCCGAAGTAGCGCCGGCTGAGGCGCTCGAGCTCGGCGCGGCTCATCCCCGTCGGGTCCACCTGCACGCCGCCCTTCGCGCCGCCGAAGGGCACGTCGACCAGCGCGGTCTTCCACGTCATCAGCGACGCGAGCGCGCGGACCTCGTCGAGGTCGGCGCTCGGGTGGTAGCGGATGCCGCCCTTGTACGGGCCGCGGGCACCGTTGTGCTGCACCCGGTAGCCGATGTAGACGTCGAGGGCGCCGGAGTCGCGCCGGACCGGGACCTGCACCCGCAGCTCCCGGAACGTCCCGCTCAGCACCGCCACGGCCTCGTCGCCGAGCTCGTCGAGCTCGGCGGCGCGGCCGAAGAAGTAGTTGACCGCCTCGAACGGGGTCATGTCCTCGCGCAGCTCCACGGTGGGCTCCCTTCCTGCCGTGCGACGCGCTTCCCGAGTCAAGCAGCCGAGCCGGCGGCGTGCCGACGGACGGCCAGGGGTGACGCGGGACTGGCCCGGTCGGGCCGGGTCGTACACCGGTCGTGTCGGCACCGAACGGCAGGCGACGCGGTGTCCCGGCCCGCCGCGGAGGGAGGCGCCGGGACCGCCGGTGGTAGGCTCCCGGCCGCCGCGCCGCCAGACGTCCCGACGGCCCCCGGTGGGCTCCTGCAGCCCCGCCGACCGCCCCGTCATGACACGGCGCGACCCCGACGCCACGCCGGCGCCGGCGCCGCTCCCGGCAGCACCACTCCTCGCAGGAGACCCGTGATGGCAGCGACCAAGACCGAGGCGCGCCCCGCCGCGTCGGCGACCCGCTCGGCCCCGTTCCTCGTCGAGCTGTACCGCTCGGCGATGGGCAAGAAGTACGTCATGGCCGTCAGCGGCATCGTGATGATGGGCTACGTGTTCGCCCACATGGTCGGCAACCTGAAGCTGTACCTCGGCACCGAGGCCGACGGCACGCCGAAGATCGACCACTACGCCGAGTGGCTGCGCACCGGCCTCGGCACGCCGATCCTCCCCGAGGAGGGCGTGCTGTGGATCTTCCGGCTCGTCCTGCTCGCCGCGCTGGTGTTCCACGTCCACGCCGCGTGGGCGCTCACGGTCATGAACCGCAGGGCGCGCCCCGACGGCTACCGCTCCAAGCGCGACTACATCTCCGCCGACTTCGCGTCGCGGACGATGCGCTGGACGGGCGTCATCGTGCTGCTGTTCATCGGCTTCCACCTCGCCGACCTGACGTTCGGGTCGCAGCCCGCCGCCTCAGCCGACTACGTCTACGGCGACGTGTACGCGAACATCGTGGCGAGCTTCCAGCGCCCCGCGGTGGCCGCGTTCTACATCGTCGCGAACCTCGCGCTCGGGGTGCACCTCTACCACGGGGGCTGGAGCCTGTTCCAGACCCTCGGCGTGGTGAACCCCCGCTACAACCACCTCCGCCGCAGCTTCGCGGTGGTGTTCGCCGCGGTGGTGGTCCTCGGCAACATCTCGTTCCCCGTGGCGGTGCTCACCGGCATCGTCGCGTAGACGACCGACACACCGACGGCCATCGCGCGCCCGGCGGCGCGCACACTGACGACAGGGTGACTCCATGACGGTCCTCGACGCGAAGGTCCCCGACGGGCCCATCGAGACGAAGTGGGACGACCACAAGTTCGAGATGAAGCTCGTCAACCCGAACAACAAGCGGAAGTTCGACGTCATCATCGTCGGCACCGGGCTCGCGGGGGCCTCGGCCGCGGCGACGCTCGGCGAGCTCGGCTACCGGGTGAAGGTCTTCACCTTCCACGACTCGCCCCGGCGCGCGCACTCGATCGCCGCGCAGGGCGGCATCAACGCCGCCAAGAACTACCACGGCGACGGCGACTCGGTCTTCCGGCTGTTCTACGACACCGTCAAGGGTGGCGACTACCGCTCCCGCGAGGCCAACGTCTACCGGCTCGCGCAGGTGTCGAACAACATCATCGACCAGTGCACCGCCCAGGGCGTGCCGTTCGCCCGCGAGTACGGCGGCCTGCTCGCCAACCGCTCCTTCGGTGGCGCCCAGGTCAGCCGGACCTTCTACGCCCGGGGCCAGACCGGCCAGCAGCTCCTGCTCGGCGCCTACCAGGCGCTCATGCGTCAGGTGCAGCGCGGCACCGTCGAGCTGCACACCCGCATGGAGATGCTCGAGGTCGTCCTCGTCGACGGCCGCGCCCGTGGCATCGTCGTGCGCGACCTCGTGTCCGGTGAGATCAGCTCGCACTCGGCCAACGCGGTCGTGCTCGGCACCGGCGGCTACTCCAACGTCTACTTCCTGTCGACCAACGCGATGGCCTGCAACGTCACGGCCGCGTGGCGAGCGCACAAGAAGGGTGCGTACTTCGCCAACCCGTGCTTCACGCAGATCCACCCGACCGCCATCCCGGCCAGCGACGAGTTCCAGTCGAAGCTGACGCTGATGTCCGAGTCGCTGCGCAACGACGGCCGGATCTGGGTCCCGAAGAACCACGGCGAGGAGCGCCGCGCCGCCGACATCCCCGAGTCGGAGCGCGACTACTACCTCGAGCGCAAGTACCCGGCGTTCGGCAACCTGGTCCCGCGTGACGTCGCATCCCGCAACGCCAAGACGGTCGTCGACGAGGGCCGGGGTGTCGGTCCGCTCAAGAACGGCGTCTACCTCGACTTCGCCGACGCGATCGCGCGACTCGGCCAGGAGGCCATCGCCGACCGCTACGGCAACCTGTTCGAGATGTACCAGCGCATCACCGGCGAGGACCCCTACACCACGCCGATGCGCATCTACCCCGCGCCGCACTACACGATGGGCGGCCTGTGGGTGGACTACCACCTCGAGACGACCATCCCGGGCCTGTTCGCGATCGGCGAGGCGAACTTCTCCGACCACGGGGCCAACCGCCTCGGCGCCTCCGCGCTGATGCAGGGCCTCGCGGACGGCTACTTCGTCCTGCCGTACACGATCGGCAACTTCCTCGGCGACAAGCTCAACGAGACGAAGGTCCCGACCGACGCCCCCGAGTTCGTCCAGGCCGTCAGGGACGTCGAGGACCGCACCCAGCGGTTCCTTTCGATCAACGGCTCGCGCTCGGTGGACTGGTTCCACCGCGAGCTCGGCAAGATCATGCTCGACGAGTGCGGCATGGCCCGCAACGAGAACGGCCTGCAGAAGGCCATCTCCGAGATCGGTGCCCTGCGCGAGGAGTTCTACGACGACGTCCGCGTCCTCGGCTCCGCCGACACGCTGAACTCGTCGCTGGAGAAGGCCGGCCGCGTCGCCGACTTCTTCGAGCTCGCCCAGCTCATGTGCGAGGACGCCCTCATGCGTGAGGAGTCCTGCGGCGGCCACTTCCGTGAGGAGCACCAGACGGAGGAGGGCGAGGCCAAGCGCGACGACGAGAACTTCCGCTTCGTCGGCGCGTGGGAGCACAACGGCACCGGCGAGGCCGCCACGCTCCACAAGGAGCAGCTCGACTTCGAGTACGTCAAGCTCACCCAGAGGAGCTACAAGTGAACCTCACCCTCCGCGTCTGGCGTCAGGCCGGCCCCGAGGACGAGGGCCGCTTCGAGACCTACGAGGCGAACGACATCTCCGAGGACATGTCGTTCCTCGAGATGCTCGACACCGTCAACGAGCGGCTCATCGCCGACGGCGTCGAGCCCATCGAGTTCGCGCACGACTGCCGTGAGGGCATCTGCGGCACGTGCGGCCTCATGATCGACGGGCAGGCCCACGGTCCGTGGAAGGGCACGGCGACGTGCCAGCTCCACATGCGCGCCTACCACGACGGCGACGAGATCGTCATCGAGCCGTGGCGCGCGTCGGGCTTCCCGATCGTCAAGGACCTCGTCGTCGACCGCCGCGCCTTCGACCGCATCATCGAGGCCGGCGGCTACATCTCGGTGGACACCGGGTCGGCCTCCGACGCCAACCTGACGCCGATCTCCAAGGAGGTCGCGGACCGGGCGATGGACGCCGCGGCCTGCATCTCCTGCGGGGCCTGCGTGGCCGCGTGCCCCAACGGCGCGGCGCAGCTGTTCACCTCCGCGAAGCTCGCCCACCTCAACCTGCTCCCGCAGGGGCAGGCCGAGCGCGACGAGCGGACCTTGGGCATGGTGGAGACCATGGAGTCGTACTTCGGCTCCTGCACCAACCACCGCGAGTGCGAGTCGGCGTGCCCGAAGGGCATCTCGATCGACTTCATCGGCATGATGAACCGCGACTACGCCAGGGCGAAGTTCAAGGGCCGTCGCAGCGCCTGAGCGACCCCTCCCACCCCGTCGACCCCGGCCCCGCGCCGGGGTCGACGCGTGTCCGGGCGCCCGTTCGTCAGGCGGCGGCGCGGATGCGGGAGGTCGCGAGCTCGATCGCGGGTGACACCCCGACGGCGGTCCGCATCGCCGTGAGGGTCACCCCGCACTGGTGCACGCCGGCGGCCGCGACGGGTGCCGGCAGCGGCAGCCCGAGCTGCCGGCGCTCCTCGGCGGCCAGCGAGCCGAGGGCCCCCGCGAACAGCGAGGCGTACCCGGGCAGCGCCACGGGCGGGATGGGGGGCAGCCGCAGGAACCGCACCGCGTCGCGGCCCTGCCGGCCGACGGCGAGCTCGCCGCGGAAGCGGCGCAGCACCGCGTCCAGGGAGGCGACGTCGTGGGGGAGCTCGCCCTCGTCGAGCAGCGGCAGCCGCACCGCGCCGGCCCGAAGCCGGCGGTGCCCGTCGGGGGAGTCGAGGGCGTCGAGGTCGACGCGGGGGTCGAGCAGCGCCGAGATGCGGGACTGCTCGAGCACGAACCGGTCGGCGTCGGCGGGCGACAGCGGCGCCGGGGCCCACAGCCGGTCGGCCGCGAGCAGCGACGAGGTGAGCGAGACCGACACCCAGGCGAGCAGGTGCGGCGAGCCGGCGGTGTAGCGCCGGCCGTCGGGCGAGGCGCCCCGGACCGGCCGGTGGGCCCGCGGGCACGGCGGGCCACGGCGAGGGCCTGCGGCACCGACCCGAAGGTCGACGTCGTGACGTACGCGGAGGTGCGCGACAGCCGGCCGAGCGGGTCCTCGCGGTAGCGGGAGTGGTCGGCGACGCCGGCCATCGCGAGCGGGTGCAGCACCTGCACGAGCAGGCCCCGCAGGCCCCCGGCGATCGCGGCCGGCTCGGCGATGAGCCGCCACGACGGCGACCCGGGGCCGCACAGGCCGGGGTCGCCGGCGTCGACGCCCGGGTCGAACGGTGGGGCCGTCCCGAACAGCCGCTGCAGCAGCCAGCGGACGCCGGCGCGGGCGACCGGCAGCCCGTCCGGGGCGGCGGAGGCCAGGGCGCGACGCGACGCGCGCGTGACGGGTCCGGGGTGCGGCACGGTGGGGTCCTCGGGTCCGGCGCGGGCGGGGGCGGCACGGGTTCGTCGCGGGCGGGGGCGGCACGGGTTCGGACCGTGCGGACGCCGCGGGCGGGTCGTCGGTACCGTCCGGGCACTCGCGGCGGCGGACCCGCTGCCGACGGGACACGGGAGCGGGACGACCGTCGACGGTCGTGCCGAGAGGAGCCGGGACGTGTCGGAGGGGACCAGCGCGCCGTCGGGCGACGTGCGCGACGCGCGTGACGGTGCGGCCGCAGCCGTGGTCGCACGGCTGCGTCGGGTGCCGCCGGCGGCCGTCGTGGCCGCGGCGCTGGTCGTCCTCGTCGCGGACCTCGGTGCCCTCGCGGCCCGCGGGCCCGCCGGCGCCGGCGGCCCGGTCGCGACCGTCACGGTCGACGCGCCGTGGGCGACCGCGACCCCCGATGCGGTGGCGACCGCCGCGCCGCCGGCGCGTCCCTCGCCCCGCCCCGAGCTGCTGTGGGAGCGCGACGGACGCATCGCCGCGCTGGCCGTGCCGTCGCCCGAGCCGAGCCCGCCCGCCCCGTCCCCCGCGCCGCCGGCGCCCTCGCCCGCCCCGCCCGCACCCTCACCGGCCGCCGCGGCCGCCGCGGCCGCGCCCGCCGTCCCCGCCGTGCCCGCCCCGCCGGCCGTCAGCGCACCGCCGGCGCGGCCCGCCCGCCCCGCGCCGTGGACCGTCGCCGTGCACCAGGGCTACGGCGCCTGGATCGACGTGTACGACTGGTCGCACACGCACTCCAACGGTCGGCCGAAGGTCACCGTCGACACGATGGACGAGCTGGCCGCTCGCGGCGTGCAGACGCTCTACATCCAGACCGCCCGGCCGACGTCGCCCGTCGACGTGGTCGAACCCGAGCGGCTCACCGCCCTGATCGCCCGCGCCCGGGCGTCCGGCATGGCCGTGGTCACCTGGTACCTGCCGACCTTCGTGGACCTCGAGGTCGACCTGCGCCGCGTGCGGGCCGCGATGGCGCTCGACGTCGACGGGTTCGCGCTCGACATCGAGGCGACCGACGTCGAGGACGTCGACGAGCGCAACCGCCGCTACCTCGCGCTGTCGCGCCAGATGCGCGCCGACGTCGGCGACCGGGCGCTGGTCGCGACGGTGATCAGCCCCGTCGCGCTCGAGGACCTCGCCCCGGGGCGCTGGCCGCGGTTCCCGTGGAAGGAGACCGCGGAGCTCTACGACGTCATCCAGCCGATGAACTACTTCACCTACCGGGAGGAGTCGTCGGGCTGGCGTGATGCGGAGCGCTACACCGCGGAGAACATCCGGCGGATCCGCCGCAACACGGGTCGGCCCGACGTGCCGGTCCACACCATCGGGGGGATCGGGAACCTCACCACGGTCGAGGACGTGGAGGGGATGACGCGCGCGGCGCGGGCCGAGCGCGCGATGGGGGCGAGCCTCTACGACGTGGCCACCACGCACGAGGCGCTGTGGGCGCCGATGCGGGCCTGGCGCGAGCTGCGCTGACCCGGACGTCCGGCCGGGGCGTGGCCCTCGGAGCGTCGTGCCGGTCCCGTACCGTTGCAATCACAACGACCAACGCCCGCCCGCAGACCTCCCGGAGCCCCCCGTGTCCGACCTGAAGCTGCTCACCCCGACCGAGCTCGGCGACATCGAGCTCGCCAACCGCGTCGTCATGGCACCGCTCACCCGCAACCGCTCGCCGGAGCGGGTCCCGACCGACCTCAACGTCGAGTACTACCGCCAGCGCGCCGGCGCCGGCCTCATCGTCACCGAGGCGACGGTCGTGTCGCCGACGGCCGTCGGCTACCTCGCCACCCCGGGGATCTGGTCCGACGAGCAGGTCGCCGCGTGGAAGCGCGTCACCGACGCCGTCCACGCCGAGGGCGGCCGCATCGTCGTGCAGCTCTGGCACGTCGGCCGCGTGAGCCACACCTCCGTGCAGCCCGACGGCCAGGCCCCCGTGTCGTCGACCGACCGGCGCGCCGAGGGCGTGCAGGTCTACGGCGCCGACGGCTTCGTCGAGGCGTCCACGCCGCGCCGGCTCGCCACCGACGAGCTGCCCGGCATCGTCGAGGACTTCGTGCGCGCCACCCGCAACGCCCGCGCCGCGGGCTTCGACGGCGTCGAGGTGCACGGCGCCAACGGCTACCTGCTCGAGCAGTTCCTGGCCGCCGGCGTGAACGACCGTGACGACGAGTACGGCGGCTCGCCCGAGAACCGGGCGCGCCTGCTCCTCGAGGTCGTCCGCGCGGTCGCCGACGAGTGGGAGCCCGGCCGCGTCGGCCTTCGCCTCTCGCTCGGCAACGGCACGTTCGGCGCCACCGACGACGACCCGCTGCCGACGCTGCGCGCCGTGGCCGAGGGCATCGCCCCGCTCGGTCTCGCCTACGTCCACCTGATCGAGGCGTTCGTCCGCTCCGCCGACGGCGTGGAGGAGTTCGAGGACGACCCGCGCACCGCGCTGCTGCGCGACGAGGCCAACGCCCCGCTGCTGGTCAACGGTGGCTACGACCTCGAGACCGGTGAGGCCGCCCTCGACAACGACCGGGCGACCGGCGTCGTGTACGGCAAGCCCTTCATCTCCAACCCCGACCTCGTCGAGCGGTTCGCCGCCGGCGCGGAGCTCGCCGAGTGGGACGACGCGACGTTCTACGGCGGCGGGGCCGAGGGCTACACCGACTACCCGACGCTCGACGGCACGCCCGCCTGAGCGGGACGCCGCGGTTCGGGCCGCGGGGCGGCGCCGGCGTACGCTCGGCGCCGCCCCGCAGCCGTCCGTGGGGGCACCGCAGCCCCGACGCCGCCCGACCGCACCCGCAGTGAGGACGCCAGCCGTGAGCGACGCCTTCAAGACCGTGTCCGGCACGCCGCTCGAGCCCGTCTACGGGCCAGCGCACCTCGAGGGGTACGACCCCGACGAGAAGCTCGGCACCCCCGGCGAGTACCCGTTCACCCGCGGCGTCTACCCGAACATGTACCGCGGCCGGCACTGGA
This sequence comes from Actinomycetes bacterium, assembly GCA_046566145.1. GTDB lineage: Bacteria > Actinomycetota > Nitriliruptoria > Nitriliruptorales > Nitriliruptoraceae > JBKHXF01. The sequence continues at coordinate 18,922 of JBKHXF010000030.1, forward strand.
CCATGCGGCAGTACGCCGGCATGGCCACCGCCGAGGAGTCCAACGCCCGCTACAAGTACCTGCTCCAGCAGGGCACCACGGGCCTCTCCGTCGCCTTCGACCTGCCCACGCAGATGGGCTACGACTCGGACGCGGACATCGCCGACGGCGAGGTCGGGAAGGTCGGCGTCGCGATCGACACCGTCGAGGACATGAAGCTCCTCTTCGACGGCATCCCGCTCGACCAGGTGTCGACGTCGATGACGATCAACGCGCCTGCGTCCCTGCTGCTGCTGATGTACCAGATCGCCGGCGAGGAGCAGGGCGTCGACCCGGCGAAGCTTCGCGGCACGATCCAGAACGACGTGCTCAAGGAGTACATCGCCCGCGGCACGTACATCTACCCGCCGGCGCCGAGCCTGCGGCTGATCTCGGACACCTTCGCGTACTGCACCGACGTGCTGCCGAACTTCAACACCATCTCGATCTCCGGCTACCACATGGGCGAGGCCGGGGCGACGCCGGTGCAGGAGGTCGCCTTCACCCTCGCGGACGGCATCGCCTACGTGCAGGCCGCCGTCGACGCGGGGCTCGACGTCGACGCGTTCGCGCCGCGGCTCAGCTTCTTCTTCGTCGCCCGTTCGACCCTGCTCGAGGAGGTCGCGAAGTTCCGCGCCGCCCGCCGGCTATGGGCGCGGATCATGCGCGACCGGTTCGGCGCGACCGACCCGAAGTCGCAGATGCTGCGCTTCCACACGCAGACCGCCGGCGTGCAGCTCACCGCCCAGCAGCCCGAGGTCAACCTCGTCCGGGTCGCCATCCAGGCGCTCGCCGCCACCCTCGGCGGCACCCAGTCGCTGCACACCAACTCGTTCGACGAGGCGCTCGCGCTGCCGACGGAGCACTCGGCCCGGCTCGCGCTGCGGACCCAGCAGGTCATCGCCTACGAGACCGACGTCCCGGCCTCGGTCGACCCGCTCGCCGGCAGCTACCTCGTCGAGTCGCTGACCGACGAGATCGAGGCGGCCGCGCAGGAGTACATCGACCGCATCGACGAGATGGGCGGCGCCGTCCGCGCCATCGAGGACGGGTTCCAGAAGAGCGAGATCGAGCTCGCCGCCTACGACCTCGCCAAGGCCATCGACGCCGGCGACCAGGTCGTGGTGGGCGTGAACCGCTTCCAGCTCGACGAGGAGATCGAGCCCGAGCTGCAGCGGGTCGACGAGGCGGTCCGTGACGGGCAGGTCGCCCGGCTCGCCGCCGTCAAGGAGGGCCGAGACGCCGGCGCCGTCGGCGACGCGCTCGACGCCGTCCGCGCGGCTGCGGTCGCCGACGACAACCTGCTGCGTCCGATGAAGGACGCGCTGCAGCGCCGGGCCACCCTGCAGGAGGTCTGCGACGTGCTTCGCGACGTGTGGGGCGGCTACGTCCCGCGCGACACGTTCTGAGCCCCGGATGAGCGACACGATCACGGAGGGGGACCGGGCGGACGCCGCCACGCCGACGCGCGCTCGCGTGCTGGCGATCGCGGGCGACGGCCTGGCGCTGCTCGCGCTCGTCGTCGTGTTCTGGTGGCTCGAGCGTCACGACGGCGGACGCGCCCGCCAGGCCTTCGGGTACGCGAGCGTCGTCCTGCTCGTGGCCGTGCCCGTCGCGGTCGCCGAGGTGCGCCGCCTCTCCCCGGTCCTGCGTGGGCTCGTCGCCGCGTACGGCGTCGGGTGGCTGCTCGCGCTCGGGTTCGCGCTCGACCGCGCCGAGTGGGTCGTCCCGACCCTCGTCCTCGGGTCCGTCCCGCTCGTCGGCCTGGTCGGTCGCCGTGTCTGGCGGCGTGCGTGGGGGCCGGCGGCCCTGCTCGCGCTGCTGCTCGTCTCCTTCGGGCTCTACACGGTGCGCTCGTGGCTGCAGTGGTGGGGCTCCACCATGCTCGACTTCCAGCCGCTGTGGCTCGCCCTCTCCTGGCGGAACCAGTCCGGCGTGCTGATGGGCGCGTTCCTCCTCGTCGGGCTCGGCGTGGCTCTGCGTGCTCGAGGCCCCGTCCGGCTCGCCGGCCTGCTCGTCGTCGGCGTGTCCGGGGCCGGCACGTGGCTGTCGAGCTCCCGCGGCGCCCTCGTCTTCCTCGTCCCCGCGGTGGCGGTCGTGCTGGGTGTCGAGCTCCGCTCGCGCCGGCGGACGTCGCAGGGGACCGAGGAGACCGAGGGGACCGGCGGGGGATCGTTGCGGCGGCCGGCGCTGGTGCTCGCCGGCGGCATCGGCGCCGCGGTGCTCGTGACCGCGGGCCTGCTGGCGCTGCTCCCGGCCGGGGTGGCGAGCCCGCTCGGGAGCCGCACGGCCCCCGAGGACGACGCGTCCGGCAACACCGTGGCCCGGCTCCGTCACATGGAGGCGGCCATCGGGATGTTCCTCGACGACCCCCTCACCGGGAAGGGGCCCGGCAGCTACCGGTCCATGTCCCTCGACCACACGTCCCCCGACGCGAACCTGACGCTGTCGGCCCACGACGAGTACGCCGAGGTCCTGGGCGAGGGTGGGCTCGCCGGGGGCGGCCCGTTCGTGCTGCTGCACGTCGGGCTCGCGCTGCTGGTCGTGCGGCGCCTGCGGACCGGCATCCCTCGGGACGACGACGGGCCGGTGGACCTCCGCGGTGCCGTCGAGCTCGGGGTGCTCGGCGCCGCCACGCTGGTGGCGGCCCACGCGGTCTTCGACTTCGACTGGCTCTACCCGGCCCTGCCGGCGTTCGTGGCGCTCGGCGGCGCGGTCCTGACGGCCGTCCCCGACGGCGCCGGTGGCGAGGCCGCCGGCGGGGTCGCGGACGAGCCCGGCGGTCTCCGAGCCGTGCTCGCCGGCGTCCCGGTCGCGCTGCTGCTCGTGCTCGGCGTCGCCGGCTTCGTGGTGGAGCAGGTCGACGGGGCCAACCAGGACCGCGCCGACGTCACCGCGGAGGAGCTCGCCTCTGCCGGCGTCCCGTGGGACGCCGCGACGAAGCTCTCCGCGGGCACGCAGCTCCTCGCTGCGGGTGAGCTGGAGCTCGCCCGGGAGGTCACGGACGCCGCGCTCCGCTGGAGCCCCGGGCTCGAGCCGCTGCGTCGGCTCGACGCGCAGGTCGCGTACGCCGAGGGCGAGCTCGGTCCGCAGGAGCTCGTCGCGACGCTCGAGCCGGGTCGCTCACGCTTCCAGTCGTGGATCGTGGTCGCCGACGCGCTCGTGGCGGACGACGAGCTCGCGCTCGCCGAGGAGGTGCTGGTCGACCTGCTCCCGCGGCTCGAGCGGCACCGCGCGTGGGGCGTGGAGCAGAGCTACCTCGACGCCTCCGTCCGGCTGGTGGCGCTCGCGGCCGACCTCCGCGGTTGCGACGCCGCGCGCGCCCGGCTCGACGAGGTGCTCGACACCGCGATCCTCGACGGGCAGCCCGACGAGGTCGTCCGGGCCATCGAGGTCCCCGCGGAGGCGGTCTGCGGCAGCTGACGGGCGCACCGCCGGCGCACACCGGGTGGGGGCCGTGGGGGCCGGCCGGTACCGTCGGTCCCGCACGGACGTCGTCGCGAGGACCCGGCAGTGAGCCAGCGGATCGTCATCATCGGCGGCGGCCCCGCCGGCTACGAGGCGGCCCTGGTCGCCGGCGAGCTCGGGGCCGACGTCACCGTCGTCGCGGCCGAGGGCCTCGGCGGCAACTGCGTGCTGTGGGACTGCGTCCCGTCGAAGGCCATGATCGTCGCCGCCGAGGCGATGGGTTGGGTCCACACCGCCGACGAGCTCGGCGTGCGCCTGCCCGGCGTCGAGTCGGTCGACCGCTCGGTCGTGGACTTCCCCGCCGTCGCCAGCCGGGTCCTCGAGCTCGGCGCGACCCAGTCGCGCGACATCGAGGGCCGGGTGGAGGGCGCCGGCGTCCGCGTCCTGCGTGGCCACGGGCGCATCTCGGGCTACCACGAGGTCACCGCCACCCACGAGGACGGCACCGAGGAGGTCCTCGCGGCCGACTACGTGCTGGTCGCCACGGGCTCGAGGGCCCGGGTGCTGCCCTTCTTCGAGCCCGACGGTGAGCGGGTCCTCGTCGGCCAGCAGCTGTACGGGCTGCCCGAGGTCCCCGAGCGGCTCGTGGTGGTCGGCTCCGGCGCGACCGGGGCCGAGTTCGCCCACGCGTTCACCCGCTTCGGCTCCGAGGTGCTGCTCGTCTCCTCGCGCGACCTGATCCTGCCCACGGAGGACCCGGACGCGGCCGCCCTGCTCGAGGAGGTCTTCGAGCGCCGCGGCATGAAGATCCTCCGCAACGCCCGCGCCTCGTCGGTCGAGCGGACCGACGGCGGGGTCCGCGTCGGGATGCAGGACGGCTCCTCGGTCGAGGGCACGCACGTGCTGTTCACCGTCGGCCAGGTGCCGGTCACCGACGGGCTCGGCCTCGAGGTCCCGGGCGTCGCCGTGAACCAGTGGGGCGGCGTCGAGGTCGACGCGGTCTCGCGCACGTCGTGCCGGTGGATCTACGCCGCCGGCGACGTGACGGGCCACGTCATGCTCGCGTCGGTCGCGGCGATGCAGGGCCGCACCGCGATGTGGCACGCGCTCGGCCAGGCGGTGCAGCCGATCCGCTGGGAGGCCGTCAGCGGCACGATCTTCACCGACCCCGAGGTGGCGACGGTCGGCGTGTCCGCCGACGAGGCCCGCGCGGCCGGCATCCAGGTCGAGACGGCCCGCCTCGACTTCCGCTCGAACCCGCGGGCCAAGATGACCCACGGCACCGACGGGTTCGTGAAGGTCCACGCGCAGGTCGGCTCCGGCACCGTCGTCGGGGGCGTCGTCGTGTCGGCGCGCGCCAGCGACCTGATCCAGCCGCTCGCCGTGGCCGTGCAGAACCGGCTCTCGGTCTCGCAGCTCGCGCAGACCATGACCGTCTACCCGTCGATGGCCGGGTCGGTCGCCGAGTGCGCCCGGATGCTGATGGCCCGCCTCGACGGCTGAACCGCTCCGTGGCGACACGCGCGGTTCCGGGTCGCGCCGGCGGTCGTGCCACGCCAGCATGGTCGCACCCCACCCCGCGAGGACCCGTTGCCGACGACCAGCACCCGTGACTACGACCGGGTCGCCGCCGCCGTGCGCCTCGTCGAGGCGCGCGTGGCCGCCGGGGAGGGTCCGCCCAGCGTGCACGACCTGGCCGCGCACCTCGGTCTCTCCGCGGCGCACCTGCGCCGGCTGTTCGCCGACTGGGCGGGCATCGCCCCCAAGGCGTTCGTGCGGGCCGCCGCGGCGGTGGCGGCCGGTGCGGCGCTGCGGTCCGGTCGGACCACCCTCGACACCGCGGTGGCGCTCGGCCTGTCGTCGCCGGGCCGGCTGCACGACCTGACCGTCGACGTCGACGGCGCCACCCCCGGCCAGGTCGCCCGCGCCGGCGGCGGTGTCACGCTGCGGCTCGGGGTGCACGACACGCCGTTCGGGCCCGCGCTGGTCGCGGTGACCGACCGGGGGGTCGCCGGGGTGCGGTTCCTCACCGGCGCCGACGCCGACGTCGAGCGGGCGGCGCTGCTCGCGCCGTGGTCGGGGGCGGAGGTCGTCGACGACCCGGTCGCCTCGGCCCACGTGCCGGGCGCCCTCGCGGCCGCGGTGCGGCCGGGGGGTGCCGGGGGCGGGCTCCGCCTGGTGCTGCGCGGCACGAACCTCCAGGTGCAGGTGTGGCGCGCCCTGCTGGCGGTGCCGCCGGCGACGTGGACGACCTACGGCGACGTGGCCGCGCACCTCGGTCGGCCGACGGCGTCGCGTGCGGTCGCCGGCGCCGTGGCGCGCAACCCGGTGGGCGTGCTGGTGCCGTGCCACCGGGTGCTGCGCGGCACGGGGGCGCTCGGCGGCTACCGCTGGGGCACCACCCGGAAGACGGCGCTGCTCGCCCTGGAGACGGCTGCGGCCGGGGCCTGAGCCCCGGCCGCCGACCCTGCCTCGCGCTCAGCCCTCGGCGTCGCCCGCCTCGATGTGGGCCAGCACGGCGCCCGACTCGACGACGTCGCCGGCGGCGAAGTTCACCGCGGTGACCACGCCGTCGCGGTGGGCGTTGATGTTGTTCTCCATCTTCATGGCCTCGAGGACGACCACGAGGTCGCCGGCCTTGACCTCGGCGCCCTGCTCGACCGCGTACTTCACCACGGTGCCCTGCATCGGGGCGACGAGGTCCTCGCTGGACGCGGCGTGGGCCTTGCCGCCGCCGGCGCGCTCGGCGCGCTTGGGGGCCTTCTTCGCGGGGGCGCCACCGCCCCCGCCGCCGGCGGCGAGCTCGCCGTAGACCTTGACCTCGAGCCGACGACCGCCGACCTCGACGACGACCTCGCGCGAGGGGCCCTCCGGCTCGTCGCCGGAGGCGGCCACGCCGAACGGCTGGAGCTCCGAGATGTCCCACTCGCGCTCGACGGAGGCCGTGCAGTGGTCACCGGCGGCGAACTGCGGGTGGAGCATCGCGAGCCGGCCGAAGCCGAGCGTGGTCGGCACGCCGCCGACCTTCATCTCGTCGATGGCGCGGACCATGCGCATCCGGGCGACGTCACGGTCCTCGCCCCACACGATGAGCTTGCCGAACATCGAGTCGTAGGAGCGGGGGATCTCGTAGCCCGGGAAGGCCGAGGTGTCGAGGCGGACCCAGGGCCCGAGCGGCGCCTCGAACTCGGTGATGAGGCCGGGGGACGGCACGAAGCCCGCGCCCGGGTCCTCGGCGTTGAGGCGCAGCTCGATGGCGTGGCCCGTCAGGGTGACGTCGTCCTGCGTCATCCCCATGCCCTCGCCCGCGGCGATCTTGAGCTGCTTGTGCACCAGGTCGACGCCGGTGATCATCTCGGTGACCGGGTGCTCGACCTGCAGGCGGGTGTTCATCTCGAGGAAGTAGAACGTCTCGCCGTCCTCGTCGAGGAGGAACTCGCAGGTGCCGGCGTTGACGTAGCCCATCTCCTTCGCGACGCGGCAGGCCGCCTCGCCGATGCGGGCGCGCAGCTCGGGGGTGACGCCGGGGGCCGGGGCCTCCTCGACGAGCTTCTGGTGGCGGCGCTGCAGGGAGCAGTCGCGCTCGCCGAGGTAGATGGTCGTGCCGTCGACGTCGGCGAGGACCTGGATCTCGACGTGGCGGGGACGCTCGAGGTAGCGCTCGAGGTAGCACTCGCCCCGACCGAACGACGCCTGCGCCTCGCGCTGGGCGGCCTCGAGGGCCTCCTTCATCTCGTCGGCCGAGCGCACGACCTTCATGCCGCGCCCGCCGCCGCCGAACATCGCCTTCACGGCGACCGGGTAGCCGTACTCGTCGCCGAAGCGGATGGCGACCTCGGGGTCGTCGGTCGGCTCGAGCGTGCCGGGCACGATCGGGACGTCGGCGGCCTGGGCGACCTCGCGGGCGGACAGCTTGTCGCCCATCTTCTCGATGGCCTCGGGGCCGGGGCCGACGAACACGAAGCCGGCGTCGGTCACCGCGCGGCAGAAGTCGGCGTTCTCGGAGAAGAAGCCGTAGCCGGGGTGGATGGCGTCGACGTTCGCCTCGCGCGCCACCTCGAGGATGCGCTCGGTGTTGAGGTAGGACTCCGCCGCCGGCGCGGGGCCGAGCAGGTGGGCCTCGTCGGCGAGACGGACGTGCAGCGCGTCGCGGTCGGCCTCCGAGTAGACGGCCACGGAGCGGATGCCGAGCTCACGGCAGGCCCGGATGACCCGGATGGCGATCTCGCCACGGTTGGCGATCAGGACGGCGTCGAACATGGGCACGCTCACGTGGTCGCGGGAGGACGACGGACGCGGTGAGCCTAGTGGCGCGTCCCACGGCCCCGGCAACGCGGGCGCCCGGTCGTGCTGCCACCGGCGGCGGCCGTGTCCGGACGCCCGGTCCGGGTTGACGGACACCGTGCGCACGGACGTAGCCTCCACCCCCAACCGGGTACGAAGCCCGGGTGAGCCCTCTCCCGCAGTCGACGGGCTCCAGCGCCCGGCGCGTGGTCCCCACCCGCACCGTGGCGACGTCACCGCGACGCAGACCGCGTCTCCCCGCTCCACCACCCCCGCTCCACCCACCCGCTCCTGAGGAGTGACCCTGATGAAGCGCTTCCGCACCCCCGCCACCGCCCTCGGTGTCGGCCTCGCCCTGACCCTCGCCGCCTGCGGCGGCGGTGGTGGCGAGGAGGCCTCCGGCGGTGACGGCGGCGCCGCCATCACCGACGGCGTCTTCGCCCTGATGGGCACCGACCAGCTGACCTGGGACGTGACCGAGGCGACCGCCGACGCCGGTGAGCTGACCATCGAGCTGACCTGCGGCGACACCGTCAACCACAACGTCGTCATCGAGGGCGTCGACGGCGACGCCGTCATCGCCGAGTGCAACCCGGGCGAGACCGCCACGGGCACCGTGACCCTCGAGGCCGGCACCTACACCTACTACTGCGACGTGCCGGGCCACCGCTCGACCATGACGGGGACCCTGACCGTCAGCTGACGCACGTCGGCACCGCACACCCGCGCACGCGCCGGCATCCGCCGGCGCGTGCCGGTTCGTACCACCGTCGAGGGCGGGGCTACCCTCCGTCCCCGAGCCGCCGCCGGCAGGAGACCACCGCCGGCGCGGACGTCTCGACCGCTCCCTCGCCACCGCGAGGCGTCGTCCACCCGAGGAGTCCCCGCATGCGCCGTGGCATGCTCACCACCGTCGTCGTCGCCGCCGCCGTCGCGCTGACCGGTTGCGCCTCCGTGCCGGACGGCGCGCTCGAGGCCCAGGCCTACACCGACGAGACGCTCAACGACCCGAAGATCCCGGTCGGGCCCGGCAGCGAGATGACCGTCAGCACCTTCGAGTGGGGCTTCGAGGTCCTCGAGGGCGTCGCGGTCGACGGGCCCGTCGAGATCACGCTGGTCAACGAGGGTGGCGCGTTCCACAACTTCCAGATCGACGCCGCGGCCGGCGAGAACAAGGTCGTGGAGGCGAACGCGGGCGAGGAGGGCACCGGCACGCTGGAGCTCTTCGCCGGCACCTACACGTACTACTGTTCCGTGCCCGGCCACCGCGGCCAGGGCATGGAGGGCGAGCTCACCGTCTACAACTCGGTGGAGGAGGCCCAGGAGGCCGCCACCGAGGGCGACATGGGCGCCTGAGGCCCCGCCACGCTCCACGCGACGCCGCCACCTTCGGGTGGCGGCGTCGTCGCGTCGGGCCCCGTGGGCCACGGCCGAGCGCCTCAGCGCAGGGTGGCGCGCACGGCCGCGACCAGCTCGGCCGGGGTCACGTCGGGGCGCAGCTCCAGCCGCACGTCGGGCACGACCCCCCGGTCGGTCACGTCGACCCCACCGGGCGTCTCCCACCGGGCGACGGTGAACGTCGCCTCGCCGCCGTCGTCGAGGCGGAACCGCTGCTGCACCGTGCCCTTGCCGAACGTCGGCAGGCCGACGACGGTCGCCCGGCCGGCCTCCTGCAGGGTCGCCGCCACGATCTCGGAGGCCGACGCGCTCCCCCCGTCGACGACGACCACGACCTCGAGCGCCGGGTCGGTGGCCAACCCGCCTGGCACGACCGCGAAGGGGCGCTGCCCCTCGCGGGACCGGGTGACCAGCACTCGTCCCTCCGCGAGCAGCTCGCTCGCCACCTCCACCGTCGCGTCGAGCGACCCGCCCGGGTTGGCCCGCAGGTCGAGCACGAGCAGGTCGGGGTCGGCGTCGAGCAGGTCGTCGAGCTCGGCGCGGACCTGGGCGCCGGCGTCCGCGCTGAACCGCCGCAGCGCGAGGACCGCGGTGCGGTCGGCGCCGTCCTCGACGAGCTCCGACTCGACCACCGGCACGGTCACGGCCGCGCGGGTCACCGTCACGTCGACGGTCCGCCCGCCGCGGCGCAGGGACAGCTCGACCCGGGTCCCGGCCGGGCCCCGGACGTCGCGGGTCACCTCGTCGAGGGTGCGGCCCGCGACCGGTCGGCCGTCGACCGCGACGACCTGGTCGCCGACCTCGACGCCGGCGGCGACGGCGGGGGCGCTCGGGAGCAACGACGTGATGACCATGGCGCACATCGGTCCCAGCGGGTCGCACGCCGCCGGCGCCGGGTCCGACGGGTCGCGCGTGCCGGTGACCAGCGCCCCGATGCCCTCGACGGTGCCCGAGCGCTCCGCCTCGTCGAGCTCGACGTCGTCCGCGTCGGCGTAGCGGGAGAAGCGGTCGACGCCCTGCGAGAGCAGCGCCGACACGGCCGCCTCGACGGCCTCGCCGTCGGGCACCGCCGCGATCGCGACCGCGTCGCACACCGGCCGCCACGCCGGGGACGGCACCGCACACCGGACCGGGTCGGCGCTGACGGGCTGCGCCGGGGCGTCGGCGTCCGCGCCGGCGGTGGGCACGCCGCCGGCGGCCGCTCGGGCCAGCGACGCCGCCGGGGGCGGGTCGAACGCCTCCTCCTCGATCAGCTCGGCCACCTCGCACAGCAGCGCGAACGCGCCGGCCCGGGGCCCGCACCCCTCGACGACGACCTGCCGCGGGCGTGGCCCGACCGCGTCGGGTGTCGGCGGGGAGGTCGGGTCCGGTGGGGTCGCCGGGCCCGGCTCGGCCGGCTCGCTGGCGGCCTCGGGGGTGCCGGGCGCACCGCCGGCGCGGGCCTCCCAGCCGAGGACGTTGGCCCCCAGGCCGACCACGACGAGCCACACCAGGGCCGAGACGAACGGGAGCGACAGGACCACGAGCGGGTGCGCGCGGCGGAAGCGCCAGATGGCCCAGGCGAGCACCAGCCACGAGGCCTGCAGCCCCAGGGCGACCGGCAGCGGCGCGATCAGCCCGACGGTGAGGTGGAACCACCCGACCACCAGGTGCAGGCCGACGGCGAACACCAGCGAGACGGCGGTGGCGAGGTCGCGGCCCAGCCGGTCGACCTGCGCCTCGAGCGGTTCCGGCTCGGGTGTGCCGGGGCCGGTGGTGGGGTCGTCGGAGGGTTCCACCGGGCCCGGGCTCAGCCGCGGGGCCGTGCGGGGTGGGCGTGGTCGGCGCGGTCGATCTCGGCGGCGCTCACCATCGGCCGGGCCCCGACGCCCTCGAGCAGCGCGGCCCGTGACCAGGCCGCCGCGACGGGCACGGCCGCGTCGGCGCCGCCGCCCGCCGGGGTCAGCGCGACGATGAGCGCCGCGAGCTCCTCCGGCGTCGGCGCGCCGCCGCCGACGACCCGCAGCTGTGGGGACGCCGCGTGCTCGGTCCCGGCCTCGGTCTCGATGGTGCGCTCCACGTCGCTCACAGGGGGATGTTGCCGTGCTTGCGGGCGGGGCGCTGCTCGCGCTTGGTCGAGGTGAAGCGCAGGGCCTTCACGAGCTCGGCGCGGGTCTCCGACGGCGCGATGACCGCGTCGATGTAGCCGCGCTCGGCCGCCCGCCAGGGGTTGGCGAGGTCGGCGGCGTAGCGCTCCTCGAACTCCGCGTGCATCGCGTCCGGGTCCTCGGCCGACTCGACCTCGCGGCGGTAGAGGATGTTCACGGCGCCCTTCGCGCCCATCACCGCGATCTCGGCGGTCGGCCACGCCAGGTTGACGTCGGCGCCGAGGTGCTTGGAGCCCATGACGACGTACGCGCCGCCGTAGGCCTTGCGGGTGATGACGGTCAGCTTCGGCACGCTCGCCTCGGCGTAGGCGTACAGCAGCTTCGCGCCGTGGCGGATGATCCCGCCGTACTCCTGGTCCGTGCCGGGCATGAAGCCGGGGACGTCCACGAACGTGACGATCGGGATGTTGAACGCGTCGCAGGTGCGCACGAAGCGGGCGCCCTTCTCCGACGAGTCGATGTCGAGCACGCCGGCGAGGTGCTGGGGCTGGTTGCCGACGATCCCGACGGTGTGCCCGTCGAGCCGGGCGAAGCCCACGACCAGGTTCTCGGCGTAGTGCTGGTGCAGCTCGAAGAACTCGCCCTCGTCGACGACCTGCCGCACGACCTCGCGCATGTCGTAGGGCATGTTCGAGGAGTCCGGCACGAACGTGTCGAGCTCCGGGACGAGCCGCTCCGGGTCGTCGTCGGTGGCGACGTGGGGCGGGTGCTCGAGGTTGTTCGACGGCAGGAAGCTCAGCAGGTAGCGGATGTCGTCGAGGCAGGCCTGCTCGTCGTCGGCGGCGAGGTGGGCCACGCCCGACCTGCTGGCGTGCGTCATCGCGCCGCCGAGCTGCTCCATGGTCACGTCCTCGCCGGTGACCGTCTTGATGACGTTCGGCCCGGTGATGAACATGTGGCTCGTGTCCTTGACCATGAACACGAAGTCGGTGATCGCGGGGGAGTACACCGCGCCGCCGGCGCAGGGCCCCATGATCGCGGAGATCTGCGGGATGACGCCGGAGGTGCGGACGTTGCGCAGGAAGATGTCGCCGTAGCCACCGAGCGACACGACGCCCTCCTGGATGCGCGCGCCGCCGGAGTCGTTGAGGCCGATGACCGGGACGCCCATCTGCGCGGCCAGGTCCATCACCTTGCAGACCTTCTCGGCGAACACCTCCCCGAGCGACCCGCCGAAGGCGGTGAAGTCCTGGCTGAACACGCACACCCGGCGCCCGTCCACGAGGCCGTGGCCGGTGATGACGCCGTCGCCGAGGATCTTCTTCTCCTCGAGGCCGAACCCGGTCGCGCGGTGCACCGCGAAGGCGTCGGTCTCGACGAACGTCCCGGGGTCGAGGAACGCCTCGACGCGCTCCCGTGCCGTCATCTTGCCCTTGTCGTGCTGCTTGGCGACGGCGTCGTCGCCGCCGCCGGTGGCGGCCTCGGCACGGCGGCGTTCGAGCTCGGCGAGCTTGTCGGCGGTGGTCTGCGCCACGGGAGGCCTCTTCCGGGTCGACGTCGGCGGGGTCCGGCCGGCGGCGCACGAGGACGAGCGCGGCGGCCGGCGGCACGGCCGGGCATGCTAGCCGCGCCCCCCCGGGCACCCCACCCTCGACCCGGACCCGACCGGCCGGACCCGACCACGACAGGACGCGCGCGTGACCGGTCCCGACCCGTCCACGACCCCCGCCACCCCGCCAGCCCTGGCCGCCCTGCTCGCCGGCCCGTCCGCCTGGCACACGCTGGTGCACGAGCCGGAGCTGGCGTCGACCAACGACGTCGCCGCGGAGCGCACGGCGGCCGGGGTGCCCCCCGGGCTGGTGGTCCTCGCCGAGCGACAGACCGCCGGGCGGGGGCGCCGCGGACGCGGGTGGGAGGACGGCCCCGCCGGCGGGAGCCTGCTGGTCAGCGCCACGGTGCCGGCGGGGGACCGCAACACGTCGCTGCTGCCGCTGGCCGCCGGCGTGGCGGTGGCGGACGCCCTGCGCCGGCTCGGCGCGCCGGCGGTCCTCAAGTGGCCCAACGACGTGCTGCTCGACGAGCGCAAGTGCGCCGGCATCCTCGCGGAGCGGCACGGCGACGTCGTCGTGCTGGGCATGGGCGTCGACGTCGACTGGCGCGGCGTGGACCGCGACGGTGACGCCGCCGGCTGGACGTCGGTCGCCGAGCACCTCGACGCGGACGTCGACCGCGCGGAGGTGCTCGTGCACGTCCTGCGGGCGCTCGAGGCGTGGGTCCGTGACGTCCCCCGCGACCCGAGCCGACTGCTCGCCAGCTACACCAGCCGGTGCACGACCCTCGGGCGGACCGTGCGGGCGGAGACCGCCGCCGGCGCCGTCGAGGGCGTGGCCAGCGCGGTGGCGCCGTCGGGCGCGCTGGTGGTCGAGACGGCCGCCGGCGCGGTCGAGGTCAGCTCAGGGGACGTGGTCCACCTGCGGACGGCGTGACGGCGGCACGACGTCGAGGTGGATCGACACGTCGTCCACCGCATCCAGCGGCTCCTTCGAGGCCCGGAGGTGGACCGTGAACGTCGTCCCGCCGCCCGGGCGGTCGTCGACGTCGATGCGGCCGCCCATGGCCGCGACGAGCTGGGCGCACAGGTAGAGCCCGAGGCCGGTCCCGCCGACGCCGTGGTCGGGGTGGAGCCGGGAGAACTTCTGGAACAGCCGGTGGCGGCGCTCCGCGGGGATCCCGAGGCCGCGGTCGGCCACGGCCACGAGGACCCCGCGACCCGGGCCGGGGGCGACGAGGACCTCGACGGGACTGCCGAGCGGGGAGTACTTCAGGGCGTTGGAGAGCAGGTTGTCGACGACCTGCCGGAGGCGGGCCGCGTCGCAGCGGCCCGTGGGCGTGCCGGGCGCGACCTCGACCGTGATGCGCTCCTCGCCGGTCACCAGGTGGTTCGAGGCGACCGCGTCGTGGACGATCGCGGGGACGTCCACGGCCTGGTCCTCGACCGGCAGCTCGGTCCGCTCGGCGAGCAGGGCGTCGGCCACGTCGCCGACGAGGCGCGACTGGCGCCGGACCCCGGTCGAGATCCGGTCGACGAACCGCCGGCGCTGCTCGTCGGAGAGCGTCTCCCACCGGGCCTCGAGGATGTCGGCGAACCCCGCCACCGCGGTCATCGGGGAGCGCAGCTCGTGCGTGAGGATCGAGACGAAGTCGCTCTTGAGCCGGTCGACCTCCTCGAGCTCCTCGATGGTCCGCTCGCGTGCGCGGGCGAGCTCGGCGTTCTCGAGCGCGACCGCCGCGTGCCCCGCGAGCAGCTCGAGCGCCGAGGCCTGCTCCTCGCTGACCGTCTGCGCCTCGGTCGAGCCGAGCAGCAGCAGCGCGAGAACGTCGCCCTCGGAGCGGACCGGGGCGACCGCGAGGGTGCGGCAGCCCGGCAGCAGGTCGGCGACGACCGGCTGGTCCCGTACGTCGGTGATGACCTCGGTCCCGTGCAGGGAGGCGGCGAGGGTGGCGAGGCGGTGGCCGTCCTGCATCGCCATGGACGGCGCGGTCGTGCCGGGGGCGACGGTGCGCACGGCCCAGGCGCTCGGCGTGTCGACGGGGAACGGCGCGCGGACCGTGTCGTCCTCCTCGTCCAGCAGCAGCGCCCGGTCGAGCCCGGTCAGCGCGCAGGCGGCGGCGACGAACCGCTCCAGCAGCACCTCGGGCCGGTTCTCGGCGGCGAGCTCCCGGCCGATCCGGACCAGCTCGGCGAGCCGGGCCTCGTGGGCCGCGCTGGTCGCCTGGGCCTCGGCCACGGCCCGTGCCAGCACACCGGTCGTGACGGCCACGGTGGCGAGCACCGCCGACGCGAAGGTGATGGCGGGGACGAGCTCGGGGGTCGTGTAGCCCTGTCCGGGGCCGTCGACGAGCTGCTCGACGCCGTAGCCGACCGACGCCAGCGCCCACGTCCCCACCGCGCCGCCGAGGCCGCCGAGGACGGCGCCCTCGAGGATCGGGAAGACCAGCATGGGCCACAGCCGGACGTCCGGGTCGAAGGAGAAGTAGGAGATCAGCGCGATGACGACCGCGATGTCGGCGACCGTCACGACGGCGCCGCCGGCGCGCAGCCGGCGCGGCGTGGGCCGGCCCGAGCGCAGCCCGAGCGACAGCAGGTTCACGCCCGCCAGGACGGAGGCGAACAGGACCCCGCCGACCAGCGGCGGGAGCGGGACCTCCGCGGCGCGCGCGGAGGGCTCGAAGAGGGCGAACTGCACGACGACGAAGCCGACCGCACCCCAGCGCACGCGCTCGATGACGCGCACGGCCCGGTCGCGGTCGACCGCCACGCCACGCGGTGCCCGCGGGTGCCCGTGACGGCCCCGCCTCGTGTCGCCCATCCGCATCCCTGGTCGCACCGTCGACGTCGCCGCCCGTGCCCGGTCGGCGAACCCCTCCACCCCACTACGATAGGCCACCAGGACGCCGCCACGAGCGGCTTCGGACATCTCGGCAGGTCGGCACCCGCGATCCGGGTCGCCGCGGACGCCCCGAGCACCACGAAGGCAGGCATCAGATGAGCCTCGATTTCTCCCTCAGCCCGGAGCAGGAGGAGTTCCGCAAGGTCGTCAAGGACTTCGCGGACACCGTCATCGACCCGGTCGCGGCCGACCTCGCCCACACGGGCGAGTTCCCGGTCGACATCGTCCGCCAGATGGGCGAGCTCGGGCTGTTCGGCATCCCGTTCGAGGAGCAGTACGGGGGCATGGGCGGCGACTTCCTGACCCTCTGCCTCGCCATCGAGGAGGTCGGTCGGGTCGACCAGTCGCTCGGCATCACGCTCGAGGCGGGCGTCGGGCTCGGGGCCGTCCCGATCCACGAGTTCGGCTCCGAGGAGCAGAAGCAGCGCTGGCTGCCGGAGCTGTGCCGCGGCGAGAAGCTCGGCGGCTTCGGGCTGACCGAGGCCGGCGGCGGCACGGACAACTGGGGTACGGCGAAGACCCGGGCCGTCCTCGACGGTGACGAGTGGGTGATCAACGGCTCGAAGCAGTTCATCACCAACGCCGGCACCGACATCACCTCCATCGTCACCATCACCGCGTGGACCGGCGAGAACGAGATGTCGGCCATCGTCGTGCCGGCGGGCACGCCGGGGTTCACGGTCGCCCCGCCGTACCGCAAGGTCGGCTGGCACGCGTCCGACACCCGCGAGCTCATCTTCGACGACTGCCGGGTGCCGGCCGAGAACCTGCTCGGCGAGCGCGGCGCCGGCCTGCGCCAGTTCCTCTACACGCTCGACGACGGCCGCATCGCCATCTCGGCGCTCGCCGTCGGGCTGATCCAGGGCACCGTCGACGAGTGCGTCCGCTACGCCGGCGAGCGCGAGGCGTTCGGCAAGCCCATCGGCAAGCACCAGGCCATCGCGTTCAAGATCGCCGACCTCGAGGTCGCGGCCCAGACCGCCCGGTACATGTACTGGAACGCCGCCTGGCGGAAGATGACGGGGCAGCCGTACAAGAAGGAGGCCTCGATCGCGAAGCTGTACTCCTCCGAGCAGGCCGTGACGGCCGCCCGGGTGGGCACCCAGATCTTCGGCGGCTACGGCTTCACGACCGAGTACCGCGTCGGGCGCTTCTACCAGGACTGCAAGATCCTCGAGGTCGGTGAGGGGACCAGCGAGATCCAGCGCACCCTCATCGCCCGCGAGCTCGGCGTCTGACATGGCGGAGAAGTACACCTCCCGAATCGCCCTCGTCCTCGACGCCCCGGTCGACTCCGTCGGTGACCTCGTGCAGGCCGCCGGCGCGGTCGGCGACATCGACCGCGGCTCGCCGGTGCGTGGCGAGCCTGACGAGGCGATGGAGGTCCACTGGGGCGGCCGGATGCAGAAGGCCGTCGTGCGCCGCACGACCGACGAGGAGGGCGACGGCGCCCCGCTGCTGCGCGTCGAGGCGTACGTCGGCGACCAGGGCGTCACCGAGGGCATGAGGCGCCAGGCGCTGCTGCTGCAGGCGCTCACCCGCCAGCTCCCGCCCGGCCGCGTCACCGCCGTGCGCGACCTCTCCGCGATGGCCGAGCACGAGCCCGGCTGGGTCAACCGGCTGACCGCCGGGGTCGTCGAGCAGACCGACGCCATCGTCGCGCGGGTCGACGGCGAGGGGACCCGCTGGGTCCGCACCCACGGGGCCGCCCGCTTCGACGTGCCCGACCTCGAGCTGTACGGCCTCTCGGCCGGGCAGGTCGAGCCGGCCGAGCGGCTCCTCGCCCACGTCCACGGGCTGCTGCTGCGGCACGGGCTGAAGGGCGAGATCACCGCGCCCGACGGCACCGAGCTCTACCTCGTGCCGGTGCTCGAGGCGTGGCAGGAGCTCAACCTCGACTGGCCGGGCGTCGGCCGTGCCGGCAAGGAGCGCGGCCCCGGGCTCGACGGCCCGCGGGCGACCCTGTCGGTGCTGCACCCGCCCCGGCTCGGCCGGTTCCGGTTCGACTACAAGGGCGTGCAGAAGCTGCTCGACGCGATGCCGGCCGCCTGAGCGGGCGGTCGGCGGGTCACTCGTCCTCGTCGGGGGTGAGCAGGTCGGCGCCCTCGGGGCGGTCGTCGCCGGCGAGGACCCGCAGCCGCGGCGCGCCCTCCTCCGGGCCGACCGCGAGCAGGCGGTCACCGACCTGCAGCCGCCGGCTCGAGCGCGGCCGGTAGATCCAGCGGTGGTCGCGTTCGATGGCGAGGATCTCCATCCCGGTCCGGGTGTGGATCCGCAGCTCCGAGAGGCTCGCGCCCTCGAGCTCGCTCCCCTCGGCGACGATTGCGTCGGAGACGATCTCGTCGGCCTCCGCGAGCGCCTGCGCGATGATCGGGTGCGGGTCCTCGTGCTCGGCGAGCCGGGTCATCGACTGGGCCGAGTCCACGATCCGCTCCGACGCGGCGGCGAGGTGGAGCAGGCCACGCAGCTCCTCCGGGTCCTCCATCTCGGCGGCGGCGCGCAGGACCCAGCCCTCGAGCCCGTGGTAGAGGTCGTCGGAGCGGTCCTCGATGACGCCGACCTCGGCGGCCAGCGACGGGTCGCGCAGCAGGATCGCCGAGTAGGCCAGCCCGACGGCGACCTCGGACGCGTTCTTGAGCTCCACGACCAGGTCCACCGCGCGGTCGAGGTTCGACAGCACGCGGCCGGTCTCCTCGGGCGCCGGCAGCGTGTGGGGACGCCCGCCGGCGAGCTCGCGGGCGGCGTCGACGCCCTCGGGCGGGCCCTGCAGGAACAGCACGTCGCCCTCGCGCAGCACCTCGTCGCCGTCGGGGCCGTAGATCCACTCGACGTCGCGGCGCAGCGCGATGACCCACATGCCGGTCCGCGCCGGCAGCGCGAGGTCCTTCAGCGGGACGCCTTCGAGCTGGTTCTCCTCCCGCACCTTCACGCGGGCGGTGACCTCGGTGGCGTGCCGCAGGTCGTCGCGCAGCTCCTTGGGGACCCCGAGGTCCTTCAGCACGACGCGGGCGATGTCCTCGGCGGCGTCGGCGATGCCCTCGATCGACACGGCCATCGACAGCACGCCGGAGAGCTGCTCGGCGTCCTCCATGGTCCGGGTCGCGAGCATGCACACCTCTCGCAGCTCGACGAGCAGGTCGTCCATGCGCTCCTCGAGGCGCAGGACCTCGCGAGCGAGCCCGTCGTCGCCGAAGAACACGGCGGCGTAGGCCAGGTCGACCATCAGCTCGGCCGCGTCCTTCGCTCCGACGAGGAGCTCCTTGACGGTGCGTCTGCGTTCTCGCATGTCTCTCTCATCCGACTCGGGTCAGGGCCATGGCCGCGACCAGGCACAGGATGCCAAGCAGGTCCATGGCGGCGGTGACGATGGGGATGCCGTGGTTGTCCGGGTCGAGCCCGAACCGGTAGGTGGTGGTCGCCGCCGTGTAGGCGACGACCGACAGCAGGACGATCGCGAGCGCGCCGCCGGTGAGCGACACGCCGATGAGCACGAGCGGCGATGGCGGGGTGAGGCCGGTCGCGAGGGCCGCGAGCCACCCGACCGCGCCGACGCCGGTGAAGGCGAGGACGCCGAGCAGCACGACCAGCGAGGCGTCGAGCCGGGCGAGCCGGCCGGGCAGCCGGCGTGGTTCGATCAGGCCGATGTGGAGCTTCGACGCGAGCCGGCTCGCGAGCATCCCGCCGAGGCTGCCGCACGCGGCGACGAACGGCGGGATCAGCACCAGCAGCGCCGGCACGGCCAGGAACCGCTCGACCCGTGACTCGATGACCGTGCCGGCGACGACCTGCAGCGTCACCGCCAGCGTCAGGACCACCAGCGACTCGCGGATGGTGCGCCGCACGCCCGGGTGGTCGTGTCGCCAGCCGACGACCGCCGTGGCGATGCCGGCCACGAGCCCGATGCCGCCGAGGGTGAGGGCGATCGGCTCGACGCGCAGCAGCAGCGCAGCGAGCAGCAGCGAGGGCAGGGTGATCAGGTCACCGGTCGCCGTGATGACCGGCGCCCCGACGTCGTCCATGTTCCAGCCCTGCTCGTCGGCCGTGCGCGCGATCGCGAGCGTCACGGCGAGCAGGGCGACCGACGAGAGCAGCCCGCCGACGAGCGACACGGCGACGAGGTCGAGCAGCGGGATCGACGGCAGGCCGAGGCCCGTGGCGATGACCCACGCGAGCACGCCGGCGAGCGTGGCGGTGGTGACCGACAGGACCGCGACCGCCTCGACCTGGCGACCGAGGAAGGTCCGGCGCGACAGCTCCCGCGTGTACTCGCCGGTGAGGATGCCGGTCGAGAGCCGGGCCGCCAGCGCCCCGAAGATGGAGCCGCGCATGCCGATGGCGGCGGGGATGAGCACCAGCAGGCCGGGGGAGTCCGCCAGCGTGTCGCGGGCCGTGCCGAGCACGGTGCCGGCGATCAGGGTCGCGAGCAGCCCGACCGCCAGCGCCACGGAACCCATCCGGATGGAGCGGGACTCCTGCCGCCAGTACGAGGCGGTCTCCGACACCGGCAGCCCCAGGGTCCGACCGAAGCGGAGCAGGACCTCGGGGACGCGCGGCGCCGGCGGCAGGCGCCGGCGGGTGCGGTCCACGGGGGCTCCTGCGGTCGGCGCGGTCGGTGCGGAGGTCGGTCCGGAGGTCGGCGGGCGAGCGTAGTCGTGGGGGTCGCCCGCGGTGCCGGCGCCGCCGGGCCGGACGGGGCCCGATCGGTTCCGAACCGGCTCGGACCCGGAGGTAGCCTGCGAGCCATGACCACCTACACCGCACCCATCCGTGACATCCGCTTCGTGCTCGAGCACGTCGCCAAGATCGGCGAGCTCAGCCAGCTGGATGCCTTCGCCCACGCCGACCCCGACATGGTCGGCGGCCTGCTCGAGGAGGCCGGCCGGTTCTGCTCGGACGCCATCGCGCCGACGAACCAGGACGGTGACCAGACGGGCTGTGTCGTGGAGAACGGGGGCGTCACCACGCCCGAGTCGTTCAAGCGCGCGTACTCCCAGTACGTCGAGGCCGGCTGGGGGGCGCTGACGTTCCCGCCGGAGTTCGGCGGTGGCGGGTTCCCGCACGTGGTCGGCACCGCGTTCAAGGAGATGCTGACGAGCGCCAACATGGCGTTCTCGCTCTGCCCGCTGCTGACCACCGGCACCATCGTCGACCTGCTCGAGCACGGCTCCGACGAGCTCAAGCAGACCTACCTCCCCAAGCTCATCACCGGCGAGTGGGCCGGCACGATGAACCTCTCCGAGCCGCAGGCCGGCTCGGACGTCGGCGCGCTGACCACGAAGGCGGTCCCGCAGGACGACGGCACGTTCCGGATCTCGGGCACCAAGATCTGGATCACGTACGGCGAGCAGGACATGTCGGAGAACATCGTCCACCTCGTCCTCGCCCGCCTGCCCGACGCGCCCGCCGGCACCAAGGGCATCTCGCTCTTCGTCGTGCCGAAGTACCTCGTCGAGGAGGACGGCTCGCTCGGGGAGCGCAACGACGTCCACGTCGTCTCCATCGAGGAGAAGGTCGGCATCCACGCGTCGCCGACCTGCGTGCTCGCGTACGGCGAGAACTCCGACGGCGCCGTCGGGTACATCGTGGGCCAGCCCAACGAGGGCATGCGCCAGATGTTCACGATGATGAACGACGCCCGCCTCGGCGTCGGCGTCCAGGGCCTCGCCATCGCGGAGCGGGCCTACCAGCAGGCCGTCCGGTACGCGCTCGAGCGCCGGCAGGGCAAGGCCCCCGGTGACGAGGACCTCCAGGACGGCCAGTCGCTCATCGTCAAGCACCCCGACGTGCGTCGGATGCTCATGACCATGCGGGCCCACATCGAGGCGATGCGGGTGCTGACCTACCGCAACGCCACCGCCCTCGACCTCGCCCACGCCCACCCGGACGAGCACGTGCGAGAGCAGGAGTCGAAGCTCGCCGACCTGCTCACCCCGCTGTCCAAGGCGTGGTGCACCGACCTCGGCGTCGAGATGACCTCGCTCGCCATCCAGGTGTACGGCGGCATGGGCTACGTCGAGGAGACCGGGGTCGCCCAGCACTGGCGCGACAGCCGCATCGCCCCGATCTACGAGGGCACCAACGGCATCCAGGCGCTCGACCTCGTCGGTCGCAAGCTGCCCTACGACGGTGGCGCGTACGTCAAGGGTGTGCTCGCCGAGATGCGGGAGTTCGCGGCCGGCCTCGACGCCGACGCGTTCGGCACGATCCAGCGGCGGCTCTCCGACGCGATCGACACGGTCGGGGAGACCATCGACTGGATCTTCGCCAACCGCGAGTCGTTCGAGGACGCCTTCGCCGGCGCGACCCCGTTCCTGCGGATGTTCTCGACGCTGACCGCCGCCTGGCTGCTCGCGCAGGGCGCGGTCGCAGCGCACGAGGCCATCGAGGCGGGCGACGCCGACCCGTTCCTCGCGGACAAGCTCGTGACCACCCGGTTCTTCTGCGACCAGTTCCTGCCGCAGGTCCACGGCCTCGCCCCGTCGGTCACCGCCGGCGCGTCCGACCTGATGGCGATCCCGGCGGAGCGTCTCTCCGTCTGACCCCGCCGCCCCCGCCTCGCGGCCCGCGCCCCCGGCGCGGGCCGCGTCGTGCCTACAGCCAGGTGAGACGACCCTCGCCGGCGGCGGCCTCGTCGTCCACGCCGTCGAGGACGACGGTCGCGCGCCCGACCACGACCGGTCGGGCGGCGACGGCGAGCAGCGCCGCCAGCGGGTCGGTTGCGTCGTGGAGCCGCAGCGCGCCGGCGGTCGCCGGCACCGCCGGCGCCAGCTGCGCCACGAGGTCGGCGTGGGTCCGGGACGCATCGCCGCTCGTGACCGCCACGACGTCCGGCGCGGCGCGGGGCGCCGGCGGCTGGTCGGGGAACGCCTGGACCGCCACGGCCCATGCCTCCGTGCCCGGCAGGGTCGGGTCGGTCGCGCCGTCGACGGTGTCGTCCCACGCGTAGACCTCGTCGGCGTGCACGCGGCCGCCGGCGCGGGAGGCGTGGCGGACGACCACCTCGGCGTCGCCCTCCACGACCACGGTGCAGCCGGCCCACCACGCCGCGAGTGCGACGGCGGCCGCCATCCAGTCGGCCGGTCCGTCGACGCCGACCCGGTCGCCGGGGCCGAGGCCCTGCTCGAGGTCGAGCAGGTGCGCCCCCTTCGCGGCCCACTGCGCCAGCGAGGCGTAGCCCTGCTCGGCGCGCACGCCGCCGGCGCGCAGGACGGTCACGGCGGGGCGGTGGCCGAGGTCTCGGGCCCGGACGGCGAGCGCCGCGGCCAGGTCGCCGCCGGGCGGCAGGGGGGCGGGTCCGGTGCCGAGCTGCACGTCGGGCTCGCCTCCCCGGGGGACACCGCGCCCCGCGGTCCGCGGGTCGCGCCGATGCTACCTTCCGGGGTCGAGGTCCCGGCCCGCCTCGGGGGGCAGGGGACCGACCCCGTCGCGACACCCCGGCGGTCCCGCCGCCGGCGGTGTCGCACGCGCGTGTCCGCCGTCCCCGATCGATCCGAGCTCGCCCCGCCGTGACCGGCTCCCGTTCCTCGCCCTTCACCTCCGTGCGCGTCGCCGAGCGTCGACGGTGGCGCACCGCCGTGCGCGTCGCGGTCGGGGTCCTGGTCGCCACGGTGGTCCTGGGCGCCCTCTCCGGGGTCTTCAGCGTCGCGTACGGGGCCACCAAGCTGTCGGGCACGGCGGTCGCCGGGCTCGAGCGGAGCGACGGCACCGTCACGAACACGCTCGTGGTCGTCGTGCCCACCGCCGGCGCGGAGGCCGACGGGATCGCGCTGGTCCAGACCGCCGAGGCCCGCGACCGTCCGGCCGTGCTGGTGCTGCCGACCAACCTCCGGGTCGCGGTGCTCGGCGAGGGCACCCGGCCGCTCGCCGCCTACCACGGGGACGGAGCCATCCCGCTGCTGGTCGACGCCGTCAGCGAGTACACCGACCTCCCGCTGCACCACTACGTCGAGATCCGCACCGATGCGCTCGCCGAGGCCGTCGACCGGCTCGGCGGTGTCCCGGAGTGCCCGGCCGCGCCCGTCGAGGTGTGCCCCACGTTGGTCGGTGCGCAGGTCGCCGAGCGGTTCGCGCCGCCGGCCGAGGGCGCCGTCTCGGGCCCCGACCGCGTCCTCGCCATCGCGTCGGTCCTCGACGCCGTCGCCGCGGCCGCCCGGGAGGTCAACCCGGTCCTCTCGCCGCTGACGACCCGACGGCTGGTCGACGGCCTCGCCGCGGCGGTGCGCACCGACGTGGGCCTCGGGCCGCTGCCGGCCCGTCGTGTCGCCGAGCTGGTCGGGCCGGCGCCCGACGTCCGCGTCGTGCCGGGCCTGGTCGACGGCGGGCTCGTCTCGGCCGAACCCGAGCAGACGGCGGTCCTGCTCCAGGCGCTGGCGGACGTGACCCCGTGGCCGGACGGCGCCGGCACGGAGGCACCGCGGGCTCCCCAGCCCAGCGAGGTCCGGGTCCGTGTCCTGAACGGGACCGGGCAGGCCGGCGCCGCCTCCTCGGTGGCCCGGATCCTGGAGGCCGCCGGGTTCGAGGTGGTCGAGACGGGCAACGCCGATCCGTTCGACCCGAACGCGATCACCACCGTCCAGCACGGCCCCGGTGCGGGGCTGCTCGCCCAGCTCGTCGTCGAGGCGCTCGGGGTCGGGGTGGCCGAGGAACGGGGCGAGGCCCCACAAGGGGCGGAGGTCGTGGTCGTGGTCGGGACCGACGGGCCCGACCGATGAGCGTCACCGGGTTCGACCCCGTCGCCGACCCGGGTGCCTGGGGGCCGCTGCACACCGGTGGCCGCGCCCGGCGCGCGTGGTGGCGCGCCGGCTACGTGCTGGCCTGCGTCTCCGTGGCCGGGCTCGTCGCCTCCTCGGCGGTGGGGGCGCTGCTGGTCCGCAAGGCCGAGTCGAACCTCACCCGGGTGTCGGTGTCCGCGCTCGACACCCCGCTGACCGACGGCGGCCCGCTGAGCGTCCTCGTGGTCGGGAGCGACGCGCGCGAGGGGCTCACCGAGTCCGAGCGGCGCGAACTGACCCTCGGCAGCTTCGACGGCCAGCGATCCGACACCATCATCCTCGTCACGGTCGACCCTGCCTCCGAGACCGTCTCGGTCGTCTCCTTCCCACGGGATCTTCGGGTCGACGACCAGTCCGGCCGTCGGCGCAAGCTCACGGAGACCTACATCAGCGGGCCGGACGGCCTGGTGGAGGTCATCCGCTCGAACTTCGACCTGCCGGTCAACCACTTCGTGGAGGTCTCGATCTCGGGCTTCATCGAGACCGTCAGGGCCATCGGAAGCGTCCGGCTGTGTCTCGACGAGCCGCTCGTCGACCGGAAGTCCGGCGCCGACTTCGAGGCGGGGTGCCAGGAGTTGAGCCCGGAGCAGGCCCTCGCCTACGTGCGGTCGCGGCAGGGCCCCCGCGGGGACTTCGAGAGGATCGAGCGGCAACAGGAGTTCATGCGGGCGATGCTGGCCCAGCTCGTCGACGCTCGGGTGCTCCTCGACGTGCCGCGGCTGGCTCGGGTCGTCGAGCAGGTCGCGACCAACGTCGTCACCGACGACGGCCTGACCCTCGGTCGGATGCGTCGGCTCAGCGAGGAGCTGCGCAGCGTCGCCAGCGGCGACGTTCCGATGGTCACGATCCCCTCCTACCCGCGGACGCTCGACGACGGGAAGAGCTACGTCCTGCCCTACGGTCCAGGCGCGGACGCGCTCTTCGCAGCCATCCGGGCCGGGGAGCCGATCCCTCCCCGAGGCGACGCCGACCAGCGGGCCGACACGCGGGTCGCGCTGTGGACCGGGGGTCGTTCGGGGGGCGCGGCGATCGTCGAGGGGACCATCGCGTTCGCCGGGTACCGGCCAGTGCCCGCCGGATCGGGTCCGCTGGATGCTGGCGGGGCGACCGTGGTCTACGTGGTACCCGGCCGCGAGGAGCAGGCAACCTGGATCGCGGGGCTGCTCGGTGCCGAGGCGTTCGCCCTCCCCCCCGGGATCGACCCTCCAGACGGCGCAGACGTCGTCGTCGCGGTCGGGGACGACGCGACCGACGACATCACGGCCCAGCCCTGACCATTGCCGACCGCTCGACCCCGCCGAAGACCATCTCACCCTCGAAGGGATCACCGATGAAGGCCCTCGTGCTCGCTGGAGGCTCCGGCACCCGGCTGCGCCCGATCACCCACACCAGCGCCAAGCAGCTCGTGCCCGTGGCGAACAAGCCCATCCTCTTCTACGGGCTCGAGCAGATCCGTGATGCGGGCGTCACCGAGGTCGGCATCATCATCGGCGAGACCGGCGACGAGATCCGTGGGGTCGTCGGGGACGGGACCGCACTCGGGATCCGCGTCACCTACATCGAGCAGGATGCTCCGCTCGGACTTGCCCACGCGGTCCTGACCGCCGAGGACTTCCTCGGCGAGGATGACTTCGTGATGTTCCTCGGCGACAACCTGATCGAGGGCGGCATCACGGAGCTCGTCGCCGACTTCCTGTCCACCCGTCCTGCAGCCCAGATCCTCCTCAAGCCCGTCCCCGATCCGCAGCGCTTCGGTGTCGCGCAACTCGGCGCGCACGGCGAGGTGGTTCGGCTCGTGGAGAAGCCGGCGGACCCGCCGAGCGACCTCGCGCTCGTGGGGGTCTACCTGTTCACCTCCGCGATCCTCGACGCGGCCAAGCGGATCGAGCCCTCGGGGCGGGGGGAGCTCGAGATCACGGATGCGATACAGCGGCTCGTCGACGACGGGCAGGAGGTCCGCGCATCGACGGTGACCGGCTGGTGGCTCGACACCGGGAAGAAGGACGAGCTCCTCGACGCGAACCGGATCGTCCTCGGCACCCTCGAACGGCACGTGGCGGGCAGCGTGGACGAGGGGTCCGAGGTCGTCGGGAGCGTCGTCGTCGAGGAGGGGGCCGAGCTCATCGGGTCGACGGTCCGTGGTCCGGCGATCATCGGCGCAGGGACGCGCCTCGTCGACAGCTACGTCGGCCCGTTCACCTCCATCGCCGGGGGCTGCGTGCTCGAACGGACGGAGGTCGAGTACTCGGTCGTGCTCGATGGATGCTCCATCCGTGACATCGCCAGGATCGAGGGATCGTTGCTCGGCCGGCACGTGGAGATCGCCCGCTCCGAGGGGAAGCCTGCCGCTCACCGCTTCATGCTCGGAGACCACTCCCAGGTGGGCATCTGACCCGTCTCGCCAGCACCCTCATGCACCACCCTGCACACGGAGGAACCATGCGACTGCTCGTCACCGGTGGCGCCGGCTTCATCGGCTCGCACTTCATCAAGCACGTGCTGCGCGCCAGCACCGACGTTCGCATCACGAACCTCGACGCGCTCACCTACGCCGGGGACCTCGACACCCTTCGGGAGGTGGCGGACGACGAGCGGTACTCCTTCGTCCGCGCCGACGTCCGTGACGCCGAGGCCGTTCTCGAGACGATGCGGGCGCACGACGCCGTCGTGCACTTCGCGGCGGAGAGCCACGTCGACCGGTCCATCGACGGGCCGCGCGAGTTCCTCGACACCAACGTGGTAGGAGCCGGCGTCGTCTTCGATGCGGCCCGGCGCCTGGAGGTGGAGAAGGTGCTGCACATCTCGACCGACGAGGTCTACGGGTCCATCCCCGAACCGGGTTCCTTCGTCGAGGGCGACCCACTTGAGCCGAACTCGCCGTACTCCGCGTCGAAGGCCGGAGCGGATCTGCTCGCTCGGTCGTACCGGATCACGTACGACTTCCCGATCACGGTCACCCGCACGGCCAACAACTTCGGGCCGTTCCACTACCCGGAGAAGGTCATCCCGCTGTTCGTGACCAACCTCATGGACGGCCGGAAGGTCCCGCTCTACGGCGAGGGCAACAACGTCCGTGACTGGACGTACGTGGAGGACAACGCGGCCGCGCAGTGGTTGGTCCTGTCGGAGGGCACCCCGGGTGAGGTCTACAACGTGGGCGCCGGGAACGAGCTGACGAACAAGGAACTCACGCACGCCATCCTCGATCGCATGGGTCAGGACGCGTCGATGATCGAGCACGTCGCGGACCGGCCGGGTCACGACCTGCGGTACTCGGTCGACACCACCAAGATCCGGGAGCTCGGCTGGAAGCCGGCGCACACGTTCGAGGAGGCCCTCGACGAGACGATCGAGTGGTACCGGGCCAACGAGTGGTGGTGGCGACCGAAGAAGGAGGCGGGCGCCAGCGACCGCCGCGGCGCCACGCGATGAAGGTCCTGGTCACGGGTGCCGGTGGTCAACTGGGGCTCGACCTCGTCGACGCCTACGAGGGTCACGAGGTCGTCGGGCTCACGCACGCAGACCTCGACGTCGCAGACGAGGCGGCGGTGCTGGGGACGGTGACGGATCACGAGCCGGACCTGGTGGTGAACAGCGCGGCCTGGACCGCCGTCGATGCCTGCGAGTCGGACCCCGACCGTGCCCACGCGGTCAACGCACTCGGTCCGTGGTGGCTTGCCCGGGCATGCCACCTGGTCGGCGCCACGCTCGTGCACATCTCGACGGACTACGTCTTCGACGGGGTCGGGTTCGTGGGAATGGACGGGCAACGCCGCCCCTACGACGAACTCGACCCGGTGCGCCCCATCAACGTCTACGGCCGGTCCAAGGCGTTCGGGGAACGGCTCGTCCGTGAGACGTTGCGCGAGCATCACATCGTCCGCACGGCGTGGGTCTGTGGGGCGAGAGGGAACAACTTCGTGCGCACCATGCTGCGCGTCGGCCGGGAGCACGGGGCCGCTCGCGTCGTCGACGACCAGATCGGGTCGCCGACCTTCACCCGCGACCTCGCCATCGCGATCCGTGAGCTCTCGGTCTCCGGCCGGTACGGCACCGTGCATCGGACCAACGCGGGAGCCTGCAGTTGGCACGACCTGGCTGCGGCCACCTTCGAGCTGGCCGGACTCGACGTGGAACTCACCCGGATGTCCTCCGACGAGCTGGACCGGCCCGCTCCTCGCCCCTCGTGGTCCGTCCTCTCCGCGCGGCACGCCACCACGTCGGGGCTCACCCCCATGCGCCATTGGCGGGACGGTCTCGCTGACCTGCTCGAGGAGCTGGCGGAGCGAGGTGCCGAGGAGGCCACCGCGTGACCTCGACGGACAGCCAGACCGGACCTGCTCGACACGACCTCGGAGCCCCCCGCGTGACCCTCGAGACCCTCGCGATCCTGCTGCTCTCCATCGCGCTCGCGACGGCCGGGCAGCTCCTGCTCAAGGCCGGGATGACGGACGCCGGCGCTGCCGTGGAGCTCTCCCCGGGCGCGCTCGTGCAACTCGTCGGGACGATCCTGACCACCCCCAAGCTGCTCGCCGGCCTGGCGGCGTTCGGCTCGTCCGCGCTCTTCTGGCTGGTCACGCTGTCGCGGGTGCCGTTGTCGACGGCCTACCCGATCGTCAGCCTGTCCTACGTGCTCATCCTCGGCTTCAGCACGCTGGTCCTCGGGGAGCGGCCCTCCTTGACCGTCTGGGGCGGGGCCGTGCTGATCATGACCGGGGTGTCCATGGTCGGGCTGGGCGCACGGTGACCGACGGCGCTTCGGCGGCCGCGTCCCGGTACGGGGCGCGCGCGGCGGTGGTGGTCGTCTCCCACGACACCCGTGCCGAGGCGCTCGCGTGTCTCGCGACGCTCGACGCCGCCGGCGCGGACGAGGTCGTGCTCGTCGACGCGGGCTCCCGAGACGGCACGGCGGAGGCCGTCGGCGGGGCCTTCCCCGAGGTCGTGATCCTGCGCCTCGCCAACGTCGGGTTCGGGCGCGCGGCCAACGCGGGGGTCGCCGCGACCCGCGCGCCGGCGGTGGTCGTGGCCAACGCGGACACCCGTTTCGCGCCCGGCAGCGTGGCGGCGCTGGCCGACGCGCTCGCCGCCGACCCGGGCCTGGCGGCCGCCGGGCCGCGTGTCGTCTACCCGGACGGGCGGCACCAGGCGTCCGCGCGCCGCCTCCCGTCGCTCGGCACGGCCGTCGGCCACGGCCTGTTCGGGCTCTGGTTGCCGGAGAACCCGTGGACGCGGCGGTACCGGCTGGCCGACCTCGACCCGGACCGGTCGCACGAGGTGGACTGGCTCTCCGGCTGCGCGGTCGCGCTGCGGCGCGAGGCGTTCGACGCGGTCGGTGGCTTCGACCCCGGGTACTTCATGTACGTGGAGGACGTCGACCTCGCGTGGCGGCTGCGGCAGGCCGGCTGGCGGATCGCCACCGCGCCGGCGGCCGTCGTCGTGCACCGCGTGGGTGCGTCGGCCGACGCCCGCCGCGCGGTGATGGTGCGGGCGCACGCCCGCTCGCTGGCCCGCTTCGCGGACCGGGCCTACCTCTCGGGTCCCCGGGCGTGGCTGCGGCCGCTGGTCCGCGTCGGGCTGGCCGCGTGGGTCGCCACGACGCTCGCGTGGGACCGGCTCGTGCGGACCCGCTCGGCGGGCGGACGCTCCTCCACGGGGGAGTGACCGGGTGACTGACCGGGTGGACGACCGGTCGCCGGGTGCTGGCTAGCCTCGCCGTCCCGCGCCGTCCCGCGCCGTCCCGCGACCCCGGAGCCCCCGTGTCGAGCCCGTCCGTCCCCACCGACGCCGTCATCGTCGCCGGTGGCCGCGGCACCCGCCTGCAGCCGCTCACCCACGACACCCCCAAGCCGCTGCTGCCGTTCTGCGGGGCCCCGTTCCTGTCCGGGGTGATCCGGCGGCTCGCCCGCGCCGGCGTCACCCGGGTGCTGCTCGTCGTCGGGCAGGACACCGAGCCGTTCCGCGTGCTCCGAGCGGACGCGGCAGCGGTCGGGGTGACCGTCGAGACGGTGCCCGAGCCCGAGCCGCTCGACACCGCCGGCGGGGTGCGAGCGATCGTCGACGAGCTGTCGACGCCGTTCCTCGTCCTCAACGGCGACATCCTGACCGACGTCGACTACGCGGAGGTGCTCGCGACCCACGCGGCGAGCGGGGCCGACGCGTCGATCGTGCTGACCCGCGTCGAGGACACCTCGAGCTTCGGCGTCTGCGTCCGCGAGGGGACGCGCATCGTCGACTTCGTCGAGAAGCCCGCGCCGGGCACGCTGCCGGGACAGGACGCGGTGAACGCCGGAACCTACGTGCTGCACCCCGACGTGCTGCGCGCCCACCCCGAGGGGCGCCTCAGCTTCGAGCGGGCGGTCTTCCCGGGGCTCGTCGAGCGTGGTGGGCACCTCGAGGGCATCGTGCACGAGGGCGTGTGGGCCGACCTCGGCACCCCCGACCGGCTGCGGGAGGGCCACCGGCTCGCGCTGTCCGGGGCGCTGCCGTGGCCGTCCGTCGACGCCGTGCCGGACCGTGGCGACGGCGTCCGCGTCGCGCCGGGGGCACGCGTCCACCCCGACGCGCGCCTGCTCGGCCCGGTGCTGGTCCTCGGGGGCGCCGAGGTGGCGTCCGGCGCCGTGGTCGGTCCCGACGTGGTCCTCGGGGCCGACAGCGCCGTCGGTCCCGACGCGGTGCTCGTCGACACGGCGCTGTCGGACCGGGCCCGCCTCGGTGCGGGCGTCGAGGCGCGCGGCCTGCTCGCCGGGGTGGGGGCGCACGTGGAGGCCGGGGTCGCCCTCGGCCGCGACGTCGTGCTGGGCGACGGGGAGCGCGTGTCGGCCGGCACGTCGGTGCCCGACGGGGCGCGCCTCCCCGCCCCGCGGGGCTGACCCCACCCGGCAGCGGCGACGCCCGAGGCGTCGTGACCGACCCGGCCGACCCGGCCGGCGGCCTCGGGGCGAGGGCTATGCTCGGGACCGTGACCGCGCTCCGCGACAAGCTGACCGACCTCTGGTACGCCCGTGAGCTCCTCCGGCAGTTCGTCGCCAAGGAGCTCAAGATCCGCTACAAGAACTCGGCGTTGGGCTTCCTCTGGTCGATGTTGACCCCGGCCCTCATGACCGTGGTCTTCACGGCCCTGTTCGGGTTCGCCTTCGACCTGCAGATCGACGACTACGCGGCGTTCTTCCTCGCCGGCTACCTGCTCTGGCAGTTCTTCCAGACGTCGGTCCAGGGCTCGATCCAGGCCATCGTCGGCAACGGTGACCTCATCAAGAAGGTCTACTTCCCGCGCGAGGTCCTGCCGCTCTCCATCGTGCTCGCGCAGCTCGTCCACTTCCTGCTGGCCGTGCTGGTGCTCAGCCCCTACCTCGTTGTCGTGCGGGGTTGGGGGGTCCTGACGCACCTGCCCGCCGCGCTGCTCGTCGTGGCCCTGCTGACCGTCTTCAACGCTGGGATGGCGATGCTGTTCGCCGGCGCGAACGTCCCCTTCCGGGACCTGCAGGAGCTCATCGTCGTCATCTTCCTGGTGTGGTTCTACGCCACCCCGGTGCTGTACCCGCCGGCGCTGCTCGCGAACGCCGACTCGACGCTCGTCCAGGCCCTGGGACGCGTGGCCTCGCTCAACCCGATGACCTGGTTCGTGCAGCTGTTCCGCTCCGCCACGTTCGGCGTGGTGCAGGTGGCCGGTGTGACGAGCGGCTCGGCCGCGGACGCACGGTTCGTCACGTCCGCGCCGACCTGGCCCGACCCGGCCCTGCTGCTCGCCGCGGCCGTCGCCGCGTTCGCGACGTTCGCCGTCGGGTACCTCGTCTTCAACCGGCTCGCCCTGACCTTCGCGAAGGAGGTCTGAGGTGGTGCTCGACGGCCTCCGCGACCTGATCCGTCCCGACGACGACGGCCCCGCCATCGTGGTCGACGGGCTGACGGAGACGTTCCGGCTCTACCACGAGAAGCCGGGCGGCCTGAAGGAGCGCCTGTACCGCTGGAACCGGGTCAGCTACACCGACTTCAATGCGCTCGAGGACGTCTCGTTCACCGTCGACCGCGGCGAGTGCGTCGGGATCATCGGGCACAACGGGTCCGGGAAGTCGACGCTGCTGAAGGTGCTCGCCCGGATCCTCCCGCCCGACCAGGGCGACATCGAGACCAACGGCCGGGTCGCCTCGCTGCTCGAGCTCGGCGCCGGCTTCCACGGCGACCTGTCGGGCCGCGAGAACATCTACCTCAACGGGGCCATCCTCGGCCTGTCCCGCGCCGAGATCGCGGAGCGCTTCGACGAGATCGTCGAGTTCGCCGGCGTCCGACCCTTCCTCGACACCGCGGTCCGCAACTACTCCTCCGGCATGTACGTCCGACTCGGGTTCGCGATCGCCGTCACCGTCGACCCCGACGTCCTGCTCGTCGACGAGGTCCTCTCGGTCGGTGACGCGGAGTTCCAGCAGCGGTCCCTCGAGCGGATGCGGCGCTTCAAGGACGAGGGCAAGACCATCCTCGTGGTCAGCCACGACCTCGATGCCGTGCAGGACCTGTGCGACCGGACCATCGTCCTCGACCGTGGCCACGTCGTGTTCGACGGCAACGCCCGCGAGGGCGTGACCCTGTACGGGCAGCTCACCTCCTCCCGCCGCCCGGACCCCGAGCCCGACGACCCCCGCCGCCACGGTCGCGTCCGCATCGAGGAGGCCATCCTCACCGACCGGGCCGGCGAGGACGTCGAGGTCATCGAGCCGGGCGCGGGACTGCTGCTGCGGATCCGGCTCACCGCCGAGGACGAGGTCGGGGCCTGCAGCGTCGGGGCCCGCGTCGAGCGGGGCGACGGCACCCCGCTCTACGAGGTCCACACCTGCTGGCAGGGGCTCGGCGTCGGTCCGCTCGTGGCCGGGCAGTCCGCCGTCGTCGACGTCCGGCTGACGGCCAACCTGCTCGCCGGCCACTACACCGTCCGGCCGATCGTCACCGACGCGTCCGCCCGCTTCCCCTGGGCGCTCGCCCCCCGCGCCCTCGGCTTCGAGGTCCGTCCGGTCCCGGGCGGCTCCGGCCTGGTCGACCTCGCCGCGACGACGTCCGTGTCGGAGGGCCCGGCCCTGCGGCTCGGGACGTCCTCCGAGACGGGCCCCATCCCGATCGTCCGCGCCGACGACGTCTGAGCCGTGCCCCTCGCCGGACCGCCGCCCGACGCCAGCCGCCCCCTGCCGCGCGTGACGGCCGTGGTGGTCGCGTTCCACTCGGCCGCGGACCTGCCCCGTTGCCTGCGTGCGCTGCTCGCGTCGACGGACGTCGACCTCGACGTCGTGGTGGTCGACAACGCCTCGGCGGACGGCTCCCCGGACCTCGTCCGTGCCCTCGCCGACGCCGACCCTCGCGTGCGGCTGCTGGCCAACCCCACCAACGTCGGCTACGCGGCCGCCGTCGACCAGGCGCTCGCCGTGAGCGACGCCCCCGTGGTCGCCACCGTGAACCCCGACGTCGAGGTCCGGGCCGACCTGCTGGCGCGCTGCGCCGCCGAGCTCGACCGAGACCCGGGTATCGGGTCGGTCCAGCCGACGCTGCTGCGGCGACCGGCGGCGGGCGCCGCGCCGGCGGTGGTCGACACCACCGGCCACGTCGCGACCCGGGCGCGGCTGTTCCGCAACCGCGGCGAGGGGAGCGTGTGGGACCCGACCCGACCGCCGGCGCGCGAGGTCTTCGGCGTGTCCGGGGCGTGCGCGGTCTACCGGCGGGCCATGCTGGACGACGTCGCGCTGGACCTCCCGGCCACCCGCCGGCGGCCGGCGCGTCGTGAGGTGTTCGACGCCGATCTGTTCGCCTTCTTCGAGGACGTCGACCTCGACTGGCGGGCGCAGCTGCGTGGCTGGCGCGCCGTGCACGTGCCGGAGGCCGTGGCCGTGCACGAGCGCGGCGGCGCGGGTCCGCGACGCACCCCGCACGTCGAGCGGCTCAACGCCGTCAACCGGCTCGCCGTGCTGGTCAAGTGCGACGACCGCCGGGCGTTGCTGCGGGTCCTCCCGCTGGTGGTGCTCACCACGCTGCTGAAGCTCGTGGAGCTCGCGCTGACGGTCCCGGGCGCGGCCGTCCGGCTCCCGGTCGACGCCGCCCGGACGGTGCCCGCGGTGCTCGCCAAGCGCCGGCTGGTCCAGCAGCGCGCGACCGTCGCGCCCGCCGAGGTGGTGGCCCGCTGGTTCGGGCCGCTCGACTGGCGGGGCTGGGTGGGCGGCTGGTGGCGACGGGTCCGGCCGGGCGGCTGAGCCGGGGTCGGACGCACGACCGCCCGGCACCGAGGTGGCGCCGGGCGGTCGGGTCACACGGGTGCGGGCCACCGGCCCGCGGAGCGGCTCAGGACTCGGTCTCGGTCGGCTCCTCGGACGCCGGCGACGTGGCCCCGTCGGTCGGCTCCTCGGTCGGCTCCTCGCCGCCGGTGTCGGCCTCGGTGTTGTCGTCGACGGTCTCGTCGGAGAACCGCAGCGCGTCCTCGGGGTAGGGGGAGAGGTTGCGCTCGGGCGCGGCGCCGTGGCTGCCGTAGTTGCGCACCACGAAGCCGTTGGCGGCGGTCTCGTCCCACTCGTCGCAGTCGAGCGCGAGGCCCCACGCACGCAGCGCGATGGGCTTGCCGGAGGTGAACTCCTCCTCGAAGGGGGACACGATGATGCCGCCGCCCGAGAGGGCCTCGAAGCCCGAGGCGTTCAGCGTCCGCATCCACGACTCCATCTCGTCGACGGTCGCGCCGTCGACCTGCTCGGGGTCGAACCAGGCCATGATCGCGCCGTGTTCGAGGTTGTGGGTGTAGGCACGCTCGTCGAGCGGGGTGCCGGGCACCGAGTTCAGCAGCGGGCCGGTCTGGTTCGCGTGGCTGCCGGAGTGGGTCGGGCGGACCACGGTGTAGACCTCGGACGCCGGCGGGGCGGCCGACAGGTCGAAGTGGGTCGCGTCGCCCTGCGGCTGGTCGGACACGACCTCGCATCCGGCCGCCTCCTGCGCGGCGTCGGCGTCCGCCGCGGCCAGGACGATGGCCTCCTCGAGGGCCGCCTCCCGCCCGGCGAAGGCGGTGACGACGACGCCGACGATGGCGGCGACCACCACGACCGCGATGACGGACGAGGTGATCTTCTGCTGGCGGGCCTTCTTCGCCGCCGCCTCGGCCTCGGCCCTGCGCTGGGCGCGGGCCTCGGCCCGTCGCTCCTTGTTCGGGATGCGCTCCTGCTCGGCCACGGTGCTCTCTTCCGGATGTCGGGGCGGTGGAGGGAGGTCGGCGCGTGAGGGTAGCCACGGGCGGGTCCGGGCTCCGCACGCGGCGCCCGGGGGGTCGGCGGGGCGAGGTCCGCCGGGTGCGGGGCCCCGTCTGGTACGCCTCACCGGTCGACGCCCCATCCGCCACGTCCCCGGGAGGTCCCCGTGGCAGCCACCGACGTCCTCGTCTCCCGCTTCCGCATGCACGAGCGGCAGACCACACCGCGCGCCGAGGTGCTCGGCGGCGTGACCACGTTCATGACGATGGCCTACATCCTGTTCGTCAACCCGCAGATCCTCGGGCTCGGCGGCGACGGCCTGCCGTTCGCCCAGGTGCTCACCGTCACCGCGCTCGTCGCCGGCGTGATGACGCTGCTGATGGGCCTGGTCGCGAACTACCCGTTCGCCATCGCCCCCGGGCTCGGGCTCAACGCCTTCGTCGCGTTCTCGCTCGTCGCGGGAGACGGGCTGACGTTCCCCGAGGCGATGGGCGTCGTGGTGATGGAGGGCATCCTCATCACGGTCCTCGTCATCACCGGCTTCCGCGAGGCCGTCCTCAACGCCATCCCGATGGTGCTGAAGAAGGCGATCGGGGCCGGCATCGGCCTCTTCATCGCGATCATCGGCTTCGCCTCGGCCGGGTTCACCGTGCAGGGCCAGGGGCCGCTGCTCGACCTCGGCCCCATCGGCACGACCCGGCTGGTGCTGTTCGTCGGCGGCCTCGTCCTCGCGTTCACGCTGATCGCCCGGGCCGTCAAGGGCGCGCTGCTCTACGCGATCCTCGCGACCACCATCGCCGGCGTCGTGGTGAACGAGGTCTTCTACGGCGGCGACCTGTGGGCCGAGGTCGGGCCCGGCATCGGCCAGGTCCCCACGCAGGTCATCGCCGCGCCCGACTTCGCGCTGGTCGGGGCGTTCTCGTTCGGGTTCTTCGGCAAGCTCGGGTTCCTCGCCGCCGCCATCGCCGTGTTCAGCCTGATGCTGAGCGACTTCTTCGACACCGTGGGGACCGCCGTCGGGCTCGGCGACGAGGCCGGGTTCCTGCGCGAGGACGGCACGCTGCCCGACATGGACCGCGTGCTGCTCGTCGACTCGGTCGCCGCAGCCGCCGGCGGTGCCGTCTCGGCCTCCTCGGCGACCACCTACATCGAGTCCGCGTCCGGCATCGCCGACGGGGCCCGCACCGGCCTCGCGTCGGTCGTGACCGGGGTGCTGTTCCTGCTCGCGATGTTCCTGTCGCCGCTCGCCGGCGTCATCCCGGCCGAGGCGACCGCCACCGCGCTGGTCGTGGTGGGCTTCCTGATGATCTCGGCCATCGTCGACATCGACTGGCGCGACCCCACCGAGGCCGCCCCCGCGTTCCTCGTGATGGTCGGGATGCCGTTCACGTACTCGATCGCCGACGGCATCGGGATGGGCTTCGTCGCCTACGTGGCGTTGAAGGCCTTCACCGCTCGCGGCTCCGAGGTGCACCCGATGATGTGGGTCGCCGCCGCCGCGTTCGTCGTGCACTTCGCGATCGACCCGATCAAGGGCCTGCTGCTCGGCGGCTGAGCTCCACGGGGTCGCCGTCGCGGGCGACCGCGACGGCGACACCGTGCGCGTCGAGCAGGACGCGCAGCCGCGCCACGGCCGCGCCGACCCACGCCCAGCCGTCATCGGGCACCGGGCCGAGCACGACCCGCAACGGGTCGTCCTCGACCCGCACGGGGGCACGGCCCCCGAGCTCGGCCGGCGTGGCGTCGAGCACCCGTGACACGCGGACGACGAGGGGGGCGGTCGAGCCGTCGGGACGCGGCCACGGGACGCCGTCCGGCAGCAGCGCCGCCTCGGCCGCGGTGGGGCCGCCGGCGCGGAACACGTCCTCGTCGCTCGGGCGCACCAGGTCGGCCCCGCGCCCGTCGCCGGCGAGGTCGAGACCGCGAAGCAGCACGAACGGGGTGCCGTCGGCCTTGCTGCGCACCAGGTCGGCGGCCGCGGCCACCTCGTCGCCGAGCGCGACCATCGTCACCTCGAGCGCTCGGCCGGCGAGGTCGGTCGTGCCGCGGTCGTCGCGCAGCGCCACGATGCCGGCGGCGCCGAGGGCCACGTCGGTCAACCCGAGCCTCCACGGTCGGCCGAACGTGTCGGTGACGACCACGCCGACGTCCACCCCGGCGCGCTCGGCGAGGGTGCGGCGCAGCACCGCGGCGTCCGCGTCGGGGTCGTCGGGCAGCAGCAGCGCGACCTCGCTCGCGCCGCCCTCTGGCCCCGCGTCGAGGTTGGAGGTGTCGATCCCGGCGTTCGCACAGACGAACCCGTGGCGGGTCTCGACCACCAGCACCCAGGGGGTCTCGGCCACGACGCGCCGGGCCTCGCGGGCGGCGAGCACCCGCCGGGCGGCGTGCACGTCGGGCGCGTCGGGCAGCGGCACGGTCGCGCCGGCGGCCTTCGACAGCACCTTCGACGCGACGCACAGGACGTCCCCGTCCTCCAGCGTCACGCCCGCGCCGGCGGCCGCGTCGAGCAGCAGCGCCGCCACGTCGTCGCCGGGGCCCACCCGCACGTCGGTCGGCAGCGCGACGACCTCCAGACGGCGCCCGGCGTTCACCGCGCCACCCGCCCGGCGAGGTCGAGGCAGGTCCGGGCGAGGTCGGCGGCCACGTCGGCGTCGTCCATGATGGTGTCGGTGACCTCCACGGCCACGCCGAGCGCGGCCACGTCGTCGGCGAGGTCGGCGTCGGAGGTGTCGAGCACCCAGCCGTCGAGCCAGCCGGCGTAGTGCCGTGCGACCCCGAGCGCGGACACCTCGACGCCCACGGCCGGCAGCAACCGGTCCGCCATCCCGCGCACCACGGACCCGCCGACGATGGGCGAGACGCCGACGACCGGGGCGGTGGTGCGGCGCACGGCCTCGACGACGCCCGGCACCGCCAGCACCGTGCCGATCGAGACGACCGGGTTCGACGGTGCGACGAGGACGGCGTCGGCGTC
The DNA here is from genome assembly GCA_046566145.1 of Actinomycetes bacterium. Classification (GTDB taxonomy): domain Bacteria; phylum Actinomycetota; class Nitriliruptoria; order Nitriliruptorales; family Nitriliruptoraceae; genus JBKHXF01. Next base: position 57,517 of record JBKHXF010000030.1, read on the forward strand.
GAGGATGGCCTCGACGACGCCGGGGGCCGGGCGGGCCGTGTCCGCGCCGGCGAGGTGGACCCCGGCGACCGCCGGCGCGGCGCGCTCCCCGACCCAGTACTCCTGGAAGTGCAGGTCCCGGCCGTCCTCGGTGGCGACGCGGGTCGCGACGGGGTCGTCGGTGACCGGCAGCAGCGTCACGGCGAGCCCGAAGGCGCGGGTCACCTCGGCGGTCACCTGCGAGAGCGGTGCGCCCTCCGCGAGTCGCTTCGTGCGGAACACGTGGGTCGCGAGGTCGCGGTCGCCGAGGGTGAACCAGCGGGTCTCACCGAAGCGCTCGAGCTCCGCGGCGACGGTGAAGGTCTCGTCGGCCCGGCCCCAGCCCTGCTCGGGGTGGATCACACCGGCCAACCAGTAGGTGATGGAGTCGAGGTCGGGGGAGACGTGCAGCCCGTGGCGGGTCACGTCGTCGCCGACGTTCACGACCGCGACGACCTCCGTCGGGTCGACGACGCGCACGAGCCCCCGCAGGAACCGGGCGGCGCCGACGCCGCCGGCGAGGACGCAGAGCACGACGGGCACCTCTCGTCGGGGGAGGCTCTTCTGGTGAGCAGGCAGCGTAGGGTCGGGCGGCGCTCCTACGATGCACCGCGCCGACCCCGTGCCCCCCGGACGCCACGTGCCCCTCGACGCCGCAACGCTCGACCGTCTCCGTCCCCGTGCGCTGCACCGGGCCGAGGAGGGCCGCACGCTCAAGGCGGACGAGGCCGCGGCCCTGCTGACGGCGACCGGTCCCGACCTCGACCGACTCGTGGCGGTCGCCGGCGCGGTGCGGGACGCCGCCCCGTGGTACCGCGACGGGGCGTGGGGCCGTGCCCCGGACGGCCGCCGGCGCGTCACCTACTCGCGCAAGGTGTTCGTCCCGCTGACCCACCTGTGCCGTGACGCCTGTGGGTACTGCACCTTCGCGTGGCCCCCGAAGGGCGACCTGCCGGCCTTCCTGGGCCCGGAGGACGTCCTCGACGTCGCCCGGCGGGGGCAGGCGGCCGGCTGCACCGAGGTGCTGTTCACCCTCGGGGACAAGCCCGAGGACCGCTACCCGGCGGCGCGCGCGTGGCTCGACGCACGCGGCTACGACTCGACGCTCGCCTACCTGCGGGCCGTGTCGATCCTCGTGCTCGAGGAGACGGGCCTGCTGCCGCACCTCAACCCCGGCGTGATGTCGTGGGCCGACCTGGCCACGCTGAAGCAGGTCTCCGCGTCGATGGGGATCATGCTCGAGTCGACCTCCTCGAGGCTGCTGGCGAGGGGCGAGGCGCACTTCAACGCGCCCGACAAGGACCCGGCGGTGCGGCTCCGGACGCTGGACGATGCCGGGAAGCTCTCGGTGCCGTTCACCTCGGGGCTGCTCATCGGGATCGGGGAGACCCCGCTGGAGCGGGCCGAGACGATCCTCGCGCTGCGCGAGACGCACCGCCGGTACGGGCACCTGCAGGAGGTCATCGTCCAGAACTTCCGGGCCAAGCCCGACACCGCGATGCGACACCACCCCGAGCCCGACCTCGACACGCTGCTCGCCACGATCGCGACCGCCCGGGTGCTGCTCGGCCCGACCGTGCACGTCCAGGCCCCGCCGAACCTCTCACCCGACGTGTACCCGCGGCTGCTCGCCGCCGGCATCGACGACTGGGGTGGCGTGTCGCCGGTGACCCCGGATCACGTCAACCCGGAGGCGCCCTGGCCGCACCTCGACGACCTCGCCGCCCGCTCGGCGGCCGAGGGCTTCGTGCTGACCCAGCGACTGCCGGTCTACCCGGAGTACGTGGCGCTGCCCGACCCGTGGCTCGCGGGGAAGATGCGCGGCCCGGTTGCGGCGCTCGCGACCCCGGAGGGCCTCGCACGCCCGGGCGTGGTGCCCACGCCCCAGCCGTGGCAGGACCCCGAGGCGGAGGTCCGCGCGACGACCGACGCCATGGACGCGGTCATCTCCGGTGACGAGGCCGGCGGGTCGGCTGCCGACGGCCGAAACGCCCGCTCGGCCCGGGCCGAGGACGACCTGCACCGTGCGGTGTACGGCGACCTCCACGTCATCGCCGACGGCGTCCTCGCCGCCAACGCCCCCCGGGTCGAGGGCGCCGCCCGCAGCCGCATCCGCCGCGACGTCGCCGCCGCGCTCGCCCGCGCCCAGCGGGGCACCGTGCTCGACGATGCCGAGGCCCTGCTGCTGTTCGACACGAGCGGGGTCGAGCTCGACGCGCTGGCGGCGGCGGCCGACGAGGTCCGCGCCGAGCGGGTCGGCGACACGGTCACCTACGTCGTGAACCGGAACCTCAACTTCACCAACATCTGCTACACCGGCTGCCGCTTCTGCGCCTTCGCGCAGCGCCGCGACGACCCCGACGCCTACAACCTGTCGCTGGCCCAGGTCGCCGACCGGGTCCAGGAGGCCTGGGACGCGGGCGCCACCGAGGTCTGCATGCAGGGGGGCATCCACCCCGACCTGCCCGGCGACCACTACTTCGCGATCCTCGACGCGGTGAAGGCGCGCGTGCCGGACGTGCACGTCCACGCCTACTCCCCGATGGAGGTCGTCAACGGCGCCTCGCGACTCGGCGTGTCGGTGCGGGAGTGGCTGGCCGAGGCACGGGACCGTGGCCTCGGATCCATCCCCGGCACGGCCGCCGAGATCCTCGACGACGAGGTCCGGTGGGTGCTCACCAAGGGCAAGCTCCCCACCGACGCGTGGCTCGACGTCATCACCACCGCGCACGAGCTCGGCATCCCGACCACGTCGACGATGATGTACGGCCACGTCGACGAGCCGCGCCACTGGGTCGCGCACCTGAAGCTGCTGCGGTCGGTGCAGGAGCGCACCGGCGGGTTCACCGAGTTCGTGCCGTTGCCGTTCGTGCACCAGCTCGCGCCGATCTACCTGGCCGGCGTGGCCCGCCCGGGTCCGAGCTGGGAGGACAACCGGCGCGTCCACGCGGTCGCCCGCCTGCTGCTGCAGGGCGCCATCGACAACGTGCAGCTCAGCTGGGTGAAGATGGGGCTCGACAACGCCGTCACGATCCTGCAGGGCGGCGCGAACGACCTCGGCGGGACCCTGATGGAGGAGACGATCTCGCGCATGGCGGGCTCGTCGCACGGTGTGCGCCAGGACCCCGCGGCGCTGCGGGCCGTCGCGGTCGCGGCCGGCCGCCCGCCGGCGGAGCGCACGACCCTGTACGACCGCATCGAGCCGGACGGGATCCGCGTCCCGGCCTGACGGGCGGCCGGAACCTCCACCACCCCTGCGCGTCCGGGCCCGGGGCGCCCGTCGTGTGCCCGGAAGCTGGACACGACGTGTGCAGGCCGAGCGGGCGCCGTCGCCTGCTGGGGAGGTCCGCGGCCGTCGCCCGCCCAACCTGTACAGGTTCTCGCCGAGGGTCCGGGCAGGTCCGTACAGGTTCTCGACCGCAGCGTGCGCAGGTCCGCGGGCGAAAACCTCGTTGTACGAGGGTGTTCCTCGATGTACGTGCATCGACGAGACCGGCCGATGGGACGGTGTCCGACCGTGGAACCTGTCGATCCGGCGCACCGAAACTGTTCACAGGTTTGACAGAACCTATGCAGATGTGTCACAGTTCCAACCGCAACGAGTCGCACCCTCCGACGACCGAGCCAGAGGCCCACCACCATGGCAGCCGCCCTCTCCCTCCCCGCACCCTCGACCACCGTCTCCCGAACCGCAGAGGTCCGCGAGACCACGTCCGAGCAGTTGATGGTCCGCACGGCGGCCGGCGACCGGGTCGCCTTCGCCGAGCTCTACGACCGGGTCTCGCCGCAGGTCCTCGGTGTGTGCATCCGGGTGCTGCGCGACCGCTCGCTCGCCGAGGAGGTCATGCAGGAGGTGATGGTCGAGGCCTGGCGGAAGTCCGACCGGTTCGACCCGGAGCGCGGCACCGCATCCGGCTGGATCACGACGCTCGCCCACCGCCGGGCCGTCGACCGGGTCCGCTCCGAACAGGCCTCCCGCGACCGCGACGAGCGCGTCTCCCGCCGCGACCACCAGCCGGCCTTCGACGAGGTCGCCGACGAGGTGACCACCCGCCTCGAGCACTGGCAGGTCCGCAAGGCCCTCGCCAGCCTGACCGAGCGCCAGCGCGAGGCGATCGAGCTGGCCTACTTCGGCGGCCACACCTACCGCGACGTCGCCGACGTCCTCGGCATCCCGGAGGGCACCGCGAAGTCCCGGCTCCGCGACGGCCTCATGCGGCTGCGCAAGGAGCTCGAGGACCTCATCTGACCGTCACCGACGGACACCGCCGCCACGGCCCCTCCCCCTCGCCGTGGCGGCCCGACCCTCGATCCCCGCCTCGAGTGGTCGCCCCGCCGCCCCGCTGCTCCCCCCGGCAGCGGGGCGGCGTCGTCGGCCCGTTCCGCCCCGAGTGCGCGCAACCCCGTGCAACGGCCACCCGTGGGTAGGCTCCGGCGCCGGAGGACGTGACTCGAGCGCGGGAGACGTGGGTGTCGTCGGACGACGTGGGTGGACAGGCTGGGGGCGACGACCTCGACGCCCGGGTCGACGAGCTCTTCTCGACCGCCATCGAGCGGCAGGTCGCCGAGCAGCGCAACCTCAACCGGCTCATCGCGGAGGTCGAGTCGTCGCTCGCCTCCGTCCGGGGTCGCATCGACGAGCTCCAACGGCAGGTCGCTCGCGACCTCGCCCCCACCTCCGACCGAGTCGGGGCGCTCGACGCCACCATCCGATCGCTGCGCGAGACGGTCGCCCAGCAGCACGTGGCGCTGCGGGCGGAGCTCGAGGCGGCCTTCGAGGCGCTCCGTCAGGACCGCGACGGGGCAGGCGGTGAGCTCGGCGGCGTCCTCGACGACCTGCGTCGGAACGAGGTCGAGCTCGCCGAGCGGGTCGCGGGCGTGGCTCGCACGCTCGAGACGGCGCTCGAACGGCTCGACGCCCGCCAGGAGGGTTTCGGCGTCGAGCTGTCGCGCATGGGCACGCTGCTGACCGACACGGCGGAGGCCGCGGAGGACACCCGCGGGTCGCTCGGCCCCACGACGGCCCGGGTCGAGCACGCGATCGCCGAGCTCTCCGACCGTCTCGACGCACTGGCGGCCGACCAGCGTGGGCAGCTCGAGGCCGTGGGAGGCGACGTGCTCGCAGCCGTCGAGACACGCCTCGCTGGCGTGGTCGAGCAGGTCGAGGGCGCGCTCCGGCGGGGCCTCGGGGACACCGCGGGCACGGTCGAGGACCGGCTCGCGGGCTTCGCGCAGGAGCTCGAGGCGCAGCGGGCGACGCTCGGGGGCCTCGACCAGACCGTCCGCGAGGCCGTCCGTGACCTCGCCGGTGAGGTCCGCGCTGCGACCGTGTCCGAGCTCCGCGACGTCGTCGACGCCGGGGTCGAGGCCGACCGCGCGCTGCTGTCCTCGGTCGAGGACCGGCTCGCCGAGCGGGTGGCCGCACTCGCGGACGACCTCGCCTCCCGCGTCGCGGCGACCGACGAGCGCCTCGCCGGGTCGCTCGACGCCATCGCGGGCCGGCTCGACGCCGGGCTGGGCGCGGTCGAGGGCCGGACGTCCGCCGGCGCCGACGCCGTCGCGGCCGGCATCGCCGAGCTGCGCGCGCTGTTCGACGAGCGCACGGCCGCGACCGACGTGGCGCTCGTCGAGCGGATGGACGCGGTCGGTGACACGCTCACCACCCGGCTCGCCGCCTCGCTCGACCGCCTCGCCGCCGGCGCCGCGTCGTCCAAGGAGTCCCTCGTCGGCCGCTTCGAGGGGTTGCGGGCCGAGCTGTCGAGCCTCGCCGAGGAGCTCACCGACGAGGTCGCCCGGTCCGAGCGCCGCTCCGGCGAGCGGCTGGAGGCGATCGCGGCCCGCGTGGACGAGGCGACCTCGGCCCTCGCGGGGGCCGCCGGCGCCACCGGCGAGGCCGTCGCCTCGCTCCGCGCCGAGGCCGGCGCCCGTGACGCGCAGGTCGCCGAGCTGCTCGAGCGGAGCGTGGCGGACCTGCGGAACGCCATCGAGACGGGGCTCGACCACGGGCGCGTCCAGCTCGACGGCCGGGTCGACGACCTCCTCGAGCAGACCCGCGCCCAGCTCGACGACCTCGGGGGTGAGCTCCGCCGCCGCGCCGCCGCCGCCGCGGCGCAGGCCGAGTCGACCGAGTCCGAGATCGCCGCGAGCCGCTCCGCGCTCCGGGCGGAGCTCACCGAGCTCCGCGCGGCGATCGAGCGCACCGCCGACGAGCGCGACACCGAGCTGCGCGAGCTGCTCGCCGGCCGCTTCGCCGAGCGGGACCAGCGTGACGGCGACACCCGCGAGGCGGTCCTGGGGCTCGTCCGCGACGAGTTCGGGACCATCCGCGAGGACCTCGGCGAGCAGCGGGCGCTGCTGCGGGAGCAGCTCGACGAGCGCGCCGCGGCGACGCTCGAGGCCCTCGGCAACCACGCTGACCGGCTCGCGGCCATCCGTGACGAGGTGGAGCAGCGGCTCGGTGCGCTCGCGGGGACCCTCGCCGAGGAGCGGGCGGCCTCGCTCGGCGGCGTGACCGACCTCGCCGGCGAGGTGCGGGACGAGCTGGCGGCGGCGATCGCCCGTCTCGACGCGAAGATCGCCGCGCAGTCGGACCGCGCCGACGACCGGGCCGTGGAGCTGCGTGACACGGGTCGCGAGCTGCGGGACGCCGTCACCGGCATCGTCGAGGCGGCGCGGGCCGAGCTGACCGAGATGCACGCGGGTCAGCGCACGGCCCTGGTGCAGGAGTTCGCCGCCGCCCGCGGGGGTCTCGAGGCGCTGCTGCGCGACCAGGCCGAGCTGCTCGAGGCCGGGTTGGGGGAGCAGGCGCGGGCGCTGGCCGCCGGGATGCAGTCGCAGGAGAGCGCCCTGCAGCAGACGATCTCGAGCATCGCCGCGCTTCGCGGGTCGGTGGAGGGCGAGCTCGAGTCGCTCGAGGCCACGGCGCAGTCGCTCGCGCAGGTCCGGACCCTCGAGGAGGCGAACCGGAGGGACCTCACCCGTCAGCTCGTCGAGGCCTTCGACCAGCGCGCGAGCGAGCTCGGCGACGGGCTCGGAGGGCGGCTCGAGGACGTGCTCGAGCGGCTGCGGGGTGAGCTGCAGACCCGGCTCGGTCGGCTCGACACGACGCTGGGGGAGGGGCTCGCGTCGCACGGCGCCGGCGTGTCCGGTGCCACTGACGAGCTGCGCGAGCAGGTCACCGCCGCGCTCGCAGTGCACGACGAGACGGTCCGCACGAGCACGGACGGGGTCCGGTCGCTGGTCGAGTCGGTCCTGTCCGGGCAGTCGGAGCGGATCGAGGCGACCGTCGCCGACCTCCGCGCTGCCGTGACCGCCACGCTCACCGACCAGGACCGCCGCGACGCGGCCCGGGACGTGGAGCAGCGGGCGGCCATCGGGGAGATGATCACCACGCTGCGCGCGGACACCGACGAGCGTGTCGCGGCCCTGCGTGCTGCCGTCGACCGGCTCGTCGCGGAGCAGCGGGCCACCGTCGACGCGGTCGGTCGCACCGTCGGGACGGTGGACACCCGGGTCACCGAGGCCGTCACGAGCATCGCCGGGACCGTCGACACGGCCCTCGCGGGACTGCGCGACGGGCTCGACGAGCGGCTCGCCGCGGTCGCCACCGAGGTCGGCGGCGCGTTGGAGCAGACGCGACGGGAGAGCAGCTCCGCCGCCGCGGCGCAGCGGGAGCACGCCACGCGGGTCCGGGACGACGTCAGCGCGGCGCTCGAACGCGTCACGGGCGAGCTCGCCGGGGCCGTCACGCGCGGGCTCGGCGAGGTCGAGCAGCGCGTCGGTCGGACGGTCGCGGACGTCACCGAGGTCCTGCGTGCGGTCGACGAGCGCACCGAGGCCAGCACCGAGGTCCTCGAGTCCGTGCGCGCCGACGTCGGTCGACAGTCTGGCGAGGTCCGCCGCATCGCCGGTGAGGTCGACGGCGTCAGCGAGGCCGTCGCGACGGCGCTCGGGGAGCTGCGTGCTGCCCTGCAGGAGGACCAGCGCGCCGGGATCGCTGCGATGCGCGAGATCGCCGAGGAGGCCGAGGTACGGCTCGCCCGGTCGCGCGAGATGCTCGAGCGGGCCGTCGGCCGGCTCGGGGAGCAGGGCGACGAGCTCGAGGCGGAGCTGCGCGGCGTGATCGACGCCCTCGGTGCCGACCTGCGTGCCCGCGCCGGCGACGCGACCACCGACCTGGTCGCCGCGACCACCCGGCTCGACGAGGCCAGCGGGCAGCTCGAGCAGCTCGAGGGGGCCCTCGTCGGCTACCTCGAGCAACGCGACGCCGCCCTCGAGGCCGACCGGGTCGCGCTCGTCCGCGACCTCGTCGACCAGCTCGCGGACGGGCTCTCGCGCCGGGAGCGCAAGAAGCTCGCCTCCCGCATCGAGGTGCCCGAACCCGCGGCGATCGCCGCCCGCAAGGCCGAACCGGGGACCTACCGGCACCGCAGCACCGGTCCCGCGAGGACCGCGCCGCCGCGGCCCGTCCCGCCCGCTGCGCCCGTGCGCCGAGCCCCCGACCCCGACCCCGAGCCCGTCAGCGACGAGCCGCCGGCGCCGGACGTCCCCACCGAGGCCTCGGCGGACGTCGGCGCGGAGACCGAGACCGCCGCGGTCCCGGTGGAGCCGCCGGCGTCGCCGCCGAGGACGGTGCCGGTGAAGCGAGCACCGACGGCGAGGCGGCCCGCGGCCCGCTCCGCCCCCGCAGGCCGGGTCCGCGAGGCCGCGGCATCGCCCGCCACGCGGACCCCGTCCGCGTCGACGCCGCGGGCGGCCGCCGTGCGCGGGGGGGCGCCGAGCACGGCGACGCGCCGCCCCCGCCGTCCGTCGGCCGACGAGGACCCACGGGCGGTCCTGTCGGAGGTCAAGGGGGTCGGGCCGGCGAAGCAGTCCACCCTCATCGACCACTTCGGGGACCTCGCCGCCATGCGGGCAGCCTCGCTCGAGGAGCTCGCCGAGCTGAAGGGGATCGGCCCGGCGCTGGCCGAGGCGATCAAGGCCCACCTCGACGGCTGAGACCCCGGGGAGGGCCTGACCGATCCGCGCTGACGGTCGCGCGGGGGTGTGCGGTGGTGGCCGCGTCGGCGGGCGCACGCGGGGAGATGTCCGGTTCCGCTTGACGGAACGGGGTGTGGTGGCCAGAATGCCGTTCGTGTAACTACCGGCGTGGGGCAGGGCCCGTCGGGCACAGCGGGTGAGGAGCCGAACACATGCGCGCCATCGCGGAGCTGAGCCACGACCTCGGACTGGACGCCGACGACCGGGTCTGGATGCTGGAGGCCAAGTGCCTCGACGCGGACCCCGAGGCCTTCTTCCCGGAGAAGGGCGGGTCCACGCGTGAGGCCAAGCGCATCTGCGCGATCTGCCCCGTCCGTGACGAGTGCCTGGACTACGCGTTGCGGAACGACGAGCGCTTCGGCATCTGGGGTGGCCTGAGCGAGCGCGAGCGTCGCCGCGCCAAGCGGCTCGCCTCCTGACCGGGCCGGCTCCGACCGCCGCGCCGGCTCCCCGGTGAGCCCGATCGTCCGGGTCACACGGTCTCGTCGACCGCGGTGACACCCGCGACCGCAGCGTCGTCCGGACGGTCGGGGGCCGTCCGGGGGGCATGCGGGCCGGGAGGGCGGTGACGCCCCTGTGGTACGGTCCGCGGCCGCCCGGACCCCCACGCGCGCCGTCGCCCGGCGCGCGGTCGCGGTCGGGCCTCCGGCGCGTCCCGGTGGCGCGCCCGTCCCCAGGTGGTCGCCCGCCACCCCGGCCGACCGTCGCCGTCCGTGCTGCCGCCCCCCCGCCGCCGACCCAGGAGCCACCTCCAGGTGGAGACCGCCGCCACGCCCCGGGTCGGGACCGCGCGCGTCCTCGCCGTCGTCGTCGCCCACGACGGTGCCGAGTGGCTGCCGCGCACGCTCGCGGCGCTCGACGCGCAGACGCACGCGGCGCTCGAGGTGGTCGCGGTGGACAACGGCTCGAGCGACGACACCCGGCGTGTCCTCACCGAGCACCTCGGGACGGACCGCGTGCTCGTCGCGGAGCGCGACCTCGGGTTCGGTGCTGCCGTGTCGATGGCGCTCGACGCGGCCGTCGCCGGGGACGCCGAGCACCTGCTGCTGGTCCACGACGACGTGGCCCTCGCGGCGGACGCCGTCGAGGCCCTCGTCGGCCACCTCGAGACCTCCTCGCGCACGGCGATCGCGGGCTGCAAGCTGGTCGACTGGGACGACCCGACCCGCCTGCAGGAGGTCGGCATGGCCGTCGACCTCACCGGGCGCGCGGACTCGGGCCTGGAGGAGGACGAGCGCGACCAGGGCCAGCGGGACGCGATCCGTCCGGTCCTCTACGTGTCCACGTCCGGCATGCTGGTCCGACGGGCCGTGTTCGAGGAGCTCGGCCGGTTCGACCGTCGCTACCACCTCTTCCGCGACGACCTCGACCTCTGCTGGCGGGCCTGGCTCGCGGGGCACGACGTCGACGTGGTGCCCGACGCCGTCGGCCACCACGTCGCCTCCGCCTCGACGTACGGCCGCCTCGGCCAGACGGCGTTCCTCGGCCCCCGCTACTTCGCCGAGCGCAACACCCTGGCCACCCTGCTCAAGAACTACGGGCCGGTCCGCCTCCCCCTCGTCGTCGTCCTCTACTTCCTGACCGGCATCGCGAAGGTCCTCGGGTTCGTCGCGACTCGCCGGCTCGGCGACGCGTGGCAGACGGTCCGGGCGTGGTTGTGGAACCTCCTGCACCTGCGGGAGACCCGCCGGCTCCGGGCGGCCGTGCAGTCGACCCGCGTGCGCGCCGACGGCGAGCTCGCGCCGCTGTTCGCCCGCACCGGCACCCGCGCCCGCGCGTACGCCGAGGCCATCGGCGACTGGATCACCGGTGGCGAGGTCGAGTTCGACACGGCCGAGGCACCGGAGGAGGTCGTCGAGCCGGAGACCGTGACGGAGCGGGTCGTCGCACTCGTCCGGGCCCGCCCCTACCAGGTCTCCGCCCTCGCGCTGCTGGTCGTCGGCGTGGTCGTCGCCGTCCCCCTGCTCCGCTCGGGCGCGCTGCGCGGCGGGGAGCTCGCGCCCTGGCCGGCGGACGCCGCCGAGTTCTGGCGGGCGTACCTGTCGACGTGGAACGACGCCGGGGGTGCCGGGACCGCCGGTGCCTCCAGCCCGGCGCAGGCCCTGCTCGGCATCGTCGGGGTGCTCGGCTTCGGCAGCGCGTGGATCGCCCCTCGGCTCCTGCTGCTCGGTGCCGTGCCGCTGGCGTGGGTGCTCGCGCTGCGGGCCGGCCGCCTCGCCACCGACCGGCGAGGCCCGCGCCTCGCGGCGGCGACCGTCTACGTGCTCTCGCCCCCCGCCATCGCGGCGCTGCGCTCGGGCCGCATCGGTGCGATGGTCGTCCTCGTCGCCCTCCCGGCGCTGGCCAGCGCGTTCGCCGGGGCCGGGCGCCCCGACGCGCCGCCGGCATCGGCCTGGCGGAACACGGCCGCCGGCGCCATCGTCGGGGCGGTCGCCGTCGCCTTCGAGCCGATCGTGCTGCTCGTGCTCGCCGCGGTCACGGTCGTGGGCGTGGCGGCCCTCTCCACCAGCGAGCACCGCGTCCGAGGATCCCGACGTCGCGCGACGCTGCGGCTGCTCGTCCTGTTCGGAGGCTCGCTCCTGCTCCTGCTGCCGTGGCTGGGTCAGCTGTTCGGCGGTGCGATCAACCGCGCCGGCCAGGACCTCGTTGTCGTGCCCGACCCGTTCTGGCGCTGGCTCCTGCTGAGCCCCGGGCTGCCGGGGTTCCCGGGCATCACCGTGGGGGTCGGCCTGCTGGCTGCCGGCCTGCTCGGTCTCGCGTTCGGGGCGAACCGTCGCCCGCTTGCCGTCGCCGGCCTGTGGGGGCTGCTTCTGGCCGGGGTGTTCGCCGCCTGGGGCTTCGGGCGCGCGGGTGCGGGCGCCTGGACGTGGCCGGGCGTGCCGCTGCTGCTGACCGCCCTGGCGGCCGCGGCGCTGCTCGCGATCGCGTTCTCGTCCGCGAGCTCACAGCTCGCCGGCTTCGACTTCGGCTGGCGCCAGCTGGCCTCGCTCGTCACCGCCCTCGTCGTCGCCGGCGGCGTGCTGGTGTCGGTCATCGGGGTCGCGGTCGCCCCCTGGGACGCCTTCGCGATCGGCGAGGACCCGCTCCCGGCCTTCCTCTCCGACCCGGACGACGCGGTCGCCGGGCGCACCCTCGTGCTGGCCGAGGTCGACGGGACCGTGGAGTGGGAGCTCGTCGGGCCCGCTGGGCCGACGATGGTCTCGTACGGCCAGGCTCCGTCGCGAGCGCTCACGGCGCGCGTCGAGACGATCATCGAGGAGATGGTGGCCGGCACCGACCCGGGCGCCGGCGGTCGCCTGGGCCTGCTCGACGTCCGGCACGTCGTGGTCCCGGAGGCCGGTCGGTCGGACGCGCTCGAGTCGGCGTTGCGGGGTCAGCTCGCCCTGGAGCCTCGGCCCGTCGCCGACGGTCGGGTGTACGAGCTGACGACCTGGGTCCCCCGTGCCGTGCTCGTGCCGACCGACGCCGTGGACGTGGCCGCGCGCCGCGGCGAGCTTCCCGCCGGGGTCTCGGCGGTCCCGCTCGACCGCGTGGGTGACGACCGCTTCGAGGGCGCCGCCCCCACCGGCGGCTCGGTGCTGCTGGCCGAGGCCGAGGCGGACGGCTGGCGCGTCCGTGCCGACGGCGCCGTGGTCCCCGGCGTGCTCGCCGACGGGCTGCTCCGCTTCGACCTCCCCGGACCCGCCGAGCAGGTGGTGCTCGAGCACGTGGACCGGACGCACCGGGTGCTCGTCGCGATCCAGGCGCTGCTGCTGCTGCTCGTGGTGTCCCTCATGCTCCGGCCTCCCGGCTTCGCGACCCGCGGCGCCGCCCGGGACGCCCGAGCGGACGGGGGCGCCGACCAGGCGGACGACGTGGCCGAGGAGGTCGACTCGTGAGGTGGACCTCCTCGACCATCGGGCTCGTCGCCGTCGTGGCCCTCATCGGGCTCGGCCTCGCCGTGGACGCGGTCGGTCCGGACGCGTCCGTCCCGACACCGACCCCGGCCGTGGTCGGACCCGCCCGCTCGGGTGCCGCGACGTGCGCCGTCGTCGGGGCGACGGCGGACGCCTCCTCGACCGTCGTCGCGACGGCGCTGCCCGCTGGGGCCGGTGCCGGTGAGGCGCTCGACACCTCGGACGTGACCGTCGACGTCGTCGCCGAGGGCATCACGCTCGTGGCCGCGACCGCGGAGGTCCCCCCGGGCGCCGGGACCGCGGTGGCCGTGCCCGCCGGCGCTGGCTCGCCGCTCGTCGCCGCCCGGTGGTTCGACGTCCCGACGACGGTGCACCGCTCGACGGTGCGCTCCGGGGAGGAGGGGGCGGCGGGGCGCCTCGAGGGGCCGTGCCCCGCCGAGGTGTCCGACCGGTGGATCGTGCCGGGGCTGGCCACCGCCGGCGGTGCGACGGCCCGCCTCGTGCTGGCGAACCCCTACGCGAGCGACGCCTCGGTGAGCGTCGCCTTCACCACGCCGCAGGGGACGGTGCGCCCGCGCCTGCTCGAGAACGTCGTCGTGCCGGCCGGCGCCGTGCGGACGGTCGAGGTCAACGAGCACGCCCCGGAGCAGCCGGACCTCGGCGCGCTGGTGTCGACCCGGTCCGGACGCGCGGTCGTCGAGGCCGTCCAGGAGTTCGATGCGGCGATCGGCGGCGTCGAGGGGATCGCGCTCGCGCCGGCGGTCGCCGCGCCGGCCGAGACGTGGACCATCCCCTGGTTCACCGACGGGGCCGCGCAGCTGTCGTGGCTCTGGCTCACGAACCCCGACGACCGCCCGGCGGCCGTGACCCTCACCCTCCACACGACCGAGGGTGGCCTGGTCCCCGAGGGGATCGAGGAGCTGACCCTCGCGCCGGGCTCCACGCAGCGGGTCGACCTGCGCGGCCTGCTCGGCGAGGGAGGCGGGTCCGGCGCGGTCACCGTGCGCACCGACAACGGGGTCGGCATCGTCGCCAGCGTCGCGAGCCAGATCCTCGACGAGGAGGACGCGGCGCGGACGGGCGTCGGCATCGGCATCGGCGCCACGGAACCGTCGGCCACCTGGGTCGCCGCAGGCGGCCCCACCGAGGGCCGCGACCTCTCCCTCACGCTCGTCAACCCGGCGGCGGAGCCCGCCGTGGTGGACGTCGCCGTGTGGACCCCCGGCGGGGTGTCGCGCCCGCAGGTGCTGCAGGGCCTGTCCGTCGGTGCCGGCGCGTACCTGGCGGCGTCGCTGACGGACGTCCTCCCGGAGACCGAGGCCTACGCGCTGGTGGTCACCGCGCGGGAGGGCCGGGTCGTCGCCGGCACCGTCGGCCTGGCGCGCTCCGGGTCGCTCGCGTTCGCCGTCTCGACCGCGGCGAGCGGCAGCGCGCTCGAGGGTGGCGGGACCGTGTCCCCGGTCCTGCGGGTCCCCGGTCTGACCCAGCGGCTCGGCACCCAGCTCGGTCCGCAGGTGGCCGACCCGTTCGCGCGCCGCGAGCAGTCGGCGGTGCCGGCGCCGACCGACACCGATCCCGTCGAGCTCGACGACCCGCTCGGCGGGACGGGGCCCGACCCGACCGACCCCGACCCGACCGACCCCGCGACCGGGCCCGACGGGGCGGGGGAGGACCCCGACGGCTGACGCCGGCGCCGGCGCTCAGCCCCAGCCGAGCTCGTCGAGCTCGTCGTCGTCGAGCCCGAAGTGGTGCGCCACCTCGTGCACGACCGTCTCCTGCACCAGCAGCGCCAGGTCCGCCTTGGTCGTCGCGCGGAGCTCGAGGGGCCGCCGGAACAGCGTGATGCGGTCGGGCAGCAGGGGGGCGCCGAGGCTGCGCGCCGGCTGCGGCGTGCCCTCGTACAGCCCGAGCAGGATCTCATCGCCGCGGCCGAGGACGTCGGCGGGAGGGACGTCCGCCACCACGATGGCCACGTTGTCGAGCCGGTCGAGGAACGCCTGCGGCAGGTCCGAGATCGCGTCGGCGACCAGCCGGTCGAACCGGTCGCCGTTGGTCGCCCGGAAGCCGTCGGTCGGCCGCCGGCGCGGGTCGGCGCCGGCGCGGCGGTGGCGGGCGTGGCGGTCGTCGCGCATCGTGGCAGCGTAGCCCCGCCCGTCGCGGGCCCGGTGTCGGCCCGGTCCACGCACGGCGCAGGGCGGAGATGCTTGGCGCGGCGTCGCGCAGGGCGTACCGTCCGCGCGATGGCAGCCACCCACGGACACCGGCACCCCGCACGCGACACGGTCGTGCGGCCCATCTCCCGCGCGTCCGGCCGGCCCTGCGCCCGCCCCGGGTGCCCCTCGCCGGCGGCGTCGAGCCTGGTCTTCTCCTACGGGGCGCGCGAGGCCCAGATCGTCCCGCTGCTCGAGGAGCGAGCCCCCGAGGCGTACGACCTCTGCGGCCAGCACGCCGAGCGAACCACCCCGCCCCACGGCTGGACGCTGATCGACCGTCGCCCGGCGGGGGACGAGCCCGAGCCGGCCACGTCGGCGGAGGGGTACGGCGGTGCCGACACCGTCGCCGTGCTGGCCGCGGCCCTGCGCGGGCCGCTCGACGGTGTCTCCGGTGCACGGCACGACGCCGACGGACCCGACCACGGTGCCGCGCTCGACGACCTCGACCCGGACGACGAGAGCGCCGACCTGCGACTCGCCCTCGAGGAGCTCGCGGCGGTGGCCAACGACCACCCCGGGGGGATCGTCGAGATGCGCCGGCCCGAGCCGCCGTCGTCCGCCCCGCCCGATGGGTCCGAGGAGCCGGGACGACCGCCGTTGGCCCGGCGCGACTGAGGCCCCTCGTCGCCACCCTGCACCCGCGCCCCGGCGCGGGTGTCGTCTTGGGTGGGCGTCCCGAGCCCGTCGCGCCGCCCAGCCGGTTGTGTCACGGGCGGATGCGATGCTGGGACGGCCCCGGCGGCTCCTCCAGACTGGAGTGTGGCGGTTGTGGTTTCTTGGGTGTCAGCATCCTAAGATACGCCCGCCCAACCGCCGACGGAGAGGACGGGCCACCGTGGCGCTCGACCGTGACCTGACCGCCGCCGTCCGACGGCTCGACCCGTTCGACCTGCGTCGGTTGATGATCGTCGTGCGCGGCCTGCTGCTCCACGCGGACGGCGCGGTGGGCGACGTCGTGGACGCGCAGGGCGAGCCCGTGGGGGTCAGCTACCACCAGGAGCACGTGCGCTGCGGCAAGGAGTCCTGTGGGACGTGCCCACACGGGCCCTACTGGTACGCGACGTGGCGCGAGGACGGCCGGACCCGGCGGCAGTACGTCGGGCGACACCTGCCGGGCCAGCCGCTGGAGCCGGTCGTCCCCGACCTAGCAGCCGCCACCCGGGGAGACGACGGTTAGGCTCCACGGCCCGCCGACGGCGAGCCCGTCCGTTCCCGTCGTCGGCGCCGTCCGACCGACCCCAGGGGATCACCGTGACCGACCCGTCCGTGCTCGACGACATCGTGAAGGCCTACGACGTGCGTGGCCTCGTCGACGGTCAGCTCACGCCGGACGTGGCCGAGGCGTTGGGTGCCGCTGCGGCGCACGTGCTGGCGGGCGGCTCCGGCGGCCTGGTGGTGGGCCACGACATGCGGCCCTCGTCGCCGGAGCTCGTCGCCGCCTTCACGCGCGGCGTGACCAGGCAGGGGGTCGACGTCGTCCACGTCGGGCTCGCCTCCACCGACATGCTCTACTTCGCCTCCGGCGTCCTCGACCTGCCGGGCGCGATGTTCACGGCATCCCACAACCCGCCCACGTACAACGGCATCAAGCTGTGCCGGGCCGGGGCGCAGCCGGTCTCCATCGACACCGGCCTCGGGGAGATCCGCGACCGCGCGAAGGCCGGGGTCCCCGCGCCGGCGGCCGCGGCCGGTACCGAGCGGCACGAGGACATGCTGGAGCGCTTCGGCGCCCACGTCCGGTCGTTCGTCGACACCAGCCTGCTCTCCGAGGTGCGCATCGCGGTGGACGCGGGCAACGGCATGGGGGGTCACGTGGTCCCGGCCGCCTTCGCCGGGCTGCCCATCGAGGTCGACGAGCTGTACTTCGAGCTCGACGGCTCGTTCCCGAACCACCCCGCGAACCCCATCGAGCCGGAGAACCTCGCGGACCTGCAGGCGCACGTGCGCGAGCACGGCCTCCCGCTCGGCCTCGCGTTCGACGGGGACGCCGACCGGATGTTCGCCGTCGACGAGCGGGGCGAGCCGGTCCCCTCGGCGCTGATCGGTGCCGTCGTGGCGGACCGGATGCTCGCACGTGACCCGGGCGCGACCGTCCTCTACAACCTGATCTGCTCGCGCGTCGTGCCGGAGACGGTGGAGGCCGCCGGTGGCACGGCGGTGCGGACCCGGGTCGGGCACTCCTTCATCAAGCAGACGATGGCCGAGACGGACGCGGTGTTCGCCGTCGAGCACTCGGGTCACTACTACTTCCGCGACAACTACCGGGCGGATTCGGGCCTCATCGCGGCCCTCGTCCTGCTCGAGGCCGTCGCGGAGGCGGGGGCACCCCTGAGCGAGGTCGTGGCCCCCTACGCCCGGACCTCGCTCTCCGGGGAGCTGAACTTCACGGTCGTCGACCAGGACGCGGCGGTCGCCGCCGTCCGGGAGGTGTTCGCCGAGCGGACCCGCGCGTCGGACACCGAGGACGGCCTCACCGTCGTGCTCGAGCACGGCTGGTTCAACCTCCGCGCGTCGAACACCGAGCCGCTGCTCCGTCTCAACGTCGAGGGGGACGACGAGGCGGCCATGACGGCGATCCGCGACGAGGTCGCGGCTACCGTGCAGGCCGGCTGAGCCCACCCACCGACAGGAGCAGCACCGTGGCCCTCGACGAGCGCCTGATCGACATCCTCGTCTGTCCTGACTGCCACGGCGAGGTGGCGTACAAGGAGCGCCGCAAGGTGGTGCTGTGCACCGCCTGCGGGTTGCAGTTCCCGGTCGTCGACGGCATCCCCGTGATGCTGGTCGAGGAGGCGAAGGCCCGGCGGGCGACGTCGTGACCGCGTCCGCGCTCGACCCCGGCGCCGTCGACCTGGACGTGCTCGACCCGGGTGGGATGCTGCGCACGGTCGAGGCCTCGGGCGACCAGTGGCGTCGGGCCGTCGACCTCGCGCTGGCTGCCCCACCGCCCGCCCTGACCATGCCCCGGGCCGTGGTGGTGGTCGGCATGGGTGGCTCCGGCATCGCCGGCGACGTGGCGACGCTGTTCGCCGACCGCGCCGGCCGCGTGCCGGTGCGGGCGCACAAGGCCTACGACCTGCCGGCCTGGGTGGGGCCGCAGGACCTCGTCGTCGCGGTGTCCTACAGCGGCAACACCGAGGAGACGCACGCGGCGCTCGACGTGGCCGAGGAGCGGGGAGCGGCGGTCTCGGCGGTGACGTCCGGCGGCCGGCTGCTCGACCGCGCGCAGGCAGCGGGCTGGCCCACCACGGTGGTGCCGGGGGGCCAGCAACCGCGGGCGTCGCTGCCCCTGCTCGCCGCACCCACGCTCGTCGCCCTCGTCCGCGCCGGTGTGCTCGCCGACGGGCTGCTCGAGGACCTCCGCACGGTCGGTGACCACGTCGACGCCGTGGTCGAGCGGCTGGGCTGGGACGGCACCGACGACCGACTCCGTGAGGTGGCGACCGCCCTCGACGCCGGACTCCCGGTCGTCTACGGCGGCGTGGGGCTCGCGGCCCTCGTGGCCGAGCGTGCCCGGTGCCAGATCAACGAGAACGCCAAGCGCCCGGCGATGTCCAACGCCCTGCCGGAGGCCGACCACAACGAGCTCGTCGGGTGGGAGACCGGCCTGCCGTCGACGCCCCTGGCCTGGTGGGAGATCCGCAGCCCGGACGACGAGCACCCCCAGGTGGCCCGCCGCTTCGACGCCACCTTCGCGGCGTCGAGCGACGCCTTCGCGAGCCGGACCGTCAGCGAGCTGCGCGGGCCCAACGGGCTCGCCCGCTTCGCCGCCGGCGTCGTCGAGGTCGACCTCGTCTCCGTCTACCTCGCGCTGCTCGGCGGCGTCGACCCCACCCCGGTGGCCTCGATCGAGCAGCTCAAGGCCACCATCGCCGGCTGAGTCCTGACAGCTGAACCCTGACCTGACACCGAGACCGCCCGGCGCCGGCCGCCGGCACCACACCGAGGAGCCCCCGTGTCCGAGATCGAGGAGGCCGTCGAACGGGCCGCGCTGAGCCTGCGGACCCGGCTGGGAGGCCGCGCCCCCACCCTGCTGCTGACGCTGGGCTCGGGGCTCGGGGCCGTCGCCGACCGCATCGAGGACGCCATCGACGTCCCGGTGGCGGCCATCCCGGGGCTCGCGACCTCCACGGTGCCCGGCCACGCCGGCCTGCTCCGCTTCGGGTGGCTCGGGGACCGCGAGGTCATGGCCTCGATCGGGCGCATCCACCTCTACGAGGGCCACTCCCCGCACGACGTGGTCCGCACGGTCGAGGTGGCCGCGGCCCTCGGCTGCGACACGTCCGTGGTGACCAACGCCGCCGGCGGGCTCGACCCCACGCTGCGGCCGGGTGACCTGCTGCTCATCACCGACCACCTGAACCTGACCGGCGTGTCGCCGCTGACGGGCCGGCTGCGCGACGGGGCGCCCGTGTTCCTCGACATGGCCGGGGCCTACGACGCCGTCCTGCGCGACCTCGCGGTCGAGGTCGCCGAGGCCCGCGGCGACCGGCTGCGCGCCGGGGTCTACGCCGGCCTCCCCGGTCCCGCCTACGAGACGCCGGCAGAGGTCGCGATGCTGCGCACGCTGGGCGCCGACGCGGTGGGGATGTCGACCGTGCTCGAGGTGATCGCGGCGCGGTCCCACGGGATGCGGGTCCTCGGGCTGTCGTCGATCACCAACGTGCACGGCGAGGGGGTCGCGACGTCACACGCCGAGGTCCTCGAGGTCGGCGCGGAGGCCGCGGCCCGCCTGGGCCAGCTCCTGCTCGACCTGCTCCCTCGCTGCTGAGGGCGGCGGCCAGGTCCGCGGGCGGTCCGGGTCCGCGGCGCTCGTCCACAACGACCGGCCGAGCCGGCCGGCGGTCGGGCGCTCGAGCGACGACGGTCCTCGTGTGCGTGCCCTCCTCGACCTCCTCGCCCCCCGTCGGTGCCTGGCCTGCGCCGCGCCGGCGCCGCCCCCGTGGTGCGACGCCTGCACGAGACGGACCGAGCTCCTGCGGCTGGTCGACGCCTGCGGCCGCTGTGGCGGTGCTGGCGGTGACGGTCACCGCGCCGGCGGACGGGGGTGCTGGCCGACGGGGTCCCCGATCCTGCGCTCACGAGCGGTGTTCGACTACACCGGGCCGGTGGCGGACGCGATCGTCGCCGCGAAGCGCGTCGACGCCCCGCCGGTGTGGCCCGCGCTCGCGCGCCACCTCGCCGCGCTGCTCCGTGCGGTGCCCGGCCCGACGAGCCCGGACGTCGTCACCTGGGTGCCGTCCCGGTCCGACGCGGTGCGCGCGCGTGGGGTCGACCACGCCCGGGTGCTCGGGAGGGCCGCCGGCGCGGCGCTCGGCCTGCCCGCGCTCCCGCTCCTCGCGGCGGCCCCCGGGCGGCCCGACCAGGCAGCCCGCACCGGGCCGGTACGGCGCCAGGTCCGTCCGGACGACCTGGTCCCGGTCGTGCCGGTGGCCGGTGCGCGGGTGCTGCTCGTCGACGACGTGCTGACGACGGGAGCGACGCTCGGACTGGCGGCCTGGGTCCTGCGACGCGCGGGAGCCGCGTCGGTCGAGGCGTCCGTCCTCGCCCGTGCCGGCGCCCACACGCTCGGGTTCCGCTGGGCGGCCCCACCGACGAGCCCGCTCCCCGGCGCACACCGGTGAGCGGTGGGTGGGGTGTCGCACGGCCACCTGCCGTTCAGCCCGTCGTCACGGTCCGGGCCTCGCTAGCGTTCGGATCCCGGCGCCGGTGACGGCGCCGACCGGAACTGCGCCGGGTACCCGTCGCGACCGAAACCGGCCGCGACGCTCACCCCCGGGCGCACGCCCGGCGGGCCAACTCGATCGACACGAGGAGGTCCCATGCAGGTCACCGTGAAGGGCAAGAACCTCGACGTCCCCGCCCACGTGCGGGACGAGGCCATCGCGAAGCTCTCGAAGGTCCGCAACATCTTCGATCGCTTCATCGACATGGAGATCGTCTTCTCCGAGGAGTCCAACCCTCGGATCGAGGACAAGGTGCACTGCGAGGTGATCCTTCACGCGAAGGGTCGGTACCTGCGTGCGACGGCCGCCGCGCCGGACCCGCTCACCGCGATCGACCGCGTGGAGGCGAAGCTGTCCCGGCAGGTCCGCAAGCTCAAGACGAAGCTCGTGGACCACAACCGTCGCCAGGCGCCGGCCACCGTGGGCGTGACCGGAGAGGAGTGAGCGCCCCACCCCACCACCGCGCCGGCCCCTCGGGGCCGGCGCGGCCGTCCCGCGTGGGGGAGCCGGGCCCGGCGTCGATCACGTCCGCGACCGCCTCCATGGTCACGTGAGACCATCGACGCACCACCCGGTCAGACCGGGTGCCGTGGGCTAGACTCGGCCGACGATGCGACGCGGCCGGACCCACGGGTCCCGCACGACCACGACGTGCGGGCGGCCGCGTCCCAGGGAGGCCCCCACATGTCGGCGAACGCCGCGGAAGACCGCATCCGGATCCTGATCGCGGACGACCACGAGCTCTTCCGGCGCGGTCTGCGCATGGTGCTCGAGGACGAGACCGACATCGAGGTCCTCGGGGAGGCCGGCGACGGCCAGGCGGCCGTCGAGCAGTCGCGAGCCGAGGTGCCCGACGTCGTGGTCATGGACGTCCGGATGCCGGTGCTCAGCGGGATCGAGGCGACGCGGCGCATCAAGGAGGAGATGCCGCACTGCAAGATCCTCATGCTGACCATCAGCGACGAGGAGGACGACCTCTACCAGGCCATCAAGGCCGGGGCGAACGGCTACCTCCTCAAGGAGATCTCGATCGACGAGATCGGGAACGCGGTCCGCTCGGTCCACGGCGGTCAGTCGCTGATCTCGCCGTCGATGGCCTCGAAGCTGCTCAACGAGTTCGCCTCCATGATCAAGAAGGAGGAGGAGAAGCAGCAGGTGCCGGCCCCGCGGCTCACCCCGCGCGAGATGGAGGTCCTCCAGCACGTCGCGCAGGGCATGAACAACCGAGAGATCGCGAAGTCCCTGTACATCTCCGAGAACACGGTCAAGAACCACGTCCGCAACATCCTCGAGAAGCTCCACCTGCACTCGCGCATGGAGGCCGTCGTCTACGCGGTCCGCGAGAAGCTGCTCGAGATCACCTGAGCCACGACCTCGCCCGTCGGCCCCGACCGCTCCGGTCGGGGCCGGCGTGCGTCCGGGCGCGCGGGTCTGCGTGCGCGCCACTCACCACCGCCGGCGTCACCGAACGCGTCGCATACCATCGGCAACCGTGCCCACAGCGTGCCCGCCGGGTCGCGAGCCACGAACGAACGAAGGTCCCATGGTCCTCCAGAAGATGCTGCGGATGGGCGAGGGTCGCCTCGCCAAGCAGATGCAGAAGGTCGTCGACGCCGTCAACGACCTCGACGAGGCCACGAAGGCCCTCTCCGACGCGGAGCTGAAGGCCAAGACCGACGAGTTCCGTGCCCGGCTGGCCGACGGCGAGTCGCTCGACGACATCCAGGCCGAGGCCTTCGCCGTGGTGCGGGAGGCCGCCTTCCGGGTGCTGCGCCAGCGGCCCTACGACGTGCAGGTCTTCGGTGGCGCGACGCTGCACTCCGGACGCATCGCGGAGATGAAGACCGGTGAGGGCAAGACGCTGACCTCGACCATGCCGGTCTACCTCAACGCGCTGGCGGGCAACGGCGTGCACGTCGTGACCGTGAACGAGTACCTCGCTCGCCGTGACGCGGAGTGGATGGGCCGCGTGCACCGCTGGCTCGGCCTCACCGTCGGCGCCGTCTACTCGCAGCAGCCGCGGGACTCGAAGCGCGAGGCCTACGCCTGCGACATCACCTACGGCACGACCAACGAGTTCGGTTTCGACTACCTGCGCGACAACATGGCCTGGCAGAAGGACATGCAGGTCCAGCGCGGACACCACTTCGCCCTGCTCGACGAGGTCGACTCGATCCTCATCGACGAGGCCCGGACCCCGCTCATCATCTCCGGCCCGGCCGAGCAGAGCGCGCAGTGGTACCAGATCTTCGCGCGTCGGGTCGCCCCGAACCTCAAGCGCGGCGAGGAGGAGCGCAAGCCCGGCGGTGTCCTCATCCAGACGGAGGACTACGTCGTCGACGAGGCGAAGCGCAACGTCGCGATCACCGAGCAGGGTGTGGCGAAGGTCGAGCAGCTGCTCGGCGTCGACAACCTGTACGAGTCGGTGAACACCCCCCTGATCCAGCACCTCAACAACGCGCTGAAGGCCAAGGAGCTGTTCAAGCGCGACCGCGAGTACATCGTGGTCGACGGCGAGGTGAAGATCGTCGACGAGCAGACCGGCCGCGTGCTCGAGGGCCGGCGCTACTCCGAGGGCCTGCACCAGTCGATCGAGGCGAAGGAGGGCGTGGCGGTCAAGGACGAGAACCAGACGCTCGCCACCGTCACCCTCCAGAACTACTACCGCACCTACGACAAGCTCGCCGGCATGACGGGTACCGCCATGACCGAGGAGAGCGAGTTCGCCGAGATCTACGAGCTCGGCGTCATCCCGGTCCCGACGAACCGTCCCATGGTCCGCGACGACCGAGCCGACCTCGTCTACAAGACCGAGCAGGCCAAGTTCGAGGCCGTGGTCGAGGACATCGTCGAGCGGCACGAGAAGGGCCAGCCGGTCCTGGTCGGCACCGTCGACGTCGCGAAGTCGGAGTACCTGTCGGGCCTGCTGACCCGTCGTGGCATCCGGCACGAGGTGCTCAACGCGAAGAACCACGCGCGTGAGGCCCACATCGTGGCCCAGGCCGGCCGCAAGGGCGCCGTGACCGTCTCGACCAACATGGCCGGTCGAGGCACGGACATCCTGCTCGGCGGCAACCCCGAGGAGATGGCCGAGGACGAGGTCCGCAAGCTCGGCGAGGAGGCCACCGAGGAGGAGCGCGACGCGCTCCGCGTCGAGGCCATCGCCCGGTACGAGGAGGCCACCCGCGCCGAGCGCGACGAGGTCATCGGGCTCGGTGGCCTCTACGTCATCGGCACCGAGCGGCACGAGTCCCGCCGCATCGACAACCAGCTGCGCGGCCGCTCGGGCCGGCAGGGCGACCCGGGCGAGAGCCGCTTCTACCTCTCGCTCGGCGACGACCTCATGAGGCTGTTCAACGCCGCCGCGGTCGAGAAGATCATGACCCGGATGCAGATCCCGGACGACGTGCCGATCGAGCACAAGTGGGTGACGCGCGCGGTCGAGAACGCCCAGCGGCAGCTCGAGAGCCGCAACTTCGACATCCGCAAGAACGTCCTGAAGTACGACGACGTGCTCAACGAGCAGCGCAAGGTCGTCTACGGCCAGCGGCAGCGCGTCATCGACGGCGACCACGAGGCCATCGACGAGCTCGCCCAGAAGTACATCGAGGACGCGGTCGAGGGCATCGTCCGGTCCTACGCGCCCGAGGGCGTGTTCCCGGAGGAGTGGGACCTCGCCGAGCTCGAGATCGAGCTGGGCCGGGTCTACGACCTCTCGGTCGACCTGACCGCCCTCGACCTCGAGGGGCTCGACTCCGACCGCCTGGTCGAGATCACGATCGAGGACGCCTTCGAGGCGTACGGCCGGCGCGAGGAGGAGGTCGGCGGCCACGCCGTCATGCGCGAGATCGAGCGGCGGGTCATCCTGTCGGTCGTCGACCGCAAGTGGCGCGAGCACCTCTACGAGATGGACGCGCTGCGTGACGGCATCGGGCTGCGCGCCGTCGGCCAGCGCGACCCACTGGTCGAGTACCAGCGCGAGGCCTACGACTCCTTCGTCGCCATGATGGCGAGCGTGAAGGAGGAGGCGGTCACGTACTTCTTCCGCCTGCCCGTGCAGCAGGGCGAGCCCGAGTCGGCGCAGCAGGCGTCGCAGGTGCGGCTCGACCCGGGCGCCGCGGCCGCCGCCGCGACCTCCGACCAGGGCCGCGCCCTGGGGTCGCCCGCGCCGGCGCCGGTGGCCCCGGCCGCGGGCGCGCCCGCGCCGGACGCGACCACGCCGACGACCCCGGACGCCGGTGACGGCGGGGCCGAGGAGGACGAGGAGCACGCCGCCGCGGTCGCGGACCGGCTCGTCCAGGCGCCGAAGGAGCCGGCCCAGCTGCGCTACACCTCCCCGCAGACCGCCGGCTCGTCGTCGTACCGGGTCGCCGCCGGCGGGGACGCCGCCCCGACGGCCGGGGACGTCCAGAAGCGTGGCGACGGCACGACGGTCCGGCAGATCGCCACGGGCGGGACCTACTCCAAGGCGGACGAGGAGTTCGCGGACGTGGGGCGCAACGACCCCTGTCCGTGCGGCAGCGGGCAGAAGTTCAAGCGCTGCCACGGCGCCGGCTGAGGCCGACGCGGGACCCAGCTCGACGCGCCGCCCCTCGCGGGCGTCGCGTCCGGGCCAGGGCCCGGGGCTCAGTGGTCGCCGGGGCGGGCGTGGGGTTCGCGTGTCGGTCGGGGCCTCGCCGTGGGCGGCAGCGCCGGCGGCCGCAGCGCCTCCACGCCGTCCTCCGGGGCCGCGAGGTCGGTGACGCGCCAGCCCTCCTCGGTCACCTGCAGGGTCGCCGAGACCGCCGTCGTGCGCGGCCCCGCCTGGGTCGGGGCGCGGACGAGCACGAGCGCCTCGGCGACGTGGGGCGCCGGCCACTGGACCGCGACGCGGACGACCTCCGCCGCGCCCGCGCCCGGCACCGGGCGCCCGCGCCGGCGGGACTCGTGACGGGCGCGGGCGAGGGCGCGCCGGCGGTCGTCGACGCGTGCCGCGACGGCCGGCGTGAGCAGGGGACCGATGCCGTCGAGCGGGCGCCTGCCGGAGAGCACCTCGACGTACCAGCGGGCGATCGCCTCCGCGAGCCGTCCGGCGTCGCCGCGGTCGGGGGGTCGGACGATCCGCCGGCGCGTGCCTGGACGGTGCCGTGGGTCGTGCGTCACGGTGTCGTCTCCTCGCTCGGTCGCTCCTCCGGGGAGGGGGTCGGCTCGTCCGTGGTGGCTCCCGGGTCGCCGGAGCCCGGCCCGGGCCGGGCCGGTGTGCCCGCGGGTGCGAGCCCGGTCGGGGTCGGGACGAGCCAGACGGGCGTGCCGGGGGACCGCCGCCCGTCCGGACCGGTGCCCCGGACCACGGCGACGAGCAGGTCGGGGGCGGGTCGGGCGAGCGTGAGCTCGTCGACCGCCCAGCCGCCGGCCTCGAGCCCCGCGACCGCCGCCAGGCGCAGATCGGGGTCGTCGACCTCGGGGCCAGTCGCCGCGTCGGGCGCCGCTGCGCGATCGGGTGTCGGTGGGGGCAGGGGCCACACCGCACCGGCGGTCCGCAGGCTGCCCCCGGGGTCGAGCTCGAGTGCGACGGCGTGGCGCTCCACCTGGGCCTCGGTCCACACCGTCCCGTCGTCGCTGCGGAGCACGACGGCGAGGACCACCACGACGATGCGGCCGACGGCGGGGACGTGCACCGACTCGGTCGTGACGTGGTCGACGTGCTGCACGTCGCCCCCGGGGTCCCGTGGCGCGCCGGTGGCGGCCGCCCAGCCGTCGACGGGCGGCCCGCCGGTCGTCAGCCGGGCCCGGACCACCACCTCGCCGAGCGCCGCGGCCGCCACGAGCAGGTCACCCCCGAGCGGCTCCGCGAGGACCTCGATCCCGCGCCGCGGGGTGGCGTCGACGCCCGCGGCCGAGCCAGCGCGATCCGGGGATGCCGGTGTCGCGTCACCGGAGCGATCCGGCCGGTCCTCGGGCGTGGGGCCGCCGGCCCCGGGGACGGGGTCGGCAGGCGCCGGTGGGGGCCCGTCGCCGGGGGTGGCGAGGGTGGTCGTGTCGGCGCCGGCCGCGGGGACGGTGCCAGCCGCGCCGGGGCCGCGCAGCACGACCGCGCCGACCAGCAGCCACGGCAGGACGGCGAGGGCCAGCAGCACGACGCCCGGTCGCCGGGCACCCGCCGCCACGGCCGCGGGCTCGTCGCGCGCCCACGGCGGTGCGGCGACGTGCTCCTCGACCGCCGCGCCGAGGTCGAGGGCGTGCCGACCGCCTCGCCCTGCCCCGGGTCCACCGTCGCGGTCGGGTCGCTGCTCGTCCTCGTCGTCGCGTCCCCAGGTGTCCACGTCCCCTCCCTCCCGTCGTCCCCTCCTCGTGGCCCGCCCCCGCGCCGCGGCGTGCGACCGCCGGCGCGGGGGTGGGTGCGGCCCGGTCACGGGGGCGGTGAGGTCGGGCCGGCGCGCACGACCATACGCGCTCTCGTGCATTCTCGTGCAACTCCACTCGACGTCCTGTGGACGGTCGTCCGAGCGGGCCGCCTATCCTCGGCCGGGCCGGCCACCACCGTCCGGCCCCCGGCGCTCGCACGGCCGGGCTCCCGACCTCCCGAGGACCGCGTGGACGCCACCGACGCCGAGGCCCAGCCGCAGGAGCCGCTCGACATCGAGGACGGCCTGCAGCCCGACGGCTCCGTCGTGCGGACCGAGCTGTCCGACGAGGAACGCCGGCGGCTGTTCGAGGCCCAGGTCCTGCCGCTGCTCGACCGGCTCTACGGCGCGGCCCTGCGCTACACCCGCAACCCGGCCGACGCCGAGGACCTGGTGCAGGAGGCCGTCGCGAAGGGCTTCAGGAGCTTCCACCAGTTCCAGCAGGGCACGAACGTCAAGGCGTGGATGTACCGGATCCTGCACAACGCGTACATCTCGGCCTACCGCAAGGCCCAGCGCCGCCCCGACGAGCACCTGCAGGACGAGATCGACGACTTCTCGCTCTACGACGACGTGGCCCGCGGCGGCTCGGCCGAGCGTGAGGTGCTCGAGGCGCTGACCGACGACGAGGTGAAGCAGGCGCTCGCCGACCTCCCGGAGCAGTTCCGCATGGCGGTCTACCTCGCCGACGTGGAGGGCTTCACCTACAAGGAGATCGCCGACATCATGGAGACGCCGATCGGCACCGTGATGTCGCGCATCCACCGCGGAAGGAAGGGGCTCGAGAGGGCGTTGGCCACCTACGCGAGGGAACGTGGCCTGCTGCGCCGCGACGACACGACCCGCCCCGACGACCGGGAGGCAACGCGGTGACGACCCCGGATCCCACCCCTGACGCCCCGCGCGACCCCGGCGGGGCCATCGACCCGCTCGAGTGCGGCGGCTGCGACGAGGCGCTCGAGCAACTCGAGCGCTACCTCGACGGGGAGCTCGGCGAGGACTCGCGCGAGCGCATCTCGCGGCACCTGGCCGCCTGCTTCCCCTGCGCCGACCGGGCCAGCTTCGACGAGCAGCTCCGGGCGATGGTTCGCGAGCGCTGCGCCGAGACCGCGCCGCCGGCGCTGCTCGACCGGATCCGGCTGCACCTCGCCGCGGAGGACGCGTG
The DNA here is from genome assembly GCA_046566145.1 of Actinomycetes bacterium. GTDB lineage: Bacteria > Actinomycetota > Nitriliruptoria > Nitriliruptorales > Nitriliruptoraceae > JBKHXF01. Next base: position 85,957 of record JBKHXF010000030.1, read on the forward strand.
ACCACCGGCACGATCCTCGTGACCGGGGGTGCGGGGTTCATCGGCTCCACCCTGGTCGACCGCCTCCTGGCCGAGGGCCGCGACGTCGTCGCCGTCGACGACCTCTCCACCGGGCACCTCGCCAACCTCGACGCAGCCCGTCGGTCGCGCGAGGGACGGTTCGAGTTCCAGCGGCTGGACATCGTCACCGGCGCGCTCGACCCGCTGGTCGCGCGCCACCGCCCGGAGGTCGTGGTGCACCTCGCGGCCCAGATGAACGTGCGGCGCTCGGTCGACGACCCGGTGCGCGACGCCATGGTGAACGTCGTCGGGACCATCAACGTGCTCGAGGCCGCTCGCCGGCACGACGTGCGCAAGGTCGTGCTCGCGACCTCCGGCGGGTGCATCTACGGCGAGCCCGACGAGGCGGACCTGCCCGTCGCCGAGGAGCACCCCGGACCGGCGCACTCGCCCTACGGGGCAGCGAAGCGCTCGGCCGAGGAGTACGTGGCCGCCTACGGGGAGCTGTACGACCTCGCCTGGACCTCGCTCGCGCTCACCAACGTCTACGGCCCGCGGCAGGACCCCGCCGGCGAGGCCGGCGTCGTCGCGATCCTGATGGAGCAGATGCTGCGCGGTCGCCCGTGCACGATCTACGGCGACGGGACGCAGACCCGGGACTTCGTCTACGTCGACGACGTCGTCCACGCGTTCGTCCTCGCCATGGACCGGGGGGACGGTCGCCGGTTCAACATCGGGACCTCGGAGCGCACCAGCGTCGAGCACCTCTTCCGGGCGCTGGCCGCCGCGACCGGGTACGCCCGGGAGCCCGTGCGCGCGCCGGCCCGGCCGGGCGAGCTGCTCCACAACGCCGTGGACCACCGTCGGGCCGCGGCGGAGCTCGGCTGGAAGCCGTGGACCACCCTCGAGGAGGGGCTCGCGACCACGCTCGAGTGGACGGCGGCGTCGCTCTCCGACTGACGGGACGGGGGCGGCAACCCCACCCCTCACGCTGCGTCACCGGCTAGCGTGCAGCGTGGTGGGAGCCGGGGATCCCGGACGCCGACGAGGAGCCGCGCCCGTGTCGTACGCCCAGGAGGTCGGGGAGAAGCTGCGCCGCATCCGCCTGCAGCAGGGTCTGTCGCTGCAGGACGTGGAGCGACGCTCCGAGGGGGAGTGGAAGGCCGCGGTCGTCGGCTCGTACGAGCGGGGGGACCGCAACATCTCCGCGTCCCGGCTGTGCGAGCTCGCGGACTTCTACGGTGTCTCCCCGTCCGACATCCTCCCGGGCGACGAGGCCGTCCGTCCGGGGGACCGCTCCGCAGGGGTGGTGATCGACCTGCGACGGCTCGACGTCGGTGACAGCGAGCGTTGGCGCGGGCTGAAGCGCTACTGCGAGTCGATCCAGGTGCAGCGCGGTGACTACAACCGCCAGGTGCTCTCCGTGCGGGGCGACGACCTGCGCGCGCTGGCCGTCATCATGGACACCACCGAGGACGGGCTGATCGACATCCTGCGGACCTCGGGCGTGCTGGTCGACTGACCGGGGGCGCACGGTCCGATCACCGGCTCGCGCGCCGCCTCAGTCGTCGGCGGTCGCGATCGAGCGGTTGCAGGCGTCGAGCACGGAGCGGGCGATGGCGTCCGCCTCGTCGCCCCGGACCAGCGCGCTCCCGACGTCGGTGCGCGAGCCCGTGGCCGAGTGGAAGTGCAGCAGGGTCAGGGCCACCGGGTGACCGAGCACCTCGGTGACCTCGGCCCCCTCGACCTCGACGACGCGGTGCTCGCCGAGCAGGCGCCGGACCGCGGCCAGCGACGCGCGGGCGACGGCGCGCCGGCGGCCGGCGCCGGACGACGGCCCCTCGTCCTCGCCCTCGAGGATGTCGTCGCCCTGGAGCACCGAGACCAGCACCTTGACGCGGATTCCCTGCTGCGTGACGGCGACCCGCGCGATGGAGACGCGGCGCGGGTCGGTCGCGATGGGGTCCTCGCCCTCGAGCTGCACCACCGACACGACCCGGTGGTCGATGTCGAGGCCGTGGGTCGCGAACAGCGCGGTCTGGACGTCCCGGACGACCTGCTTGGGGCCCCGCTCGGTCGTGGCGACCACGTGCAGCTCGTCGACGGGGCGGTCGTACCCGGCGACGAGACGGGTCGCCAGCACGCCGGGGATGGCGGCGAGCGAGCGCTCGACCTCGTGGCGGGCCACCGGGTCGTGCAGGTCGGGCGGGGTCACGTCGAGCGAGAGCTCGACCTCACCGGCGAGCTCGTTCGGCTGGTCCATCGTGTCCCCGTCTCGTCGGCGCCGGCGGCCGCCCGGGCGGTGACCGACGGTGGGCGCCTGCGCCCACATCTTGCTCTGTGTTCGAACCACTACCCACCGTCACTGGAACGGTTGGACGCTGCGCGCGCACTGGGCGCTCGCACGCGCGCACCGTCACCGGGACCGTCGCGGCGGTCGGCGCGCCCGGCGTGGGTGCCCACGCGCGGGGTGCATCGCCTCCCGCGGGCGCCACCGTACGCTCCGCCGACGCTCCCTGGAAGCAGGGAGCCCCCGGGCCCCCGCGACCCCCGACGCGAGGCCGTACGTGCGATCGACCGTGCCCACCCGCACCGCCCTGGCGCTGGCCGCCGGCGCGGTCGCCCTCGGCGTGGCGTCCAGCCTCGCCGGGTCGGAGCCGCGACCGCTGCCGATCCCGTGGGCGCTGGTCCCGGCGACCGCGCTCGGGTTCCTCCTCCCGGTCCGCCGCTTCCGGGCACGTCCGGTTCCCCTGGCCCTGGTCGTCGTCGGGGTCCTCTCGATCCTGCGGGTCGGCCACGTCGCGGCGGCGGCCGTGGTCCTCGCCGGCTGGGGGCTCGCCGTGGCCGTCCGGCACCTGGTCCCGGACGAGCCCGGCCTCCCGGACCTCCTGGCGACGCTGCCGACCGCCGTGCTCCTGACCGGGGTGGCCGACCTCGCGCACGCCGAACGGCTCGGGCCGACCGTGGCGGCGACGCACGAGCCGGTCCCCGCCCTCACCCTGCTCGCGGTGTGGGCGGTGCTCCTGCTCGGCGGCCCGCTCTGGGAGCTCGCGCTCACCCGGACCGACGGTGGGCTCACCCCGGGCGCCTGGCTCGACTCGGTCCGGAGCTCGTGGACCACCGGTGCCGTGCTGGCCGCCACCGCGACGCTCGGCGGGCTGGTCGGTGACCGCTTCGGCATCTGGACCATCGCGCTGCTCGCCGTCCCGTTGGTCGTCGCGCGCGAGGGGCTCGGTCGGCTCGCGCTCGCGCAACAGGTCCACCGCCAGACGATCCGCGCCATGTCGCGGCTGCCGGAGGAGCTCGGCGACGTCGACCGCGGACACGGCGAGCGGGTCGCGGAGGCCGTCGTGGGGGTGGCACGCGTCCTCGGCCTGCGACCCGGCCTCGTCGACGCGGCCGAGAAGGCGGCGCACCTGCACGAGCTCGGACGCATCCGGTGGGAGGCCGGCCACGAGCTGACCGACGAGGAGGTCGCCGCCGCCGGCGCCGGCCTCGTCGCCTCCGCCGGAGACCTCGCGCTGGCCGCTCGCATCGTCGCCGCGCACCGACCCGACGCCTCCACCTCCGCCCTCGCAGGTGGCCCGGACGACCACGAGGTCCGGCTGGCCGGACGGCTCGTGCGCCTCGCCTGCGACCTCGACCGGGGGCACGGCCGCGCGCCCCTCGATCGCCCGCGTGGCTCGCTCGCGTCCGCGCCGGTGCCCGGACCGCCTGGTCCGACGGACGCGGAGCTCGCGACGCTGCTCACCCCGCACCTGCCGACGCGCCAGCCGACGGACTGACGGAGTCCTCACCCTCGGGTGGCGCCTCCGGCGGGGGGGTCCGGCGCCGGCGGGTCCCATCCGAAGGGCACCCGCGACGGGTCGGAACGCGCCGGCCGGCGCCGTCGTCCGCGAGGGTCCGGTCCGCCGCGCATCAGGTGCGCCAGCAGGGGGACGAGCCCGACGGCGAGCACGATGTCGCCCACGGAGACGACCGTGCCGATCGGGCGGACCGGGATGACGTCGGCCAGCGGGCGCAGCGCCGTGGCGTCGTCGGCGAGCACGTGCTTGCCGCGCAGCTCCGCCTCCTCGGGGCCGCCAGCGGCGACGATCGCCTCGGGGTCCACGGGCATCGCCCCGTTGGCCCCGATGACGAGGGCGTTGGCGAGGAGCCCGAGCCCGACCAGCGCCACGCCCGGACGCCGGTGGTTGCGGACGACCCACGCACCCACGAGCAACTGCGAGAGCAGCAGCAGTGGGTAGCCCTCGGTCCCCGGCAGCACCCCACGGGCCGCCAGCAGGTCGAGGGCGATCTGGAGGCCGAACCCGGCCACGAGCAGCCAGCCCCCTCGCAGCCCGGCGTCCGCGACGGCGGCGAGGCGACCCCCGCGGAGCCACCCGACGAGGACGCCGACGACCACCGGGAGCAGCGTGAACAGCACCGTGCCTCCTGGTCCGGTCCGTGCGTGGGTGGTCGGTCGTGGGTGGGCGGGGGATGGTGCCGGACGGCAGGCCGTCCCGCGCGGCTACGCTGCCGGGCATGAGCGAGAGCACGAAGGGCCGAGGGAACCGGGCGCGCCGGGGTGGGAAGCGTCCGGTGCGCGCCGGCGGTGCGCAGGACGAGAAGGCGGCGGCGCTCGAGAAGCCGCTGCGCAAGGTCCTCGACCGCCTCCCCGCCACCCAGCGCGAGGTGCTGGAGTGGCGGATGGGCCTGAAGGACGGGCACCCGCACGACCTCGCCGACACCGCCCGTCAGGTCGGGCTGTCGCTGTCCGAGGCGCGCGAGGTCGAGAAGCGGGCCTTCGAGCACATCCGCGAGGCGGTCCCGGTGCAGCACCTCGCCAAGTTCCTGCAGGGGTGACGGTGTCGTCGCTGCAGGAGCTGGTGGAGGAGGCGGGGCTGTTCGACGCTGCCGTCGACCAGCTCCAGGCCATCGTCTCGGACTGGCAGGTGCTGGCCGACCTGTCCTTCGCCGACCTGCTGATGTTCGTGCGGCACGAGACCACGGGCGAGCTCGTGGTGGTCGCGCAGATGCGGCCCTACACCGCGCAGACCATCTACTACGAGGACCTCGTCGGGCAGCGTTTCGCCGCGGAGGAGCGCCCGGCCGTGACGCGCGCCTTCACCGAGCAGCGGATCATCCGCGACGGCGACCCCGACTGGTCGTCGGGCGTGCCGGTGCGCGAGGAGGCGATCCCGATCCCGTTCGACGGGCGCATCATCGCGGCGGTGACCCGCGAGGCGAACCTGTCGATGGTGCGCGCGCCCTCGCAGCTGGAGCTGACCTACCTGCAGACGGCGAACGAGCTGTCGCAGATGCTCGCCGAGGGGACGTTCCCGTTCCCGGGCGAGGACCCCGAGCGCGAGCTGGCTCCACGCGTCGGCGATGGCCTCATGCGCATCGACCCCTCCGGGGAGGTGCGCTACGCCTCCCCGAACGCGATCTCGGCGTACCGCCGGCTCGGGGTGGTCGACAACGTCCTCGGTCGCAACATCGCCGACTTCGACCTCGACGACGTCGCGGTCCTCGAGGCCCTCGGCGACGGTGAGCCGCTCGAGTCCGAGGTCGAGGCCCGGGGTGCCGTCGTGCTCCGCCGGCTCATCCCGCTGACGCGGGCGCACGAGGTCCTCGGCGGCCTGATGCTGGTCCGTGAGGTCACGGAGCTCCGCCGGCACGAGCGGCTGCTGCTCTACAAGGACGCCACCATCCGGGAGATCCACCACCGGGTGAAGAACAACCTGCAGACCGTGGCGTCGCTGCTGCGCCTGCAGTCCCGGCGGCTCACCTCCGACGAGGCCCGCGAGGCGCTGGGCGAGTCGGTGCGTCGCATCTCGTCGATCGCCCTGGTCCACGAGACCCTGAGCCAGGACTCCCGGCAGCGCGTCTCGTTCGACAAGGTCGCGAGCCGGCTCATCGACATGCTCGGGGTGGGCCTGACCGACCCGGAGCGACCCGTGCGGATGCTGCTGACGGGGACCGCCGGCGAGCTGCCGGCCGAGGTCGCGACCCCGCTGGCGCTGGTCGTGAGCGAACTGGTGCAGAACTCGGTCGAGCACGCCTTCCCGCACCGCGGCGGGACGATCGAGATCGCGCTGGAACGTCGCGCCGCCTCCCTGCACCTGTCCGTCTCGGACGACGGCATCGGTGTCCCGCCGGGGTGGTCCATCGAGGCCGACGCGAACCTGGGCCTCCGCATCGCTGCGACGCTGGTGGAGTCGGAGCTCGGTGGCACGCTCGAGGTGGGCCGCATCGAGGAGGACGGTCGAACCGGCACCCGCTGCGAGACGCTGCTGCCGCTGCCGCGCTAGGCGGCGGCGTCACCGGTGGGTGGGGCCGTGGGCGCCGGCGCCTCGGTGGGTGCCGGGACCGGCTGCTCCGTGCCGGGCCCGAGGTCCGTGAGCGCGGGGTCCTGGAACTGGCCCGCGGTGACGCGGACGTAGGTGAGCCAGCCGGCGAGCAGGACGAGCGCGACGACGGCGAGCCGGACGCGGAGGCGGCGGTGCCGTGAGGGCACGCGCGGCTCGGTGGGGAGGCGCGGTCCCGCGACGTAGCGCTCGCGATCGGCCCCGCGAACACCACCACCGGGGTCAGGTTGCTGCCCCGGTGGTGTGGTGAGCGTGGTGCGCGTGCGCACGCGGTGCCTCAGCTGGCGATGCGGCGGCGGCGCTGGCGCTGGCGCCGCAGGGTGCGGCGCTCGTCCTCGTTCAGGCCACCCCAGATGCCGGCGTCCTGGTTGGTCGCGAGGGCGAACTCGAGGCACTCCTCGCGGACGTCGCAGCGCATGCAGATGCGCTTGGCGGCGTCGGTCTGCTCGACGGCGGGCCCGGTCGTCCCGATGGGGAAGAAGAGCTCGGGGTCCTCGTCGCGGCAGGCGGAACGGCTGCGCCAGTCCATCGTGGGTCCTTCGGTGTGCGCGCACACGGGCATGGGGGCGTGCGCGGGGCGGGAAGGTCGGGGGGGTCCGTGCGGCCGCCGGGATGGGGCGGGGGGGTGCGTCGGGCCGGTCGGCCTGGCCCTCCGCGCTACCACCGTCGGCCGGTGAGGCCGCTTGTGAAGCGTTGCACGAACTCCGTCGTCACGGGACTGTAACGACGCCGACCCGCCCCGACAAGGGTTTCGCTTGCAGAAGTTCGCGCGGGCGGTCGATACGGACGCGTGCGTGCGGTGCGCGCCCGATGAGAGGGGGATGAGAGGGGGATGAGAGGGGGATGAGCGTGGCGGCGCAGGTGCGCGGGGCGACGCGGTGGGGTCAGGCGAGCACGCGCAGGGCCGCCGGGACGCTCTCGAACCGCACCTCGGTGTGCTCGCCGGCGTAGTCGCCGTCCACCTGCAGCGGCTCCGGCCGGGTCGCGGTGACCGTGAAGTGCGACAGGTCCGTGTGCTCGTGGACGTGCCGGTCACGCAGGTGTCGGCCACCCGCGAAGGCACCGAGCAGGATCGAGGTCATGCGCAGGTCCCCCACGCTCCCCACCGTCACCACGTCGAGGCCGCGGTCGAAGTCGGCGTGCGGGTGCACGAGCAGCTCGCGCTCCCCAAGGTAGGTGTAGGGGCGGGCGTTGGCGATCATGCAGGTGCCGGCCGGGCCGACCACCCGCCCGTCGGGCAGCTCCACCCCGATCCCGGGGTCGCGGCCGTAGTGGCGCTGCCCGAACCAGGTCCGCAGGCCGAGCAGGACGAAGGCGACCTGGCGCAGCAGCCGCTTCATCCGCGGGTGCTGCTCGACGGAACGGACCAGGGCGGCGTCGAACCCGTAGCCGGCGTGGAACGCGAAGTACCGCCCGTTGGCTCTGCCGAGCCCGATGCTGCGCGCCCGCCCCTCCCGCAGCGCCGCGAGCATCCGGGAGGTCGCGGCGACGGGGTCGTTCGGGAGCCCGAGCGCACGGGCGAGCACGTTGGTCCCGCCACCGGGTATGACGCCGAGCAGGACGTGGGTCCCCGCGAGCGCCTGGATGACCTCGTTCGCGGTCCCGTCGCCGCCCAGCGCGAACACGACGTCGATGCCGTCGTGGACCGCGCCGGCGACGATGTGGGTGGCGTGGCCGCGCTGCTTGGTGGGCTCGACCTGCAGGTCGACCTCGGAGCGGAGCGCCGAGGCGATGACGTCGCGGACGGAGTCGTCGGTCGTGGTCGCGTTGGGGTTGAAGACCAGCAGGGCACGCACGTGGGGGCCTCGGGTCGCCGGGCGAGGACCCGCGGAGGCTACCGCCGGCGCGCCGGTGCTACGGCGTCGAGGCAGGCGGCGAGGGGCTGGCCGGGGGCGGGCCCGACGCCGGGGGACGCGACGCCTGCTCGGTCGCCGGCGGCTCGGTCGCGGGCGGCTCCGTCGCCGGCGGGGGCGGCGGAGGCGGCGCCTCCTCCGGGGACTCCTCGGGCTGGGACCCGGAGGGCGACTCGGCGGGGGTGGGGCTCGGCGCGGACGGGGTCGGCGCCGGCGCCGGCGCGGGCCGAGGCGCAGGCGGGCGAGGAGAGGGGCACGTCTCGGTGGGTCGCAGGACCCGAGGCACGGCGACCGGCTCGCCGGGGCACCACGGCGCGGCGAGCAGGCCCGTGTCCGGGTCGATCTCGACCGTCACCATCGCCCGCTCCGGGAGCGTGAACGGCACCGGGTCCTGGCCGACGAGCAGCGCCGCGACGTGGTCGCGCCAGATGCGCGCGGGGATCGACCCGCCCGTGACGACGCGGAAGCCCTGCACGTCGTACATCGGGATGCGGCCCTCGTGGTGCCCGACCCAGACCGCGGTCGACTGCGTCGGCGTGTAGCCGACGAACCAGGCGTCGCGGTAGTCGTCCACCGTGCCGGTCTTCCCCGCGACCTCCCACCCCGGCAGCGCCGCCGCGCGGGCGGTCCCCGAGTCGACGACCGTCTGGAGCATCCGGGTCACGAGCCAGGCGACCCCGGGGTCGACCACCTGGGTCTCGGCCTCGCGCGGCCGCCACACCGTCGCCCCGGACGCGTCCTCGACCCGGTCGACGACGGTCGCCTGCCGGTGCACGCCCTGGGCCGCGAGCGTCGCGTACGCGCTGGCCATGTCGAGCGGGGTGCAGCAGCGGGCGAGCCCGCCGAGCGCGATCGGGGGGCTGTCCTCCACGGGACTGGCGACGCCCATCGCCTTCGCGAGGGCCGCGACCCGCGCCGGCCCGACCTCGAGGATGAGCCGGGCGAAGGCGCCGTTCACGGAGGCGCGGATCGCGTCCTGGAGCCGGATGGAGCCGTAGGAGCGCAGGTCCGAGTTGCGCACCCGCCAGGACACGCCGCTGGGGAGCAGCAGCGTCCCCTGCGCACCCGAGATGCGGTCGTCGGGACGCCAGCCGTCGGTGACGGCGGTGGTGAGGACGAAGGTCTTGAACGTCGAGCCCGGCTGCCGGGTGCCCTGGGTCGCGAGGTCGTACTGCAGCTCGTCGTAGGGCACCGAGGACGCGGCGGCGAGCACGTGGCCGGTCGCCGGGTCCACCGTGACCACCGCGGCGTCCGGGTCGCCGGGGGCGTCGAGGGCCGCGGCCATCGCCGCGCGGGCGGACGCCTGGGCGCGCGGGTCGATGGTGGTGTGGATGCGCAGGCCGCCGCCGTAGAGGCGGGCCGCGCGGTCCGACTCGGTGGCGCCGAAGCTCGGGTCTGCGAGCAGCGTGCGGACCACCATGTCGACCACGTGCGGCTCCGCGACCGCCGGCGCCGGCGGCCGCGGCTGGACCCCGAGGGGGGCCTGCCGGGCGAGCGCCGCCTCCTCGATGCTGAGCGCCCCGGTCTCGACCATCGCGTCGAGCACGAGGTCGCGCCGGGCCGCGGCGGCCTCGGGCTCGGCGACCGGGTCGAGCGACCCCGGTGAGCGGATCAGCCCGGCCAGCAGGGCGGCCTGGCCCGGGTGGAGCTGCTCGAGCGGCACCCCGAAGTACGTCTGGGCCGCCGCGAGCACGCCGTAGGCGCCGGCACCGAAGTACACCGTGTTGAGGTACTCGGTCAGGATCCAGCGCTTGTCGTGCTCCTCCTCGAGCTGGCGGGCGAGCAGCACCTCGCGGAGCTTGGTCTCCGCCGTGCGGGCCGCCTCGGGCATGTAGAGGTTCTTGACGAGCTGCTGGGTGATGGTGGAGCCGCCCTGCTCGACCTCCCCGGCGGCGGTGTTGGCGACCGCGGCGCGCGCCACGGCGCGCACGTCGACGCCCCCGTGGTCGAGGAAGCGACGGTCCTCCGCGGCGAGGACGGCGTCGACGAGGACCTGCGGGACCGCGTCGAGCTCGACCCGCTCGCGGAACTCCCGGCGCAGCACGGCGAGCTGGTTGCCCTCGGCGTCGAGCACGTAGGTCTGCTCCGGCGGCCGGCGCGGGACGTCGTCGATCGCCGGGAGCTCGAGGGTCACGAACGCGTTCGAGCACGCGCTGGTGGCGAGCACGAGCGCGAGCGCGGAGGCCGTGACACGGCCCCGCGTCCCCCTGCGGCGGTGACGTCCGGACATCGTTCGCCGACGGTACGCGCCGGGTCGGTGTCGGGCTGCGAGGCGACCCCGGCCGGGCGCGCGTGGCCGGCGGCGCCGGCGGCCATCAGGCCTCGACGGCGCCGAGGGCCCGGTCGAGGTCGGCGAGCAGGTCGTCGACGTGCTCGATGCCGACGCTGAGGCGCACCAGGTCGTCCGGGACCTCCAGCGTGGTGCCCGCCACCGAGGCGTGGGTCATGATCCCCGGGTGCTCGATCAGCGACTCGACCCCACCGAGCGACTCGGCGAGGAAGAACAGCTCGGTCGACTCCGCGACCTTCCGGGCGGCCGGCAGCCCACCGGCGACGCGGAACGAGACCATCCCGCCGGACCGGCGCATCTGGCGGGCGGCGAGCTCGTGGCCCGGGTGGTCCTCGAGGCCGGGGTAGAGCACGTGCGTGACCGCCGGGTGGTCGGCGAGGAACGTCGCCACGGCCTCCGCGTTGTCGCAGTGGCGCTCCATGCGCACCGCGAGCGTCTTGAGGCCCCGCAGGGTGAGGAAGCAGTCGAGCGGGCCGGGCACGGCGCCGGCGGCGTTCTGCAGCCAGGCGAGCTCGGCGGCCGACGCGGCGTCGGTGCACACGGCCCCGCCCACGACGTCGGAGTGCCCGCCCACGTACTTGGTGGTGGAGTGCACGACCAGGTCGGCGCCGAGCGCCGCCGGGTTCTGCAGGTACGGCGAGGCGAAGGTGTTGTCCGCGACCAGCCGGGCGCCGGCCCCGTGGGCCAGCTCGGCGAGGGCAGCGAGGTCGAGCACCTTCAGCAGCGGGTTCGACGGCGTCTCGGCCCAGACCAGCCGCGTGGTGTCGCGCAGTCCGGCCCGTGCCGCGTCGAGGTCGGAGAGGTCGACCGCGGTGACCTCGATGCCGAAGCGCGTGTGCAGCTGTGCGATCTGCCGCCAGGTGCCGCCGTAGACGTCGTCGGCGATGAGCACGTGGTCGCCGGGGGAGAGCAGCCGGAAGATCGCGTCCTCGGCGGCCAGCCCGGAGGCGAAGCACACGGCCGCCTCGGTGCCCTCGACGGCGGCGAGCGCCTCCTGCAGGGCGGTGCGGGTCGGGTTGCCGGTGCGCGCGTACTCGTAGCCGAGGTGCTCGCCGACACCGGGCTGGGCGAAGGTCGAGGTCTGGAAGATCGGGACGTTCACCGCGCCGGTGGTCGGCTCGGGGTCCTGCCCGGCGTGGATTGCGCGGGTCTCGAAGCGGAGGTCGGGTCGCGGGTCGGGCGTGGCCACGTCGGTTCCTGTCAGCGCGTGGAGAGGTAGGTCAGCAGGTCGGCGCGGGTCAGCACGCCGACGGGCTGCTGGCCGTCGACGATCACCACGGCGGGGTTGCCGGCGGCGAGGTCGCTGAACACGTCGTCGAGGGGCTCGTCGGTGGACGCGACCGGCAGCGGAGGCTGCATCACGTCGACGACCTTCCTGGTCATGACGCTCGCGTCCTTCAGCGCCGCGTCGAGCAGCGCGTTCTCCCGGATCGAGCCGAGCACGTCGCCGAGCTGGGGCTCGTGGACGCCGGCGCGGAACACCGGCATCTGCGAGACGCCGAACTCCTGCAGCAGCGCGATGGCCTGCGCGACGGTCTCGTCGGGGTGGCAGTGCACCAGCGCGGGCAGGCCGCCCTCGCGCGCGGCCTTGCCGCGCAGCACGTCCTCGACGCGCCCGGATCCGCCGACCCGCTCGATCACCCCGTGCTCGGCGAGCCAGGTGTCGTCGTACATCTTCGACAGGTAGCCGCGGCCCGAGTCGGGCAGGAGCACCACCAGGGTCGCGTCGGGGGGGAGGTCCGCGGCGACGCGCTGTGCGGCGACGAGCGCCGTGCCGCAGGATCCGCCGATGAGGATCCCCTCCTCGCGGGCGCAGCGCCGCGCCTCCAGGAACGACTCTCGGTCCGACACCCGCTCCCAGCGGTCGACCACGCTGGGGTCGAAGCTCTCGGGCCAGAAGTCCTCGCCGATGCCCTCCACGAGGTAGGGGCGGACCGTGTCGCCCGAGTACAGCGACCCCTCGGGGTCCGCGCCGACGACGAGGACGTCCGGCTTGCGCTCCTTGAGGTAGCGCCCCACTCCGGTGATCGTCCCGCCGGTGCCGACGCCCGCGACGAACGCGTCGATGAGGCCGTTGGTCTGGCGCCACAGCTCCGGGCCGGTGGAGAACACGTGGGTCTGCGGGTTGGCCTGGTTGAAGTACTGGTTGGGCTTGACGTGGTTCGGTCGGGACGCGAGCGCGTCGGACACCCGGTAGTAGGAGCGCGGGTCCTCGGGCTCGACGGCGGTCGGGCAGACCACGACCTCGGCGCCGTAGGCGCGCATCAGCGAGATCTTGTCCATCGACACCTTGTCGGGCACGACGAAGATGCAGCGGTAGCCCTTGCGTGCGGCGGCGATCGCCAGCCCGACGCCCGTGTTGCCGCTGGTCGGCTCGACGATGGTGCCGCCCGGGCGCAGCTCGCCGGCGGCCTCGAGCGCTTCGACCATCGCGATGCCGATGCGGTCCTTGACCGAGCCGCCCGGGTTGAGCATCTCGAGCTTGGCGAGGATGGTCGGCCCGCCGGGTGGGGACATCCGGTCGAGCCGCACGAGTGGGGTGTCCCCCATCAGGGCCAGCAGGTCGGGCGCGACCTCCCGGCCGCGCTCGTCCCGGAACCGCCGCGGTGTCGCCGCGAGGTCGTGCTCGATGCCGATGGTGCGGGTGTAGATCGAGCGGTCGGTGACGTCGACGGGTGCGGACACGGCCGGCTCCTGTGGCGGGACGGGGTCGGCCCGCGAGCCTAGGAGCCGGCGTCCGGACCGGCCCGTCGGTCCCCGGGTCCGACCGGCCACCGCGCGAGCCGGGGGTGCTCCCGAGCGGCCGCGGGAGGGATCGGGTCCGGTCGGTGGGGCGCCGGCCGACGGTCGTGTCCCGCCCGGGTCGTCCGGACCGCCCGATTACGGAGCGTCAGGAACTGCTCACTCTGGGATACGTGTCCCATCCCCCGAGGGGGCCGCCGCCGCCGATGCTCTGGGTGTCACCCCGCCAGGCCCCCTCACCAAGGACCCAAGGTCGATGCGCAAGATCCTCGCCTCCACCAGCCTCGCCGCCGCCGCGCTGCTCCTCGTGCCGGTCGGCGCCACCGCCTCCGACACCACCGTGTCCTTCACCGTCGCCGCGAGCGGGTCCGGGCTCTCCGTCTCCCAGGCCGGTGGGACCGCGTCCCTCGCCTCCGGCGGGTCGAACCCGGTCTTCGACGCCCTCGCCGCCGGCACGGTGACCGGCTCGCTGCCGGCCACCACCGTCACCGACCAGCGCGGCACCCTGCTCGGCGCGTGGACGGTGAACGTCTCCGGCACGGACTTCGTCAACGGGGCCGACGCCACCGTCACGGTCGCGCGGTCCAACGCCCGTGTCTACCTCGACGCGGCGAACCTCGCCGGCCTCACCACCACCCTCGGGGGCGCCCTCTCGGGCATGACGCTCACCTCGGCCGAGCTCACCGCCGGGACCAACAACCTGGGCAGCAACGCCGGCGCCGGCTACACCCTGATCGCCGGCACCACCGCGGTCGGCAACGGCTCGGTCACCTACACCCCCGCCATGCAGGTCACGGTCCCGGCCGCCACCCCGGCCGGCACCTACACCGCCACCGTCACCCAGACGGTGAGCTGAACCGCCGACCGACACGCATCGCCGCACGTAGGTTGACGGCCCCCGGCTCGTGCCGGGGGCCGCGCCGTGGAGGAGGGACCGTGCGCCGCCGACCCCGTCACCCGCTCGTCGCCCTGGCGCTCGCCGCCGCGTGCGTGCTCGCGACGCTCGCCGTCCCGGCCGCCGCGCAGTCGATCGCCCCCGGCCTCGGCATCCGGCTGACCGAGGCCCCCGCGGCCCTCGCCGACGACCCGCGCGCCCAGGTCTACGTCATCGACCACCTGGTGCCGGGCGCCACCATCGAGCGGGTCGTCGAGGTCTCCAACGGCACGGACGACGCCATGGAGGTGCAGCTCTACGCCGCCGACGCGTCCGTCGACGACGGGTGGGTCGTGGCCGACGGACGGGGGGTCGCCGAGCCCGCGACGTGGACCACCGTGACGCCCTCCACCGTCCTGCTCGAGGCGGGGGAGCGCCGGCCGGTGACCGTGACCATCGCGGTCCCCGGCGACGCGGGCGGCGGCGAGCGCTACGCCGCGATCGTCGCCGAGGCGCCGGCGATCGTCGAGGGCAACGTCGAGGTGATCAACCGGGTCGGGATCCGGGTCTACCTCTCCGTGGGCGGAGGCCCTGCCCCGGAGACCGACTTCGAGATCGACACCTTCACCGCCGGCCGCGACGACGAGGGCACCCCCTTCGTGCTGGTGGGGGTGACCAACACCGGCGGCCGTGCCGTCGACGTCTCGGGATCCCTGCTGCTCGAGGCCGGCAGCCTGCGGGCCGGACCGTTCGACGTGGCCTTCCCGGTGACGATCGGGCCCGGCGACGACGCGACGCTCACCGTGCCGATGGACCCCGACATCCCGGCCGGGCCGTGGGAGGCCACGGTCGACCTGTCCTCGGGCCTCGTCGAACGCTCGGCCCGGGCGACGCTCACCTTCCCCGACACGGCCGGCGAGCTCGGCGACCCGGTCGACGCGGAGCGCATCCAGCGCCAGCGCCGCATCCTGCTCCCGGTCGCCTCGATCCTGCTGTTCCTGCTCGTGCTCGCGCTCGCGACCGTGCTCGCGACGCGCCGGCGCGCCGCGCGGGACGACGAACCCGACCCCGACGGTGACGACGGGTCCGGTGGCCCCGACGAGCCGGACGACCGTGACGGCGAGCCCGCGACGGTCGGCTGACGCGACGCGCCCCGCGACGGGGTCGCGGGGCGCGTGGATGTGCTCGGGCTGGTACCCCCGGTAGGAATCGAACCTACGCTTCCGGCTCCGGAGGCCGGTGCTCTATCCACTGAGCTACGGGGGCGCGGCGTGTCGCGGCGTGCGGACGCGGCGGGCGGCGATGGTAGCGGCCCCCACGGGGGCCGAGCGCAACGTCGAGGGCCGCACGGCGGGGCGCCGGGCACCGCTAGGGTTCGGCGCGACCGGTGCACGATGCGCGCCGGCGGACCGACCCCGCACCGACTCCCGAGGAGCCCGCGGTGACCCGGCGCGTGCTGGCCGTGGACGACGACCCCGTCATCCAGCGGCTGCTCCAGGTCAACCTCGAGATGGAGGGCTACGAGGTCACGCTCGCGGGGGACGGCGACGAGGCGATCGCCAAGGTGCGCGAGCTGCGTCCCGACCTCGTGCTGCTCGACGTCATGATGCCGAACCGCGACGGCTGGTCGGTCTGCGAGGAGATGAAGTCCGACCCGGAGCTCAAGGACATCCCCGTGGTGTTCCTCTCCGCCCGGGCCCAGGACGCCGACGTGCTGCGGGGGCGCGCGCTCGGTGCCGACAACTACGTCACGAAGCCGTTCGACCCGATCGACCTGCTCGAGCTGGTGCAGGACCTCATCGAGGGGTGAGCCCCCTCGCGGGCGGGCCGGCCGGTTCGACGGCGGGAGGAACTCGGCCCTGCGTCGCTGACCTACCCTGCCGGGGCCAGTCCAGCCGACCGCCCCCGTGACGAGGCCCCGCACCCGATGGCCACCCCCGAACAGCTCGACCCGGTCCTCGCGGACCTGGCCGACCGCCTCCGCGTCGCGCTGCGCGCCGCCGACCTGCCCGACGCCGAGGTGGCCTTCGAGCGTCCCAAGCAGGCCGACCACGGCGACTGGGCCTCCACCATCGCGCTGCGGCTCGCCAAGGCGGCCGGGCGGCCGCCGCGCGACATCGCCCAGGCGGTCGCCGACACCATCGAGCTGCCCGACGCGGTCGACGAGGTGACCATCGCCGGGCCGGGGTTCATCAACTTCCGGCTCTCGCACCGCTACTTCGAGGACCGCGTCCGGGCCATCGCGGCCGCCGGCGCCGGCTACGGCCGGCGCGAGGCCGACGGCGACCGCGAGCTCGTCAACGTCGAGTTCGTCTCCGCCAACCCGACCGGCCCGCTCCACGTCGGGGCCGGCCGCTGGGCCGCGGTGGGCGACGCCATCGCGGCGCTGCTCGAGACGCAGGGTCACGCGGTGCACCGCGAGTACTACGTCAACGACGCCGGCGAGCAGATCCGCCGCTTCGGCGAGTCCGTCGTGCTCGTGCACCGCGGCGAGGAGCTCGGCGACGAGCACTACAGGGGCACCTACGTCGGCGAGATCGCGGCGGCCATCGCCGCCGAGCACGGCGACGGCGTCTTCGTCGCCCGCCCCGGCGACGAGCGTGGCACCGAGGCGATCGCCGGCGGGGTCGAGCACGACGCCGCCGGGGAACTCGGCGACGAGGCCCCCGCGCCGGCGGACGTCCGCGTGGAGCCCGGCGTCGCCGCGCGGGTCGGGGAGCTCGCCGTGCAGGCGATGCGGGACCGCATCGCCGGCGTGCTGCACGACCTCGGTGTCGACTACGACGTGTGGTTCTCGGAGCGCTCGATGCACGAGTCGGGCGCGGTCGAGAAGGCCCTCGCCGACCTGACCGAGCGCGGCCACACCTACGTCGAGGACGGCGCGACGTTCCTGCGCACCTCCGAGCACGGTGATGACAAGGACCGGGTGCTGCTGCGCTCCGACGGGCGGCCCACCTACTTCGCCGCCGACTGCGCCTACATGCGCGACAAGCGCGAGCGCGGCTACGACCGCCTCATCTACCTGCTCGGCGCCGACCACCACGGCTACGTCGCCCGGCTCAAGGCCGCGGCCGCCTGCCTCGGCATCGACCCGGACCGGCTCGAGATCCGCATCGGGCAGCTCGTCAACCTGCTGCGCGACGGCGAGCCCGTGAAGATGTCCAAGCGGGCCGGTGAGCTCGTCATGCTCGACGACGTCGCCGACGAGGTCGGCGCGGACGTCACCCGCTACCACTTCCTGCGCCAGTCGCTCGACTCGACCGTCGACTTCGACCTCGCCGCCGTCACGCAGCAGTCGATGGAGAACCCCGTCTACTACGTGCAGTACGCCCACGCCCGGATCAGCTCGCTGATCCGCACGGCGGACGAGCGCGGGTTCGACGCCGGCACCCTCGACGACGCCGACCTGTCGGTGCTCGTCGAGCCGGCCGAGCTCGAGCTGCTGACGGCGCTGACCCAGCTGCCCGAGGTGCTCGCCGAGGCCGCCGAGCTGCGGGCGACCCAGCGGGTGACCCGGTACGCGGAGGAGCTCGCCGCCACCTTCCACCGCTTCTACACCGACTGCCGGGTGCTGGTGGACGACGAGACCCTCGCACGCGCCCGCTACCACCTCGCGGTGGTCGCGCGGCAGGTGCTGGCCACGACCCTCGGGGTGCTGCGCGTGTCGGCACCCGAGCGGATGTAGGAGCGACCAGCCGTGCACTCCTCCCCGTGGCCGACCACGGCCGCCCGTGACGCCGCCGGCGCGCTGACCATCGGCGGCGTCGCCGTGACCGAGCTCGCGGCGACCTACGGGACGCCGCTGTGGGTCGTCGACGAGGCGGACCTGCGGGCCCGCGCGCGCGCCTACCGCGAGGCGTTCCCCGGCGCCTGGGTCGCGTACGCGTCGAAGGCGTGGTGCACCACCGCGGTGCTGCAGGTCGTCGCCGAGGAGGACCTGTGGGTCGACGTCGCGTCCGGCGGGGAGCTCCACACCGCCGCCCACGCCGGCGTGCCCATGGACCGGGTCGTCTTCCACGGCAACAACAAGTCGGTCGCCGAGCTACGCCTCGCCGCCCACCACGGGGTCGCCCGGGTGGTGGTCGACTCGTTCGACGAGCTCGACCGGCTCGCGGCCGTGCACGACGAGACCGGACACGTGTTCCGGGTGTGGCTGCGCATCACCCCCGGCATCGACGCGCACACCCACGACTTCGTCCGCACCGGCCAGGACGACGCGAAGTTCGGCTTCACGCTCTCGCTGGGTCTCGCCGACCGGGCGCTGCAGGCGGCGCTCGAGACGCCGGGCGTCGAGGTGACCGGCGTCCACGCCCACATCGGCTCGCAGATCTTCGGCACCGACCCGTTCGTCGCCAACGCCGACGTGCTCGTCGAGCTGCTCGCCCGCTGGCGTGACGAGCACGGCGTCGTGCTGCCGGAGTGCAACCTCGGTGGGGGCATGGGCATCCGCTACACCCACGAGGACCACCCGGTCGAGATCGCCCGCTACGGCGCGGCGGTCCGCACGGCCGTCGCGGAGGCGTGCGAGCGGCACGGCTACCCGCCCCCGCAGCTGGCGGTGGAGCCCGGCCGGGCCATCGTCGCGCCGTCCACGGTGACGCTGTACGAGGTCGGCACGATCAAGCACCTCCCGGGCATCCGCACCTACGTCTCGGTCGACGGGGGCATGAGCGACAACATCCGGCCCGCGCTGTACGACGCCGAGCACGACGTCGAGCTCGCGAACCGCACCTCCGAGCACGAGCTCACGGCCGTCACCGTCGTCGGCAAGCACTGCGAGTCCGGCGACCTCGTGCGGGAGCGCGCCGCGCTGCCGGGCGACCTGGTCGTCGGCGACCTGCTCGCCGTGGCCGCCACCGGCGCGTACACCGAGTCGATGGCCTCCAACTACAACCGTCTGCCCCGCCCCGCTGCGGTCATGGTCCGAGACGGCGAGGTGCGGGTGATCGTGCGGCGCGAGGGGCTCGACGACCTCGTCGCCCGCGACGTGCCGCTCACCTGATGGCGGGCGAGGACGCCGCCGGCGCGCCGGCCGGGCCGGCCGTCGAGGGGCCGCTGCCCCTGGTGGCGCTGCGCTACACCCTCGGGCCCCGCACGGTCGTCGCCGACCTCGCCGGCGTGTCCGTGGTGCGGACGGCGACCCGGCCCGACACGGTCGAGGGCAACGCGCTGCACCTGCACGCGGCCCCGCGTCCCGGCGACGTCGCCCGGCTGCTCGGGCTGTGGGACGACCGCTTCGGCGGCCTGCCCGGCATCGAGCACGTCCGGGTGCGGTGGGTCGAGCCGGCCGACCGCGACCCCGCGGAGCTCGCCGCGCTGGTCGAGGAGGCCACACGTGCCGGCCTCGCCGTCGACACCGCGACCCACCTCGAGCTCGACGCCCCCGTCGGGGTCGAGCCGGCGGTCGGCGTCGAGCTCGTCGCCCCCGACGACCCGCGCCGCTGGCACGGCGCCGCGGTGCTCTACCGCCACGGCGGCTGGGACGGCGACGACACCGGTGCCCGCGACCGCGACGAGCTGTGGGCGTGGCGCGTCGACGGGTGGCGGGTGCTGGCCGAGCAGGGCCGCGGGCTGACCCGCCTCGCCCTGCGGCACGGCACCCCGGTCGGCGTCGCCTCGCTCGCGTGGGACCCGAAGCTCGACCTCGCCGCCCACGACCGCGGCCACGCCGGGCTCGCCGCGGTCTCCGACGTGCTCGTCCACCCGGCGCATCACGGCACCGGGGTCGAGGCGACGCTCGTCGCCGGGGTGGTCGGGGACCTCCTCGACGGGCACCCCCGGGCGCTCGTCACCGCCCGCACGTCGTCGGTCGTCCTGCCGCCGGCGGGGGAGGGGCCGGGTCCCGGCCCGGTGCCGGGCGCCGTGCTCGACGACGGGGGCGTGCCCACCCCGCCGGCGCACGCGGCCGCCGGCGCGGTCACCCACCGCCTGCTCGGGTTCCGGCCGACCGCGACGCTGGGTGGCCTCCGCCGGCGCTGAACCCCTCCAGCGGGCGGGTGCGGGCCGGGCGGTCTGTACGCTCGGGCGGCCCCCGCACGCCGCGTGCCGGGGTGCCGTGACGAGCGAGGTGCGTGTGGAGCAGGGCCGAGGATCCATCCGGGTCGGGCTGCTGGGCTGCGGGACCGTCGGGGGCGGCGTCGTGCGCATCCTCGACCGCGAGGCCGCCGACATCACCGCCCGCGTGGGTGCCCCCGTGGTCGTCACCCGCATCGCCGTGCGCGACACCACCATCGACCGCGGCCTCCCGGTCGACGCCGGCGTCTTCACCGACGACCCGCTCGCGGTGGTCGAGGCCGTCGACGTCGACGTCGTGGTGGAGGTGATGGGCGGGCGCGACCCGGCCTCGAAGCTCGTCCGGCGCGCGCTCGAGCTCGGCAAGCCGGTCGTCACCGCCAACAAGGAGCTCGTCGCCCACGAGGGCCCGGAGCTGCACGACCTGGCCGAGGAGCGCGGCGTCGACCTGTTCTACGAGGCCGCGGTCGCCGGCGCCATCCCGATCATCAAGCCGCTGAAGGAGTCGCTCGCCGGCGACCGGATCCGCCGCGTGGTCGGCATCCTCAACGGCACGACCAACTTCATCCTCACCGCGATGACGGAGCAGGGCGCGTCCTACGACGACGTGCTGGCCGAGGCCCAGCGGCTCGGGTTCGCCGAGGCCGACCCGACCGCCGACGTCGGCGGCCACGACGCGGCGTCGAAGACCGCCATCCTCGCGTCGCTCGCGTTCGACACGAAGGTCCACGCCGACGACGTGTTCCGCGAGGGCATCGACCGGGTCACCGCGACCGACATCTCCGTCGCCGACCGGCTCGGGTACGTGATCAAGCTGCTCGGCATCGCGTCGAAGACCGACGAGGGCGTGGCCGTGCGCGTCCACCCGGCGTTCGTGCCCAAGACCCACCCGCTCGCCTCGGTCCGCGAGTCGTTCAACGCCATCTACGTCGAGGCGGACGCCGCCGGCGAGCTGATGTTCTACGGCCGCGGCGCCGGCGCGCTGCCGACCGGGTCGGCCGTCGTCGGCGACGTGCTGGACACCGCCCGCAACCTGCTGCAGACCGTGGCCGGACCGACCGCCTCGCGCCACCGCGCCGAGCCGATCCGGCCGATCGAGGAGCTCGTCACCCAGTACTACGTGCTGCTCGACGTGGACGACACGGCGGGCGTGCTCGCCGACGTCGCCCGGACCTTCGGCGACCACGACGTGTCCATCGCCCAGGTGTGGCAGGAGGGCGCCGACGACCACGCCCAGCTGGTGCTCATCACCCACCGGGCGACCGAGGCCGCCCTGCGCACGACGGTCGACGCGCTGGCCGCCACCGAGGGCGTCCGCGCCGTCGCGAGCGTCCTTCGGGTCGAGGCGGAGGTGTTCGACCAGTGAGCCAGCTCGACCAGCAGACCGACGCGGGCCCGGCCACCGGCGCCCCGGCGCACCCGCCGGCGCCGATCGCGGCAGGCGACCCGCCCCCGCGCCCGGGCGGCGCGCACGTCTGGCGGGGGATCATCCACGAGTACCGCGACCGCATGCCGGTGTCCGACACGACCCCGATCGTGTCGCTGCGCGAGGGCGGCACGCCGCTCGTCTACTCGTGCCAGCTCTCGGAGCTCACCGGCTGCGAGGTATGGCTGAAGTACGACGGCGCCAACCCCACGGGCTCGTTCAAGGACCGCGGGATGACGATGGCCATCACCAAGGCCGTCGAGAAGGGCGCCCGCGCGGTCATCTGCGCCTCGACCGGGAACACCTCGGCGTCCGCCGCGGCGTACGCCGGCTACGCCGGGCTGGTGTGCGGCGTCATCATCCCGGCCGGCAAGATCGCGCTCGGCAAGCTCGCCCAGGCGCTGGTCCACGGGGCCCGGGTGATCCAGGTCGACGGCAACTTCGACGACGCCCTGGACATGTGTCGCGAGCTCGACGAGCGCTACCCGATCGAGCTCGTGAACTCGGTCAACCCGTACCGCATCGACGGGCAGCGCACCGGCGCGTGGGAGGTCTGCGACCAGCTCGGCCGGGCACCCGACGTGCACTGCATGCCGGTCGGCAACGCCGGCAACATCACCGCGTACTGGCGCGGCTACACCGAGTACCACGCGGACGGGCTCATCGACGCGCTGCCGGTGATGCGCGGCTGGCAGGCCGCCGGCGCGGCGCCCATCGTCGCGGGCCACCGGATCGAGAAGCCGTCGACCATCGCGACCGCCATCCGGATCGGCAACCCGGCGTCGTGGCAGCAGGCCGAGGCCGCCCGCGACGAGTCCGGCGGCTCCATCCGCGCCGTCACCGACCGCGAGATCCTGTCGGCCTACCGCCGGCTCGCCCGCGAGGGCGTGTTCTGCGAGCCCGCGTCGGCGTCGTCCGTCGCCGGCCTGCTCCAGCTGCACGAGGCGGGCGAGCTCGAGCGTGGGCAGACCGTCGTGTGCGTCCTCACCGGCCACGGCCTGAAGGACCCCGACTGGGCCGTCTCGGGCGCGTCGACCCCGCCGACCATCCCCGTGGACGTCGACCGCGCCGCGGAGCTGCTCGACCTCGCCTGACCCGGGTCCCGCCCCCTCGCGGGACGGGGTGTCTCGACGTCGAGGCATCTGGCACGCTGCGCGGGCGCGAACCGACCGGTCCGCCTCGTCCCGACCTCCACCGAGCCCGCCCGTGTCGTCGAGCCCCACCGGCCCCGAGCGCACCTCGCAGATGCGCGAGATCGTCGCGCTCATGCGCCGGCGGCCCGACTTCCGGCGCCTGTTCTCCGCGAGCGTCGTCAGCTTCCTGGGCGACTGGTTCGCGCTGGTCGCCGTCGCGAGCCTGGTCGAGGAGCTCACCGGCAGCGAGGGCTCGACCGCGCTGGTGTTCGCCGCCGAGGTCCTGCCCTTCTTCGTCTTCTCGCCGCTCGCGGGCGTGCTGGCCGACCGCCTCGACCGCAGGACCCTGCTCGTCGGCTCGGCCGTGGCCCGCATCTTCCCGGCGCTCGGCCTCGTGGTCGCCTCGGTCACCGGACAGGCGTGGCTCGCCTACGTGTGCGTCGCGACCATCTCGGCGCTCGCGTCGTTCTTCGAGCCCGTCGTGTCGGCCGTGGTCCCCAACGTCGTCGAGCGCGACGAGGTCCCGGTCGCGCAGGCCGCCATCGGCAGCGTCTGGGGCTCGATGCTCTTCGTCGGGGCGGCCATCGGCGGGCTCGTCGCGGCCGTCCTCGGCCGCGACGCGTCGTTCCTCATCAACGCCGGCACGTTCGTCGTCTCGGCGCTGCTGGTCGCGCGCATCGTCAGCCCGCTGAACCGCGGGGTCGTCCATGCCGGCGCCTCGGTGCTGGGTGACCTGCGTGAGGTGTGGACCTACGCGCGCGCCCGCAAGCCGGTGGCTGCGCTGATGGTGACCAAGGCCGGTGTCGGGGTCGGCAACGGGGTCGTGGGCATCCTGCCGATCTACGCGCTGACCGTCTTCCAGGCCGGCGAGGCCGGCATCGGCGTGCTGCTCGCGGCCCGGGGGCTCGGCGCGCTCGTCGGCCCCCACCTCGGACGCCGGCTCACCCGCGACGACGGCCGGCGCATCGTGCTGTGGAACGGCCTGTCCATCCTGTTCTACGCCGCCGCGTACGCCGCGCTGCCCCTCGCCGGCTCGCTCGCCGTCGCGTTCCTGCTGGTCACCGCGGCCCACGTCGGTGGCGGCAACCAGTGGGTCGCCTCCACAACCGGCCTCCAGCTCGCCACCCCCGACCACGTCCGCGGTCGCGTGCTCGGCGTCGACTTCGCCCTGGCCACCGTGACGATGGGCGTGAGCGCCATCCTCGCCGGCGTCGTGGCCGAGCGCGCCTCCCTCGCGACCGCCTCGTGGCTGCTCGCCGGGTTCTCCTTCACCTACGGCGTCGCCTGGCTGGCCTGGACGCGGGACCTGTGGGGCCCCGGGTCGACCGACCCCCTCGGGGCCGCGGGCGGGGGGCTCGACGCCGAGCCCGTAGCATCCACCCCGGCCGGCTGACCGCGCCCCGCGCCCCGCCCGCCGCCACCCCCGACCGCCGAGGCCCCGACGTGACCGACGTCCGCCACCACGCCGTCCAGGTCCCCGCCACCACCGCGAACCTCGGGCCCGGCTTCGACGCGTTCGGGGCCGCCGTCGGCCTGCACCTGTACGCCCGCTCCCTCCCGCGCGACGCGCAGCCCGAGCGGGTCGCCACCACCGGCGCCGGCGCGGGCGACGACGGCGACCTGCCCACCGGCGACGAGAACCTGCTGTGGCGCTCGCTGGTCGCGTTCTGCGAGCACGTCGGCGTCGAGGTCCCGGACGTCGCGGTGCGCGTCACCACGTCCATCCCGCTCGAGCGCGGGCTCGGGTCGTCGTCGTCGGCCATCGTCGCGGGGCTCGGCCTCGGCCGGGCGCTCACCGGCGCGGTCGTCGGCGACGTCGAGCTGTGCGAGCTCGCCGACCGGCTCGAGGGCCACCCGGACAACGTCGTCCCGGCGATCCTCGGCGGCCTGACCGCCTGCACCACCGACGGCGACGGGCGGCTGGTCGTGCGCCGGGTCCAGCCCGCCCCCCGGCTCCGCCCGGTCGTGCTCGTGCCGCAGACCCGCCAGTCCACCTCCGAGGCCCGCGGGGTGCTCCCGGAGACGCTCACCCGGGCCGAGGTCGCGGTCGAGACGGGCCGGGGTGCCCACGTGGTCGGCGCGCTCGCCGGGCTCTGGCCCGCCGAGGCGAGCGCCACCGCCGACCTGCTCCACGA
Source organism: Actinomycetes bacterium (assembly GCA_046566145.1). Lineage (GTDB taxonomy): Bacteria > Actinomycetota > Nitriliruptoria > Nitriliruptorales > Nitriliruptoraceae > JBKHXF01. The sequence continues at coordinate 110,772 of JBKHXF010000030.1, forward strand.
GCCGGCCCGCCTCGCGGTGATGGAGCCCACCGGCGCCGCCGTCACGGCCCTGCGCGCCGGCGGCGTGCACGCGTGGCTCTCCGGCGCCGGCCCGTCCGTGGCCGCCGCCGTCGCGGACCTCGAGGCCGACCACCACGCCCTGCTCGACGCGGTCGCCACCGAGCACGGGATGACCGTCCACCGCCTCGACTGGGACCTGCGCGGTCTCCTCGCCTGCCCGGACGACGGCTGCGGTCTGGCGGGCGTCGGAGGCTGCGCGCAGTGCCCCCGCGAGGGAGTACGCTGAACCGCGGTCCACCGCCCCGCTCGGCCGCGGCGTCACGGGCCCCCACGGGGTCCCGCGTCCGCACCACGGGGCACCGGCGCACCTGACGGCCGCAGCGCCGCCTGCGTCGGGCTCGACGGACCGTCCTCCACGCATCACCACCGGGGCCCTGCCGTGCTCGTGCACGCGTGCGCCCGCCGTCCCGCAGACGATCGGACGACGTCGCCGTGAAGCTCTTCCTCGACACCGCCAACATCGACGAGATCGCCGAGATCAACGCCTGGGGCGTCCTCGACGGCGTCACCACCAACCCGACGCTGGCGATGAAGGAGGGGCGTGACTTCAAGGAGATGATCGCCGACATCTGCCGCGAGGTCGACGGCGACGTCTCCGCCGAGGTCGTCTCGACCGACGCCGCCGGGATGGTCGCCGAGGGGCGGGAGCTCGCGAGGATCGCCGACAACGTCGTCGTGAAGGTGCCGCTCATCCCGGCCGGCCTCAGCGCCGTGTCGCAGCTGTCGAAGGACGGCATCCGCACCAACGTGACGCTGTGCTTCTCGCCGACGCAGGCCATCCTCGCCGCCCGCGCCGGAGCCAGCTTCATCTCGCCGTTCCTCGGCCGCCTCGACGACATCGCCTCCGACGGCCTCGCGCTGCTCGGTCAGATCTGCGACATCTACCGCGTGCAGGGCTACGAGACCGAGGTGCTGTCGGCCTCGCTGCGCCACCCCCAGCACGTCGTCGAGTCGGCGCTGGCCGGCGCCGACGTCGCGACGATGCCCGCGAGCGTGTTCCGCCAGATGGTGAAGCACCCGCTCACCGACTCCGGCCTCGAGCGCTTCCTCGCCGACTGGGACGCCTACACCGCGGCCCAGCAGGGCTGACGCCCCGCCGCGGCGCACGTCGTCGCGGAACCCCACGCCCACCCTCGAACCGCGCCGGCGGCACGGCCGCCGGCCACGGGAGAACCACGATGGACCGCTCCACGCTCGGGAGCAAGGCCCTGTCGGAGCTGCGCGAGATCGCCTCCGCCATGGAGCTCTCCGGCTACGCCCGCATGAAGAAGGCCGACCTCGTCGACCTGATCATCGAGGCCGGCCAGGCCTCCTCCGGCAACGGCAACGGCAACGGGGGCGGTGCGAGCGAGGGTGACGAGCCCGAGGCCCGCGTCGAGGAGCGCTCGTCGGACTCCGGTCGGGACGAGCGGTCCGACGACCGGTCGGACGACCGCAGCGACGACCGCAGCGACGACCGCAGCGACGACCGGGCCGACGACGGTGGTGAGGACCGTGCCCGGCGCGACGACGACGGGGACGACGACCGTGGTGGTCGCAACCGCAACCGCCGCAACCGCAACCGCAACCGTGGCGGGGGCGACCTCGACGACGCCGAGGTCCGCGAGGGCGTGCTCGACCTCCTGCCCGAGGGCTACGGCTTCCTGCGCACGACCGGCTACCTGTCCGGCGCGAAGGACGTCTACGTCTCGCAGAGCTTCGTCCGGCGCTTCAACCTGCGCCGGGGTGACCTCGTGCGTGGTCCGATCCGCGCGAACAAGGGCTCCGACAAGTTCCCGGCGCTGGCGCGGGTCGAGGCCGTCGAGGGCCGCGAGATCGAGAACGAGAACGACCCGTTCCTCAAGCAGCGCCCCAGCTTCGCGGACCTCACCCCGCTGTTCCCGGACGAGCGCATCGCCCTCGAGACCGAGGAGCGCTCGCCGATCTCGATGCGGATCATGGACATGGTCGCGCCGATCGGGAAGGGCCAGCGCGGCCTGATCGTCTCGCCGCCCAAGGCCGGCAAGACGACCATCCTGAAGCAGCTCGCCCACGCCATCGAGACCAACGAGCCGGACGTCCACCTCATGGTCGTGCTCGTCGACGAGCGCCCGGAGGAGGTCACCGACTTCGAGCGGTCGACCGGCGGTGAGGTCATCTCCTCCACCTTCGACCGGCCGGCCGAGGACCACACGCAGGTCGCCGAGCTCGCCATTGAGCGCGCGAAGCGGCTCGTCGAGGGCGGACGCGACGTCGTCGTGCTGCTCGACTCGATCACCCGGCTCGGGCGCGCCTACAACCTCGCCGCGCCGACCTCCGGCAAGGTCCTGTCGGGCGGGATGGACTCGGCGGCGCTCTACCCGCCGAAGCGCTTCTTCGGCGCGGCGCGCAACATCGAGGGCGGCGGCTCGCTGACGATCATCGCGACCGCGCTGGTGGACACCGGCTCGAAGATGGACGAGGTCATCTTCGAGGAGTTCAAGGGCACCGGGAACATGGAGGTGCGCCTCGACCGGCGCATGGAGCAGAAGCGCATCTTACCGGCCATCGACATCGCCGCCAGCTCGACGCGCCGTGAGGACCTGCTCCTCGGTGAGGAGGACCTCGAGACGATCTGGAAGCTGCGTCGCCTGCTCACCTCGATGGACGCCGAGGCCTCGCTGGCGCTGCTCATCGACAAGCTCAGGGCGACCACGTCGAACCGCCAGTTCCTGTCGATGATCGCGAAGTCCAACCTCGGCGGCTGAGCCGCGGCAGGACACGACGACGCCGGGCCCGCGGGCCCGCGTCGCCGTGCCGCGCCGTCGTGGTGTCGTCAGGGGAGCTCGACGTCGAGCGTGTACGACCCGCCGCCGGGGAGCGACGACCAGTCACGGACGACCAGGACGTAGTGGCCCGGGCCGACGTCGACGACCAGCTCCGAGAGGTTCCCGGCGCCGGCGCCGTCGTCGTCCTCGGCGAGGAGCTCCCCGTCGGACGTGTGCAGCTCGAGCACGGTGTCGAAGTCGGCGTCGGTCACCGTGACCCGCAGCGTCCCGCCGACGTCGAGGAAGACGTCGTGGGCGACCGGTCGGCCGTCGACGAAGCCGGAGACCGAGCTCGACGCGCTGATCGCCGGACCGGTGTGGTCAGCGTCCCCGAAGCCGTCGGGGAAGACCTCCTCCTCGACGACGAACGGGGACCCGCCGGAGGCCGAGCCGTCGGCGCGCGCGACCACGAGCCCGCCGACGAACGCCCCGATCCCGACCACGCCGAGGAGCGCGAGCACGCCCAGGGCGATCAGCACCTTGGCGGTGGTCGACATCCCCGGGGAGCCCGACGCCGCCGGCGGTGCGCCCCACGGGCCGCCAGTGCCCGGGCCGCCCCCGACCGCGCCGGCGGTCGGCGCGGCGCCGGGACGGTCGAGCGCCGAGGCGGGATCGGGCGGCGCCAGGGCGGACAGGTCGGGGCCCGCCCCCGGGGCCACCGTGCGCGCTGGCGGCGACGCCTCGTACGGGTCGGTGCTCGCCACCCCGTCGTCAGCGACGTGGTCGGTCCAGCCGTCGCCGTCGTGGTAGCGGTGCTGGTGCCGCCCGGTCGGGTCGGGCCGCCACGCGCCGGCCGGCGGCGCGCCTCCTGCCCCCGCCGAGCCTCCGGGCTCCGTCCCGCCGGGCGTGTTCGTCCCCTCGGTCATCCACCCGTCCTCTCGTGTCGCCTCCGGCGCGGGTCGTGTCGCCTCCGGCGCGGGTCGTGTCCCCGCCGGCGCAGGTCGTGTCGCCTCCGGCGCGGGTCGTGTCCCCGCCGGCGCAGGGCGCGCGCCAGCAGGCGGAGCTGCAGCCGGAGCACGACGTGCGCGCTCGCGAACCAGACCGCGGACTCGGGGGCGCTGCCGAGCGCCACGGTGTTGGTCTGCACCACCCGCGTGCGGTCCCCGCCGGCGGGGGAGAAGCGCATCGTCGAGCGGTAGTCGAGGCCGTGCATCACCCAGCCGAGCTCGTGCGGCGGGTCCCACGTGACGAGCTCGACCTCGGCGCGCGTGGAGCGACCGGGGCCGAGCCCCTGCGTCAGCGACCAGCGGGCGCCCGGCCCGGGTCCGTCGCCGGCCACCTGGGTCACGTCCGACACCATCGGCGCCCACGTGGGGTCGTTGCGGGCGTCGGCCACGAAGGCGACCACCTCGTCCACGGGCGCCGGCAGCGTGGCGCGCACGGTCACGCTCGGCACGGGTCCTCCGGCTCCCGCCGCGCCCCCTGGCGCGTCGCCCGGGCACGCTAGCGCGCGCGGCGACGCCGGCGGTGTGCGGGCTGCCGCCCGCGTCGGGCAGACTGCGCCCGCGCGCGACCCGGACCGGGCCGCGAGGGAGAGGGGAGCCGCCGTGCCGTACGAGCTCGACGAGGTCGTCGCCGCCGTCGACGACGCGCTCGCCGGCTGGGAGGACCTGGCCGACGTCCTGCTCGCCGACGCCTCGACCGGCTGGGACACGCCGACGGGCTGCCCGGGCTGGTCCGTGCGTGACGTCCTCGCCCACGTCGTCGGGCTCGAGTCGGTCCTGCTCGGCGACCCCGCCCCGGATGCGGGCGAGCTCGCGGTCGGCGCGCCACCCCACGTCCGCGACGCGCTCGGCGTGCTGATGGAGTCCCACGTCGAGGCGCGCCGCAGCCGCGACGTCGGGGACGTCGTGGCCGAGCTGCACGACGTCGCGGCGCGCCGGCGGGCGCAGGTGCGGGGGCTCACGTCCCTCGACGACACGCTGGCCACGCCCTTCGGCGCGGACCAGGCCGCTGGCCGCATCCTGCCGATCCGCGTCTTCGACCTGCACGCCCACGAGCTCGACGTCCGGCGCGCGCTGGCGCTGCCGTGGCGGCCGGACGGCGCGGCGCTCTCGGTGCTGCTCGACCGGGTCGAGCGCGGCGTCGCCCACCAGCTCTCGACCGCGCTCACCGACGAGGACCGGGCCGTGGCGCTGGTCGCCACCGACGCCGACTGGGCGTTCACGGTCGACCTGGCCGACGGCTCGCGCGGCGGGAGGGACGCGGCCGCGATCGCCGCCGCCACGCTGGCGACCACGCGCGACGGGATCGTCGCCCTCGGCTGCGGACGCGCGGATGCCCCCACCGACATCGCCGTCACCGGCGACACGGACCTCGGCGTACGGGTCCTCGCCGACCTCGGCTTCACCCCGTGAGCGCCGGCGAGCGCCCCGAGCGCGGGAGGGTCGGCACGCCGGTCGACACCGAGCGCCTCCCCGACCTGCTGCGACGCGACGTCGCCGGGGCGACGCGCGTGGTCCGCGGGGTCGTGGACGGCCTCGTGGGCGTGCGCCGCTCGATCCCGCGGACGCCGCCGGCGCCGGGACGCATCGTGCGGGCCTACGCGCCGTCCACCACGCGCGCCGCCGAGGTGTGGTCGGTGCTGTCGCTGCGCGACCGGCGGGCGCTCGCCGAGCACGCGCTGCGGGGCTCGCGTGGCCGGGACGCCGGCGCCGCCGCGGTGCTCGTCGACCTCGCCGCCCAGGCGCTCGCGCTGATGGGGATCGACGACCCGCTCGAGGAGCTCGACGTCGTCCCGCTCGGCATCGCGGTCGTCGCGCCGTACCTCGCCGCGTCGAACCTCCAGCTCACCCTGGAGCGCAACGCGCGGCTGCTCGCCCACCTCGGGCTGGCCGACTGGATGCCCGACACCGTGCGCCTGCAGGCCGCCGACCCGCCCCCCGCTGGTCCCACGGGCTGACCGGGGGTACGCTCTGCGCCCAGCCGCCCTCGTGGCGGCATCCGCGTGTCGTCGGACGCGTTCCCCACCACCCGCCGGCCGCACGGCGCCCCACATGAGACGCGCACCCGAGAGGTTCGGGCCGAGCGGCTCGGCAGGGACGTCGGCAGGCCACCGCCGGGGGACACCCGGCGCGCCAGACCGCACCACCACCGCTGCCGCCGCCGGCGCGCGCAGCACGAGGAGCTCCACCATGAAGCAGGGCATCCACCCCGAGTACGTCACCACGACCGTGACCTGCTCCTGCGGCAACACCTTCACCACGGGTGGGACCGCGGAGAAGATCACCGTGGAGCTGTGCGACCAGTGCCACCCGTTCTACACCGGCAAGCAGAAGCTGGTGGACACCGGTGGCCGCGTCGACCGCTTCAAGCGGCGCATGGAGAAGGCCAAGCAGTGACGTCCCGCGTCGCCCGGCCCCCGCGGCCAGCGACGCGCGCACACCGCGACCACGCCCCCGGCACCTGCCGGGGGCGTCGTCGTACCCGCCGCCGCCCCGGCGCTCACCGGCTGAGGGCGCGGCGTCGCGCCACCCGTCCGGCGCTACCGTGGCGCCGGACCCCTCCCGTCCCCGTGCCAAGACCCGAGGCCACGCCGTGAGCGACGACGCCGAGCACCCCGAGCTGGCGCCCCACTACTACGGCGGGCAGGCCTGCATCGAGGGCGTGATGATGCGCGGCAGGGACACCTGGGCCGTCGCCGTGCGCCAGCCCGACGCGACCATCTGGGTCGAGACCCACCCCGTCTCCGACTTCGTGCAGCGGCACCCGGCGTTCTCCCGGCCGATGCTGCGCGGCATCCACGCGCTCGGCGACTCCCTCTCCATCGGGATGAAGGCCCTGCGGATCTCCGCGGAGAAGGCCATGGGGGAGGAGGACGAGGAGCTTCCCTCGGCGGCCATGGGCGCGTCGATGCTCCTCGCGCTGACCCTGTTCATCGGGCTGTTCATCTTCCTGCCCTCGGCGGGCACGAAGGTCGTCGACCGGTTCCTGTTCGACGGGGCGATGGGCGACGGCGCGGTGTTCCACCTCGTCGAGTCGGTGGCCCGCATCGCGATCTTCCTCGCCTACCTGTCGCTCGTGTCGCTGCTCGCCGACATCCGGCGGACCTTCCAGTACCACGGGGCCGAGCACAAGACGATCGCGGCGTGGGAGCACGGCGAGGTCCTCACCCCCGAGAACGTCGACCGCTACTCGACCATCCACGTCCGGTGCGGCACGAACTTCCTCATCATGGTGATGCTGCTCGCGCTCGTGGTCTACACGGTCGCCGGCGTCATCGTGCAGCCGCCGGAGGGCGCCGGGTTCGGGGTCGCCGTCGGCTACCACGTCGCCCTGCGGGTGGTGCTGCTGCCGGTGGTCGCCGGGCTCGCCTACGAGGGGCTGCGCCTCGGTGCGCGACGCGGTGACGACCCGCTGGTGAAGGCCCTCGTCCAGCCCGGCCTGTGGCTGCAGCGCATCACGACCCGCCAGCCGGACCGCACCCAGATCGAGGTGGCCATCCGCGCCTTCGAGGCGGTCGTGCCGCTCGAGGCACGTGGCGAGCGGATGTCGACCGGCCTGCCGAGCACCGTGGTCGGACCGCAGGCCCACCTCGTCGCCGGCGGCCCGCCGGCGCCGGACGGCACCCTGGAGCCGACCGAGGGCGCGTAGCGGCCGGGCCCGCGCCGCTGCCGGCGCCGCCCGTCCGCCCACCCGCGACCCCCGAGTCCCCGATGGCCCAGCACGACGACCCGCTCCCCACCTCGATGCGCGCCACCCTCGACGCGATCGAGGAGCGCCACCGCGACCTCGAGGCGCAGCTCGGCGACCCCGAGGTCGCCGGCGACGGAGCTCGGGTGCAGGAGCTCTCCCGCGCCCACGCCGAGCTCAACCCGACCGTGGCCGCCTACCGCGAGTGGCGGGAGGTCACGGGGGACCTCGAGGTGGCCCGGGAGATGGCCGCCGGCGCGACCGGCGACGACGCGGCCGCCATGCGTGCCGAGGCCGAGGCGCTCGACCACCGCCGGCGCGAGCTGCGCGAGGAGCTCACCGTCCTGCTGCTGCCGAAGGACCCCAACGACGACCGCGACGTCATCGTCGAGGTCCGCGCCGCCGCCGGCGGCGACGAGGCCGGGCTGTTCGCGGGCGAGCTGCGCGACATGTACGTCCGCTACGCCCAGCGGCAGGGCTGGCGCGCCACGGTCCTGTCGGAGTCGGAGCAGGGCATCGGCGGCGTCAAGGAGGCCGTGCTCGAGATCGTCGGTGCCGGCGCGTACGCCCACCTCAAGCACGAGTCGGGCGTGCACCGGGTGCAGCGTGTGCCGGTCACCGAGTCGCAGGGCCGCATCCACACCTCGACCGCGTCCGTCGCGGTGCTGCCGGCGGCCGAGGAGGTCGACGTGGAGGTGGACGAGGCCGACCTCCGCATCGACGTCTACCGCTCCTCGGGACCCGGCGGGCAGAGCGTGAACACCACCGACTCGGCCGTGCGCGTCACCCACGTCCCGACGGGGCTCGTGGTCTCCTGCCAGGACGAGAAGTCGCAGCACCAGAACCGGGAGAAGGCGCTGCGGATCCTGCGCTCGCGGCTGCTGCAGGCCGAGCAGGAGCGGCAGGCGCAGGCGCGTGCCGACGCGCGGCGCGGCCAGATCGGCACCGGCGAGCGCTCCGAGAAGATCCGCACCTACAACTTCCCCCAGAGCCGCGTGACCGACCACCGCATCAACCTGACCGTGCACGACCTCGCCGGCGTCCTCGCCGGCGGGCTCGACGACGTCGTCGCCGCGCTGCGCCGGGCCGAGCGGGCCGCGCTGCTCGACGAGGCGACCGGACCGGAGGACACCGCGTGAGCCCCGCCACCCTCGCCGAGCTCGTCGAGCAGCACGCCGCCACCCTCGAGCGCGCGGGGGTCGACAGCCCGCGCGTCGACGCGGAGCTGCTCGCCTGCCACGTCACCGGGCTGAGCCGGAGCGCCCTGCGCACCGCCGGCGCGCCGGCGGCGGAGCAGGCCGACCGCCTGGCGGCCCTCGTCCGCCGGCGCGCCGCGCGCGAGCCGCTGCAGCACCTCACCGGCGAGGCCTGGTTCCGCGAGCTGACGCTCTCGGTGCGGCCCGGGGTGTTCGTGCCCCGCCCGGAGACCGAGGTCGTCGCGGGGCTCGCCATCGACGCGGCGCGCGCCGCCGGCGACACGCCGGTGGTCGTCGACCTGTGCACCGGGACCGGCGCGATCGCGCTCGCGGTCGCCACCGAGGTGCCCGGGGCCCGCGTCACCGCGGTCGACCGCTCGCCCGACGCGGCTGCGCTCGCCCGTCACAACCTCGCCGAGCTCCACGCGGGCCACGCCGGGGTCCGTGGGCCCGCCGCCGGCGCGACCGTCGAGGTGCTCGAGGGCGACCTGTACGACGCCCTGCCCGACGGGCTGCGCGGCCACGTCGACGTGCTCGTCTCCAACCCGCCGTACCTGCCCGAGTCCGACCGCGGGACGCTCGCTCCCGAGGTCGACGCCGACCCCGAGACCGCGCTGTACGCCGGGCCCGACGGGCTCGAGGTCGTGCACCGGCTGCTCGCGGACGCCCACGTCTGGCTGCGTCGCGGCGGGACGCTCGTGCTGGAGCTCGACCCGCGTTCCGCCGATCGCGCGGTCGCCGCCGGGGTGCGGTACGGGCTGCTGGAGGTCAGTACCGTCGCGGACCTCACCGGCACCACCAGGGCGCTGGTCGCCCGCCGCCCCTGACCGCCCGGGGCGCGGTCCGAACCCTCCGGCCATGCGACCCGCGACGCCCCGACGCAGCTCACCGAGGCACCCCAGACATGAGCGCCGACGCCACCACCCCCGAGGTCCCCGAGCACACCGCGTCCGTCGTCGTCGACGCGACCGGCGAGGACCCCGCCGAGGCGATCGCCACGGCCGCCGGCGCGCTGCGCGAGGGCCGACTCGTGGTCGCCCCGACCGACACCGTCTACGGCGTGCTCGCCGACGCGTTCTCGACGACCGGGACGCGCCGGGTGTTCGGGGCGAAGCGTCGCTCGCGTCGCTTCCCGCTGCCGGTGCTGGTGCGCTCGCAGAAGCAGCTGCCGGGACTCGTCACGCTGGTGCCGGAGACGGCCGAGCGCCTCATGGCCGCCTACTGGCCCGGTCCGCTCACCATCGTCCTGCCGCGCGACCCGAACCTCCTCTGGGACCTCGGCGACGACGAGGGCGTGGTGGCGGTCCGGATGCCGCTCGACGAGGTCACCCTCGCCCTGGTCCGTGCCGTCGGTCCCCTCGCCTGCACCAGCGCGAACCTCTCCGGGCAGGCGCCGGCGACGACCGTCGAGAACGCCCGGCAGCAGCTCGGCGACCAGGTCGCCGTCTACGTCGACGGCGGGACCCGACACGGCACGCCCGTGTCGACCGTGGTCGACCTGACGCGGGCCGAGCCCGTGGTCCTGCGCTCCGGGCCGCTCGAGGACGAGGAGGTCCTCGCGGTCGCCCGCGGCGAGCTCGATCCGCTCGAGGTCGTCACCGGCCAGGCCGTCACCGACGTCGTCGCGCCCGACCCCGACGACCTCCGCGCCGACCCTCCCGACGAGGTGACCTCGTGACGGAGCGGGAGCACCTCGGGGCGACCCTGTTCGGCGCGGGCCCCAGCCCGGACCTCGGCCCACGTCCGGGCGACCACGTCGTCGAGATCGAGGTCGTCTGCACCGGCAACATCGCCCGCAGCCCGCTCGGGATGGCGATGCTCGACGCCGAGGCACGCCGGCGGATCGGTCCCGACGCCCCGGTGTGGGTCCGGTCGAGCGGTATCCACGGGCTCGCCGGACAGCCGGCGGTCGAGCAGTCGCGCTCCCAGGCGGCGCAACGCGGGCTCGACCTCTCCGCGCACCGTGGCAGCGTGCTCGAGCCGGAGCTCATCCTGCGCGCGGACCTCGTGCTGACGATGACCGAGTCGCAACGCGGCAAGGTCGTCCGTCGCGCGCCGAAGGCGCACAACCGGGTCTTCACGGTCCTCGAGCTGGCGCGGCTGTGCGCCGCGCTCAAGCCGATCGACGAGGCGATCTCCCCGAGGGACCGCGTCCACCTGCTCACGCGGCTCGCCTACGGGGCACGCGCCTACGTGGAGCGTCCGGCGGGCACGGAGGACATCGCCGACCCCTACGGGCGCCCCGACGAGGCCTACGTGCGGGTGGGGGAGCAGCTCGACGCGGCCGTCGCGACCATCGCCCCCCAGCTGTTCGGCTGGCTCCCCGGCGACCCGCGCTGACCCACGCGAACGGGCTCCTCCGGGGCTCCCACCGGTAGGCTCGTGGCACCCGTCCGCCCCCGTGTCACGAACAGGGCCACATCCGTGTCGCACTTCTACGGACCCGACGCCGCCGCCCTCGAGGCCACCGACCCCGAGGTCGCCGCGTTCCTGCGCACCGAGGTCGAGCGCCAGACCTCGAAGCTGCAGCTCATCGCGAGCGAGAACTTCGCCTCCCCGGCCGTCATGACCGCCACGGGCTCCGTCCTGACCAACAAGTACGCCGAGGGCTACCCGGGCAGGCGCTACTACGGCGGCTGTGGCGAGGCCGTCGACCCGATCGAGCAGCTCGCCATCGACCGGGCCAAGCAGCTCTTCGGGGCCGACCACGCCAACGTCCAGCCACACTCCGGCGCCAGCGCGAACTTCGCGACCTACTTCGCCACCGTGTCGCCGGGCGACACCGTGCTGGCGATGTCGCTGCCCGACGGTGGCCACCTCACCCACGGCATGCGGCTGAACTTCTCGGGCAAGTGGTTCGACGTCGTGCCCTACGGCGTCGACCGCGAGACCGAGCGCATCGACATGGACCAGGTCCGTGCGCTCGCGCTCGAGCACCGGCCGAAGCTCATCGTCGCCGGCTGGTCCGCGTACCCGCGCGAGCTCGACTTCGAGGCCTTCCGCGCCATCGCCGACGAGGTCGACGCGGTGCTGTGGTGCGACGCCGCCCACTTCATCGGGCTGGTGGCCGCCGGCGTGCACGCGAGCCCGGTGCCCTGGTGCGACATCGTCACGTTCACGACGCACAAGACCCTGCGCGGTCCGCGCGGCGCCATCATCCTCACCAACGAGCAGTGGGCGACGCCGATCGACAAGGCCGTCTTCCCCGGCACGCAGGGCGGCCCGCTCGAGCACGTCGTCGCCGCGAAGGCCGTCGCACTGAAGGAGGCGCTCGACCCGTCCTTCAAGGAGTACGGGCAGCTCATCCTCGACGACATCCGGGCGCTCGCGACCGGGCTCGCCGAGCGCGGCTACCGCATCACCTCCGGCGGCACCGACACGCACCTGTTCCTCGCGGACGTCACCGCGAAGGACCCGGAGCTCACCGGCGCCATCGCCGAGCAGCGCTGCGACGCCGCCGGGATCGTGCTGAACAAGAACGGCATCCCCTTCGACCCCAACCCGCCGATGGTGACCTCCGGCATCCGCGCCGGCGGCTCGCTGGTCGCCAGCCAGGGCATGGGGCCGGACGAGATGACGCGCATCGCCGGGTTCATCGACCGGGCCATCACCGGCTCGGACGCCGACCGCGAGTCGGTCCGCGGCGAGGTCGCCGAGCTCGTCGCGCAGTTCCCCCCGTACCCGGCCGAGTAGGAGCCACGTGCCGGCCTACGTCGTCGTCGCCGTCGTCGCCGCGGTCGTCACCGCGGTGGTGACGCCGCTGGTGGGCGCGTTCGCGCGCCGCATCGGGGCGATCGACGTGCCGGCCGACCCCCGGCGCGTGCACCGCGAGCCGGTGCCCACGATGGGTGGCCTCGGGATGCTCGCCGGTGTGCTGGCGGCGCTGACTGCCGCGGCGCTCCTGCCGAGCTTCCGCGAGCTGTTCACCACCTCGTCCGAGCCGTTGGGCATCCTCGTCGGCGTCCTGGTCATCGCCCTCGTCGGCGTCGCCGACGACCTGCGCGGCCTGCCCCCGTCGATCAAGCTCGCCGGCCAGATGCTCGCGGCGCTCGGGCCCGTGCTCTTCGGTGTCCAGCTCGTCTACGCGTGGATCCCGGGCCTCGAGCTCGTGACCCTCTCGGCCGACCTCGGCGTGCCGCTCACCGTGCTCGCGATGCTCGCGATGATCAACGCCGTGAACCTCATCGACGGGCTCGACGGGCTCGCGGCCGGCGTCGTCGCCATCGCCGCGATCGCGTTCTTCGCGTTCGTCACGGTCTCCGGCGGCGCCGGCATCGCCGAGTCGATCCCGACGTCGGCGCCGCTGGTCGCCGCCATCCTCGTCGGCGTGACCACCGGCTTCCTGCTGCACAACTTCCACCCGGCCCGCATCTTCATGGGTGACACCGGGGCGATGATGCTCGGCCTGCTGCTGGCCTCGGCCGGCATCTCCTACGTCGGCCGCTCGACCGCGCCGAGCTACGCGGACTTCGCCGGGTCCGTGCCGCTGCTCATCCCCGGGCTGGTGCTCGCCATCCCCTTCGTCGACACGGCCTTCGCCGTGGCGCGTCGCGCCTACCGGCGACAGTCGATCACCGTGGCCGACAAGGGCCACCTCCACCACCTGCTGATCGCGTTCGGCCACTCGCACCGCCGAGCCGTGATGGTGCTGTGGTACTGGTCGGCCGTGCTGGCCGTCGCGACGGTCATGTGGTCGGTGCTCGGTCCCGCGGAGCTGGTGGCCGGTGTGTCGACCGCCATCCTCGTCGGCGTGCTGCTCACCGCCGCCGGCGTGCGCCGCGGCCACCGCGAGTCCGCCGTGGACGACGTCCTCGAGGCCACCGTCAGGCAGGCCGCCGGCCGCTGACCGCGCGGCCCCGCCGTGCCGGCGGCGCGGCTTTGGCCGACCTGCGCCGAGGTTGGTAGCGTGCGCCCCGCCATGGACGACCGCGACCGCCAGTTCCGCCGTGAGACCTGGGCTGACCTGGACCGCGGGTGGACCTCGAGCTTCGAACTCCTCACCGCCACCGGCGTGTGGATGGGGATCGGGTGGCTCCTGGACCGCTGGTTGGGAACGGCGCCGTGGCTCCTCGCTTGCGGCGCGGTGCTGGGCTTCTCGCTCGGGACCTACCTGATCTTCCTGCGAGCCGAGGAGCAGGGTCGGGCCGAGGAGGCCAAGCGCCCGCGCCTGTAGCGGACGCCGAACCACCGCCCTTCGCCGCACCCCGCACGTCGCAACGCACCACCCACGCTCCACGTCGCGCACGCCCCCCGCGCCCCGCCACCCCCAGGACGCACCGTGCAGCCCACCACGCCGCCCGTGCCGCGTGACCACGAGGTCACGATGGCCCGCGCCGGCGTGCGCACCGGGGTGCTCGCCGCCGTCCCGATCGTGGCGCTGTCGTTCGTCCTGCGTGGCGTCACCGGCGGGCTCACCGCCCTCGTGAGCGCGCTCGCCATCCTCGGCCTCACGGCCGGCTCCGCCGTCGCCTCGTCCTGGGCGGCGCGCTTCGGCCCGGCCGTGCTGCAGGCCGTGACCCTCGGTGGCGCGCTGCTGCGCCTCGCCCTCTACGGCCTGCTCGCGGCGCTGCTGCGCCCGGTCGCCGACGGGGTCGCGCTCGCGCTGACCGTCCCCGCGCTCGTCATCGTCGTGCTGGTCGCCGAGGTCCGCGTGGCCCTGGCGCACCAGCCCCTCTGGTGGGTCCAGCCCGAGCTGGCCGCCACCCCCGGCTCCCACGCTGACCGAAAGGACCGCGCGTGAACCTCATCCTCGCCGCCGAGGAGGGCTTCCACGTCCCGACCCTGGAAGAGCTGTTCGACTTCCCGCCCTTCCTGTTCGAGGACACGATCTTCGCGCTCAACCGCACGGGGCTGCTGTACCTGCTCTCCGCGGTCATCGTCTCCGGCCTGTTCATCGCGGCCTTCTCGAAGCCGCAGATCGTGCCGGGCAAGCTGCAGTCGATCGTGGAGTCGATCGTCCAGTTCGTGCGCGAGAACATCGTGCTCGAGGTCATCGGGCCGGACGGGCTGAAGTTCGTCCCGCTGCTGACGGCGATGTTCATGTTCATCTTCGTGAACAACTTCTACGAGATCATGCCCTTCGTGCAGTTCCCGACGACCGGCCGCATGGCCGTGCCGATGATGCTCGCGATCGCGGTGTGGTTCACGTTCATCCTCGTCGGCATGAGGAGCCAGGGCGGCCTGCGCTACTTCAAGAACACGCTGGTGCCCTCCGGCGTCCCCGGGCCGATCCTCCTCCTCATCGTGCCGATCGAGCTCGTCTCGACGTTCCTCGTCCGGCCCCTGACGCTGTCGGTGCGTCTGTTCGCCAACATGATGGCCGGCCACATCATCCTGGCCCTCGCCTTCATCGCGGCGAACTCGTTCCTCATCGACTTCCACGGCCCGATCAAGGTCCTGCCCGAGGGCGCCCTCGGCGGCGTGCTCGGCCTGTTCATCGGCCTCGTCGGCGGCCCGCTGCTCGTCACCTTCGAGCTGCTGGTCGGCGGGCTCCAGGCCTACATCTTCACCATCCTGGCGGCCGTCTACATCGCCGGCTCGCTCCACCCGGAGCACTGAGCCGACGCGCAGCACCGCCAGCAGCACCAGACCTCGCAGCACCCGTGCGGGACCACCTCGCACGGTGAACCGACCACCAAGACGGCGTCGACCGACGCCAGCACCATAGGAGAGTCACCGATGGAGAACCTCGGGAACGGCCTCGTGTACGGCCTCGCCGCGATCGGCCCGGGCCTGGGCATCGGCTACCTCGTCGGCAAGTCCGTCGAGGCGATGGCCCGTCAGCCTGAGGCGGCCGGCATGGTCCGGACCACGATGTTCCTCGGCGTCGCGTTCGTCGAGGCCCTCGCGCTGTTCGGCTTCGTCCTCGCGTTCGTCATCTGACGGTCTCCTGAGGGCACCGTCGGACCACCCGTGAAGGACGCACCATGTACAACCTGCTGATCCTGGCCGCCGAGGAGGCGGAGTCGAACCCGGGCGCGGTCATCCTCCCGGAGACGGCGGAGCTGGTCTACGGCTTCATCGCCTTCGCGATCGTCTTCTTCGTGCTCTCTCGCGTCGCGTTCCCCCGCCTCAACCAGCTGCTCGAGGACCGCGCCGCCGCGATCCAGGGCAAGATGGAGGAGGCGGACCGGGCGCTCGCCGCGGCCGAGGCCGTGAAGGCCGAGCGGGCGGCGTCCGACGACGCGGCCCGTGCGGAGGCGAACCGCATCATCGACGAGGCGAAGTCCACGGCCGAGTCGCTCCGCCGCGACATCATCGCCAAGGCCGAGGCCGAGGCGCAGTCGATCGTGGCGCGTGCCCAGGCCGAGGTCGCCACCGAGCGCGACCGCGTCCTGCAGGAGCTGCGTGCCGAGGTGGGCTCGCTCTCCGTCGCGCTCGCGTCGAAGATCGTCGAGAAGGAGCTCGACCCGGCCGCCCACCAGGGCCTGGTCGACGAGTACATCCAGTCGCTGTCGCGGAGCAACTGACCGGCGTCCGCGCCCCGAGCACGCTCGGGGCCGGCGCCGGCGGGGCCCCGCCGGGCGCACCGCGGTGGTGCACACCACGTGCACACGGCAACCAACGAGGCTGAAGAGATGAGCGACCGAACCCGAGGCTACGCCGAGGCCGTCGTGGCCCTGGCCACCGGTGAGGGTGCCCTCGAGACCGTCGAGGACGAGCTGCTGCAGATCGCCCGCGCCGTCGATGCGAACGAGGAGCTCCGCAACAAGCTCACCGACAGCGGCGTGCCCGTCGGCGTGCGGCTCGGTGTCGTGGAGACCGACCTGCTCACGGCGGCCCACCCGGCCACCCGGGCGGCGCTCGGCATGGTGATCGCGGGCGGCCGCGCCGGCGACCTCGCCGACATCGCTCGGGCCGCGGCCGAGCTGGCGTCGACCAGCCGGGGCCGCGAGCTCGCCGAGGTCCACGTCGCCGTCCCGCTGGACGACGCCCAGAAGGCCTCCCTCACGGCGGCGCTGGAGCGCGTGACGGGCAAGCAGCTCGACCTCAAGGTCTTCGTCGACCCGGACGTCGTCGGCGGCGTCCTCGCGCGCGTCGGCGACACCGTCATCGACGGCACGCTGTCCAAGCGTCTCACCGACGTCAAGACGCGCATCGGCCGCTGAGCCAGACCCACCCGGCGGCGCCCCTGGCGGCCCCGCACCCGAGACGAGTGTGAAGGAACGAACACGATGGCAGATCTGACGATCCGCCCCGAGGACGTGACGTCCGCGCTGCGCGCCATGCTCGAGGGCTACGAGCCCTCCACGAGCCAGGAGCAGGTCGGCCGCGTCACCGACGCCGGTGACGGCATCGCCAACGTGTCCGGGCTGCCCGGCACGCTGGCCAACGAGCTGCTCGACTTCGGCAACGGGGTCTTCGGCATCGCCATGAACCTCGACGAGCACTCCATCGGTGCCGTCGTCATGGACGACGCCTCCTCCGTCGAGGAGGGGCAGACCGTCCGTCGCACCGGCCGCGTGCTCTCCGTCCCGGTCGGGGACGCGATGCTCGGCCGCGTGGTCGACCCGCTGGGTCGTCCGATCGACGGCAAGGGCCCGCTCGACGAGACCAGGATCGACGGCCAGCGCCCGCTCGAGGTCCAGGCCCCCGGCGTGACCGAGCGCCAGCCGGTGTCCGAGCCGCTGCAGACCGGCATCAAGGTCATCGACGTCATGACGCCGATCGGCCGCGGCCAGCGCGAGCTGATCATCGGTGACCGCCAGACGGGCAAGACGGCGATCGCGATCGACACGATCATCAACCAGAAGCAGCTCTGGGGCACCCCGGATGCGGTGAAGTGCATCTACGTCGCGATCGGCCAGAAGGGCTCGACCGTCGCCCAGGTCGTCAAGACCCTCGAGGACAACGGCGCGCTCGAGTACACCACCGTCGTGTCGGCCCCGGCCTCCTCGCCGGCCGCCTTCCAGTTCTCGGCGCCGTACGCCGGCGCGGCCATCGGCGCGAACTGGATGGAGAAGGGCGAGCACGCCCTCATCATCTACGACGACCTCACCAAGCAGGCCGACGCGTACCGCCAGCTGTCGCTGCTGCTGCGTCGCCCGCCGGGCCGCGAGGCGTACCCCGGTGACGTCTTCTACCTCCACAGCCGGCTGCTCGAGCGTGCCGCGAAGCTCTCCGACGAGCTCGGCGGCGGCTCGATGACCGCGCTGCCGATCGTCGAGACCAAGGCCAACGACGTCTCGGCCTTCATCCCGACGAACGTGATCTCCATCACCGACGGGCAGATCTTCCTCGAGACCGACCTCTTCTACCAGGGCGTCCGCCCGGCCATGAACGCCGGCATCTCGGTCTCCCGGGTCGGTGGCTCCGCGCAGCGTCCCGCCATGAAGAAGGTCTCCGGCACCGTCCGTCTCGAGCTGGCGCAGTACCGCGAGCTCGAGGCCTTCGCGCAGTTCGGCTCCGACCTCGACAAGGCGTCGCAGCAGCAGATCGCCCGCGGTCAGCGCGTGGTCGAGGTGCTGAAGCAGAACCAGTACCAGCCCCTGCCCGTCGAGGAGCAGGTCGCGATCATCTGGTCCGTCACCAAGGCCAAGCTCGACGACGTGCCCGTCACGGACGTCCGCCGCTTCGAGAAGGAGCTGCTGGAGTTCATGCGCTCGCGCCACGCGGACGTGCTGGCCCAGCTGCGCACCGAGAAGCTCTCCGACGACCTCGAGGGCCGTCTCGAGGCCGCCATCGACGCCTTCAAGCAGACCTTCCAGCCGTCGGTGGCCGTCGCCACCGACGCCGGCGAGGAGCGCAACGAGGGCTGGGACGTGATGGCCGCCGAGGGCGACGACACCGACGCCTGAGACGTGACCACGCCGGCGGTCGCACGCGACCGCCGGCGCGGCCCGCCCCCGGGCAGCCCAGACCAGACCCGACCACACCGACGACGTGAGGCCAGGACGTGGCAGGTAGCGGACAGATCCGGCAGCTCCGCCGGCGCATCCGTTCCGTCAAGAGCACGCAGAAGATCACGCGTGCGATGGAGATGATCGCCGCTTCGCGCATCATGAAGGCGCAGAAGCGCGTGAACGAGGCGCGCCCGTACGCCGAGCAGATCCACGAGGTCATCAAGGGCCTGGCGGTCTCCAACGAGGTCGCCGACCACCCGCTGCTGGCCCCCCACCCGACGGTCACCAACGTCGGCATCATCGTCGTCACGTCCGACCGCGGCCTCGCCGGCGCCTACAACGCCAACGTGCTCAAGCGCGCCGAGCGCCTCATCCGCGAGGAGGAGCAGGCCGGCAACACCGTCCGGCTCTACCTCGTCGGCCGCAAGGGCGAGGGCTACTTCAAGTTCCGTGGCCGTCGCGGTGAGCGCCTGTGGCAGGGCGTCTCCGACCAGCCGGGGTACGTCGACGCGCAGTCCGTGGCGCAGGCCGTCATGGGCGCCTACGGCGCCGGCGACCTCGATCGGGTGTGGATCGTCTACACCGACTTCAAGTCGTCGCTGACGCAGGTGCCCAACACCATGCAGCTGCTGCCGGTCGACCGCTCCGAGTTCGAGGGCGGCACGGAGCTGCCGCCCGACTTCATCTTCGAGCCCGGCCCGTCCGAGATCCTCGACCTGCTGGTGCCGCGCTACGTCGAGGCCAAGGTCTTCGCGGGGATGCTCGAGTCCGCCGCGTCCGAGCACGCCTCCCGGCAGCGGGCCATGAAGTCCGCGACCGACAACGCCGACGACGTCATCACCTCGCTCAGCCGCGTGATGAACCAGGCTCGTCAGGACCAGATCACCACCGAGATCTCCGAGATCGTGGGCGGCGCCGAGGCGCTGTCCAACGGCTGAGCGCCGGCACGACCACACCGACCCACCAAGTTCTCTCTCCACCGAGGAGCACACCCATGGCGAGCGACATGGACACCAGCGCCCGTTCGGGCGACGGACGGATCGTCCGCGTCATCGGCCCCGTCGTCGACGTCGAGTTCCCCCCCGGCGACCTGCCCGACATCTACAACGCGCTCACCTTCGAGCGCGAGTACCAGGGTGAGAAGCGCACCCTGACCGCCGAGGTCGCGCAGCACATCGGTGACCGTCGCGTCCGCGCGATCGTCATGGCCCCGACGGACGGCGTGCAGCGTGGGACCGAGGTCGTCGACACCGGCGCCCCGATCTCCGTGCCGGTGGGCCCGTCGACGCTCGGCCACATCTACAACGTGCTCGGCCAGCCGCTCGACCTGCCCCTCGAGGAGCGCGAGGCGTTCGAGGCCGAGGACCGGTGGGCCATCCACCGCCCGTCCCCGGACTTCGACACGCTCGAGCCCCAGGCCAAGATGTTCGAGACCGGCATCAAGGTCATCGACCTGATCGAGCCCTACGTCGAGGGCGGCAAGATCGGCATGTTCGGTGGCGCCGGCGTCGGCAAGACCGTCGTCATCCAGGAGATGATCTCCCGCGTCGCCGAGAACCACGGTGGTGTGTCGGTGTTCGCCGGTGTCGGCGAGCGCACCCGTGAGGGCAACGACCTCTTCCTCGAGATGAAGGAGGCCGGCGTCCTCGAGAAGACCGCGCTGGTCTTCGGGCAGATGGACGAGCCGCCGGGCGTGCGCCTGCGCGTCGCCCTGTCCGCGCTGACCATGGCGGAGTACTTCCGCGACGAGATGCGTCAGGACGTGCTGCTCTTCGTCGACAACGTCTTCCGTTTCGTCCAGGCCGGTTCCGAGGTGTCGACCCTGCTGGGCCGCATGCCGTCGGCCGTGGGCTACCAGCCGACCCTGTCGAACGAGATGGGCCAGCTCCAGGAGCGCATCACCTCGACCCGCGGTCGCTCCATCACCTCGCTGCAGGCCGTGTACGTCCCCGCCGACGACATCACCGACCCGGCGCCGCACACGACCTTCGCCCACCTCGACGCCCAGACCGTGCTCTCGCGTGACATCGCGGCGCTCGGCATCTACCCGGCCGTCGACCCGCTCGACTCGACCTCCCGGATCCTCGACCCGCAGGTCGTCGGCCAGGAGCACTACGACGTCGCCACCGGCGTCCAGGAGATCCTGCAGCGCTACAAGGACCTCCAGGACATCATCGCCATCCTGGGCATCGACGAGCTGTCCGAGGAGGACAAGGTCATCGTCGCCCGGGCCCGCAAGGCGCAGCGGTTCTTCTCCCAGAACTTCAACGTCGCCGAGCAGTTCACCGGCCAGAAGGGCGTGTACGTCCCGGTCGCCGACACCGTCGCGAGCTTCAAGCAGCTCATCGAGGGTGAGCTCGACGACCTGCCCGAGCAGGCGTTCCTCTACTCGGCCGACGCCGACGACGTGCGTCGCAAGGCGGCCGAGCTCGCCAAGTGACCTCCCGCCGGGGGTGACGCGCACGCGGCACCCCCGGACGGCGGGCAACGAAGGAGTCCCGCATGGCGACCATGCAGGTGGAGATCGTCTCCGCCGAGAAGTCCGTGCTCTCGGTCGAGGCGCAGGCCGTCTACGCGCGCTCGCTCGACGGTGAGATCGGGATCCTCCCGGGTCACCAGCCGGCGCTGCTCGCCCTCGACATCGCGCCCGTGAAGGTCGTGCTCGCCGACGGCTCCGAGGAGCGCGTCGCGGTCCACCACGGCTTCCTGTACGTCAAGGGCGGCGACGTCGTCGTCCTCGCGGACATCGCGGAGTTATCGTCCGAGATCGACGTGCGGCGGGCCGAGGCCCGCAAGCGCACGCTCGAGGAGCGCATGTCCAAGGAGGAGCTCGCCACGCTCGAGGCCTCCGTGCGCAAGCAGGAGCTCCGCATGCGTCTCGGCGCCTGACGAGGGCCGCTGCCCCGGACGGCGCACCGGCCACCGCCACCCGACGCCCCGACCCTGCGGTCGGGGCGTCGTCGTGTCCGTACGCTGCGCCGTCATGGTGACCACCCGCGCCGCCGGCCCCCCGGCCAAGGACCCGACCGACCTGTTCGTCGTGCGCGGAGGAGGGCCGCTCGTCGGCCAGGTCCGCGTGCACGGTGCGAAGAACTCGGCCCTGAAGCTGATGGCCGCCGCGCTCCTGGCCGAGGGCACCACGATCATCGACAACGTCCCCCTGATCAACGACGTGCCGGTGATGGGGGAGATCCTCGAGGGGGTCGGCGCCGAGGTCGAGGTCGACGGGGAGCGCGCCACGATCACCGTGGAGGGCGAGCCCGACCACCACGCGCCTGCGGCGGCCGTGACCCGGATCCGGGCGTCCATCTCCACCCTCGGACCGCTGCTCGCCCGCACCGGCCGGGCGCGCCTCGCCCTGCCGGGTGGCGACCGCATCGGCGCGCGCGGCATCGACCTGCACCTGCGCGGCCTGACCGCGATGGGCGCGGTGGTCAACCAGCACCCCGACGAGGTCGAGGTCACCGCCGAGAAGCTGCGCGGGACCCGGTTCACCCTCGACTTCCCGAGCGTCGGCGCCACCGAGAACCTCGTGATGGCGGCGACCCGCGCCGAGGGCGTCACCGTCCTGGACAACGCGGCCCGGGAGCCCGAGATCCAGGACCTGTGCCGGATGCTCGTCGCGATGGGCGCCCGCATCGACGGCATCGGGACGGCCACCCTGACCATCGAGGGCGTCGACCGGCTCCACCCGGTGCGCTGGGCGACCTGCCCGGACCGGGTCGAGGCCGGGACGTTCCTGGTCGCCGGGGCGCTCACCGGCGGGGAGGTCACCGTCACCGACGTGCGGCCGGGGGACCTGCACCTGCCGCTGCTGAAGCTCGCCGACATGGGCGTCAACGTCGACGACACGGTGGACACCATCACCGTGCGCAGCGACGGCCTGCGCGCGATCAACGTCGTCACCCTGCCCTACCCGGGGTTCCCGACCGACCTGCAACCCCAGATGATGGTGCTCATGACGCAGGCCAGCGGGACCTCCCGGTGCACCGAGAACGTCTTCGAGTCCCGGTTCTCCTTCGTCGACGAGCTCGCCCGCATGGGTGCCGACATCACCATCGACGGGCACCACGCCATGATCCGTGGCGGGGTGCCGCTGCGGGGGGCGCACCTCGCCGGCCTCGACGTCCGCGCCGGCGCGGCCGGGGTGCTCGCCGGGCTCGTCGCCGAGGGGGAGACGGTCGTCCACGACGTCCACCACGTCGACCGTGGCTACACCGACCTCGTCGGGCAGCTCACGGACCTGGGCGCCGACATCGAGCGCGTCCCCGGCGACGCGCGGACCCGGCCGACGTGACGACCGGGCCGGGCGGCCGCCGGCGCCGCCGACGGGGCGTGGCCGCGGCCTGCGTCGCGGGCCTCGTCTGGCTCGCCGCCGGCGCGCCGGCGGCCGCGCAGGCCGCGGGCGACGGCCCGCCGGTCGACCTCGGCCTGTACGGCGAGCCGCTGCGGCTCGAGGCGGGCGAGTCGACCGTCTTCACCCTGCCCGACGGGAGCCGGTACGCCGGCACCATCGAGCTGCGGAGGTCGCCGGACGGCGTCCTCGTCGTCAACGACGTCTCGATGCGCACCTACGTCGAGGGCCTCGCCGAGGTCCCGGTGTCGTGGCCCGAGGCGGCGCTCGAGGCCCAGGCCATCGCCGCCCGGACCTACGCCTGGTACTCGATCCGGCTCGCGTCGTTCGACGGGTACGACATCTGCGACACCGTCGCCTGCCAGGTCTACCGGGGCCGCCAGCACGTCGAGGCGCCGCAGGGGGAGCGGTGGGCCGCCGCCGTGGCGGCGACCGAGGGCCGGGTCGTCGTGGACGCCGACGGCGGTCCCATCCTGGCCCGCTACTTCTCGACCTCGGGTGGTCGGACCCGCGACAACGAGGACGTCTTCCCCTCCGAGGGGGCGTTCCCGTACCTGAAGGCCGTCGACGACCCGTGGGACGTCGTCTCGCCGTTCCACGAGTGGCGGGTCGAGTTCACCCGCGAGGAGATGACCGAGATCCTCTCCCGCGGCGAGACGCTCGGGCCGAGCGTCCCGTTCGCCGACATCGAACTGCGCGCCGACCCGACCGGCGTCGACCAGGTGGTCGTGACCCGCGAGGACGGCGAGGAGTTCGCGGTCTCCGCGCCCGACTTCCGCTCCTTCGTCTCCTCGGTCGCCCCGGGTGTCTCGGACCGGTTCCCGACCCCGCGCGCCGACGGCCTGCGTCCCCTGCCGGCCACCATCCCGTCCTCCCGTCTCGAGTTCACCGTCACGGATGACGCGGTCGTGGTCGACGGGCGCGGCTGGGGGCACGGCGTCGGGATGAGCCAGTACGGCGCGCTCGGTGGGGCCCAGCAGGGGGCCAGCGCCGAGGAGATCCTGGCCAGGTACTACACGGGGGTGTCGGTGGCGTCGCCGCCGGACCTGCCGGACCGGGTCCGGGTGGGGCTCGGGACGCTCGACGGGCCGGTCCCACTGCGGGCGGACGGGCCGTTCCGGGTCGTGGCCGGCGGCAGCGTCGTGGCCGAGCGTGGCCTCGGCACGTGGACGGTCGCGGCGGCGCCCGACGCGACGCTGCGCCTGACCGCCCCCGAGGGCTACGGCGCCCCGCTCGTCGTCGCCCCGACCACGACGCCGCGCCCCGCGCCGCTCACCGTCGAGGTGGTGCGGCTCGAGACCGTGGTGAACAAGGCGGCGGAGCTCGCGGTCGTCGTCACGGACGCGAGCGGGGCCGAGGTGGCCCGCCGGCCGATCGGCGTGGTCGACGCCGGTCGGCACCGGGCGACGTGGGCCCTCGACGACGCCGACGGCCGCGGGCTCGCGCCCGGCACCTACCGGGTCGCGCTCGAGGCGACCGACGAGGACGGCGCCGCCGCCGCGGAGCCGACCGAGGTCGAGGTCCGCGACGTCCGCATCCCGGAGGACGCACCGCCGTCGCTGCTCGGCGCCGTGCCGGCCCACGCCGGCGGGGCCCCTCCCGTCCCGCTGCTGCTGCTCGCCGGCGCCGGCGGCGCCCTGGTTGGCACGGTGGTCGCGAAGCGGCTCTCCCGCGCGCAGTAGCCTCCCGCCCGTGCACCCCACCGACCCGCCCCCGCCCCCCGTCCCGCGCGACCCCCGGGTCGCCCGGCCGGACCGCCCGGACCGCCCGGACCGTCCGGTCGAGGACCTCGCCGCGCTGCCCGCCGGCGTGACCGTCGCTGACGGGCTGCTGCTGGTGCTCTGGTCCCTGCTGGCCCAGTTCGTGGTGCTCGCCCCCCTGGTGACCCTCGGGGTGGAGCTCGGCGGCTCACCGGCGTCGACCGGCGCCGTCATCGTGGTCATCAACGCCGTCGCCCTCGCCGGGTTCCTCGCATGGCTGACCGGGCGCGGCCAGCTGTCGTGGGACCTGCTGGGACCGGGTCGGCGGGACCGCTTCGGGCGCGTCCGCGCCGGGGTCCTGGCGGGCGGGATCGGCTACCTGCTGGTCACGGGACTGCTGCTCGCCGCGAACGCGCTCGTCGGTCCGCTGCCCCAGCCGCAGCAGCAGCTGTTCGAGCTGCTGCGAGCCGGCGGCCCCGCCCGCGTGCTCGGCGTCGTCTCCGTCGTCGTGTTCGCGCCGCTGGTCGAGGAGCTCATCTTCCGGGGGGTGCTCTTCCGGGCGCTGCTCGTCCGGATCGGGACGTGGCCGGCCGCAGTCGTCAGCGGGGTCGTCTTCGGCCTGGCCCACGTCGGCCTGCCGCACCCGGCCCAGTACCTCGGGCTGTCCCTGCTCGGCGTCGTGCTCGCCCTGACCTACCGCCGCACCGGCAGCCTGCTCGCCGCCGGCGCGGCGCACGCGACGTTCAACCTCGTGTCGGTCGTGCTCGTGGCGCTCGGGGCAGCCTGACCCGCTCGCCGGGTCGGCCGGGCACCGTGCGCGCTACCCTCGCCGGCGGGAGAGGGAGCGGGACGGATGGCGCACGTGCTCGGGACGCAGGCGTGGCTCGACGCGGTCTGCGACGCCATCAACGGCTCGGAGCAGTACGCCGACGTCGCCACCGACTGGGACTGGCCCGTCGCGTTCGCCTTCGAGGGCGCCGGGGACGTCCCGACCCGCCGGGTCCTGCTCGACCTCACGGCGGGGGTCTGTCGCGCCGCGCGGGTCGTCGACGAGGACGGGTTCGCGCAGGCGCCGTTCCGCATCTCGGCGCCGCTCGACCGGTGGGTGGAGGTGCTGGAGGGCCGCGTCGAGTCGATGCGGGCCCTGGTGCTGCACCGGTTGCACTGCGAGGGTGACCGGCTCACGCTGCTGCGCCACGTCGCCTGCGCGAAGGCCCTGCTCGAGGCGGTCCGCAGCGTCGACGTCGAGGTGCCGGTCCCGGCCTGACCGGACGCCGCGGTGGCGGGTTCGACCGGCCGGTCGGCTGCGCCCTAGCCTGCCCGGACACGGCCGGGGGCGTCCCGGCGGACCCGGCAGGAGCGGCACCCCACATGAGCGAGCAGATCCAGCAGGTCGGCATCGTCGGCTGCGGCACGATGGGCTCCGGCATCGCCCAGATCGTCGCGAGCCACGGCATCGATGTCGTGTTCGTGGAGGTCGACGACCTCGCCGTGGAGCGCGGGTACGAGCGGATCCGGGGTGCCCTCGAGCGGCTGGTCGCCAAGGAGAAGATCGACACCGACGAGCGCGACGCGATCATCGGTCGCATCACGGGCACGACCGACTGGACCGCGCTGTCCGACCGCGACCTCATCGTCGAGGCCGTCCCCGAGGTCCTCGCGCTCAAGCAGGAGGCCTTCGCGAAGCTCGACGAGGTCGCCTCGCCCGACGCGATCATCGCGACCAACACCTCCTCGCTGCCGGTGATGGACATCGCCGTGCACACCCAGCGCCCCAACCGGGTCCTCGGCTTCCACTTCTTCAACCCCGCGCCGGTCATGAAGCTCATCGAGCTCGTCCGCACCGTCGTCACCGACGAGGCCGTGGTCGAGACCGCGAAGTCGTTCGCCGAGTCCATCGGGAAGGTGCCGGTGGCGGTCGGCGACCGACGCGGGTTCATCGCGAACCAGCTGCTGTTCCCGTACCTGAACCAGGCCGTCGGGATGGTCGAGTCGGGCTACGCGACCATGCAGGACATCGACAACGCGATGCGCTTCGGCGCCGGGCTGCCGATGGGTCCCATCGCCCTGACCGACCTCGTCGGCATCGACACGTTCGTCGGGATCATGGAGGCGATCCACTCCCAGTTCGACGACACCCGCTTCGCTCCGCGGCCCTACCTGCGCCAGCTCGACGCCGCCGGCTTCAAGGGACGCAAGTCCGGGCGCGGGTTCTACACCTATGAGGAGCCCGGGTCGTCGCGGGTCGTGCCGGACCAGGACGCCGCACGCGGGCCCGCCGACCCCGACCGCATCGCCGACTGGACGACCGTCGGGGTCGTCGGCACCGGGACCATGGCCTCCGGCATCGTCGAGGTCTGCGCCAAGGCGGGCTTCGACGTCGTGGTCCGCGGCCGCAGCAAGGAGAAGGCCGAGAAGGTCGTGGCGTCCGTCGCGAAGTCGATGCAGCGGATGGTCGAGAAGGGGCGGATGTCCACCGAGGACATGGACGCCGCGCTGGCCCGCATCTCCGGCACGTCCGAGCTCGGTGACCTCGCGACCTGCGACGTCGTCATCGAGGCGGTCGCGGAGGACCTCGCGGTCAAGACCGAGCTGTTCCGGGAGCTCGGCGAGGTCTGCAAGCCGGAGACCGTCCTGACGACGACCACCTCGTCGCTGCCGGTGATCGCCTGCGCCATGGCGTCGGGCCGGCCGGAGCGGTTCATCGGCCTGCACTTCTTCAACCCCGCCGCGATCATGAAGCTCGTCGAGGTCGTGCCGACCGTCCGCACCCCGGACGAGGTCACCGAGCAGGCCCGCGCGTTCACCGAGCGGATCGGCAAGGTCGGGGTGCTCTGCCCGGACCGCGCCGGCTTCATCGTCAACGCCCTGCTCTTCCCGTACCTCAACGACGCCGTGAAGATGCTCGACTCACACTACGCGACGGCCGAGGAGATCGACACCGCGATGAAGCTCGGCTGCGGGTACCCGATGGGTCCGTTCGAGCTCATGGACATCGTCGGCCTCGACGTGACCCTCGCGATCATCGAGACCCTCAACACCGAGTTCCGCGAGCCGTCCTACGCACCGGCGCCGCTGCTGCAGCACCTGGTCGGCGCGGGCTTCCTCGGGCGCAAGGCGGGCCGCGGCTTCTACGTCTACGCCTGACGGGGGCACGGTGCCCGACACGGACGACGCGCCCGACCGCGACGACGCACCCCGGCCCACCTCCGGGCCGGGGGAGCGGCCGCGGCGCGAGACGACCGTGCGCGAGCTGCTGACGTTCCTCCCCGACGTCGTGCGGCTCCTCGGCCGGCTCGTGCGCGACGACCGGGTGCCGTGGCAGAGCAAGGTGCTCGCGGGCGCGGCGCTCGCGTACCTCGTCAGCCCGGTGGACGTCATCCCGGACGTCGTGCCCGTGCTCGGCCAGGCCGACGACCTCTGGTTGGCCGTCCGAGCGGTGCGCTCGCTGATGCGCACCGCCGGCTACGACGTCGTGCACGAGCACTGGAGCGGCTCGGACGACGGGTTCGCGCTGCTGCTGGTCGTCGCCGGCATCGAGCGCTGACCCGTGAGCCTCGAGGTCCCCGAGCTCGACGGGTACGAGGTCCGGCGGGTACCGGCGTTCCGCGCCTCGAAGGAGTACCTCTGCCCGGGGTGCGGCAACCGGATCCCGCCGGGCCAGGGCCACGTGGTCGCGTGGCCGGCGCACCAGCCGGACTGGCGCCGCCACTGGCACCTGCACTGCTGGAGGGTCGCCGCCAGGCGCGGACGTGTGTGAGCCGCCAGGCGCGGACGTGTGTGAGCCCGCACGGCGCGGTCCCGGTGCGGCGCCGGCGGGTAGCCTCCGCCCCGCCGCCACCGTGTGACCGGGAGACCCGCCGGTGAGCAAGAAGACCCACCAGAAGGAGCTCGCGCGGGCCCGCGCGAAGCGCCAGGCCGCCGCGCGGACGCAGCGCGACCATCGGCGCATCGTCGCCGCCGCCGTCGTGCTGCTGCTCGGGCTCGGCACGTTCGTCGGCGTGCTCGCCCTCCGGGACCGCGGGGACGGGCTCGCGGTCGACGACGGGGCGACCGACCCGACGGCGACGGACGCGGCGAGCGACCCGACCGAGGCAGGCGCCGAGCAGATGGTGCCGCAGCCCGTCGACGCCGAGCCCTGCGAGCCGGCCGGTGCCGCGCCCGAGCCGCGGCTGGAGCCGTACGACGACGTCCCCGCCACCGTCATCGACGAGGGCACGACCTACACGGTCACGCTCGCGACGACCTGCGGCGACATCGTGCTCCAGCTCGACCCGTCGCTCGCGCCCACGGCCGTGAACGCGTTCGTCGCGCTCGCCGGGGACGGCTACTACGAGGGCGTGCCGTTCCACCGGACGATCAACGGGTTCATGATCCAGGGCGGCGACCCGACCGGCACCGGCACGGGTTGCGTCGACGAGGCCTGCTCGACGCGCCTGCCCGGCTACACGTTCCCGGACGAGCTCGATGCAACCGTCGACCTCGTCACGGCCGCCGGCGGCTACCCGCGCGGCACGGTGGCCATGGCGAACGCCGGCCCGGACACCAACGGCTCCCAGTTCTTCATCGTGCAGGCCGAGCCGGGCTACCCGCTCCCTCCGGACTACGTGGCGTTCGGCACGGTCCTGCAGGGCATGGACGTCGTCGACCGCATCGCGAACGGCCCGACCGACGGGCAGGTCGCGACCGAACCGACCGTCATCCTGTCGGCCACGGTCGAGCCCGCCGTCTGAGCCCCGGATCCGGCACGCTCGCACCGGCCCCGCACCACACCCCGCACCCACCCCACCCACGAGAGGACGCCCCCGTGGCGAAGCAGTACCCCGCCCCGCCCGAGATGGTCATCGACACGGACACCGCCTACACGGCCACGCTCCAGACCTCGGAGGGCACGATCACGCTGAAGCTGTACGCGGACCGTGCCCCGACGACCGTCAACAACTTCGTCTTCCTCGCTCGCGAGGGCTTCTACGACGGCGCGATCTTCCACCGCGTCATCCAGGGCTTCATGATCCAGGGCGGCGACCCCGTCGGGCTCGCCGAGGGCCGGCCCGGCACGGGCGGTCCGGGCTACCGCTTCGACGACGAGCTCGACCTGGCCCGCGAGCACCGCTACCCGCGCGGCACCGTGGCGATGGCGAACGCCGGCCCGAACACCAACGGGTCGCAGTTCTTCATCATGCACTCGGACTACGGCCTGCCGCCGCAGTACGCCGTCTTCGGCAAGGCGATCGACGGGCTCGACGTCGTCGACGCGATCGCGACGACCCGCACCGGCGTGCAGGACCGTCCGGTCGAGGACGTCGTCATCGAGAAGGTCGAGATCACCGAGGGCTGAGTCCTCCCCTGAGCAGGCCGACCTCAGCCCAGCTCGACGACCACCCGGATCGGGTGGTCGTCGCGCGTCTCCAGCCGGTGCAGCGCCTCGCCGACCCCGTCGAGGTCGGTGGTGTGCGTGACGGACCGGCTGAGGTCGAGCCGGCCGGCCTCCACGAGGTCGACGAGCTCGTTCAGGTCGGCCGCCGTCGAACCGAACGAGCCGACGACCTCGAGCTCGTTGGCGACGAACAGCGCCGTCGGGAGCAGCTCCATCCTCGCCGGGGTGAGCCCGACGATCGCGGCCCGGCCGCCGGGACGCAGCGACTTCACGCTGGTCGCGACCGTGTCGGTCCGGCCGACGAACTCGAGCGCGACGTCGGCGCCGCCGTCGGTCAGCTCCCGGACGGCGCGTGCGGCGTCGCCGTCGCGGGCGTCGACGACCTCATCGGCGCCCCACTCCCGCGCCCGCTCCAGGTTCACCGGGTCGACGTCCACGCCGACCACGGTCGCGCCGGCGAGGGCGGCGAGCTGCACGGCGTGCATCCCGAGCCCGCCGAGCCCGACCACGACGGTCACCACGCCCTCGCCGACGCCCGCACGCTTCAGCGCGTGGTAGGGCGTCGCCACCGCGTCGGACAGGATCGCGGCGTGCGCCGCGGGGATCGTCGACGGGACGGGGGCGAGCCAGCGGGGGTCGGCGAGCACGTACTCGGCCATGGCGCCGTCGGTGTCGATGCCGGCGACCTGCAGCTGTCGGCAGAGGTTCTCCCGGCCGATGCGGCAGTAGCCGCAGATGCTGCAGGGGCGGCCCATGAGCGGCACCACCCGGTCGCCGGGCAGCCAGCCCTCGACGCCCTCACCGACGGCGGCGACCTCGCCGGCGGCCTCGTGGCCGAGGACCTGGGGCAGCGACGGGCCGTGCGGCGTGACGCCCTGGACGACGTGGAGGTCGGAGGCGCAGACGCCGCAGGCGAGCACGCGCACGAGCACCTCGCCCGGGCACGGGCGGGGCACGGGGACCTCGTCGACCCGGAGGTCCTCGGGTGCGTCGGGGGTGCGGACCCGGTGGAGCCGGGCCGCGCGCATCGACTCGGGAAGGTCCACCACGGGGCCTCGCGTCGGGGGCGGGGATGCCGCCCCGACGCTAGCCCACGTCCGTCACCCGACCGTCAGGCACCCGACCGTCAGGCGACCCGACCGCGCGACCACAGCGCCGTGGCGTCCCTGCCGCGCAGGACCGTGAAGCCGGCGTCGTAGCGCTCGACCTGGCCGTCGAACTCGTAGGTGTCGGAGAAGCGGAGCACCTCCGCACCGAGGTCACCGTCGAGGTCCGCAACCGGAAACACGGACCCGCTGGACAGGCCGACCTGCGGCAGCGTCCACAGCTCGGTGCGCTCCGGCAGGGTGCGCGCGGTCAGGTCGACCGCGTCGACCACCGGCTCGAAGGAGCAGAACGTCTCGCCGAACTCCTCGTCCTCGAAGCAGATCTCCTCGAACGGGATGGCCGCCGAGGTGATCGTGTCCACGGTGCCGTCGCCGTCGAGGTCGTCGAGCCCGAACAGCTCGACCTCGTCGACCGGCAGGTCGAGGATCGAAGCACCGTCGACGCCGCGCTCGAGCCCGACGCCGCCGTGCACGCCCTCGTCGTCGAAGACGACCAGGCCGACCAGCAGGTCGGACCCGGCGGCCCCGTCGGCCTCGAGGCCGCTCGAGAGGAACGCGGAGGCCCCGAAGCCGTCCTCACCGGCGACGCGCTCGGCGCGGCGGGTCACCACCCCCGTCGCCGTGCCCGTGCTGCCGTCGATGCGTCCGACCACCAGCGCGATCTCGTCGTCGTCCTCCTCGAAGGCCAGCTCGAGGAGGTCGGCGTCCCCGTCGCCGTCGAGGTCACCCCCGGGCAGCAGGAACGGGCCGAAGAACGACGTCGACCGACGCCACAGCTCCTCGCCGGTCGCGGCGTCGAGCGCGACCGTCTCGTCGTCGGAGCCGTCGAGGGAGAGGAGCTCCACCAGCAGGTCCTCACCGCCCCCGCCGTCGAGGTCGCCGGCCGGGAACGGGAAGTGGATGACCGGCGCGAACGGTCGGGACCAACGGGCCGACCCGTCGCCGTCCAGCAGCGCGAGGTCCTCGAGGGACTCGCCCTCGACCTCCGACACCGGGCAGACGACCTCCCCGACCACGGGCGTGTCGACGTGGACGCACTCCGCGCGCGAGGACGCGACCGTGCGGAAGCGGTTGCGCAGCAGCTCGGTGGTCCCGTCGCCGTCCACGTCCACCGGCAGCAGGAAGTTGGCGCCGCCGGCCCCGTCGTGCTCGTCGTAGACCGTCGACGCCTCGCCGCCGTCGAACCGGACCTGCCGGCTCGTCGCGGTGAAGGTCTCCGTGGTCGTCTCCTTCCCGACGTACGCCACCACGGCGCCGACACCCGTGCCCTCGTAGGTGAACCGCGCCTCGAGCTCGTCGAGCTGGTCCGCCACCAGGTCGGCGCGGCCGTCGCCGTCGAGGTCGCCGACGGGGACCACGAACCGAGCGTCCGTCACCTCGATGGTGAGCTGGCCCGAGTAGCCGGTGGCCGTGGAGCGGAACTCGTCGGACTCGCGGATCGACATGGTCGAGGTGTCGGCCCATCGCGTCTCGCCGGTCCGGCCGTCCAGCTCCGACGTCGTGACGTCCGCCACGAGGACGAACTCGAAGCGGCAGCCGTCGTCGTCGCAGCCGATCTCGAACTCCTCCTCGAGCACCTCGAGGTCGAGCAGCAGGACGTCGTCGACGCCGTCGCCGTCGGTGTCGCCGGCCAGGTAGGCGAAGCCGCCCGTCGCGTCGCGGGCCCAGAGCGTCGAGCCGTCCGAGCCGCGCACGCCCTCGAGCGTGCCGGTCCCCGACCCGAGGTCGTACGTGGCGACGACCAGGTCGAGGACCCCGTCCCCGTCGAGGTCGCCGGCGGTCTCCGGGAAGGCCACGGTGCCCTCGAAGGAGATCTCCTCGCCGGGCTCCTCCTCGACGGTCTCCTCGTGGCTCCGGTCGGTGTCGAACAGCGCTCGGGCACCCGCACGCTCGAGTGCGGCGCCCAGCAGGTCCCGGGGGGCGATCGGCGTCCCGGTCCCGGCGTGCTGCTCCACCAG
Source organism: Actinomycetes bacterium (assembly GCA_046566145.1). Lineage (GTDB taxonomy): Bacteria > Actinomycetota > Nitriliruptoria > Nitriliruptorales > Nitriliruptoraceae > JBKHXF01. The sequence continues at coordinate 143,783 of JBKHXF010000030.1, forward strand.
GTCGGTGATGCCGCGGGCAGCCCGATCACGCTCGACGCCGTCCTCGGTCAGCCGGACCCGGGTCAGCCCGTCCACGCCGGCGGCAGGCTCCCAGCCGGCGCCGGCGGTGGCAGCGGGCCACCGGGCGGCGCCGGACGGGCCGGCATCGAGCGCCGGCGCGGACGGGACCGGCCCGAGCGCGGTCGTCGTGAGCACCCCGAGCGCGAGGGCCACGAGGCCACCGCGACGCGTCGTCATCCGCCGGTCCAAACCGGACCCTCCCGTACCTGTCGCGAGGCCCCCCGTGGGCTCGCTGCCAACCGGAGAGGTTCGACGCGGGGGGTCCCGCCCCCTGCTGCACCCGGGTGGTGCCGACCACACGGCCGTGCGGCCGTGCGCGCGCCGCACCGCGCCGCCTAGGGTGGTCCCGAGGGCCGGCCGGGAGCCGGCACCCCCGTGACGACGCGGACGACTGGAGCACCCGTGGGAGAGGTCGCCTACACGCACCGCTCGGTGGTGACGCGCCACGAGGGGCCGCTGCGGTCCGCCGTGGTGCCCGGGCGCGAGGAGCCGGTGACCTTCGGGGTCCACGGCGACATCGCCGAGCACTACCGGGTGGACCCGGAGCGCTACGCCCCCGACACGACCACCATCGACTACGTCATCGCGGCCGCCGGCGGCTGACTCACCGGCACCTTCGGGGGCGCCCTCGAGGCACGCGGCATCCCCGCCGGAGGCGGTCGTCTCCGGGGACACACCACCGGTGAGGTGGAGCTCGACGGCAAGGTGCTCGTGATCCGGCGGATCCACGTCCGCTACGAGCTCGACGTGGACGGCGAGGTGGACGAGGACGCGATCGCGCGGGTGCTCGGGTTCCACGCCGAGCACTGCCCGGTCGCGCGGTCCATCGGGCCGGCCATCGACATCACGACGGAGGTCGAGCTCGTCCGGTCATGAGCCGTAGGTCGGGCACGGCCCGCGCCGGCGGCGTCAGCCCGCGGCGGTGTCGCCCGGGCCGTCGTCGCCGGGCTCGTCGTCACCGGGCCACGGCGGCAGGTCCGACAGGTCGACCGTGTCGCGCTTCACGCCCTGGTCGTAGTCCCGCATCCGGCGCGGGTAGCCGACCTTGGCCGCGTCGTACAGCGGGATGTGCGCCTTGGTGCACACCTCGGTGGCCTGGTCCCGGTCACGGATGGGCCGGCGCAGGTACTCGCCGTCGGCCGCGACGAGCAGCAGCGTCGTCGAGTAGATCGTCGTCCGGGGCTCGAGGAACGCCTCGACGCCGACCCGAGAGGCGATGAACTCCTCGATCTCCTTGGTCGACGCCTTGGAGGCCTTGTCCGTGCTCGGGCTGGGGGCGCGACGCTTGGTCTCGCCCTTGAACCAGGCACGGATCCGGTCGGAGAAGGCCACGGGTCGCCTGTTGGTCGCTCGAGGAGGTGGGACGGGTGCTGCGGCGACGAGGCTACCGGCGGCTCAGTGGTCCGCGTCGTCCACGAGCTCGACGAGGATGCCGCCGCCGGGGCGGGTGCCCTTCGGGTGCACGAAGGCGACCGTGTGGCCGCCCCCACCACGGCGCGGCTCCTGGTCGATGAGGGCCACGTCCTCGTCCTTCAGGTGGGCCATCGTCTCCCGGATGTCGGACACGCCGAAGCCGAGGTGGTGCAGCCCCGGGCCGTTCTTCGCGAGGTACTTCGCGATGGGGGAGTCCTCGCGGGTGGCCTGCAGCAGCTGGATGTAGACGCCGCCGACGTTGAGCATGGCCTCCTCGACCCCGTCGGAGTCGACCCGCTCCCGGTACTCCGGGACGAGCCCGAAGGCGCGCTCCCAGTAGGCCAGCGCCTCGTCGAGGTCCTCGACGGCGATCGCGATCTGGTCGATGCGGGTCACGGCCACGGTGTGCTCCTGCTGGCGCTCTGTTCGGGCGGGTCCGGTCCCGCGCAGTCTGCCCGGTGGGGCGGCGGCCGGGCGAACCGTGCTCAGGTCCGCTCGACCACGCCGGCGGCCGCGCGGACCGTCACCCGGTCGCCCGTGACGAGGCCGCGCCGCGGGTGGGCCACGCCGGCGGCGTTGGTGACCGCCGGGACGCCGGCCTCCCGCAGCACGATCGACCCGTGGCTCAGCTCGCCGCCGGTCTCCACCACGACCGCGTCGACCTGCGCGAACGTCGCGATCCAGCCCGCGTCGACCGCCGGCGCCACCAGCACCACCGGGGTGCCCGCGTCGGCCGGCCCGGCGACCTCCGGGGGCGCGGCGACCGCCGGCGCGTCGGCCCGCCAGACGACCCCCGTCACCTCGCCGCGGGTCAGCGGCAGCCCCCGCCAGCGGCCGGGCGCCCCGGTCCCGCCGCCGGGGTCGCTCGCCGGGTCGTAGGTGGCCGGGTCGTCGCTGGCGCGCACCACGTCGGGCAGTCGCAGCCGCGCGACCCGCTCGCGCTCGGCGCGGCGCGTGGCGAGGTGGGCGGCGTCGAACGTCGCGCCGGCGTCGAGGGCGCGCACCTCCTCGACGGTGAGGTCGAACACGTCGTCGACCTCCGGCAGCGCGCCGGCGGCCACGGCGCGCCGGCCGACGTGCCGCAGCCGCCGGCGCAGCACGTCGAACGCCCGCATCGCGCCGGCGCGCAGGTCCTCGCGGGCACGGATGGCTCGCGAGGCCTGCCACCACAGCGGCAGCGTCACGACGCCGAGCGCCGTGCGGGGCGGGACGTCCGCGCCGGCGGCCGCACGCTCCGCCCGGCGGTCGCGCCCGGCGAGCACGGCGAGCAGCGGCGTCGGGTCCTCGTGGTAGCGGGGCCGCGACAGGTCGGACTCGTGCACGCCACGGTGGCCGTGCTGCTCGAGGAACCGCCGCCACGCCGCGGCGAACGTCGGGTCTTCGGGGACCTCGCCGGCGCGGACGGCCTCCCGGCGGGCCGGGTCGGCGTCGACCAGCTGCCGCAGCGGCGCGAGGTCGTCCCACACCTGCGTCCCCGCCGAGCGGTGCCGGGCGTGGTGCTCGTCCGACACCCCGAGGCGCTGCAGCACCGCGAGCGGCCCCGAGATGGCCGTGGTCAGCGCGAACATCCCGGTGACGAGCCCGACGTACACGTCACGGGCCGCGTCGAGCACCTCGCCGGCGGTCACGTCGTCACGGTCGACCTCGCGGGCCCGGGCCCGCAGGTCGGCGACGCGCTCGTCGACGGCGCCGGGGGAGCGCAGCTGGTCGAGCCCGAGCCCGACCAGCGCCGGCGCGTGGGCGGCGAGCCGCAGCGGCCGGGGCCCGACGTGGGCGTCGAGCTCCGTCGAGCCCCCCATCGAGTCGGTGACGAAGGCCGTCGGCAGGCCGAGCCGACGCATCGTGTCGGTCAGCAACGACAGGTCGATCAGCGGCCGTCCGGCGTGCTCCACCACGAACGGGCGCGAGGCCGGCAGGTCCGGGGCGAACCCCCGCCAGTACCCGAACGACGCGTCGCCGGCCGACACCACCAGCGACGTCATCAGCACGCTCGGCGGGTCGGGCAGGATCTCGCGGTGGTTCGCGAGCGTCAGCACCGCGTCGCGCAGCGGGGGGACCGTGACCGGCCGGACCTGCACCAGCCAGCACGTGCGGCCGTCGTCGGCCCACTCGACGTCCCAGTCGCCGTCGCCCACGGCCGGACCGACCACCCGGCGCACGTCGCGCAGCAGCACCTGCAGGCGTCCACGCCAGCCGCCGACGCCCCGCTCCAGCGGCGCCAGCCGCGGCAGCCGCTCGCGCTCCCCGGCCTCGCGGCCGGCGACCAGGTCCTCGGCGAGCCCGTCGACGTGGTCGACGAGGTCGTCCTCGTGGTCGCGCTCGGTGAACGCCACGCCGGCCCGGACCGCCGGGACCATCGCCTGCACGAGCACGGCCCGCTCGACGCCGTCCTCGGCCGACCCGAGCACCCGGGCGAGGGCGTCGGCGACCGCGTCGAGGTCGCGCGCGTCGACGTCGAGGACGGAGGTGAACCGGCCGGCGTTCGCGGTGGTCGTGCCGTCCTCGGTCGCGAACGCGGACCGCACCGCCACGCGCGCCGCCGGCGCGACCCGCACGACCTGTCGGGCCAGCGTGTCGACGTCGTGCGCGGCGAGGGCCCGCTCGCGCAGGACGACGCCGGGCGGCACCGGCAGCCCGCCGGCGGCCGCGACGTCGAGCAGAGCCGCCTTGCCGGGCACGCCGAGCGCGACCAGGCCGCCGGCGCCGAGCCGGCGCAGGTGCGGGAGCGGCTCGCCGCTCACGACGCCTCCCGCCCGGTACCGGGCTCGCTCGCCCGTCGGACCAGCGTGCGGGCGACGCCGGCGACCACCTCGCCGTAGGCGTGCGGGTCGCTGAGCATCGGGAAGTGGCCCCAGCCGGGGACCGTGCGCTCGTCGGCCCGCGGCAGCAGCCGGCGGTAGTCGGCCCGCTGGTCCGCCCCGAGCACCCGGTCGTCCTCGCCCCACAGGATGGTGGCCGGCAGGTCGGGCAGGACCGGCAGGCCGTCGAACCACGTGGCCGTCAGCCAGTCGAACATCGCCCCGAACGCCTCCGCGTCCGCGTAGGCGGCGAGGAACTGCGCGTCGAAGGGGGCCGGCACGTCCCGCACGATCGTGCGGCGCCACAGCGGCCGCAGCACCGGGCTCGAGATGCCGACCTGCACGGCGCGGCGCACCCACCGGGGGCGCAGCAGCCGGGGGAACCACCGGGTGTCGAGCCGCGTGCCGACCGGGGCGTGCAGGACGAGGCCGTCCACGAGGTCGGGCTCGCTCGACAGCAGCTCGAGCGCGACGGAGCCGCCGATGCCGTGCCCGAGCAGCACCCGCGGCCGGGGCAGCGCCACGACCTCCTCGCGCAGCGCGGCGGCGAGCCCCGCCACCCCGTCGACGTCGCCCAGCGGTCGTCCGCCGAAGCCCGGCAGCGTCGGGGCGTGCAGCGCCACGTCGTGGGGCAGCTCGGCAGGCAGGCGGGCGAAGCGGGCGGCGCCGCCGCCGTTGCCGTGGACGGCGACGAGCTGGACGGTGGACACGGAGGGCTCCTGGAGGGCGGGGAGGGTGGTGCGGGGCCGGCCGGCGCGCCCGGCCGGGGGCTCGGAGGGGTTCGCGTCCGCGTCCGTCGGCGGACGCCCGGACGGCCGACGGTTCGCGTGCGCCCAGCGTGCGGACCTACGCTCGTGGTCCAACCGCCGGAGCAGGAGCACAGCGATGCAGGACGCCGTCGTCGTCGGGTACGCCCGCACCCCCATCGGCAAGTTCGGAGGCGGCCTCTCGTCGCTGACGGCCATGCAGCTCGGCGGGCGCGCCATCGCCGGTGCCCTCGACCGGGCGGGCGTCGCGCCCGAGGCCGTCCAGTACGTCGTGATGGGCCACGTGCTCCAGGCCGGGCAGGGGCAGATCACCTCACGCCAGGCGGCGCTGGAGGCGTCCATCCCGCTGACCACGCCGGCGGAGACCATCAACAAGGTGTGCCCGTCCGGCATGGCCGCCGTCGCGCGCGCCGCGTCGCTGGTCCGCCTCGGCGAGTTCGACACGGTCGTCGCCGGCGGCATGGAGTCGATGTCCACCGCCCCGTACATCCTCGACAAGGCCCGCTTCGGGTACCGGATGGGCGATGGGCAGCTCAAGGACTCGATGATGTTCGACGGGCTGACCTGCGCCATCGAGAACGTCGCGATGGGCGAGTCGACCGAGCGCTACCAGCGCGAGTCGCACGGGTACTCGCAGGCCGAGCAGGACGAGTGGTCCGCCCGCTCCCACGAGCGGGCCGCCGCCGCGTGGAAGGACGGGGCCTTCGACGACGAGGTGGTGTCCGTCGAGGTGCCGCAGCGCAAGGGCGACCCGCTCGTCGTCGCCGAGGACGAGGGCATCCGGCCCGGCACCACCGCCGAGTCGCTCGGTGGGCTGCGCCCCGCGTTCGCGAAGGACGGGACCATCACGGCCGGGAACGCGTCGCAGATCTCCGACGGTGGCGCCGCGCTCGTGATCATGAGCCGCGAGAAGGCCGAGGCCGAGGGCCTGCCGGTGCTGGCGACCATCCGCGCCTGGGGCGCGACGGCAGGCCCGCTGAGCCTGCTGCCGCAGCCCGCGAACGCGATCCGTGACGCCGCCCGCAAGCTCGACGTCGACCCGGCGTCGTTCGACCTCTACGAGCTCAACGAGGCGTTCGCGTCCGTCGCGATGGCCGGCGCGCAGGACCTCGGCATCAGCGACGACAAGGTCAACGTCAACGGCGGCGCGGTGGCGCTCGGCCACCCGATCGGCTGCACCGGCGCCCGCATCACCGTGACGCTCATCAACGAGCTCCGCCGGCGCGGCGGCGGCCGCGGCGCCGCGGCGCTGTGCGGCGGCGGTGGCCAGGGCGACGCCCTGATCCTCGACGTCGAGGGCTGAGCGACGCGGATCGGTCAGGCGGCCCGCTCGCGCGCGTGCTCGGCCTCGTGGGCCTCGCGACGGGCGCGCTCGGTGTCGACGCCGGGCGTGGGGAGGGCCGTGCCCTGGCGGCGCTCCGCTCGCTGCTTGACGATGAGCGCCGACGCGGCGGCGACGATGCCGGCCCCGAACGACAGGCCGGTCTCGGGTCGGGGGGCCGGGTCGGGGGGCCGGGAGGCCCGCCGCTAGCCTCCGGACCGACCCGCCCGCACCCGCACCGAACGGCCCCCGCGTGCCCACCGACGTCGCGCAGCTCCTCGCCGACCTCGACGACGGCATCCGTCGCCGGCGCGCGCTCGCCCGTCTCCTGACGCTGGTGGAGGACGGCGCACCCGAGCAGCTGCGTGCGGTCGTGTCGGGCCTGTACCCGCGCACCGGCAACGCCCGCGTCCACGGCATCACCGGCTCGCCGGGCGTGGGCAAGTCGACCCTGACCAACGCCATCGCCACGGAGCTGCGACGGCGCGGCCGCACCGTCGCGGTCCTCGCCGTCGACCCGTCCTCGCCGTTCTCCGGCGGGGCGCTCCTCGGCGACCGGGTGCGGATGCAGGGCCACCACGCCGACGACGGCGTGTTCATCCGCTCGATGGCGTCGCGCGGCCACCTCGGCGGGCTCTCGTTCGCGACCCCGCAGGCCGCGATGGTCCTCGACGCCGCCGGGTTCGACGACGTCGTCATCGAGACCGTCGGGGTCGGACAGTCCGAGGTGGAGATCGCCGCGACCGCCGACTCGACCGTGGTCGCGCTCGCGCCCGGCATGGGCGACGGGGTCCAGGCCGCCAAGGCCGGCATCCTCGAGGTCGCCGACCTGTTCGTGGTGAACAAGGCCGACCACGCCGGCGCCGGGAAGCTCGTCGCCGAGCTGCAGGGGATGCTCGAGCTCGGCCACGCCACCGAGGACCCGAGCACCGGCGACCGCTGGTGGGCGCCGATCCTGCGCACCGTCGCCGTGCGCGAGGAGGGCATCGCCGAGGTCGTCGACGCGTTCGACGAGCACCGCGCGTTCCTGCAGCGCTCCGGCCTGCTCGAGCAGCGCCACCGGCTCCGCGCCCTGCACGCGGTCCGCGAGATCGCGCTGGAGCGGGTCCGGCAGCGCTTCGGACGCCTGCAGGTCACGCCCGGGGCCGACGCCGACCCGCTGCTCGACACCCTCGCGGCGAAGGTGGCCGACCGCTCGCTCGACCCCTACGCCGCCGCGGACGAGCTGCTCGACGCCCTCGAGGCCTGAGCCACCGCCGGCGCGGGTCAGTCCGCCGGCGTCGACCGGTCCGCCGGCGCGAGGCAGCGCTCGAGCACCCCGAGGGTCCGCTCGAGCCGGGCGTCGTCGGTGCGCAGGTTGCCGGTCGCGAGCCGCAGGCAGGTGCGCCCGTCGAGCTCGGTGTGGCTGAGGAACACCTCGCCGGTGGCGTTGACGCGGCGCATCCAGGCGAGGTTGCGCTCGCGCAGGACGGCCTCGTCGACCCCCGCGCCCGCGCCGGTGCCGGCGCCGACATCGCCGACGTCCCGGAAGCACACCGTGGACATCGGGACCGGGGCGAGGCGCTCGAGCCGCGGGTGCGCGTCGACCCAGTCGGCGACGTGGCGGGCCTGCGCGACGTGGTGGCGGATGCGGCGGGCCAGGCCGTCCGCGCCGAACCAGCGAAGCACCATCCACAGCTTCAGCGCGCGGAAGCGGCGACCGAGCTGCACGCCCCAGTCCATGTAGTCCGTGACCGCGTCCGGGTCGTCGGTCGTCAGGTACTCGGGCACGAGGCTGAACGCGGCCTTCAGCACCCCCGGGTCGCGCACGTAGAGCGCCGAGCAGTCGATGGGGGTGAACAGCCACTTGTGGGGGTTGGTGACGAACGAGTCGGCCCGCTCCACCCCGTCGAGGACCCAGCGCAGCTCCTCGCACAGCGCGACCATGCCGCCGTACGCCCCGTCGACGTGCAGCCAGATCGGGTGCCCGAGCTCCTCGACGAGCCGCTCGCGCAGGTCGGCGACCTCGGCGACCGGGTCGACCGAGGTGGAGGAGGTGGTGCCGACCGTCGCGACGATCGCGAGCGGCCGCACGCCGAGCTGCACGTCGGCGCGGATCGCGTCCTCGAGAGCGGCGACGTCGAGACGGAACGCGGCGTCCGTCGCGACGCTGCGCACCCCGTCCTGGCCGAGCCCCAGCGTGATGGCGGCCTTCGCCACCGAGGAGTGCGCCTGCGTGGAGGTGTAGACGCGCAGCGGGGGCAGGTCGCCACGCCCGGCCATGCCGCGGACACGGACGTCGAGCCCGGCGGCCTCGCGTGCACCCGCGAGGGCGGTCAGGGTCGCCACCGAGGCCGTGTCGAGGATGATGCCGCGGAACCCGCCGCCGGGGTCCTCGGGGCCCGGCAGGCCGAGCAGCTGGCGCAGCCAGTCGAGCACGACCTCCTCGAGCTCGGTCGCCGCCGGCGACGTCCGCCACAGCATCCCGTTGACGTTCAGCGCCGCGGCGACCGCCTCGCCGAGGATCCCCGGACCCGAGCCGGTGATCGCGAAGTACGCGTGGAAGGCCGGGTGGTTCCAGTGGGTCGTGCCCGGGACGACGACCCGGTCGAGGTCGGCGAGGACGTCCGCGAACGGCTCGGGTGCGGCCGGCGGGACGGCCGGCAGGGCGGCGCGCACGTCACCGGGCGCGACGCGCGACAGGACCGGCAGGTCGCCGACGCCGGCGAGGTAGTCGGCGATCCAGTCCACCACGGTCCGGCCGTGCACCCGGAAGGTCTCCGGGTCCATGTCGCCGACCCCGTGCAGCTGCTCGGGGTCCAGCGTCGGGTCGACGTCCTCTCCGGTCACGGGGCCTGCTGTCCCCCGCCCGGCTGCTGTCCCCCGCCCGGCTGCTGTCCGCCGCCGGGCTGCTGCCCGCCCTCGCCGGGTGGAGGCGTGGGTGACGGCGACTCCGTCGCGGTCTCGGTCTCGGTCGGGAGGATCGGCGGGGTGGTGATGCCGCCGCCCGTCCCGGTCTCGGTGGGCGTCGCGGTCGGCGACGGGCTCGGGCTCGGGCTGGGGCTCGGCGAGGGGGACGGCGAGGGCGACGGCTCCGGCTCGAGCGACGGCTCGGGCTCCGGGATCACGACCTCCATCGTCGGCTCGTCCGGGGGCTCCGGGGAGGGACGCACGATGACCGCCGGCGGCGAGTTGGTCGCCGGCACGGTCTCGGTCGGGTCGAGGGGCGTCGCGGTCAGCGCGGCGAGCACGGCGTCGCTGTTGGGCTGCAGCGCCCGCCAGAGCGACCCGCCCACGAGCGCGGTCGCGAGCACGAGCGCGGCGAGCAGGCCCGCCCCCACGCGGTCGGACGGCCGCATCCCCGTCTCGGGCACGAACGCGCCGGCGGTCAGCGCCCGCCACACGGGGGTCGCCCCCACGGTCTGCACCCGCCACGCCCCGACGACGTCGCGAGGCGCCGGCGGGCCCATGCCGGCGGTCGCGTCGAGGCGCTCGAGCGCCGCGCCGAGCAGGGGCACGCCGTCCGCCGGCGGGCGGCCGACGACCCGGGCGGCGGTCGCGGGCTCGAGCCCGTGGCGCAGGTGCAGCAGCAGCACGGCACGCGTCTCGCCGGCCAGCCGGGCCAGCGCCGCCCAGACGGCGGGCGACGCGGTCGCGGTGGACGAGAGGCGTCGGCGATCGGGGACCCGGTCGGGGTCCACCTCCGAGAGGCTCGCGTCGTCGGGGTCCGGGACCACCCCGGTCGCCCAGGCGTCGCGGGCCCGCACCATCGCCAGCGCCAGCAGCCACGCTCGCACCGCGCTGGGGTCGCCGAGCCGGTCGAGTCCCTCGCGGGCCCGCGCGAACGTCGTGGTGGTGAGCTCGGTCGCCGCGCCGCGACCGACGAGCCGGACCAGCAGGTCGTGGACCTCGTCGACGTGCCGCTCCAGCAACGCCGCGAACGCCCCGTCGTCACCCTCGCGGGCGCGGGCGACCAACGTGGCGTCGGTCACCATCGTCGTCGGCCTCGGTCGGGGGCGTGCGTGCGGGTCCACGGCGAACGGTACCGCTCGACGCCCCTAGGGTTGCCCTCGTCACGCACCCGTCCCCGACGCCGGACCCGCCGATGCCCGTCCTCGTCACACCCGGCGACACCCCCCTCGGTGTCGCCCTGGTCGAACGCCTCGCCGCCGCCGGCGGCGAGGTCCGGGCGTTCGTGCGCGGCACGGGCGACGTGGCGGCGCTGCGCCACGCCGGCGCCTTCGTCGCCACCGGCACCTCGGACGACGTCGGGCGGCTCGAGGCCGCGATGGCGCAGGTGCACACGGTCGTCGACCTCGCCGGCGGCCTGCTGTCGGCCAGCCCGGAGCGCGTCGTCGAGGACGCCATGGTCGTGGCGACGGCCGCCGCCGGCGCGGGCGTGCGCCGGCTCGTCACGCTCTCGCTGCCCGGGGCCCACGCCGACGCCCACGACCCGCTGCGGAGGGCCAAGGGCACGGTCGAGGCGATGCTCGCCGAGGCCGTCACCCCCACCGTGGTGCTGCGCACGAGCCTCGTCGACACGCGCCGCGTCCGGGACGCGCTGGTCACCGCCGGCACGGCGGTGCCGCGGGACCACGCCGTGTCGCCGCTGCACCCCGACGACCTCGTCGACCTGCTGGTCGCCTTCGACGAGGTCCGCGGCGAGGCCCACGAGGGCCACGTGGTCTTCCACGCCGGCGGTCGGCCCACGACGTTCGGCGCCTACGTGGACCACGTCGAGGCCGTGCACGCCGCCGGCGCGAGCGGGTCCGGGCGCTTCGTCGGGCGGGTGTACGTCCCGCCGGGCGACGTCCCGCTGCTGCGACCGGCGCTGGTCGGGCCGTGGGTCGGTGGGGAGCCCGACCCGTCCTTCGACGCGTGGGAGTTCACCGGCCTCGCCCCACGCCCGCTCGCGACCTGAAGACCTCGGCGCCCGGGGACGACCGAGCCCCGGCGCGGGGCCGGGGCTCGGGACGTGCGTGGTGCAGGCTCGCAGGTCACTCGACCGTGGGGTTCGAGATCCACGGCATCAGGTCGCGCAGCTTCCGCCCGACCTCCTCGATCTGCTCGCTGCGGCCCTCGGCGCGCATCTGCTGGAAGTTCCCGGCGCCGCCCTCCCACTCGGCCATGAAGTTGCGGGCGAAGGTCCCGTCCTGGATGTCGGTCAGGACGTCCTTCATCGCCGCCACGGACGACTCGTTGACGACGCGCGGTCCCGAGACGTAGTCGCCGTACTCGGCGGTGTCGGAGATCGAGTAGCGCATCCAGGACAGGCCGCCCTCGTACATCATGTCGACGATGAGCTTCAGCTCGTGGAGGCACTCGAAGTAGGCGACCTCCGGCTGGTAGCCGGCGTCGACGAGGGTCTTGAAGCCGTTGAGCACCAGCTGCGACGCGCCGCCGCAGAGCACGGCCTGCTCGCCGAACAGGTCGGTCTCGGTCTCCTCCTGGAAGGTGGTCTGGAGGATGCCGGCGCGGGCCACGCCGATGCCGTGGCCGTAGGACTTGGCGAGCTCGAGCGCGTCACCGGTCGCGTCCTGGTGGATGGCGACGAGGCCCGGGGTGCCCTGGCCCGACTCGTAGAGCCGGCGGACCATGTGGCCCGGCGACTTCGGCGCGACGAGGAACACGTCGACGTCCGCCGGCGGTTCGATGAAGCCGAAGTGGATGTTGAACCCGTGGCCGAAGACGAGGGCCTTCCCGGGCGCCATGGCGTCGCGGACGCCGTCCTCCCACATCGCCTTCTGGTGGGTGTCGGGCAGCAGCACGACCACCACGTCGCCCCACGCGGCGGCGTCGTTGGTGTCCATGACCTCGAGGCCCGCCTCCTCGGCGGCCGCGCGCGATGCCGAGCCGGGTCGCAGGCCGACGCGGACCTCGACGCCCGAGTCGCGCAGGTTCAGCGCGTGGGCGTGGCCCTGGCTGCCGTACCCGAGGACGGCGACCTTCTTCGACTGGATCAGGGAGAGGTCGGCGTCCTGCTCGTAGAACATCGTGGCCATCGTGGGGTCCTCGTGGGTCGTGTCGTGCGCCGGCGCGGAGGGGCCGTGGCGCGACGGGGGAGCCTACGGCCGGTGTGCTCACACCGCACATCCCGGGGAACGCGGCGGGTGGTCCGTGCGCGCCGCGCCGGGCGCCGCGCGTCAGGCCGTCGCGGTGGTGTCCTCGGGGGTCGGGTCGTCCTCGGGGGGTCCCGCGGCGCGCGACGGCCGCAGCATCAGCAGCGCGACGACGAGCTGCAGCACGCCGTAGAGCCGGCCGAGCGTGACCGCGGGCAGGGAGAGCGCGATCGAGGCGCCCGCGAAGGACGCGAGCAGGCCGCCGGCGCCGATCAGGAGCCCGAGCCGCACGTCGGTGTAGCCGTTGCGGGCGTGGGCGGCCGCGCCGGTGATGGCCGTCGGGATGATGACGGCCAGCGAGGTGCCCTCGGCGACGTGCTGGCCGTACCCGAGCCCGAGGACCATCAGCGGGACCATGAGCACGCCGCCGCCGACGCCGAGCACGGCGGAGGTGACGCCGGCGGCCAGCCCGCCGAGGACGTGCAGCACGAGCCGCCCGGCCGTCAGGTCGGGGATGGCGTCGGGGCCCGCGACGCTCTGCACGTCCTCCCCGACGCCGAGCACGAAGCGCAGCGCGAGCACGAGCAGCACGACGCCGAAGAGGCGGCGCAGCCCCCCCTCGGAGACCTTCGGCAGGAACCGCGCGCCGAGCCTGGCACCGGTCACCGCGCCGGCGGCGAGCGCCAGCGCGCCGGGCACGGCGACGGCGCCGTCGAGGCCGAACCGGACCGTCCCCGCGACGGCGGCGAGCGAGACGGCCACGAGCGACGTCGCGTGGGCGACGTGCTGGGGTCGCCCGAGGACGAGCGTCAGCAGCGGGACGAGCAGCACCCCGCCGCCGACCCCGAACATGCCGGCGGCGAGCCCCGCCGCTGCGCCGCCGGCGAGGGCGACGGGCATCGAGGCCGCGTCGTGGCCCGGTCGGCTATCGGGGTCGGACCCGTCAGGGCGGCGTTCGGACACGAGGACTCGACGGTCGAGGTCAGGGGAGACGCGAGCACGCGCGGACATTGTGGCCCAACATCTGGCGTCTGCCGACGTCGACCCAGGTCACGACGACCCGACCGGTTCGATGCGCAACTCCACGGGCTGGGGGAGCTCCACGGACACGACGTCCGGTGGTTGCCACCCGACGATCGTGAGGACACCCGTCTCCGCGCCACCCGGCGGGGCGACGCTGATGTCGGCGACCAGCCGACCGTCACGGAGCGACGCCGAGTGGAGGATCAGGCCGTGTGTCCCGACCGTGTCCAGCGAGGCGACGGCGGAGTCCGGGTGGTCCACGGCGAAGAAGATGGTGCCGCGGACCCAGCGCCCGCAGGGCCCGCGGTCGCCGATCCGCCACCGTGGGGTGCACCCGGGCACCGCCTCCACACCCGGGACCCGCGCGATGGGGATCTGCTCCTGCCTCCCCAGCGTGACGGTGGCGTCAACGTCGGTCGGGGAGAACAACATCGTCACGGTCGGGTGCTGGCCCGTCGCGGTCGTCGAGGAGAACACCTGCGCCGGGACGAGGGTGCTGGGGAGGGGAGGGCGATCGTCGCCGTGGGGGGTGCGGCTGGTGGGCCCTCATCGGTGCCGGTGCACGAGGGCGCGCCCGTGCCGAACAGCGCGGTCATCTCGGCGTTGCTGGCAGATGCGTGCTGCCCTGGCGGGAGTCGGGCGTCGGACAGCACTTGACCGCCGCCCATCGGGGGGGACATCCTCGATGGCGGCTTCTCGGTTCGGAGCGAGGGGGAGTCGAGTGCTGCGTCCGCCGGGCTCTTGTTGTCCGCGCTGATCGTGCTTTCGCTGGTCGTCTTCGGTCAGGAGCCTGCCCGGGCAGCGAGTCGGACGACCGATGGGCCTGCACGTTTGCGGGCTGCAAGTACTCGCAGGCTCAGATCGTCTGGAGCACGGTGTCCGACTCCAGCGGCGTCATTCGTCAGGTTCAGCGGATGCGGTGGCGAGGTGGCACAGCCAGCGGAACGTGCGACCCGAGCAACAACATCGTTCGGTGGCGCAGCACAGGTGACGGGTGTTCGTCCACGCTAACGGTCTGATTCTTCATGTTGCGAGCAGTTCGTCCTGGCGATCGAACTGCGACGTGACCAGTTCCGTCGTCTACCAGGAGTCTCCGTTCATCGCACGCGACTTCGACCTCAGGGCCGACCACGAGTTCTTCCATGAGAGTTCCAACCCGAGGACCTCGTTCACGTCCTGCGTCTGGTGGATCGTGGCATCCAGTGGCCGCGTCAGCCAGCGTCCGCTGAACTGCTGACTCGGGAGGCGCCCATGGTCGGCGAGCGGAGATCTCCGAGAAGGCTCGTGGCCACACGGGCTGCTGTCGCAGTGGTCGGGGCGGTGCTCGTGGCTGCGCTGGCCGGTGTCGCCGTGCTCGCGCGCACGGATTCCCAGCCGATCACTCCGACGGTGGCGACTCCGCTCGAGTTCGCAGAGCTACCGTCCGCCGGCTGGCCCGTCCGTCTCGTGTACGAGGTTCGGACGCTCGCCTTCGCGGACCTGTCGTCACCGGTGACCTCCGCCCGTGCTCAGTTCGCGGGCCGGGACTGGTTCGACTGGGAGCATCGCATCCTCGAACGTGCTTCGCTGCCGGGTGCCCCCGCGCCGACCGGCGAGCCCGGATGCCTGCGCCGTCAAGGCACAACCCGCACCCTCCTAGCCGAGGACGACTGTCTCGGGCTGCCGATCGACGTCGCCGCCGTCTCGGCAGACACTATCGGTGCTCCTCTGCCACACCTGCTCCCCTACGCCGGCCTCGACCCCGGTTGGGTGCGGGCCAACGCCACCTCCGTGAGCGGCTCCGTCCGAGGCCTTCTCGACCGCCTTGGTGTATCCGCCGCGGAGGTCGTCAGCGTGCATCAGGAAGGGCGGAAGCGCTGCGGTGACCTGGGCCTGTCGTGTCCGGACGTCGGAGAACTGCCCTGGCGGCTCACCCGGGTGATCCACGTCCCATCGGGTCTCGAGCTCCTGGAGGTGGAGGAGCTCGACGGTGGAGAGGTTCACCGCTTCGAAGTCGTCGAGATCGACTTCAACGCGGACTGGACGCCGGCGGGTCCGTGAACGGTCCTGCCGTGCCGGGTTCCCGAAGCGACGGCGTGTCGCCGCTCCGACGGCACCGACGGCGAGAACCGCGGTCCCGGCGACAACCGATGCCGTTGGGAGCGTCACCGCGAGGCCGAACAGGCCGACGACCGCGACCCAGCGGGGCCAGCGGCGCAGCGGTGGGGCAGCGTCCAGGCGGCGGCGTTGGTGACAGCCCGTTGAAGCCCCCGCGCCCTTTCGCGCGAAGGGGCGGAGCCGAGCACAGGACCGTCGGGGGGAAGCGTGCGGTCAGTGCTCGCCGAAGCGGCCGCCGGCGCGTCCGTTGCGGTCGGCCACGAGGCCGGCGAGGGCCGCGAGCGCGATCTCTGGCGGCGTGCGGGAGCCGATGTCGAGGCCGATGGGTCGCTGGATGCGGGCGATGGCGGCGTCGTCGAAGCCGCGCGCGGCGAGCGGCTCGACGTGTGGGGCCGTGTGGCGCAGGCTCCCCATCAGACCGATGGAGCGGGCGTCCGTGCCGAGCAGGTCGGCGAGGAGGTCGACGAGGTCGTCGCGGTCGTGGGACGTCACCACCACGTCGGTGTCGTCGTCGACGCCCGCGCCGGCGGCGTCGTGGGCCACGACGTCGGCGACACCCCGCAGCTCGGCGGTCACCCGGTCGGGGTCGGGCTCGAGCAGCACGAGCCGGCGGGTCCCGAGCTCCGCGGCCCAGTGCAGCAGGGTCCGCGCCACGGGGGTCGCGTAGACGGCGACGAGGCCGCCGGCGCGCCGGTCGTCGGGGACCTCGTCGCGGTGGGCGAGCGCGCACGGGTCCTCGGCCGCGTGCCCCCCGTGGTCGTGCCGCCCGTGCTCCTGACCGCCGTCGTCGTGGCGGCCGGTGTGCCCCCCGGGGTGGGCCGTGTCGCCGCCGGCGAGGTCGAGGGCGTGGGGGAGCAGGCCCACGATCGCGGCGAGCGACTCGGCGGCGCCCCGCGGCGAGCCGGGCAGGGTGACCACGACCGACGAGCCGACGAGCCCCGCGACCGAGCGGGACAGGTCCGCCATCGGCGTCGAGGCGCGCCCGGCCGCGCGCATCGCCTCGGCCAGCCCGGGGGCCTCGCGGTCGAGCAGGGGGCGCACCGCCTCCGGGGTCACGTCGCGTGGCCCGAACCCCGTGCCGCCGGTGAGCACGACGAGCCGGACGCCGCGCGCCACCAGGTCGGACACCACCGCGCCGATGCGTGCCACCTCGTCCGCGACGACGTCCCGGTCGGTCACCTCGAAGCCGTGCTCGGTCAGCAGGGCGGCCACGGCGGTCCCGCCCCGGTCCTCGGCCTTCCCGGCGGACACCGAGTCCGACACGGTGACGACGGCGGCGGTGCGAGGCGGCATCGGTCGCTCCCCGGACGGTGGGTGGGGCTGGCCCCGAGGACGGTAGGCGACGGGTCGGCACTAGGCTCCGTCCCCCGGGGAGCGGCCCCGGCGAGCACGACAGGGAGCACCGGACGTGGCGGAGCAGGAGCAGGTCTACGCGGGCGAGCACGTCCGACTCGAGCTCGACGCGGCGCAGCGCGTCGGCACCATCCGGGTCGACCGGCCGCCGATGAACGCGCTCGCCCGCCAGGTGTGGGAGGAGCTGCTCGAGGCGTCCACCGCCGCGACCGCCGACGACCGGGTCGGTGCCGTGGTGGTGTGGGGCGGCCCGAAGGTGTTCGCCGCCGGCGCGGACATCAAGGAGTTCCCCACCTGGGACTTCCAGCAGGTCAAGGAGACCGGCACGCTGCTGCAGCGCAGCCTCGACGCGCTCGCGCGGATGCCGAAGATCACCATCGCGGCGATCAACGGGTACGCGCTGGGCGGTGGGTGCGAGCTCGCGCTGGCCTGCGACTTCCGGTTCGTCGCGGACTCGGCCAAGCTCGGCCAGCCGGAGATCCTGCTCGGCATCATCCCCGGCGCCGGCGGCACGCAGCGGTTGCCCCGCATCGTCGGGCTGGGCCGCGCCAAGGAGCTGATCTTCTCCGGCCGCACCATCGACGCCGGCGAGGCCGAGCGCATCGGGCTCGCCGACCGGGTCCTGCCGGCCGACGACGTCTACGCCGAGGCCGTCGCGCAGGCGGCCCGCTACGCGGCCGGGCCGTACGCGCTGCGGATGGCGAAGCGGGCCATCGAGGACGGCACCGAGATGGCGCTCGACCAGGGCCTGCGCCTCGAGCGCGACCTGTTCGCCGAGTGCTTCGCCACCGACGACGCCCGCATCGGCATCGACAGCTTCGTGGAGCACGGCCCCGGGAAGGCCGCCTTCACCCAGCGGTAGCCTCACCGGACACACCGGCGCGCCCCCCGGCAGCCCGGCCCGCCACGGACAGGAGCGCGACGTGAGCGCCGCCGAGACGACGCCCATCGACACCTCGTCGATGGACATCAAGCAGAAGCAGGCCGCCTACCACGACTGGGAGGCGCAGACCTACGAGGAGAAGTTCTCGATCTCCTACGACCAGCGCTGCATCGACTACGCGCTGGCGCGGCTGCGCAAGGTCGTCGACGAGCCCGTCGTCTCCGGGAAGGTGCTCGAGGTCGGCGCCGGCACCGGCTTCTTCCTCATCAACCTCGCGCTCGCCGGGGCCGTCGCCGGGGAGCTGCACGCCACCGACATCTCGCCCGGCATGCTCGAGGTCTGCGCCCGCAACGGGCGCGAGCACGGTTTCGACATCGCCACCGAGGTCGGCGACGCCGAGGCGCTGCCCTACGACGACGACACGTTCGACCTCGTCATCGGGCACGCGTTCATCCACCACCTCCCGGTGCCCGGGAAGGCCATCCAGGAGATGTTCCGGGTGCTGAGGCCGGGGGGCCGGCTCGTCATCGCCGGGGAGCCCACCGAGCTTGGGGACGCGATCTCGAAGCGGGTCAAGCACGGCACGTGGCGGGCGTTCATGGCCGCCACCGCGCTGCCCGGCATGAACCGGTTCCGCAAGCCCGAGCTGCAGGACGGCACGACCCACGTCCGCGACGCCGTCGCGGCGCTCGAGGACCAGGTCGACCTGCACGTG
Organism: Actinomycetes bacterium; assembly: GCA_046566145.1. Lineage (GTDB taxonomy): Bacteria > Actinomycetota > Nitriliruptoria > Nitriliruptorales > Nitriliruptoraceae > JBKHXF01. Next base: position 162,251 of record JBKHXF010000030.1, read on the forward strand.
TTCCGGCCCCGCGACGTCGCGCACATGGCCGACATCGCCGGGTTCACCAACGTGCGGGTCGAGACCGAGGAGCTCGTGGCGAACTGGGTCGGGTGGGCCGTGCGCACCGTCGAGGGCTCGATCGCGCCCGGCACCCTCGGGATGCGCTGGGCGATGACGGCGTTCCGCACCTACCTCGCGCTGACCTGGTTCGACGAGACCGTGATGCAGCGCATCGTCCCCGACGCGCTCTTCTACAACCTGATCCTGTACGGCGAGAAGCCGGCGTGAGCGACCCGGCACGCACGGGCGGGCCGCCGGCGGGCAACCCCGCCGCCGGGGAGCCCGGGGACCCGGGCGTGCCGGCCGACCCGAGCCTGACGCCGGACGGCATCCCGGATCCCGCCGAGGGCGCCGTCGACCCCCGCGACGAGGAGCAGGTCCGCGCCGCCCTGCGGCGGCACACCGAGCAGGCCGTGCGGGCCGAGACCGCGCGTGAGGCCGCCCGGCGGGCCGCCAACCTCGGCGACGACCTGCTCGCCGACGCTGGCGTCGGGGTCGAGCTGCGCCGCCCGCCGATGCGCCTGCACTACCCGCGCTGGGGGTGGCGGCGCGCGGTGCGGTTCGCCGTCGAGCGGCGCATGACCTCGCCGCAGTACCTGACGCTGTTCCGTCGCCACCTGTGGCACCGGGCCCGGTTCGCGGCGAGCTCCCAGCACGTCGAGCTGCAGGGCATGGTGTTCACGGGCAAGCGCGTCGAGTTCTGGGCACGACCCGACCACGGACGCCTGCTCGTCGGGCCGTGGTGCTGGATCGGCAACGACAACAAGCTGCGGGCCCACGAGGGGCAGCTCACCCTCGGCGCGAAGGTCGTGATGGGCCGGGACAACGTCGTCAACACCTACCTCGACGTCGAGATCGGCGCCGCGTCGATCCTCGCCGACTGGATCTACGTCTGCGACTTCGACCACCGGGTCGAGTGGCTGCACGTGCCGATCAAGGACCAGGGCATCGTCAAGTCCCCGGTGCGCATCGGTGGGGACGTCTGGATCGGGGAGAAGGCCACGGTGCTGCGCGGCGTCGACGTCGGGTACGGCTCCGTGGTCGCGTCCCACTGCCTGGTGAACCGGGACGTGCCGCCGTTCTCCATCGCGGTCGGGGTGCCGGTCCGGGTCGTGCGCTCCCGGCTCCCCGCCGGCATGGACCCGGAGGAGGGCTACGCCCGGATCCTCGCGGGCCAACCGCTCCCGCACGACCCCCTCGAGGGGTAGCCTCCCCCCGCCGCCTCCCCCGAGGCGGTGCCGGGGGAGCGAGGCTGGAGGATGCCCCGGACGATCCCGCGCACCACCGCCGTCCCGGTGGAGGCGCCCGACCGGCCCGCGACCACGGGGCCGGTGGTGTCGGACCGTTCGGCGACACGTGCCGATCGCGTCGGCGTCTGGTCGCTCGACCCGCCGCGGCCGCCGACGCCGAGCCGGGCGGTGGACTGGCTCGGGACGGTCGGGCTCGGCCTTGCGGCGACCATCCTGCTCGCCCAGGGGGTCGGGAGCATGCTCGGCGGTCGGGGACCGCTCTGGGCGGCGTTGCCGGTGGCCGCGGTCTCGCCGTGGGTCCTGACGGCCGTGCTGCTGGCGTGCGCCGTCCCCGCACGGCTCCGACGTGCCGGGGTGGTCGCGGCCCTCGGGGTGGTGCTCATCGCCCTCCTCACGGTGGGCACGGGAGGCCTGCCCCGCCCCGCGGTGTCCGGTGGGATGGTCGCGGTCTGCGGGGTCGCGCTGCTCCTCGCCCTCGAGCTCCGACGGCCGCTGGTCCCCCTCGCGTTCGCGTGGACGCTGGTCGTCTCCGGGCTCGTCGCGTACGCCCTCCAGGGTGCAGGGCTCGGTACCGCCCTCGACGGGGAGGTCGTCCCGGGCCTGTCCCCCGAGTCCCAGCTCGTCCTCACCGGGCTCCTGCTGCGCACCTGGGCCCTGCGGGCCGAGGACGGGCCGTGGCGGGTCCTGCACCGACGGACGCCCGGTGGCACGGGGGCGCGCCTCGCCCTCCTGCTCGCCGTCGCGGTCCCGCTGCTCGTCTCGACGCTCACGGTGGCCATCTCGACCGTGCCCCGGGTCGAGCTCGCGCTCGCCATCGCCGGCGGGATCGGGACGATCCAGGCGACCCAGCTCCTGGTCGCCTACACCCTCGCGGACCGTCTCGACCACCGGGACGACGCCCGGGCCCGCGCCCTCTCCGACCTCCGCGAGCTCGTCGCCAGCCTCCGTGCCGTCGCCGACGGCACCGTCGAGGCGTCGGCGCTCGACGCGTCCGAGCTCGTCGAGTGGGTCGCCCGAACGGCCCGCAGCCTGACCGGCGCCGCGGCCGCTCGGGTCGACGTCGATCTCGGCGGCGAGTCGTGGACCGCCTGTGACCCGCCCGACTGGGTCGATCCCCCCGGCGTGACCTCGTGGTACCAGGTCGCGCTCCCGCTGGGCCACCGCGCATCCGGCACGCTCGCCGCGGCCGATGCGCGCTCCGCCCACGCGGCCGAGCTGGTCGCCCTGCTCGCGACGACGCTCGGGGCCCTGCTGGAGGTGACCGTCGCCACGCAGCGCGAGCGGGCCATGGCACGGACCCGGGAGGTCCTCCTCGACGGGTTCTCCCACGAGCTGCGCACGCCGCTCACCGTCGTCCTCGGTGCGCTGCTCACGCTCTCCCGCCACGCGGACCGTCTGCCCGACGACGTGCGTGCCGACCTGCTCCACCGGGCCCGGGACAGCGCCGAGCGGCTCGACCAGCTCCTGACGGACCTCGTGACCCTCCGGGCGGAGCTCGCCGTCGAGGGCGTCAGCGACCTCGCGCAGGTCGCGGGGCACGTCGCCCGGGCCCGGGTGCCGCACGACGGCGAGGTCGTCGTCGACGTCTCCGGTCCCGCGCCCGTGGCGCTCGGCCCCACCGCGGCCCAGCGCCTCGTCGAGGAGCTCGTCGACAACGGCTGGCGGCACGGCGGTCGGGTCGTCCGCGTGGCGTGCACGACGAGGCAGGACGGCGCCGTCCGGCTCGTCGTCGAGGACGACGGCCCGGGCATCCCGCCGGCCGTCCGCGACCTGGTCGTGCAGCCGCTGTGGCGCGGCGAGAGCGTGGTGACCCACCAGCCCGGGCTCGGTCTCGGGCTGACCTTCGTCGACCGGGCGGTCCGCAGCGCCGGCGGCGTCCTTCGCATCACCGCCGGCGCCACCGCGTGCGGCACGCGGGTCGAGGTCGTGCTGCCCCGGGCCGGGCACCCGTTCGCGATCCCCTCGGTGGCTCCGGATCCCCAGGATCCGCTCCCGTAGGGCTCCGGCCCGTCCGACCACGGCCACCTGCTCCTGCAAGCGCTTGCAGCGAGGACTAGGGTCGGTCGAGCCCGGGTGCGCCGGGCGGGAGACCGAGGAGCCGGGAGGAGTGGCGGTGGTGGCACCCACGCGAGCCCGCGTCGTGTTCCAGCGGGTCTGGCCGAGCGTCGACGGGGGCCAGCGACCGGCGGTGCGCTCCGTCGGGGAGCTGGTCGAGGTCGCCGCGACCGTCCTGTGCGACTCCCACGAGGAGCTCGCCGCCGAGCTGCGCTGGCGCTCGGGCACCCGCGGTCGGTGGCGCACCGTGCCGATGCAGCACGTCGGCGGCGACCGCGTGCAGGGCGCGTTCGTTCCGGACGCCGTCGGCCCCCACCAGTTCGAGGTGGTCGCGTGGGTCGCCAGCGTCGCCACCTGGCAGCGGGACCTCGCGGCGAAGCGCGCCGCCGGCGTGGCCGCCGAGATCGACCTGCAGGTCGGCGCGGAGCTCGTGGCGGAGCTGCTGCCCCAGGCGCGCAGCGACGACGCGACCCGACTCGAGGGCATCCGGGCGACGCTGCTCGACACGTCCCAGCCACGCTCCGCACGCGTCGACGTCGGGTGCGGGCCGGAGCTCACCGAGCTCGCCGGCCGCACCGACCCGAAGCTCCACGCCAGCGAGTCCGGCCGCTTCCCGCTGCGGGTCGACCGCGAGCGTGCCCGCTTCTCGACCTGGTACGAGCTCTTCCCGCGCTCGTGCAGCCCGATCCCCGGGGAGCACGGGACGCTGGGGGACGTGATCGGCCAGCTCGACCGCATCGCCGAGCTCGGCTTCGACGTGCTGTACCTGCCCCCGATCCACCCCATCGGCACCGTGCACCGCAAGGGGCGCAACAACGCCACCACCGCGGCGCCCGGGGACCCGGGCTCGCCCTGGGCCATCGGCTCGGCCGAGGGTGGTCACCACGACATCCACCCGGAGCTCGGGACCCGGGACGACCTGCGGGCGCTCGTCGCCGCGCTCGACGAGCGCGGCATGGAGCTCGCGATGGACATCGCGTTCCAGTGCGCGCCCGACCACCCGTGGGTCGCCGAACACCCGGAGTGGTTCCGGCAGCGTCCCGACGGCTCCATCCAGTACGCCGAGAACCCCCCGAAGAAGTACCAGGACATCTACCCGCTGAACTTCGAGACCCCCGACCCGGAGGGGCTCTGGGAGGCCCTGCACGGGGTCTTCGAGGACTGGATCGGTGAGGGGGTGCGCATCTTCCGCGTCGACAACCCCCACACGAAGTCGTTCGCCTTCTGGGAGTGGTGCGCCGCGCGGCTCGCCGCCGACCACCCGGACGTCGTCCTGCTCGCCGAGGCCTTCACCCGGCAGACCGTGATGACCGAGCTCGCCCGGCGCGGCTTCCACCAGTCGTACACCTACTTCGCGTGGAAGCAGCACCGCTACGAGCTCGAGGAGTACTACCGGGAGCTGTTCCACACCGAGGTCGCCGAGGTGCTGCGACCGAACTCGTGGCCGAACACCCCGGACATCCTCACCGACCAGCTCGCCAGCGGGAAGCGCAGCGTCTACCTGCAGCGCCTCGTGCTCGCCGGGACGCTCACGGCCAACTACGGCATCTACGGCCCGCCCTTCGAGCTGATGGACTCCGCGCAGCGTCCCGGTGCCGAGGAGTACCTCGACAACGAGAAGTACGAGCTCAAGCGCTGGGACCTCGACCGCTCCGACTCGCTCGCGCCCGTGATCGGGAGGGTGAACGCCATCCGGCACGCCCACCCGGCGCTGCAGCAGGACCGGGGCTTCCAGGTGCACCACGTCGAGGACGACGCCCTGTTCGCCTACTCCAAGCGCGACCCGCGGACCGGCGACGTCGTGCTGTGCGTCGTCAACCTCGACCCCGACCACACCCGGGCCGGGTGGACGTGGCTCGACACCGGGGCGCTCGGGCTCGCCGACCACGACACCTTCGACGTCGAGGACCTCCTCGGCGGCGACACCTACCGCTGGCACGGCCCCCGCAACTTCGTCCAGCTCGACCCGCACCGGATGCCCGCGCACGTGTTCGCGGTGCACCGCGTCTGAGGAGCACCCGCGACCACCCACGACCCACGAGGAGCCCGTGCACATGGCCACCGACGTCCCGGCCCGAGAGGGCCCAGCCGAGGACCCGCTGTGGTTCAAGGACGCCGTCATCTACGAGCTGCACGTGCGGGCGTTCATGGACGCCAACGGCGACGGCATCGGGGACTTCCGCGGCCTGACCCAGAAGCTCGACTACCTCGCGGACCTCGGCGTGACGGCCGTGTGGCTGCTGCCCTTCTACCCCTCGCCCCTGCGCGACGACGGCTACGACATCGCCGACTACGCCGGCATCCACCCCGACTACGGGACGATGCGGCAGTTCCAGCGCTTCGTCGACGAGGCGCACGACCGCGGTTTGAAGGTCATCACCGAGCTGGTCATCAACCACACCTCCGACCAGCACCCGTGGTTCCAGCGGGCCGTGCGCGCCCCCAAGGGCAGCCCCGAGCGCGACTTCTACGTGTGGTCCGACACCCCCGACCGGTACGAGGACGTCCGGATCATCTTCCAGGACTTCGAGACGTCGAACTGGACCTGGCACGGCGAGGCCGAGCAGTACTACTGGCACCGCTTCTACCACCACCAGCCCGACCTGAACTTCGACAACCCCGCCGTGCGCGAGGCCGTCAAGGACGCGCTCGACATGTGGGCCGAGACCGGCGTGGACGGCATGCGTCTCGACGCCATCCCGTACCTGTACGAGCGCGAGGGCACCAACGGCGAGAACCTCCCCGAGACGCACGCGTTCCTCAGGGAGCTGCGGGCCCACCTCGACGAGCGCTGGCCCGGCCGGATGTTCCTCGCCGAGGCGAACCAGTGGCCCGAGGACGCCGCTGCCTACTTCGGTGACGGCGACGAGTGCCACATGAACTTCCACTTCCCGCTGATGCCGCGGCTGTTCATGTCGGTCGCGATGGAGGACCGCTTCCCGATCCTCGACATCCTCCAGCAGACCCCGGAGATCCCCGAGTCGGCGCAGTGGGGGATCTTCCTGCGCAACCACGACGAGCTGACCCTCGAGATGGTCACCGACGAGGAGCGCGACTACATGTACCGGGCGTACGCCCGGGACCAGCGGATGCGGGTGAACCTCGGCATCCGCCGGCGGCTCGCCCCCCTGCTCGGCAACGACCGACGGCTCATCGAGCTGATGAACTCGCTGCTGTTCTCCCTGCCGGGCACGCCCGTCATCTACTACGGCGACGAGATCGGGATGGGCGACAACGTCTGGCTCGGCGACCGCAACGGCGTGCGCACGCCGATGCAGTGGTCCCCGGACCGCAACGCCGGGTTCTCCAAGGCCAACCCGCACTCGTTGTTCCTGCCGGTGATCATCGACCCCGAGTACCACTACGAGGCGATCAACGTCGAGGCGCAGGAGGCCAACCCGCAGTCGCTCCTGTGGTGGACCAAGCGGCTGATCGCGCTGCGCCGCGAGCACCCGGTGCTCGGCTTCGGCGACATCACGTTCCTCCTCCCCGAGAACCCGAAGGTGCTCGCCTTCGTCCGCTGCTGGAAGGGGCAGTACGTGCTGGTGGTGGCGAACCTGTCGCGGCACCCGCAGTTCGTCGAGCTCGACCTCGCCGCCCACGCCGGCAAGGTCCCGGTCGAGATGATCGGGCGCACCCGGTTCCCGGCGATCACCGAGCGGCCCTACGGCCTCACCTTCGGGCCGCACATGTTCCTGTGGTTCGAGCTCGAGGTCGCGGCGCCGGACACGCGGACCCGGCCGACCCTGACCGCGGTCGACGCCTGGACCCGGGTGACCGACGACCGGCGCGCCCTGGCCCGCGCGGTCGAGGGCTACGCCGCCGAGCGGCGCTGGTTCCGCGGCAAGGCGCG
>JBKHXF010000031.1:0-47141 GCA_046566145.1 Actinomycetes bacterium
CGCTGGAACGCTCGGCGGAGCGGCAGGAAGCCTGCGGGTCGTGGCTCGCGATCCAACCCGACCTGTTGCACGGCCACGCACGGCTGTTCGGGGAGCTCACCGCCGCGGACACCGCCACCGTCGTCGCGGCCCTCGACGCACACGCCGACACACCCGAGAACGGCCGCAAGGTCGGCGCAGTCACCCGCGCCCGCCAGCGGGCCGGCGCCCTCGTCGACCTCTGCCTGACCGCCCTCGCCGGCAGCACCGGCGGCACGGCGCGTCCGTCGCTGGTGGTCCACGTCGACCTCGCCGACCTCACCAACCCCGACCAGACGCTGATCGGCCGGCTCGAGGGCCGGCTGCCCGGCGCCGGCGGCTGGCTGACCCGCCGCACCATCGAACGGCTCAGCATCGATGCACGGATGCGGGTGGTGCTCCGCGACGGGATGCGGCCCCTCGCCGTCTCCCGCCCCACCGACGCCATCCCCACCGAAGCAAGGGTCGCGATCGGCGCGATCGACGCGGGCTGCCGCTGGCCCGGCTGCGACCGACCCATCTCCTGGACCGACCTGCACCACCTCACGCACCGCTCCCGCGGCGGCAGCCACACCGACGGCAACCTCGTCGCGCTCTGCCGCCGTCACCACCGCGCCCACCACGACCACGGCTGGCACATCACCCTCGACCCCGCCAGCCGGACCGTCACGATCACCTCACCCACCGGCACCCTCCAGGCGACCTCGGTTCCGAAGGCCACCCGGCTCCGCCGGCGCCGGCGGCCACCCCGCGGACCCACACACCTCCCCCGCGACGGCGACCCCGCCCACCCCGACGGCTGAACCGCGCCCACCGGCTGACCCGACATCCCACACCACCGCTCCCCGCTCGCCGGGCACGCCGATGCGTGCCCGGCGACCCGTGCGCCGGCGGCGGTACCGTCGACTCGCGCCACCCGTCCGCTCCTCCCCACCACACCGGGCACCTCGATGCGCCGCCGCACCCACCGCACGTGCACGACCGCACTCCTCACCGCCGCCCTGCTCCTGCTCACGGCGCTGCCGGCCTTCGCGCACGCGACCTTCGAGCCTGCCGAGGTCGATCTCGGCGCGACGGTCGACGTGTCGTTGCTGATACCCAACGAGCGCGGCGACGTCCGCACGGTCCGCGTGGAGACGCTCGTCCCGGTCGGCTGGCTCGTCGAGACCTGCGGGTCCCCGACGGGCTGGACCTGCGCCGCCACCGAACGTCCTGACGGCAGCACGGTCCTCGACTGGGGCGTGGACGGCCCCGACGCCGAGCAGGACGCCCCGTTCGAGCTGACGCTCGTCGTGCCGACCGACGCGCCGGCGGTCGTCGCGTTCCCGACGGTGCAGACCTACGAGGACGGCGAGGAGTCCACCTGGGTCGACGAGGGCGAGCCCTCCCCCGCGCCGACGCTCGCCGTCCGCGGTGGCGCCGCCCCGGCCCCTGAGCCCACCCCCGACCCGACCCCGGAGGCGACCACCCCCGTCGGGGAGGACCGCCCGGACGACCGAGCGACCCCGACACCCGACGCTCCCGTGCCGACGTCGACCGCCACGGACGGGGCCGAGGCCGAGCCCGACCCCAGCGCGGCGGACACGGACGACGGCGGCACCGTGCTGCCGTGGCTCCTCGGCGCCACCGCGGTGGCGCTGCTCGTCGCCGCCGGCGCCGCGCTCGCCCGCCGTCGGGGCGCCGGGGACGACCCGAGCGGCTAGCGGCGCACGCCGAGGGCGACCACCCACGGGCGCCGGCGGTCGTGGATCGGGTCGGGTCGCACCTCGACGGTCACGTCCTCCAGCCCACGCTCGGCGAACATCTGCGCGACCTCGTCCTCGGTGGCGGCCGACACGTGGACGTCCCCGAGCAGCTCGTCGGTGACGGGCACCAGGTCGACGGTGCCGCGGTAGCACGAGAAGTGCACCGGACCCGTGCCGAGGTGGCGGAGCAGCCCGACGAACGCGGCCCGCCACTGGTCCCGAGCGAGGTGCGTGAACGCCGACGAGAGCCACAGGCCACCGAAGACGCCGTCGCCGAACGGCAGGTCGGTGAACGAGGCCCGCACGAGCGGATGCCGCGGCAGGAGCATCCGCGCCTCGCGGAGCGCGCCCATCGACAGGTCGACCCCGACGGGGTGGACGCCGGCGTCACGCAGCAGGCGCAGGTCGGATGCCGGGCCACACCCCGCGTCGAGCACGAGGGCGTCGTGCTCCGCGAAGGCGGTGAAGCGGCGCACGTCCGCGGCGGGACGGCGCAGCCGCAGTGCCTCCTGGTACCGACGGGCGTTGCCGTCGTAGGCGGCGATGCTGCTGCGCGTGCGCGCGTCCAGGTCGTCCAGCCGGAAGGCCACGGGTCTACATCCGCTCGTCGTGGCCGGCGAGCCTACTGACGCCCGAGGCGACCGTGCGCGGCAGGTCGGCGAGCGCGGCGACGACGGGGACGAGGCGGTCGAGCCCGGACTCCGCCAGCAGCGCCCGGACCCGACCCGGTGGGCAGACGACCGCGAGCTGCCCGCCGCGGCGACCGGCGCGCACGTGCGCGGCGAGGACGACGCCGAGGCCCAGCGCGTCGCACACCACGACCCGCCCGAGGTCGAGCGCCACCCGGTGACCGACGTCGACCTGGGCCCGGACGAGCGCACCATCGAGGTCGGGGGCCGTCGCGACGTCGACGGGGCCGACGGGCACGACGTGGGTCCACGTCACGTCGCCCGCCACGTGCGGGCCGACCTCGATCCGTACGCGCTCCACGACCCTGTCCTCGCGGTCGGTCCTGCGGCCGACGACGCGTCGGCCGGCCCGCGACGGTACCGAGGGACCGCGGGTACGGTCGGCCGGCCCGTGGGACGACCGTGTGGAGGAGCAGGAGTGCGAGTCCAGCCCGTGACCGGCCGTGCGCGACACCGCCTCGCCGCCGGCGTGGCTGCGGGGCTGCTGGTCGTCGGGACCTCGGGCTGCCGCGACGCGTCCCCGCCGCCGGCGCCGGCGCCGAGCCCGTCCCCGTCCCCCTCCCCGTCGCCCTCGCCGTCACCGACCTTCGACGCCGTCGCCGGCGAGGCCACGGTGTCGCTCGTCGACGTCCGGGACCGCGACCTCGGCCGGGACGACACCGGTGAGGTCGACGAGGCCGCCATCGCGGCGACGACCGACGCCGCCGTCGCCTGGCTCGACGCGCACCTCGACGCCGTGCAGCGGGGGGAGCCCACCGGCCGGCTCGCCGACGTCGCCGCCCCGGGCCTGCTCGAAGCGCTCGGCGAGGACGGCGTCGCGTCGCTCGCGGCCGTGCTCGTGCCGGACGACAGCGGCGTCGCGTCGGCCGCGTACACCGTGCAGGTCCGCCACGAGCGGGGCCCCTCGGTCGTCGGGGTCCAGGCCAGCGTGCGGACCCGCGCCGGCGCGCTCGGCTCGGCCACCTTCGTCTTCACGCCGGGCGACGGCGGCGTGGTCCTGCAGGCCGTCGAGGAGGGCGAGGTGACGCCGGCCCCCGCCCCGGCGTCCCCGGCCACCCCCACCCCGAGCGACGCCACGACCGCCGGCCCGAGCGAGGAGGCGACGCCGTGACCCGTTCCCGCCCGGTCCTGCTCGCCGCCCTGGCGCTCGTGCAGGCGCTGCTGCTCACCGCCGGCGTGTCCGTCGCCGCCGGCGCCCGCACCGCCGCCCCCGTCGGCGACGACACCTACGTGCTGCTCGTCATGGGCTCCGACGCCGGCCCGCCCCGCTCCGGGTCGGCCGTCGAGGGCCGCGCCGACGCCATCCAGCTGGTGGTCGTGCGCACCGACCTCGCGAAGGTGTCGATCCTGTCCATCCCCCGCGACAGCTACGTGCCGGTCGCCGGGATGGGGACGCGGAAGATCAACGCCGGGCTCACCCGCGGCCCGGAGACCATGGTCGCGACCATCGAGTCGCTCACCGGGCTCGAGGTCGACGACTGGATGGTCACCGGCTTCCGGGCGTTCGAGAAGGGCATCGACGCGATCGGCGGCGTCCCCGTGGACGTCGAGCAGCGGCTGCGCGACCCGCGGGGCGCCAAGAGCGACCTGCAGCCGGGCGAGCAGGTCCTCACGGGCACGCAGGCGCTCGCCTACACCCGCGACCGCAAGTCCCGCGGCGACGGCGACCTCGGCCGCAACCGGGCCCAGGCGACCGTCCTCGCGGGGGTGCACGCGAAGCTCGTCGCCCAGGGCCCGTCCCTCGCCGACACGGTCGAGCTGCTCGGCGTCGTCCAGCGCCAGACGGCGTCGTCGATCCCCCCGGACCGGCTCGTGCGACTCGGCGTGCTGGCCCTGCGCACCGACCCGGCCGACGTCGTCCGCAAGCAGGTGCCGGCGCGGGTCGGGACCGCCGGCAGGGCGTCCGTGGTGCGGCTCACCGGCGGCGCCGACGAGCTCTTCGCGGACCTCCGCGACGACGGGATGTTCGCCGAGCTCGCGGACGGCTGAGTGGACCCACGCGACGTCCTCGACCTGCTCGCCACCACCTCCTCGGCCTCCGGGGCGGTGGCCGCCGCGGCGGCCGAGGGCCGCGACGACCCCGACGCCGGGCTGGTCCACGTCGCCCGGCTCCCGGAGCGGCGGGCCGAGCTCGTCGAGCTGCCCGCGGACGTCCCGCGGGCCGTCGCGGTCCGGCTGGAGCAGCAGGGCATCACCGCCCTGTACCGCCACCAGGCCGAGGTGTTCGAGCTCGCCCGTGCCGGCCGGGACGTCGTCGTCGCGACCGGGACCGCCAGCGGCAAGACGCTCGCCTACCAGCTGCCGGTCCTCACCTCCTTGCTCGCCGACGACCGGGACGCGGCGCTCTACCTCGCCCCGACCAAGGCGCTCGCGCGGGACCAGCTCCGGGCCCTGCGGGACCTGCGGCTGCCGCAGGTCCGCGCCGCCGTGGTCGACGGTGACGTGCCCGCGGCCGAGCGCGACGCCATCCGTCGGACCGCCAACTGGCTCCTGACCAACCCCGACCTGCTGCACCACTCGCTGCTGCCCGACCACGCCCGCTGGGCCGACCTGCTCCACCGGCTGCGCTGGGTCGTGGTGGACGAGTCGCACGTCGCCCGCGGGGTGTTCGGGGCGCACATCGCGCTCGTGCTCCGTCGCCTGCGCCGGATGTGCGAGCGGTACGGCAGCGACCCGACGTTCCTGCTGACCTCCGCGACCATCGGCAACCCCGCCGAGCACGCCACGACGCTCGTCGGCCGGGAGGTCGTCGCCGTGGAGCGCGACGGCTCCCCCCGTGGCCCGCTCGACCTCGGACTGTGGCAGCCGGCGCTCGAGGACGACGGCGACGGGGTCCGGCGCTCGCTGCTGCGCGAGACCGGCGACCTGCTCGCCTCGTTCGTCGGCGCGGACGTGCAGACGCTCGCGTTCGTGCGCTCCCGCAAGGCGGCCGAGCTCATCGCGCAGTTCGCACGTGAGCGGCTCGTCGACACGCCCGACGTCGCCGACACCGTGCGGGCCTACCGGGGCGGGTACCTGCCGGAGGAGCGCCGGCGGCTCGAGCAGGACCTGCGCGACGGCACCATCCGCGGGCTCGCCGCCACCAACGCGCTCGAGCTCGGGATCGACGTGGCCGGGCTCGACGCGGTCCTGCTGGCCGGGTGGCCGGGGACGGCCGCGTCGTTCTGGCAGCGCCTCGGGCGGGCCGGACGCGCCGGCGGCGCAGCGGTCGGGGTCCTCGTGGCCGCCGACGACCCGCTCGACCACTACCTCGTCACCCACCCCGAGGAGCTGCTCACGCGACCGCCCGAGGACGCGATCCTCGACCCGGCCAACCCCTACCAGCTCGGCCCCCACCTGCGCTGCGCCTGCCACGAGCTGCCGCTGACCGACGAGGACGCCGTGCGGTGGTTCGGGCCGACCGCGCCGGACCTGCTCGCCGCCGGCGTGGCCGACGGGGTGCTGCGCCGGCGGGGCGAGCGGACCTACCCGGTCGGTCGGGGCCGGCCGCAGGCCGAGGTCGACCTGCGCGGCGCCGGCGGCGGGACCGTGCGGATCATCGACGCCGAGACGGGCGCGCTCGTCGGCGACGTCGACGGCGGCCGCGCCCACAGCCAGGTCCACGACGGCGCGATCTACCTGCACCAGGGGGTCACCTACGAGATCGCCGCGCTCGACCTCGAGCGGGGGCTCGCCGCGGCCGTCCCGGAGCCGGGCGCCCGGCACACCACCCGTGCCCGCTCCGACACCGACGTGCGGCTGCTCGCGGTCCGCGGGCAGGTCGCGTGGGCGGAGGCGACGGTCGCGCTGGTCGACGTCGAGGTGACCACCCAGGTCACCGGCTACGACGTGCTGCACCCCGGCTCGTCACAGCCGGCGGCGCAGGTGCCGCTGGAGCTGCCACCGCAGGTGCTCGAGACGGTCGCGGTGCTGTGGACCGTCCCGGAGGACGTCCTGCTCGGCGCCGGGGTCGGGCCGGGCGCGACGCCCGGCGCGCTCCACGCCGCCGAGCACGCCGCCATCGGGATGCTCCCGCTCATCGCGCTGTGCGACCGGTGGGACCTCGGCGGGCTCTCGACCGCACGGCACGCCGACACCGACCTGCCGAGCGTGTTCGTGTACGACGGCGCGCCCGGCGGCGCCGGCCTCGCCGAGCGCAGCTACCTGCGGCTCGTCGAGCACCTCACGGCCACGCGTGAGACGGTCGCGACGTGCCGCTGTCGGACCGGCTGCCCGTCGTGCGTGCAGTCGCCCAAGTGCGGCAACGGCAACGAGCCGCTCGACAAGGCCGCGGCCGTGCGGGTGCTCGACCTGCTGCTCGCGCGGGCGCCCGCCGACGCGGCGGCACGCGCGGCTGCGTCGCTGGGCTAGAGGCCGCCCTCACGCATCCAGCGGCGCAGGTGCATCCCCACCGCGACGAGCAGCAGCCCGGACGCGAGCGGCTGCAGCAGCCGCCGGCGGTCGAGCACCAGCTCGGCGAACCCGGCCCCGCGGCCCGGCAGCCAGCGCTCGACGAACCTGCCGGCCGCCCGGGCGGTGCCGTCCTCGCCGGCGACCTCGACGACGTCGCCGTAGTCGATGGTCTCCGAGAACTCCGTGCCCTCGCCGTAGAAACCGGGGTCCTCCCGCTCGGCGGCGGCACCCGGGCCGGCGATCGCGGGGGCGTCGAGGCCCGATGCGCCACGGCGGGCCTGCGGCGGCGGGGCGATCCGCACCGACGCGCCCCCACCGGACGACCCGCCACCGCCGGCGCCGGCGCTCGGCGAGGGCTCCGGGGACGCGCCCGGCGACGGCGACGCGCCGGGGGTCCCGGGCGACGACGGCGACCCGGGCTGCGACGGGTCGAGGGTCGGCTGGGGCCGCGGGCTCGGCTGCGGTCCGGGCGCGACGACCACCTGCCGCGACGCGGTGGCGGCGGTCACGTCCGGCTCCGTGTCGGTGCACGGGGCGACGCCGACGCCGTCGACGAGGCCGTCCCCGCGGGAGGCGAGCACCCGGTAGTCCCAGCGGCCCGGGTCGACCGGCGAGTCGACGTAGCGGGTCACGTCGTCGGGCAGGAGCGCGACCTGGGTCCACGTGGTCGTCCCGGCCGGGCGACGCTCGACCCGGTAGAGCGCGTCGGGCGAGGGGACGGCCGTCCACGACAGCTCGGCCTCGCGGGGCTCCCCGTCCGCCACGAAGGACCCGGGCGTGTCGACCCGACGGTCCGAGAGCACGATCGTCGCGAACCGCTGGAACCCGCCCTCGGGTCCGCTCGTGCGGACGTCGAGGTCGTACCGACCGTTGCAGGCCGGCTGCGAAGCCGGACGGAACGGCGACGCCGTGCGGGGGTCCAGCGTGACGCCGCCCCACCGCGCCGAACGGGTCTGCACGCCGCTGCACCCCTGCCCCTCGAGGCACGTGAGCGCGACCGTCGCCGTCCCGGCGACCCGCTGGCCGCCGCTCGAGAGCTGCAGGTCGACCCGGGTGACCTCGGGGTCGACGAGCTCACGGCGGACCTCGACGACCACGTCGGTCGGCGCGTCGACCACGGCCCCGTCGCCGGGACTGAGCGCCACGGCCGTCACGGCCGCCCACGCCGTCGCCGGCAGCGCGACGAGCGCGGCGACGGCGCAGGCGATCGGGAGGGTCGGACGACGCACGTGCGGGTGCTCCTGGGGGGTGCTCTCTGGGGGTGCTCTCTGGGGCTGCCCCGGGAAGGTCGAGCGGCGGCAGGCGACGGTACCCCTGCCGGTGGCCCGGCCCTGCAGGCCTCAACGAGCGAGGGGCCCCTCCGGTTCTGCGTCGAGCCAGCCGAGCTCCGTCGGGCTGGTCGGGTGGACGAGCAGCGCCACGCCGGCGTCCCGCCACCCCCGCACCCGGGCGTCGGCCCAGGCCCGGGTGGCCGCGTCCAGCCCGCGGGTGGCCCCGTCCAGGACCACCGCCCGGGGGTCCGTGGCCAGCGCCAGCAGCCACGCCAGCGCCCGACGCTCGCCGCCGCTCAGGACGCCCGCGGGGTCGTCGCCCCGACCGACGAGCAGCGGGCACCCCGCGAGGAGCCCGGCGGCCCGCGCCGGCGGCACGACGGCCGCGAGGTGGTCGTGCACCGAGACGTCCCCGGCCACGGGGGCGTCCACCACGGCGGCCAGCCCGGCCGCCACGCGCCGGGCGGGGTGCCGCCGGTCGAGCCGCCGACCGTCGAGGCGGACCCGGTGACCGGCAGCACGTCGGTCGCCGGGGTCGAGGCCGAGCAGCGCCCGAGCAGCCCGCGACGACGGCAGCGCCACGGCCTGCCCGGCCTGGCACGACACCTCGACCGGCCCGTCGGGCAGGACGAGGCGCGCCTGGACGCGCGGGACGTCGGGGCGGCTCACGGCGCCTCCTCGCCACGGCGGACGTCCTCGAGCTCGACCACCCGGTCGACGCCGAGGGCGTCGAGGTCGCGGTGCTCGACGAGGAGCACGGCCACGCCGGCGGCACGCCACGCGCCCACGAGGGCGGCCACGTCGGCCGCCGGCAGCAGCGCGGCGGGCTCGTCGAGCAGCACGAGGCGGGGCGCGCGGGCGGCGGCGGCGACCAGCGGCGCGGCGACGTCGGCGGTGCCGACCAGTCCGCGGGCGAGCGACGCGGCCGCACGCGCGTCCTGCCCGTCGGCCAGTGCGGCGGCGACGTGGTCGGCCGGGGGCACCGGGGGCGGGGTCTGCCACGACCGGGCCACGCCGGCGAGCGCCCGACGACGTGCCCCCGCCGGCGCGGCGACGCCGCCGAGACGGACCGTGCCGTGGTCCGGGCGCTGCCCGGCCACCGCGGCCAGCAGGGTGGACTTCCCGACCCCGTTCGGGCCGGTCAGCGCGACGACCTCTCCGGCGTGGACCCGGAGGGAGGCGATGCCGCCGTGCGGGAGCGGGAGGCCGTCCACCTCGAGCACGGGCTCCAGGACGGGCTCCGGCACGGCCGGCCCGGCGGCGGGGCGCGCTGGCGCGGGCAGGTCGGGGGGGCGCCACGCCACCAGCGGACGCCGACGCACGGACAGGACCGCGAGGGCGACGAGGCCCGCGGAGAGCAGCGGCGGCGCGGTCCCGACCACCGGCACCAGCGGCAGCACGACGCCGGGTCCCCACACGAGCAGGGTCCCGAGGACGGGCCCGAGCGGCGCGGCCCCACCCACCAGCGCGGCGAGCGCCAGGGCGGCGCCGAGCACGAGGCCGTACCCCCCGGGCACGACGGAGCCGGACAGGGTCGCCTGCAGCGCGCCTCCGAGCCCCAGCAGCGCCCCACCGACGGCACCGACCGCGGCGGCGTCCACGGCGGGCCACCGTCCGAGGCTCGCGGCCACCGCCGGCGCGTGGACCGCCACGGCGGCCCGGGCAGCGAGGGGCGCCCGCGCCACGCGGGCGGCGACGAGCAGCCCCCCGGCGAGCAGGACCGCGACGACGGCGAGGTCGGGGCGGTCGGCCCCGGTGAGGAGGCCCACCGCGTGGTAGCCGGCCGCCCCACCGAGGGCATCCGACGCCGTCGCGACGCGCACGGCCGCGCCGACGACGGCCAGGGACGTCAGCGCGTGCAGCACCCGGCCCACCCGCCCGGCGACGGCCACCTCGGCGGCGCCGAGGAGCGCGCCGGCGGCCGGCCCGACGACGAGGCCGACCCACGCCGGCAGGCCGGCCCGGGCCACCAGGACCCCCCCGGCCACCGCGCCGGCACCCGCGACGACACCGACGGCGAGGTCCGCGGTCCCCGCCCGGCCGACCACGAGCGACGCGCCGGCCACCAGCAGGGCGAGGGCGGCGAGCCGTCCCGCACCGAGCACGACCGGCAGCGGCGCGGCCACGGCGACGGCGACGAGGCCGACGGCGAGGCCGGCGACGACGACGCCGTCGAGTCGCTCGCTCACCACACCCGCCCCCACGCCCGGGCCGTCGCGTCCCCACGGACGAGCAGCACGCCGACGACCAGCACGGCAACGGCCACCTCCGCGCCGACCGCCGGCGCGGCCGCCTGGGCCAGCGCCTCGACCGAGCCGAGCAGCAGCCCGCCGGCGAGCGCCGACGTGGGCCGGCCCCGCCCGAGCAGCGCCGCAGCCGCCACGCCCCGCACGGTGAGCGCGCCCGCCTGCCCGGTCGACACGAACGCGATCGGGGCGACGAGGAGCCCCGCGAGGACCGCGACGGCGCCGGCGACGGCCAGGACGCCGGCGCGGACCCGGCCCGCGTGCACGCCCCCACGGGCGGCGGCCTCGACCGAGCCCCCGACGAGGCGGAGCCGGCGGCCCCAGCCCGTCCGCTCGACGGCCCACGCGAGGACGACCGTCATCGGCACGCCGACCACCACGGCGGTCACGACCGCGCCGTCCACCCGGCCCAGCGCCGGCAGGTCCAGCAACGGTGCCGGCCGCAGGGTGACGGTCCCGAACACCCGGGCCGTCCCGGCCTCGAGGGCGGCCGCCGCGACGCCGAGCCCGACCAGCCACGGCAGGCCCTCGGGCAGCCGGGCGAGCACGAGGGGCTGCAGCAGCGCCGAGGCGACCGCCCCGACCAGCAGGCCCCCGGCGACGGCCACGGCGGTCGGGACGCCGAGCAGGTCCGCGCCGGCGGTGGCGGTCACCAGCACGCCCACCACGAGGACCGGCCCGACCGCGAGGTGCAGCGTGCGGGTCGTCAGGGCCACGGCGGACACCGCGGCGCCGAGCAGCCCGTAGACCGCCCCGAGCGCCAGGGCCGTGGCGGCGACGACCAGCGGGTCGAGCGTCACGGCCCGGCCCCCCGCGCACCGGCCGCGCCGGGGCCGCCGACGGGCCCGGGCGCCGGCGCCGGCGGCACGTACGTGGGGGCCTCGCGGGCGGCGGCCGCCAGCGTGTCGGTGAGCAGGTCCGAGAGGCCGCCGCCGAGCGCGTCCGGGACGAAGTCGGCCGTGACCTGCGCCTCGTAGAGGACGCGCTGGGCCCGCGGGTCGGTGCGCGGGTCGACGTCGAAGACGGTCGCGACGTTGTGGAACCGGGCGAGGCGGAGGTCGTCGGCGACCCACACCTCCCGGTCCCGGGCACGGCCGAGGTCGTAGGTGGTGAGCAGCCCCTCGTGCTCCACCCGGCCCAGCGCGTCGGCGACCCGCTCCGGCTCGCGCGAGCGGGCCTCCTCGACCGCCGCCGCCACCAGCCCGACGGCGTCGTACGCCGCGAGGGCCAGGACCGGGACGTCGAGCACGACCGTGTCGAGCCGGGGGATCGCGCCGAGCCCGTGGGCCCGGTGGTAGCGCAGCAGCACCGAGGCGAGCTCGCCGGAGGTGAACCACTCGGGGCGGAACGGGAACGGCAGCACGACGCCCTCGGCGGCCGGCCCGGCCAGCACCCGGTACTCCGACACGAACGCGGACGAGCCGACGGTGACCTGCACGTCGTCCCAGCCGACGGCGCGGACGGCGAGGGTGGCGCGGGCGGCCGCCGGCGGCGGGCCCCACAGCAGCACGGCGCCGGCGCCGCCGGCGGCGACCGCGTCCGCCCGCAGGCCGTCGACGGCCGGCTCGAGCCGAGGGGCGTCGGGGTCGGCGGCG
The DNA here is from genome assembly GCA_046566145.1 of Actinomycetes bacterium. GTDB lineage: Bacteria > Actinomycetota > Nitriliruptoria > Nitriliruptorales > Nitriliruptoraceae > JBKHXF01. The sequence continues at coordinate 11,957 of JBKHXF010000031.1, forward strand.
ACCGTGGCGACCACCTCGATCCCCGCGTCGGCGAGGCCGCCCACCAGCGCCCGCCGTGCCGCGGCGCCCTCCAGCGGGTCGACCAGCAGCAGCGCGAGGCGGGTCACCCCACGCTCCTCGGCCAGCCACGTGCCGAGCGCGCGGGCCTGCGCGGCCGCGGGCGGGATCGTCCTCGCGACGAACGTCGACGCCTCGGCGAGGTCACCGGTGAACGCGGTGGGGAGGATCGCGGGGACGCCGCGACGGGTCAACGGCGAGCGCGGCCCGAGGAGCACGTCCGGGACCTCGGGCCCGATGACGGCCGACACCCGCCGCTGCTCGGCGAGGTCGGCGAGCTGCCCGGGCAGGCGGACCAGGTCGGCGTCGTCCACGACCACGAGCTCGACCGGGCGGCCGAGCAGCCCACCACGCCGGTTGAGGTCCTCGACCGCGAGCTCGGCGCCGTCGACGACCTCGGTGCCGAGGTAGGCGCGCGGGCCGGTCAGCGGCGCGACCAGCCCGATCCGCACGTTGGCAGGCGGCCCCGTGCCGCACGCGGCGAGCGCGAGCGCCGCGAGGAGGGCCCCGGCCGTGGCACGCAGCCGCCGGCGCACCCTCAGGCGCCGAGCGCCTCGAGCGTGCCGCCGTCGCGGAGGCCGTCGTAGGTGCCGGCCGGCTGCGACTCGACGAGCACGGCCCGGATCACGAGGCGCTTCGCCGCCGACCCCTTGGGGTGGCACGTGGTCAGGGTGAGCGTCGCCTGCGCGGTCGGGCTGATGACCCGCCAGTCCTTCGGCCCGGTGATGCACGCCCCGAAGCCGGCCTTGGCGATCTCGCACGCGTCGGACGCGGGCTCGGCGACGACCTCGTAGCGGTGGTCACCGACCGGGGTGGCGAGCCAGATGGAGTCACCGACCCGCAGCTCGTCGAGCCGGTTGAACGGCTTGCCGTAGGTCGTCCGGTGCCCCGCGATCGCGACGTTGCCCTCCTGGCCGGGCAGCGGCGTGTTCGGGTAGTGGCCGGCGCCGGCGCGCAGCGCCGCCGGCGAGGTGCCCTCGACGACCAGCGTCTCGACACCGATCCGGGGGATGGCGATCTTGGTGAGCGCCGCACCGGTGCGCCCGCGCACCGAGTCGGCCCACTCGTCGTAGGAGCCGACCTCGAACTCGTAGCGCTGGAACTCCTCGGCGGCGCTGCGCTGGAGGACCTGCTCGGTGTAGAGGTCGGTGAAGATCGGGTAGGTGAACAGCCCCGCGCCGGAGACGAACAGCAGCACCACGAGCGACGTCAGGGCGCGCTGCCCCGCGGGACGGGTGCGGGCCGCGTCGAGCAGGAAGCCGACCGCGCTGGTGCGACGGGTCGCGGGGGGCACGTCGAAGGCCAGCCCGGCGGCCTCGGGGCCGGCGGCGCGGTCGGGGTGCTCGGGGGCCATCGGGAACCTCACGGGAGGCCGGGACATCGTCGTGGTGCAGCGCCGGTCGCGCCGGCGCTGAAGGTACGCGCTGCGCGTGCCGATGGGACCAACGACCGCGTCGCCGGATGGTTCCGCCCGCCCTGCCGCCGTCGCCCGGACGGCGCGCCCGGCCGGAGCCCCCACCGCGCCGAACCGCCACCACCGCCCGAGGACGACAGAACGTGACCGCACCCTCACCCGAGGACGTCTCCGCCCACCGCACCGCCGCCCTGCGTGCGCTCGTGGACAACATCGAGCAGGTGGTGACCGGCAAGCGCCGGGTCGTCGAGCTCGTCGTCGTCGCCGTCGGCGCCGGCGGGCACGTGCTGCTCGAGGACGTCCCCGGGGTCGGCAAGACGGTCCTCGCCCGGGCGCTCGCCCGTTCCATCGACGGCCGCTTCGCCCGCGTGCAGGGCGCCCCGGACCTGCTGCCCGCCGACGTGACCGGCTCGAGCGTCTACGACCAGCACGAGGAGCGCTTCCGGTTCGTCCCGGGTCCGATCTTCGCCAACGTCGTCCTCGTCGACGAGCTCAACCGCACCACCCCACGCTCGCAGGCCGCCCTGCTCGAGGCGATGGAGGAGGGACAGGTCTCGGTCGACGGCACCTCCCACCCGCTGCCCGTCCCCAACGTGGTCATCGCGACCCAGAACCCGCTCGAGCACATCGGCACGTTCCCGCTGCCCGAGTCGCAGCTCGACCGCTTCAGCATCGCCACGTCCGTCGGCTACCCGAGCCGCACCGACGAGGTGACCGTCGTGCGCGCCCAGGTCCACACCCACCCGCTGGAGCGCCTCCAGCCGGTGCTCACCACCGACCAGGTCGCGTGGCTCGTGCGGGCCGTCCGGGCCGTGCACGTGAGCGACGAGGCCGTCGACTACGCCGTGCGCGTGGTCGAGGCCACCCGCGACCACGACCTCGTCGAGCTCGGCGCGTCGCCCCGCGCCACGGTGCAGCTCGTCCACGCGGCACAGTCGCTCGCCGCCCTGCGGGGCCGCGACCACGTCCTGCCCGACGACGTCAAGGAGCTCGCGCCGGCGGTCCTGCCCCACCGGCTCGTGCTCCACCGCGGTGCCGGCGCCGAGCACACCGATCGTCGGGCGCTCGTGCAGGACCTCGTGCGCAGCGTCGCCGTCGGCGGGGTGGGTGCGTCGTCGTGAGGCGGGTCCGCACACGACCGACCGGCCGGGCCGTGATGCTCGCCGTGCTCGGCCTGCTGCTGTACGGCGCCGGAGCGAACGTCTCGGCCGGCTGGGTCGTCGTGCTCGCCTCCGTCGCGGTCGGCGCGCTGCCGTGGGGCTGGTGGTCGGCACGTCGGGCGTCCCGCACCGTCGAGGTCACGCGGACCCTGCCGCCGACCGCGACCGCCGGCGCCCCCGTCCCGGTGACGCTCGAGGTCCGGGCGCGCTCGGCGGCGATGGCCGTCGTGCACGACGAGCTCGGCAACGTCGCCGGCGTCGCCGGCGACCTTCGCGAGGGCGCCACCCTGACCGGCCGGGCGACCCTGCCCCGCGGGGCGGTGCGGGCGGGGACGGTCAGGCTGTGGCTCGGTGACCCGTTCGGCCTGCTGCGCGTGGAGCTCGAGGGCGAGGTCCCGACCGAGGCCGTGGTGCTGCCCTCGACCCCGCCGCTCACCGGCGCCCGGCACGAGGTGGCGTGGGCGCTCGAGGTCGGTGACGAGGCGCTGCGCGCCGGGCACGGCACCGACGTCGTGGGCGTGCGCGAGTACCGCCCCGGCGACCCGGTCCGGTCGGTCCACTGGCGCTCCTCCGCCCGCCGCGGCGAGCTGGTCGTCCGTGAGCTCGCCGAGCCGGCGCAGCCGCGGCTCCGGGTCGAGGTCGGCGCCGGCACCTGGGACCGGGTCGCGCTCGACCGGGCCGCCGAGGTGTGCGCGGCCGTCGCCACCGACGGCTGGGACCACGGGATGCCCGTCACGCTGGGCGCCGACGGCACCAGCACCGGGTGGGGCCCGGCGGCCCGCCGGCACCTGGCGCTGCTGCCCCCGCACGCCGGCGCCGAGCCCCGCCCGCTCGCCGCCCCGCCGCAGGCCGACGCCGAGGTCCGCGTGACCTGCCTCCCGACGACCGAGGGACCCCTCGTGCGCCTCGCCTCCGGTGACACCGTCCGCGACCTCGGGGTCGTCCCGCTCGACGCGACCCCCGACGAGGTCGCCGCCTGGCTCGCCGTGCGTGTCGACGCGGTGGTGGCGTCGTGAGCACGCTCACCGGCGCCCTGCGGCGCGTGAACCGCACGACCCGTCCGGAGCACTCGCTGCCGCTGCGCGTCGCCGTGCTCGGCGCCGTCATGATCGGCGTGCTCGGCGTCGCCGTGTCCGGGGCCGCCCCGGTCTTCGACGCGGTGGTCGCGCTGGTCCTGCTGCCGGTGGGGGCGTGGGTCTCGCACCACCGTCGCGAGGGCGACAACCTCGCCATCAAGGCCGCTCTCACCGTCGGCGCCGGCCTCGCGCTGTGGCGCTTCTTCGGGCAGGTCGGCGGGGCGGTCACCCTCGACGACACCCGCGCGCCGCTCGCCTCGCTGTTCCTCGCCGTCCAGGTGCTGCACGGCTTCGACCTGCCACAGCGCCGCGACCTCGGGTTCACGCTCGCGTCGTCGCTGACGCTGGTCGCGCTCGCCGCGACGAGCACCCACGCCGGCGTGTTCGGCGTGCTGCTGGTCGTCTACCTCGCGCTCGCCGCCGTGTCGCTCGTCGCCATCCAGCGCTCCGCGGCGCGGCAGGCTGCCGACGAGCTGCGCGGCCGCACCGGCGCCGCCGACCTCGAGGGCGGCGACCCCGAGCGTGCCGGCCACGTCGACGTGCTCGACCTCGACGGGCTCTCCCGCGCCGGCGCGACGCTGGCCACGAGCGGTGCCGGGATGCTCCGCGCCGCCGGACCGCTCCTCGGCGTCGGGCTGCTCGTGTTCCTGCTGCTGCCCCGCACCGACGTGGCGAACCTCGGGGTGCTGCCGTTCCGCGGCTTCCCGGCGGCCTCCCCGCTCTCCGGGGTCCGGGTCGCGAACCCGGGGCTCGACGGCGACGGGCGGACGCCGCCCCCCGGCGACGCGCCGCTGAGCTTCGCGGCCTCGGCCTACTTCGGGTTCGCCGAGTACGTGGACCTGCGCACCGTCGGTGAGCTCTCCGAGGAGCCGGTCCTGCGGGTCCGTGCCTCGGTGCCACGCCTGTGGCGGGGCATGGGCTTCACGGACTACGACGGCCGTGGGTGGACCCGGTCGTCGACCGAGCCCGAGCCGACCTACGGCCTCCCGGTCCGCTTCGCCCCCCAGCTCGGGCCCGACGCCGACCTCATCGTCGGCCACGTCGAGGTGGTGCAGACCTTCGAGCTCCTCACCGACACGCCGAACCTCGTCTTCGCCGCCGCCGACCCGGTCGACGTCTACGTCTCGGGTGGCTCGGCCAACCGGTGGGACGACGGGACCATCTCCACGTCGCAGCTGCAGGACGCCGGGACCATCTACTCGGTCGTGTCGGCCGTCCCCGACGCCACGCCGGAGGAGCTCCGCTCCGAGGTCTTCACCGGGGTGGTCCCGGAGGACGTCGCCGCGACGTACCTCCAGCTGCCGGACACGGTCACCGACCGGACCCGGGCGCTCGCGGCGGAGCTCACCGACGGGCTGACCACGAACTTCGAGAAGGCCGAGGCCATCGAGGCCTGGATCGGCGCCAACACGCAGTACTCGCTCGGCGCGGACCCTCCGCCCGTCGGTGCCGACGCCGTCGACCACTTCCTGTTCGAGCAGCAGCTCGGCTGGTGCGAGCCGATCGCCTCGTCGATGGTGGTGCTGCTGCGCGCCGCCGGCGTGCCCGCCCGGTTCGTCACGGGCTTCCAGCCGGGCGACCGCAACCCGATCAGCCGCGTGTGGGACGTGCGCATGTCCGACGCCCACGCCTGGGTGGAGGTCTACGTGCCCCGGGCCGGCTGGATCACGTTCGACCCGACCGGCGCCGTCCCCCTCGCGTGGGACGTCGAGCAGGCCGCCCGGATCCCGCTCGTCGACGTGGCCCGTCGCGCCGGCGCGGCGGTCGCCTCCGTGGTCCCCGCCCCGGTGCGGGATGCCGTGCGCGAGGGGGTCGCCGACCTTCGCGCCGCCGCGTCCCGGGCCCCGGCGGTCACCGGCGGCCTGCTCGCGCTGCTGCTGGCCGGCGTCGGCGTCGCGATCGCGTGGGGCGCCCGCCGGCGGCGCACCGCCGGCGGACCGACCGGTCCGTTCGCGACGCTCGAGGCCCTGCTCGCCGACGTGGGCCTGCGCCGCGACCCGGCGTGGACCGCTCGCGAGTGGATCGCGCACGTGCGGGCCCGACGGCCGGACGTGCCGCCGGACGCGCTGACGACGCTGCTCGCCCACGAGGAGTCGCGCCGGTACGCGCGTCCCGGGTCGGACGGGCAGGACGCCCACGCCGCCGAGCGCGCCGTGGAGCAGGTCCGCAGCCACCTCGACGCCCTCGCCGCCGAGCGCCGGCGGACGCCCGTGCGCCGGTGAGCGCGACCCGGCCGGCGGCGCGCCGGCCGACGGCTCCTCGACGAGCCTCGCGCGCGCGGTCGCCCGCGCCCGCTGCGGCCCGAGCCGCGACAGCAGCACGGCGCGCACCGGCACGCTGACCGTCACCTCGACGGTCGCACCGCGCCGGCGGCCGCACGTGCAGGCGTCCAGGCGCCCGCCGCCGGCGCTCGCCACGGCGCGGGCCTCCGCGGCCGGGTCGGCCCGGGCACCCGCCGGCCGCGTCGCGCGCGGGTCGGCGACGACCGAGGCCGCGAGGGCTGCGGCGTCGGCGGCCTGCTGCGCCCGCGCCGCCGCCCGCAGGTAGGCGCCGACGTCGACGGCGAGCACCCCGAGGAGCACCCCCACCGCGAGCGCGCACCCGAGCACCCCGAGGGCGAGGGCACCGTCCTGTCCGGCCGGCGGGCTCACCGGCCGGCCCCCGGCTCGACCCGGCTGGCCGCCGACGCGGTGACGGTGGTCGGCACCCCGGCGACGGCCCCACGGATGCGGACGGTCACGCGGACCAGGTCGCCGGGACCCCACCGGGGTCGGGACACGGCCACCTCGACGGGACGACCGGCGGCTGCCTCGGCGGCCGCGCGCCGCACCGGCTCCGGGCCGGTCGCGGTGGCCGCGGCCCGGGCGCCCGCGCCGGCGGCCGCCTGCGCCACGAGGTGGTCGCGGACGACGCCGGTCACCGCGAGGCACAGCACGACGGTGAGCAGCAGCACGGGGAGCAGGGCGGCCACCTCCACGGTGACCACCCCGCCCTGGCCGCGATGCGCGGTCACGCGCCGACGAGCACCCGGGCGCGGCGCAGGACCGCCCCGAGCAGCTCGAAGATGGCACCGCCGCTCGCCCAGCGGATGGCGAGCCCGGCGATCGTGGCGCCGACGACGGCGAGCAGGCCGTACTCGGTGACGATCGAGCCGTCCTCGTCCCGGGCGTGGTCCCGGTCCGGGGCGGTGGCCGGGGCGGTGGACGGGGCGGTGGGCCGGTCGGTGCGGTCGTGCTCCATGGTGCTCCTCCTCCTCGCGGGCGTGCGCCCGCGGTCGTGGCCCGGACGTCGCCCGGGCGGGGGTCGCCGGTCAACCTCCGGCGAGGTCGAGCCCGCCGAGCGCCTCCACCACGACCGGGGCCCCGACGAGCAGGACGACGGCGGGCAGCAGGCACAGGGCGGTCGGGAAGGTCAGCAGGGCCGGGAGCCGCTCGGCGCGCTCGAGGGCCCGGGTCCGGGCGGCGGCCCGCAGCTCGGCCGCGACGCGCGTCAGCGCCGGGGCGGCCGGCGCACCGACGGCGACGGTGTCGAGCAGCGCCGCCGCGACGGGCGCGAGGACGTCGTCGGCGGGGGGTGGGGTGCCGTGCTCGAGCGCCAGCGCGAGGCGGGCGGCCCGCGGTGCGAGGGCCGGCAGCACCGCGCCGGCGGCGCGCAGCGCGGCGCCGGGCGGGAGCCCGGCCGAGAGGCCGGCGGCGGCGAGGTCGGCGAGCTCGTCCGCGCCGGCGGTCGGCTCCGGCCGGCCCGCCCGCCGCACCAGGACGACGAGCCCGCCGGTCCCGAGGGCCAGCAGCCCACCGGCGAGCATGAGCACGGCCCGACCCGCCCCCGTGGCGGCGAACCCGACGAGGTCGATCCCGAGCATCCCGGCGAGCAGCGGGACGAGCACGAGCGGCAGCGCCACGAGCCCGCCGGCCACCACACGGGCCTGCGCCGTGGCGACGCGCACCGTGCGGGCCAGCTCGGCGCGGTCGTCGGCGGCGGCGCGGGCAGCCGCGAGGACCGGGCCGAGCGGCGCACCGACGTCGGTCGCGAGCGTGACCGCCCGGGCGAGGGCGGGGTGGTGGGCGGCGAGGGCCCCGTGGGGGTCGGGCGGGCGGCCCGTGGCGACGGCGGCCTCGACCCGGCGCAGCACGTCAGCCGGCGAGGGCGTCCGGTGCCGGCTCACGGCCACACCTGCCGCGTGCCCGTGCCGGCCGGGTCACGCTCCAGGACCGCGTCCACGCGCCGGCGGCCCCCCTGCCGGGAGAGCGACACCACGACGTCGACGGCCGTGGCGACCTGCGCCTCGGCCGCCGCGACGGGCATCCCGGCGAGCAGGGCCATGCCGACCAGCCGTGTCCGGGCGTCTGCCGCCGAGTTCGCGTGCACCGTCGTGGCGGAGCCGTGGTGCCCGGTGTTCATGGCCTGCAGCAGGTCGGCGACCTCGGCCCCCCGGACCTCGCCGAGCACGATCCGGTCGGGGCGCATCCGCAGCGCGTTGCGGACCAGGGTCGCGGTGTCCACGCCGCCGGCGCCGTCGGGGCTGGCCGGACGGACCCGCAGGTGCACGGAGTGCGGGGCGGGGTGCGCGAGCTCGGGCGCGTCCTGGATCACCACCACCCGGTCCCCCCGGACCTCGGCGAGCAGCCGCGCCAGCAGCGTCGTCTTGCCCGCGCCGGCGGGGCCGCACACCACCAGGTTGCGGCGCGCGGCGACCGCGTCGCGCAGCACGGCGACGCCGGCGGCGTCGAGCGCGCCGGCGGCGAGCCAGTCGTCCCAGGTCGGCACGACCGCGGGGACGCGCCGCAGCGTCACGGTCGGGTGGTCGGCCAGCGGCGGCAGCAGCGCGTGGAGCCGGACGCCGCTCGGCAGGACCGCGTCGGCCCACGGGTGGCCCGGGTCGAGGCGGACCCCGAGCGGGCCGAGCACCCGCGCCAGCACGCGCCGCACGTGCGCGTCGTCGTCGAACGAGACCGGCGCGCGCTGCAGCACGCCGGCCCGGTCGACCCACACCTCGTCGGGGGCGTTGCAGCACACGTCGGTGACCTCCGGGTCGCGCAGCAGCGCCTCCAGCGGCCCCAGCCCGGCGAGATCGTCGACGAGGTCTCGGACGAGCCGGGCCCACCGCGCCGGCGGCAGGACGACGCCCTCGGCGGCGAGCGCCCGCGCGACGGCCCGACGCAGCGTCGGGCGATCGGCGGGGTCCGCCGCCACGTCCGGGTCGGCGGTCACGCGCCGCACCACCGCGTCCCGCAGGAGGGCGTCGGGGCCGGGGTCGAGGTCGGGCGCGAGGGTCACGGGGCGCTCCTCGGTCGCGTCGTGCCGGTCGCCCCCGCGACCCCCGCGACGCTACGTCCGGCGGCCCGCCGCGCCCGGTCCGCGTCAGGCGCGCCTGTGGACGCCGCGGAGCACCGGCCGCAGCGGGGCGAGCCAGGTCCCCGGCAGCCCCGCCGGGACGCGCCCCTGCGCGTCCGCCCTGGCCACCCGCGCGGACTCGGGCAGGACGAGGACACGCGGGTCCGTGCCGAGCGTGCGGGCGAGGTCGCGGGCGCCGCCGACGCCGGCACGCAGCACGACGGCGCCGGCGGTCGTGGCCGCCACCGCGGCGCGCCCGACCCGGTCGGGACGCGCGACGAGCACGTCGACGCCCGGGCCCGCGACGCCGGCGTCGACGACGACGAGGTCGACCGGGACGGCGACCTCGACGTCCGCGCGGGGCGGCGCGGCGGTCGCGAGGGCAGCGAGACCGGGCACCCCGGGCACCGGCCTCGCGGCGCCGGCGGCGCCGGGTCCGGCCAGCGCCGCCACCCCGACGGTGGGCACCCCGGGGACGGGCGCGTCGGGACGCACCAGCACGAGGACCCGGGCGCCCTCCCACGCCGCGATCCCGGCCAGGGCGAGGGCGACCGTGGTGGTGCCCACGCCGCCGGCGGCCCCACCGACCACGAGCCGGGGGACGGCGGGGCGGGGCCGGGCCGTCCCCACGACCGTGCCCACCGCGCCGGCGAGCACCTCCGCCGGCGCGGGCCAGCGCAGGCTGGCGTCGACCCGTCGGGCCACGGACGCGACCGCGACCGGGTCGTCGTCCGCCCCGACCAGCAGCAGCCGCGGGACCCCGACCGGCGACCCCGACGCACCGACGTCGCACAGGACCACGGCGGCGGGCAGTCCGGCGTCGCCGGTCACGACCTGCCAGCCGAGCACCCCCTCGACGAGCCGGCGGACCGCGGTGTCCCGAGCAGCGGAGACGACGACGGCCACGGGCAGGGCGTCGGGCAGGGCGTCGGGCACGTGCACGGCGGGGCCTCCCCCGAGGGTCCGGTCCCGCCGACGCTACGCCGCAGGCCCGGCGTCGGGTCGCCGCCCCCCGGGACCCCTGTGGACGCCGTCTGCGGGCGGCGCCGGCGGGACCCGGCCGGGGCCGCCGACTACGCTGCCACGCCCGGCCCGGGGTCGAGCGGTCGGACGGAAGGGCACCAGCGTGGCAGCACGGCGGACGGGTGACGGCGACGCGGGCGCCGAGGGGTCGACCGAGCGCATCGAGGAGGCCGCCCTGGCCGCCGTCGAGGGCGCCCTCGACGCGGCCTCGTTCCCGGTGCCCGACGACCCGGACCGGGCCGCGACCGAGGAGCGCTACGCCCGCCCGGAGGCCGACCGCCTCTCCGACGAGGTCCTCGCCGACATCGCCCGTCGGGGCCGCGGCGCCACCGCCGCCGCGTTCTTCGACCTCGACAAGACCATCATCGCGCGCTCGTCGACCCTGGTGATGGGTCGCACCTTCTACCGCGACGGGCTGCTGTCCCCCTCCGTGGTGCTCAAGGGCCTGTACGCCCAGGTCGTCTACCAGCTCGTCGGGGCCGACCACGCCAAGATGGAGCAGATGCGGGCCGCGGCCCTCGACCTGACCAAGGGGTGGGAGGCCGAACGGGTCCGCCGGCTCGTGCGCGAGACCATCGAGGAGGTCATCGCCCCGCTCGTCTACCAGGAGGCGCTCGACCTCATCGCCGAGCACCGGCGCGAGGGCCGCGACGTCTGGATCGTGTCGTCCTCCGGCGAGGAGATCGTCGCGCCGTTCGCCGGGTTCCTCGGCCTGACGGACTGGATCGCGACGCGCTCCGGGGTCGACGAGGAGGGCCGCTACGACGGCACCCTCGAGTTCTACGCCTACGCCGGCGCGAAGGCGACGGCCATCCGGCAGGTCGCCGAGGTGCGCGGGTACGACCTCGCCGACTGCTGGTGCTACTCCGACTCCATCACCGACCTGCCGATGCTGTCGGCCGTCGGGAACCCCGTCGCCGTCAACCCCGACCGGGAGCTGCGGGCCGCCGCCGTCGCGATGGGCTGGGACGTGCGGGACTTCCGCTCCCCCGTCTCGCTGCGCTCCCGCCTGCCGGAGCTCCAGCGCCCGTCCAACGAGCTGCTCGTCGCCGGGGCGGGGCTGCTCGCGGCCGCGTTCGTCGCGTGGCGCGTGGTCCTGCGCGGCGAGGACTGAGGGGTCGGTCAGGCGTAGTCGCGGTGGTGGACGATGCGCCCGTCACCGTCGAACTCGAGGAACGACGCGCGCGGGAGCTCGTTCCAGCGCCGGCCGGCGGCGGTGTAGGAGATCGTCCACTCGACCGCGAGGTACCGGCCGTCCTCTGACTCGATGACCTTCTTCTCGGCGATGTCGACGTCGTCCTTCCCGCCCAGGTAGTCCTTCAGGTACGCCTGGATGAGCAGGTTGCCGTTGTGCGGCGGGTTGTACGGCTCGAGGTAGACGGCGTCCTGGTGGTACAGCGACGGGAGGTCGGCGAGCTCGGCCTTCTCCAGCATCTCGGAGAGCCGCGCCCAGGTGTCCGCTGCGTGCGCCACGACGGGCCTTTCGGTCTGGGTGACGAGGATGACGGGTGGCACGGCGGGTCACGGCCGGCCACCGGCGCCGGCGGCGTCGGCCCGACGCGCGGCGCGCAGGTGTGCGGCCGCGGAGGATAGTCCGTCGCGTCGGTGACGGACGAACCCACCCCACCTCGTACGCTCCCGCCGCCCCCCCCCCGGTCCCCACCACCGAGGTCCGCCCGTGCCCGACCGACCCGACCACGCCGTCACCGACCGCGGCCGCGAGCTGTGGACGTCCACGGACGGGGCGGGGTTCGTCCGGGAGGCCATCGCGGGCGGCGGGTGGGACGCGCCGCACGCCGCCGTGCTCGGGTACCGCGTGACGGCCGTCGAGCCCGGACGGGTCGAGCTCGTCTGGGAGGTGCCGCCGGCGCTGCTGAACCCCGCCGGCATCGCGCACGGCGGGTTCCTCGTGGCGCTGCTCGACGACGCCGCGGGGCTGGCGATCGCGACGACCTACCCGCGGTTCGTCCCGCAGCTCACCGTCCAGCTGCACACCGACTTCCTGCGGCCGGTGCTGCCGGACCGGACGCACCGCATCGTCGGGGAGGTCGTGCGTCGGGGCCGCTCGACGAGCCTCGCGGACGCGTCGGTGCTCGACCCCGACGGCGTCCTGCTGGCGCGGTGCAGCGGCGTGTTCCAGCCGAACCGGACCGTGGTCCCGGAGCCGTTCCGGGCGGAGGCCGGGCTCTGATCGAGCGCGCCGGACGGGGCCGGTCGGTGCGGGGCGACGCGCGGATGGGTCCGGGCCGCGGACGAGACCGGACAGGGTCCGAACGGTCAGGAGGGGCGGCGGGCGCCCGGGGTCCACAGGGCTGTTGACACCCTGACCCCCCACGGGGCCGTCCGGACGATGACCGGCTCGCCCGGCCCTCCCCCGGACGTGCCGGTCGGACCCGGTGTCCACAGGCCCGTCCACAGCGGGTCCGCACCGCCGCCCCAGCCTGTGGGCGATCCTGTGGACGGACCTGTGGGCGCGCTGTTGACAGCCGGGAGGGGGTCGGGACGGCTCCACGGACTTCTCCACAGTCCCCGGGCCGACGGGGGCTGACGGCTGCCAGCCGGGCCGCCCGTCGAACGCGCGCAACCGTGCGACGTGCGCGCCCCCGCGCCCGTGGAGGAGGGTCCATCGGGCCCGCCGGCGAAGCCCCCTACGCCACGCAACGTCGCCAACCCGTACCGGCGACGGACGCACGAGGGCTGGTGGATCAGGAGGGGGTCCACCAGCCCTCGTCGCATGTCGGGACCCACGTCTGGTTGGCTGTCGGACCCCGACCCACCCGAGGCACCCGTGGCCCAGCTCCCCTCCGACACCACCGTCCCACCGGGGCTCGACGACGTCGCCGCGGCGCTCGCCGCCGGCGCGGAGCGGACCCGGGCCGAGCTCGAGTCGCTCGTGCGCATCCCGTCGATCTCGGCCGCGGGCTACGACCGCGCGACGTGCCGGGCCTCCGCCGAGCGCACCGCCGAGCTGCTGCGCGGCGCCGGCCTCGAGGACGTCGAGCTGCTCGAGCTCGAGGGTGCCCACCCGTACGTGACCGGCGCGTGGCTCGGCGCCGGCGCCGGCGCCCCGACGGTGCTGCTCTACGCCCACCACGACGTGCAGCCGGTCGGCACGCCCGAGGGCTGGACCTCGGACCCGTTCGAGCCGGTGGAACGGGACGGGCGGCTCTACGGGCGGGGGTCGGCCGACGACAAGGCCGGCATCCTCGTCCACGTCGCCGCGGTCCGCGCGTGGCTCGAGGCCCGCGGGACGATCCCGGTGAACGTGAAGGTCATCGTCGAGGGCGAGGAGGAGATCGGCTCGCCGAACCTCGGCCGGTTCCTCGCCGAGCACGGCGAGCGCCTGCGGGCCGACGTGATCGTGCTCACCGACCTGACCAACTGGAAGGTCGGCTGGCCCGGGCTCACCTACGCGCTGCGCGGGATGGGCGAGGCGTTCGTGACCGTGCGGACCCTCGAGCAGCCGGTCCACTCCGGGATGTGGGGCGGCCCGGTCCCGGACGCGCTCACCGTCGCGTCGCGCCTCGTCGCCTCGCTCCACGACGCCGCCGGCGCCATCGCCGTCGAGGGGTTCGCCGACGACGTCCGCGCCCCGTCCCCGGAGGAACGCGCCCGCATCGCCGCGCTCGGCGGCGACGTCGAGGCGTTCCGCGAGGAGGTCCGGCTGCGCCCCGGCGTCGAGCTCGTCGGCGATCCCGAGGTGGCCCTGTGGGAGCGGGTCTGGATGCAGCCGACCATCACTCCGGTGGGGATCGACGCGCCGAACGTGCGGGACGCGTCCAACACGCTGCTCGGCCAGGTGCGCGTGAAGCTCTCGTGCCGGTTCGCGCCCGGCCAGGACCCCGAGCGTGCCCTCGAGGCGCTGCGTCGGCACTGCGAGGAGCACGTCGCCTGGGGAGCCGAGGTGGAGGTCGCCTTCGGGTACCACAACCCGGCCTGGGTCACCGAGCCTGCCGGACCGGTCTGGGACGCCGCCGTGGCCGCGATGACGGCCGCCTACGGGCGGGAGCCCGCCGCCCTCGGCTGCGGCGGCTCCATCCCCTTCGTCGAGCCGTTCAGCGAGGCGTTCGGCGGGGCGCCGTGCCTGCTGACCGGCATCGAGGACCCGGCGACCAACGCCCACGGCGAGGACGAGTCGCTCCACCTCGCCGACTTCCAGCGGGCGTGCCTCGCCGAGGCGTTCCTGCTGGACGGGCTCGCCGCCGCCCTGCGTCGGGCAGGCGCGGCGTGATCGTCCAGCTCCGGGCGCTCGCGGAGCGGCTGCGCGGCAGCCTCTTCTACGTCCCGGCCGTGTGCGTCGCCGCGGCCATGGCGCTCGCGACGACGCTCGCCCGGCTCGACCGCACCGACCTGGTGCCCGACGCGGTGCCCACCCTGCAGGTCACGGTCGCCTCCGCCCGGGCGCTGCTCGGCACGCTCGCCGGCGCGACCATCACCGTCGCGGGCATCGTGTTCTCCGTGACGGTCGTGTCGGTCCAGCTCGCCTCCAGCCAGGCGTCCCCGCGCGTGCTGCGCGGCTTCCTCCGCGACCGGTTCCAGCAGGGCGTCATCGGCCTCGTCATCGGCACCTTCGCCTACTGCACCGTGGTGCTCGCGGTCACCCGAGCGCGGGGCAGCGACGAGACCGCCACCGGCAGCGTCGCGGTCACCGTCGCGACGTTGCTGGCGATCGCCTCGATCCTCGCGATCATCGCCTTCATCGACCGCTCCGCCCGCAGCATGCAGGTCGGCCGCATCATCCGGACCGTCACGCTCGAGACGCTCTCCCGGATCGAGTCGCTCTACGCCGAGCGCGGCCAGGGCGACCCGACGCCCGTCCAACAGGCACCGCTCCCCGCCGGCCCGAGCCTGCGGGTCGAGGCCGACGCGGTCGGGTGGGTCCAGCAGGTCAACGCCGACGCCCTGCTGGCAGCGGTGCCCGCGGACGCCCTGGTCCGCCTCGACACCCCCGTCGGGGAGCACGTGCACCCGGGCCGGCCGGTGCTGACCGTCTGGCTCCCCGAGGGGACCGACGCGGACGAGGACGAGGTCCGAGCCCACCTGCGGGGCGCGCTGGCCGTCGGTGACACCCGCACCATGCAGCAGGACGTCGCGTTCGGGATCCGCCAGCTCGTCGACATCGCGCTCAGGGCGATGTCGCCCGGCATCAACGACCCGACGACCGCCGACGAGGCCGTGGTCCACCTCGCCGGTGTGCTCACCGCCCTGCTCCGGCACGACCTCCCGCCACGCGTCCGGACGGGCTCCGACGGACGCGTGCTGGTCCGCCCCAACGACCCCGACCACGGGGACCTGCTCGACCTGGCCTTCGACCAGCTCCGCACCGTGGCGGCCGACGAGGCGACGGTGCTGGTCCGGCTGTGCACCACCCTGGCCGAGCTGCAGGACGTCGCTCGCGAGACCGAGCGCCCCGAGGCCGTCGAGCGCGTGCGGGCGCAGGCCGACGCGATCGTCGCCGCGCTCGACGACAGCGCGCTCGGGCCGCACGACCGGGCACGGGTCCTCGAGGCCGCCGAGCCGCTGCGCGACACGCAGTAGCCTCGGTCGGGCAGCACCCTGGAGGTGTCCGGACGCCTGGTGGGTCCCGCGGCCTTCAACGCCGTCGAGGGGGTGCTGAGCCCCCTGGCGGGTTCGATTCCCGTCCACCTCCGCCGCCCGCGCCGCCGGCGCCGACCCCGTCCGGGGCCGCGCGCCGGCGGCGCGGAACTTCGCGGCGCCCGCCGTGTCCCACCATGGACACGTCACACCTCCGCAGGGTCACGACAACCCGGGGTTAACCTCCGCCCCGTCGAGGTCGACGAGTCAGGTAGCAGCAACGCCCGACCCGACATCCCGATCAGGAGCGGTCCCATGACTCCCCCGCAGGGGACGGTCAAGTTCCGGTGCACGTGCGGCCGCACGGTCGTCACGCAGGCCGGGACGGACGCGGACACGGACCGGCGCTGCACCCGCTGCCGCATCCGGGCGCTCCGCCGGCAGCAGGACCTCGTCCGCGAGGCCTGAGCACCCGCGGGGTGACCGGTCCCGGACAGGGAGACGCCCACCCGGCCGGGAGGGGGTCGCGGCCGGGTGGGCGTCGTGCCACGATGCTACGTCCGCTCGGGCCCGCTGTCCGCCGGTCCGCAGGGCGATCGCCGCGCCGTGCGACGCGCGCCCAGCGGCGAGCGGCGCCACGGAGCGTGGTCGTCGGACCTCAGTACCCGCTGCGCCGCGGATCTCCGAGCCCGTACTCGTCGCCGGAGCACCGCAGCGACCCGCCGAGGTCCTCGACGTGCGTGAAGCGCCGGTCGCTCCCCGTCTCGAGCCGCTGGTAGAAGCACCGGCCGCCGGCGGCGATGGCGAACGAGACGTGGGTCTCCGGGTCGCCGTCGACCGAGACGACCTGTGGCCCGTCCGAGGGCGCCGGGGCTCGTCGCCACTCGTAGACGTGCTGCTCGTCCTCGAGCGCGGCGATGTCGACGCTCCACTCCTGCTCGGCGTCGTCCGACCGCAGCGTCTCGGACACGAGCCACGCCGACTTCATGGTCGAGATGGCGGTCGACCGCTGCGCCTTCGCCTGCTGGCCGACGTAGGTCGCGATGGCGATGCCGACGAGCGCGGCGAGGACGACCATCACCACGGTGAGCTCGACGAGCGAGAACCCGCCCTCGCGTCGGGTCGACCGTGGGCACGCCGGACCGGACATCCCTACCCCCTGCACGGACTCGGCTGGTCCCGAGCATCGCGGCAGCGTACGGCCCGCAGAGCCGCCCCGCGGCCGGCTCACCCGATCGGCTCGTCCACCCCTGGCCGTGGGGGGCGGGGGGCGTGCCCGGTGAGCTGCGGGGCGAGGGCGGCGGCGAGCGCCTCCGCCACCGCCACGTGGGCGGGCGCCGGCCAGTGGATCCCGTCCGGGTTGAGCGCGTCGGCGTGCGGCTCGACCAGCTCCCACGCCGGCACCGTGGCGAACCCGTGGGCGCGCGCGATCGAGAGGTGCAGGGCCTCGCCGGCGACCCGCTGCGGGTGCCGGTGCGCGTAGTAGGCCGACCGGTGCGAGGTCGGCCCGAGCACGACCCCGGCGGCCCCGAACGCGAGACCGCGCACCTGCAGCAACACCTTGTCGAACCGGTCCGTGAACACCGAGCGCGGCGTCCGCCACGTCCGCCACGCGGTCGCCCGGACGACCCACGGGTAGGTGGTGTGCAGGCCACGCTTCACGCGCCGGCGGAGCGCCGGCGGCCGCAGGTGACCGGCGAGGTCGGTGAGCGGTGCGGGCCAGCCGCCGGGCGCGTGGTCGAAGCTGCCCACGCCGACCACCACCGCGTCGCACCCGGCGAGCACCTCGAACATGGCGTGGCGGTCGCGGGTCACGAGGTCCCACGCCTGGTCCGCCGTCATGGCCGCCCGGCCGATGGTGGCGACCTCGACCTCGCGCCCGAGCCGTTCGGCGAGGAGCCGGGCGGTCACGTTGGGGTACAGGTGCGGCGCATCGGGCAGCTGCGGGCCGTGCTCGTCGGTGAACGCCGTGGACTCGCCGAGCACGACGAGGCGCAGGGCTCGGACCCCGTCGTCGGGGGGCGGACCCGGGGTGCGGCCGGTCACGCGCCCACCGGGGCCGCCGGCCGGGCGTCGTCCGCGCCGGCGGCGGGAGCGTCCGCCGCCGGCGGTCCGCCGGCGCCGATCAGCGCGACGCGGAGCACGGCGACCCAGAAGACGCAGGCGAGCAGCAGGTGCACCGTCACCAGCGACGGGGGGATGCCCGTGGCGTACTGGGCGTAGCCGACGGTTCCCTGGGCGACCTCGACCGCGACCAGCACGCCGGCGGCACGGGCCAGCGCGTCCCAGCCCCGCCGGCGGGCGGCCACGAGGATGCCGACGGACAGCGCCACCGTGAGCCACACCGACGTCGAGTGGACGCGCGCGACCTCGCGGATGTCGAGGGGCAGGCGGGCCGTGCCGGGGTCGCCGGCGTGCGGCCCGGAGGCCGTCACGAGCGTCCCGACCACCAGCACGACCGCGGCGAGCACCGGGAGCCACGCGGTCGCGACGACGAGGTCGTCGCGCCGTCCCGCACCGGCGGCCCGCCCGGCCGGCACGTCGGGACGGTCCAGCAGGACCACCCGGTGGTGCGCCGAGGTGGCGATCGCGATCAGGACCATCGACAGCAGGAAGTGCGAGGCGACCACCAGGGGCTCGAGCCGCAGCAGGACGCTGAGCCCGCCGAGGACGGCCTGGGCGAGGACGCCGACGGGCAGCCACAGCGCGAGCCGTTCCAGGGTCCGGTCGCCCAGCCCCGCCCGACGCACGGCCAGCCAGAGGGCGACCGCGACGCCGAGCACGAGGAAGGTCAGCGTCCGGTTGCCGAACTCGACGAACTGGTGCCAGCCCTGCTCGCCGCCGGCGGCCGGGACCACCCGGCTGCCGGTGCACGTCGGCCAGTCGGGGCAGCCGAGCCCGGACCCGGTGACGCGGACCACCCCACCGGTGACCACGATCAGCACGTTGGTCGCGATGGCGGCGAGCCCGAGGCGGCGGAGGCCAGCGAGGTGGCCGGCGGGAGGGACGGTCGGCGAGGTGCGCATCGTGCGGCGGAGGGTACCCGTGCGGCGGCACGCCCCTCACCCGCCCGGGCTCGCTCGGCCGCCGGCGCGGACGTACCCTCGCGGCCCGGGGCCGGTGCGGCGCGGCCCCCGTCCACCGTCTGCCTCGAGCAGGAGCCTGCCCCGTGTCCGCGGACCTCGGCGAGCACGTCACCGACCCGAGCCGGGCGCGCCCGGACGCCGCCGGCGTGGTCGCGGTGCCGGCGCGGGCCCACCGCCGGCGCGGGCTGCTGCTGGTCGCCATCGGCCTGTGGAACGTCTGGCTGTGGGTGACGCGCGCCTGGAACCTCGCGCAGGACCCGACCCCGCGCACCGACGCGTTCATCGCCGTGCACGCGGTCCTCTACGTCGTCTCGTTCGGCTTCGCCCTGGTGCTGCTCACCCTGGGTGCCCGCGCGTTGCGCGAGGCACGCGCCGCACGGTGAGCCCCGACGACGCCACCACCCGGCACGCCCCCGCGGGGGCGGCCGCCGGCGTCGACGCGGCCGGTGTCGTCGGCCCGATGCACGAGGAAGGGCGCTACGAGTCGCTCCCCCGGCGGGTCGGCTGGGCCGACGCGGCGCGGCGCTACTTCCTGGTCACCAAGCCCCGGATCATCGAGCTGCTGCTGGTCACCACCGTGCCCTCGATGGTGGTCGCCGCCGGCGGCTGGCCGGGCACCTGGCTGGTCGCCGCGACCCTGCTCGGCGGGGCCATGTCGGCCGGCTCGGCGAACGCGATCAACAACTTCCTCGACCGCGACATCGACGCGAAGATGGCGCGGACGTCGCGCCGGCCGACGGCGCGGGACGAGGTCTCGCCCCGCGGCGCGCTCGTCTTCGGCATCGTGCTGGGCGTCGCCGGGTTCACCTGGCTCGCCCTGCTCGTCAACGTGCTCGCGGCGGTGCTCGCCACGAGCGCCATCCTCTTCTACGTCTTCGTCTACACGCTCGGGCTGAAGCGCCGGTCGCACCAGGCCGTGGTCATCGGCGGCGCGGCCGGGTGCGTCCCGGTCCTGACGGGCTGGGCCGCGGTGCCCGGCGCGAGCCTCGGCGACCCGCGGCCCTGGCTGCTGTTCGCGCTGATCTTCTGGTGGACGCCGCCGCACTTCTGGGCGCTCGCGATGAAGTACCGCGAGGACTACGCCGCGGCGGGGCTGCCGATGCTCCCCGTGCAGGTCGGCAACGACGAGGCGACACGCCACATCCTGCTCTACGCCTGGCTGCTCGTGAGCCTCGTGCTGCTGTACGCGGTCGGGGCGCAGGCCACGTGGGTGTGGACCGTGCCGGCGCTCGGCCTGACCGGCGTGTTCGTCCTGCTGGCCCACCGGCTGCGGCGCGAGCGCACGGTCCAGCGGGCCATGCAGCTGTTCCACTACTCGAACACCTACCTGGCGCTGCTCTTCGTCGTGGCGGCGCTCGACGCCGTCGCCTGACGATCGCGGACGACGTGACGCGGACGGCCGCCCCGAGGGGCGGCCGTCCACGTGGAGCGGGGGTGGGTCAGGCGGCGGCGCCGTCCTCGCCCTCGGTGATCGTGAGCACGCCGTCCATGTTCGGGTGGACGATGCAGTTGAAGTAGTAGTCGCCGGGCTCGAGGGCCTGCGGCACGGTGTAGACGATGGAGGTGCCGGTGACGACGGGGGCGTCGGCGGCGCCCGCGAGGATCTCGGCGCCCGCCTCGGGCGCGTCCGGGGTCCCGGCGAGCTCGAAGATCTGGACGTTGTGGCCGACGTCGGCCTGCAGGTTCACGTACTCGAAGACGAAGGTCTCGCCCTCCTGCGCCGCCATCTGCCACTCGGAGATGTCCTCGCACTCGCCCTCGACGGGCGGGAGGCAGAACGCCTCGGCGTTGGCGGAGCCGATCTCGGCGCCCTCCGGCACCTGCAGGATCGGCTGGGCGTTGATGCCGAGCTCGGTCTCGTCGACCTCGATGACGCCCCCGAAGGCGAACAGCCCCCCGAGGAAGACCGGCAGGACGGCCAGCACGCCCACGGCGCCCTTCTCCGCCCCGGTCAGCTCGTCCTTGGTGGCCGCAAGCGAGATGGCGCCCAGGATCCCGGCCGCCGCGACGATCGCGAGGACGACCGCCACCTCCTTGGTGGAGTACAGCAGGATGAAGGCGAAGCCGACGACCAGCGCCGCGATGCCGAGGAGGATCCCCAGCGGCAGCAGGACGGGCAGCACGGCCCGGTTGCGGAACTCGGTGTTCATGGCGGATGGACTCCGTCGGTGTGGTCGTTCGAGAAGGTGGCTCGGGCCGCGGCCCGGACGTGTCGGTCAGCGGGCGCCGGTGGCGGCGGCCTCGCGGCGCTGGGCCTGCTCCTGGCGCTCCTGGTCCGCGGCCCACCGGAAGAACATGGTGGCGATGATGCCCCAGAGGAAGAACCCGCCCCCGATCTTCATGATCAGGCCGGCGATGCGCATGTCCTCGGCGGCGGTGAGCCCGTAGGCCCGGGGCAGCTCCTCGTACACCCGGAACAGGGGCTCCTCGCCGAAGGTGAGGAAGGCGCTCGGGACGGTCGGGAGGATCGTCATCGTGAACAGGTAGAGCATCTGGGCCAGCGGCTGGAGCCGTGGGAGGATGTCGGGCACCGGGCTCACCATCGGGATCCACATGGCGGTCGCGGCGACGACCAGCACGATGTGCGTGATGCCGTGGAACAGCTCGCTCGCGATCATGCCGTTCACGATCGCGGGCCAGTGGATGAGCAGCAGCACGAGGTTGAAGAAGAGCGCCGCGACGAGCGGCTGCGAGACGACCTTCAGCGGGCCGCGCACCCAGCGGGGGCGCAGGATCAGCTCGCCCATCCACCGCGGGATGCCGAGCAGCAGCAGCGGCGGGATCACGAACGCCTGGAGCAGGTGCTGCACCATGTGGGCGCTGTAGAGGGTGGTCTCGGCGATGTCGTGCAGCGGCGAGCCGGACGCGACCCACAGGGCGAGGACGCCACCGCCGAAGCTCACCGCCTGCTTCGTGGTGACGGCACGGTCACCGGGGGCGGGGTGGAAGAGCGTGCCGTAGCGCACGATGGCACCGACGTACGCCAGCACGAGGCCGACGCACAGGGCGATGACGTCGTAGTGGGGTTCGACGTCGACGACGATGCCACCGAGGTCCATGGGTGCTCAGGCCCTCACTGCGGTCGAGAACAGGGTGAGCACGATCGCGTACAGGGACACGGCCAGCACGAGGCCCGTGACCATGAAGCGGGTGTACACGCGGGTGTCGTACTTCAGGTGCATGAACCAGCCGGCGACCAGCACGAACTTGATCAGCATGAGGCCGATCAGCGTCGGGACGAACGCCGGGCCGATGTCGACGTAGGACGCCGCGACCTCCATCCCGGTCAGGATCGCGAGGACGATCGCGATCTGGACGTAGGACTGCGGGGTCGGGTGGTGGTCCTCGGCGTGCTCGGTGCCGTGGTCCGACGACGTGGTCGTCGAGGTGTCGGTCGCCATGGTGCGCTCCTCCGCGGTGGTCGTCAGCCCCCGAAGACCACGAGGTCGTAGGGGATGAGGTAGACGACGGTGAAGATGAGGACCCAGATGATGTCGACGAAGTGCCAGTAGAGGCCGACCATCTCGGTCTTGAGGTGCTGGTCCGGCTTGATCTTCCCGGTCCTCGTGAGCGCGAGGGTCGAGACGAGCAGCACGATCCCGATGGCGACGTGGGCGCCGTGGAAGCCGGTGAGCACGAAGAACGACGCCGAGAAGGGCGAGGTCGTGAGGCCGAGCCCCTCCTTGGCGAACACCGTGAACTCGTAGACCTGGCCGCCGAGGAAGACCATGCCCTGCAGGGCGGTCGCGGCGAGCCAGAGCCGCAGGCGACGCATGTCGCCCTTGGTGTGCGCGTTGTGGGCGAGCACCATGGTGAGGGAGCTCATCAGCAGCACGAACGAGCTCACCGAGGTGAACGGGATCGCGAACAGCTCGACGCCCGGGCCGGCCTGCGTCCTGCGGAAGTACAGCAGGAACGACGCGATGAACGCGCCGAAGAACAGGAACTCCGACCCCAGGAACACCCACATCGCGAGCTTGCGGTGGTCGAGGCCGAGCGTGGTCTCGTGGGCCTGCGTGGACACCTCGGTGCCTTTCTCGTGGCGGCCGGCGTCACGTGCGAGTGACGCCGGCGCCGGTGTCGTGACGGGTCAGTCGTCGTCGCCCTCGGCGACCGGCTCGATGACCCAGCCGTAGAAGCCGATGAACATCCACAGGGTGGCGATGACGGCCAGCGTCACCGACTTGTAGACCACGGCGTACCCGGCGGGCAGGAACGCCGCCGTCATGACCAGCGGCCAGTACGACGGGTCGGGCATGTGGATGTGCTCGTCGTGCTCCTCGGCGTGGTCCTCGGACGCACCGGCCGGGACGGGACGCGGCACGCCGGCCTCGTCCTCCGCGTACTTGCGGTGCCAGAACTCGTCCCGGGCCGAGACGGTCGGGATCACGTCGAAGTTGTGCTCCTTCGGGGGGCTCGCGGTGAGCCACTCGAGGGTGCGGGCGTCCCACGGGTCGTCGCCCGAGGGGGCGCCGGTGCGGATCGACGCGATGAGGTTGTAGAGGAAGATCAGCGACGAGACGACCAGGACCACGACGCCGATGGTGGAGAGCAGGTTGTAGAGCTCCACCGTCCCGCCGAGCTCCTCCGGCAGCACCGCGGTGCGGCGCGGCTGGCCGAGGAGGCCGGACATGTGCATCGGGCCGAAGGTGAGGTTGAAGCCGAGGAACCAGGTCCAGAAGTGGGCCTTGCCGAGCTTCTCGCTCATCATCTTGCCGGTGACCTTCGGGAACCAGTAGTAGATGCCGGACACGAGGCCGAAGAGCGCGCCACCGAAGAGCACGTAGTGGAAGTGCGCCACGACCCAGTAGGTGTCGGTCTGCTGGTAGTCGTGCGGGACGATGGCGTGGGTGACGCCGGAGAGCCCGCCGATCGTGAACATCGCCACGAAGCCGACCGAGAACAGCATCGGGGTGGTGAAGCGGAGCTTGCCGCCCCACATCGTGAACACCCAGTTGAAGATCTTGATGCCGGTCGGCACGGCGATGAACATCGTCGAGAGGCCGAACGCGGCGCGGGCGACCGGGCCGATCGCCGACGAGAACATGTGGTGGGCCCACACGCCGAAGCCGATGAAGCCGATTGCGGCGCCGGCGAAGGCGACGGCGGCGTAGCCGAACAGCGGCTTCCGGGAGAAGGTCGGCAGCACCTCGGACACGATGCCCATGGCCGGCAGGATCAGGATGTAGACCTCGGGGTGCCCGAACAGCCAGAACAGGTGCTGCCACAGGATCGGGTCACCGCCGTTGGCGGACTGGAAGAAGCTGGTGTCGAACGTCACGTCGAAGGTCAGCATGAACAGCGCGACCGTGATGATCGGGAGGCTGAACAGCAGCAGGAAGTTCACGACCAGCGCCATCCAGATGAACATCGGCATCCGCATGAAGGTCATGCCGCGGACGCGCATGTTCAGGATCGTCGTGATGAAGTTCACGGCGGCGGCGAGGGAGCTGATGCCGAGGATCTGCAGGCCCACGGCGTAGAAGCTCATGTTCAGGCCGGGGGTGGAGGTGGACAGCGGCGCGTAGCCGAACCAGCCGCCGTTGGGCGCCCCGCCGAGGAAGAACGAGCTGTAGAGGAAGATGCCACCGAACAGGTAGACCCAGTAGCTGAAGGCGTTCAGCCGCGGGAACGCGACGTCGCGCGCGCCGATCTGCAGCGGGATCAGGTAGTTGAAGAACGCCGCCGACAGCGGCATGACGACGAGGAAGATCATCGTCACGCCGTGCATCGTGAACAGCTGGTTGTAGACCTCCTCGGTGAGGACGGTCCCCTCGGCCGCGGCCAGCTGCGCACGGATGAGCACCGCCTCGAGGCCACCCAGGGCGAAGAACACCAGGGTGGTCCAGAAGTACATGATCCCGATCTTCTTGTGGTCGACGGTGGTCAACCACGACCCGAACCCCTCCTTGGCCATGGGCCGGGAGAGGATCGAGACGCTCTTCACGCTCGTCGCGCTCGCCATGGTGGTGCTCCTCGACGGCTCGTCCGCCATCGTCGTGTTCGGCTGTGTGACTACCGGGTGGGGACTCCGCGCACCCCCGTGCTGCAGGGTGTGACGCTCACTCGAGCGTCAGCAGGTACGCCACGATGGCGTCGACCTCTTCGTCCGTCAGGTTCATGTTGGGCATCCCGACGTTGTACTCGGGCTGCATGGCCTTCAGCGCCGGGGCGTTCTTGATCCACGCCCGGAGGAGCTCGACGTTCGGGCGGTCGAGGTCGTACGACCCGTCCGCGTTCTTCTCGTACAGGTCGAAGATGGCGCCGGCGAACTTCTCACGGCTCATCAGGTGCGTCAGGTCCGGGCCGACCCGGGAGCCCTCGTTGGCGCCGGAGATGTTGTGGCACGCGACGCAGGCCTGGACGCTCACGCCCTCGCGGGGGCCGAAGTTGCCGAACAGCGCGGCGCCCTCCGCCTCGAGGGTGCCCGGGGCCGGCGCGGCGGCCGGCTCGTTCTGCGCGGCGACCCAGGCGTCGAAGTCGGCCTGCGTCAGCACCGTCGCGTAGTTGCGCATGTTCGCGTGCGACAGGCCGCAGTACTCGGTGCACTGCCCGAGGAACGAGCCGGTGGTGTCGGCCTGCATGTTCAGGGTCGTGATGCGACCCGGGACGACGTCCTGCTTGCCGGCGAGCGCCGGGACCCAGAAGGCGTGGATGACGGCCTTCGACGGGTCCTGCGGCTCCTCGGCGGTCATCACCAGGTGGACCGGCCGGTCGACGGGCAGCACCAGCTCGTTGGCGGTACGGAAGCCCCCGTTGTCGATGTAGTGGTACTCCCACCACCAGCGGTGCCCGATGACCTCGATGGTCAGCGCGTCGTCGGGGGTCTCGGCCAGCTCGAACACCTGGCGGACCGTCGGGACCGCGATGCCGGCGAGGATGAGCGCCGGGACCAGGGTCCAGAAGATCTCGAGCCGGGTGTTGCCGTGCACCTGGACCGGCAGGCCCTCGTCACCACGGTCACGGAACTTGACCACCGCGTAGATGATCAGCCCCTGGACGATGATGAACACGCCCAGCGCGATGAACAGGACGACGCGGAAGAGGTCGTCAGGCCCCTGCGCGAACGGTCCCTGGGGGTTCAGGACCGACTGGGGGGCCGACCCGCAGGCCGTCAGGCCCAGGCCGAGGCCCGCCAACAGCGCGGTCGTGGAACGGCGGCGCGTCCGGAGGTCACGCAACGGAACGTCTCCTCGAGAGGATCAACTCGTGGGCGTCAGGGGTCCCCGCGTGCGACGCTCTCCGCTCGTGCGGCTCGCGCTGGGGGTTCGGTGCCCGATGGCTGGGGTATCAGGTGAGCTGTCAGGCCCCCACCACCGCGCGGAGCCTAGCCGTCGTGGGCGGATGGTACGGAACCGGGCGCGCGCGGTGCCAACCGCCGAGGCCCCGCTCAGGGCTCCCAGCGGAAGGTGCGCGCGGCGAGCACGGTGGCGCCGACGCCCCAGACGAGCAGCACGAGCAGCGACAGCGGCCAGAGGGCGACGTCGCCCGGGTACAGCCCGTCGCGCAGCAGGGCCGTGAGCGCGCCCGACGGCGTGAACAGCGCGGCGTTGGCCAGCGCGGCCGGCAGCTCGTCGAGGTCCACCGCGACACCGCTCACCAGCAGCAGCAGCAGGAACACGGCGTTCGACAGCGCGAGCGTGGCCTCCGCGCGCAACGCCCCCGCCATCGCCAGCCCGAGCGCGGTGAACGCGAAGGCGCCGAGGAGCATCCCGGCGACCACGAGCCACAGCTGCGGCCCGACCGTGCGGGCGGGGTCGGTCTGCGCGGCCGCGCCGGCCTCCCACCCGAGCCCGAACCTCGCGATGAGCACCACGAGGGCCGTCTGGACGAGCAGCACGACGAGGACCGCCAGCGCCTTCGACACGAGGAACGCCTGGCGCGAGAGCGGGGTCGCGCCGAGCCGCTTGAGGACCCCGTACTTGCGCTCGAACGCGGTCTGGATGGCGATGGCCACGAACGCCGTCGACATGACGGAGATGGCGAGCACGCCCGGGACGAGGAACTCGACGGGGCGCTGGTCGCCGGTCGGGAGCACGTCGACCGCCGAGAAGAAGACGAGGATGCCCAGCGGGATGCCGAGGGTCACCACCAGCGACTCCGAGGAGCGCAGCAGCAGCCGCAGCTCCATGCCGGTCTGGGCGAGGACGGCCCGGGACGCGGGCGCCGGGCCGGGCGCGCGGTGCGCGAGGTCGCTCACGCCGGCACCTCGCCGGTCGTGCGCGGCGCGTGCGGGACCGCCGCCGACTCCTCGGCCGTGAGGCGGAGGAACACGTCCTCGAGCGAGCGCTTGCCCGCCTGCAGCTCGCCGAGGGCGACGTCACGGTCGGCGAGCCACACCGCCAGGTCGGCCACGAGCCGCGGCGTCGCCGCGGCGTGGACCACGTAGCGGCCCGGTCGCGCCTCGTCGACGGGAGCCCCCAGGGCCGCGCCGAGCGCGTCGACGTCGATGCCGCCCGCGGCCGTGAAGCGCAGGTCCGCGGTGGTGCCGTGGGTGAGCTCGTCCGGGGTCCCGAGCGCGACCAGCTCGCCGTTGTCGACGATCGCGACGCGGTCGGCGAGCTCCTCGGCCTCGTCGAGCAGGTGCGTGGTCAGCACGACCGTGACCCCCTCGCCCTGCAGCTCGCGGACGTGGTCCCACGTCATACGTCGAGCGGCCGGGTCGAGCCCGGCGGTCGGCTCGTCGAGGAACACGACCTCGGGCCGACCGACCAGCGCGAGCGCGAGCGACAGCCGCTGCTTCTGCCCGCCGGACAGGTCACGGACGCGGGTGCGTCGGGCCTCGGTCAGGCCGACGCGCTCGAGCAGGGCCTCCGGGTCGAGCGGGTCGGCGTAGAAGCGGGCGAAGAGCCGCAGGACCTCGTCGGGGTGCGCCATCGGGTAGACGCCGCCCTCCTGGAGCATGACCCCGACGCGGGGCCGCAGCGCCGCGGCGTCGCGCACCGGGTCGAGCCCGAGCACCCGGACCGTGCCGGCGTCGGGCCGCCGGTAGCCCTCGCAGCACTCGATGGTCGACGTCTTGCCCGCGCCGTTCGGCCCGAGCAGGGCCAGCGTCTCGCCGCGCGCGACCGTCAGGTCCAGCCGGTCGACGGCGACGAGGTCGCCGTACCGCTTGGTGAGCCCGACGAGCTCGATCGCGGGCGGGGGGACGGTCACGGGGCGCCTCGACGGGGGCGGGACGGGCGGGCGGGCGGCGCGGGGGAAGGTACCGGCGGGTGCCCCGGGCCCCGCCGCGACGCCCGTGCGCCGGGCCCGTCAGGCGTCGCCGGACTCGCCGCTGCGGTCGAGCAGACGCGGGGGCTCCGCCACCGACGGGGCGAGGCGCTCGGCGAGCATCGCCAGCGACTCCTCGAGCTCCCGCATGCGGCCCTCGTCGGCCCGCAGCTGCTCCGAGATGAGCAGGGCGCCGCCGGCGGCGGCCAGCACCACGATCGCGAACCCCGCCGAGGCGAGGTAGACGAGCTGGACGGGCACGAGGGTCTCGAGCGAGATGCGCAGGTAGCCGACGAGCCCCACGATGCCGGCGGCCGCGAGCAGGCCGATGCCGGTGAGGACGCGCCAGCGTCGGGTGGTCTCCACGTCGGTTCCTCCCTCGGGGGTGCGCGCGGTGAGCAGCATCCCCCGATCGGTCAGGTTGAAGGTCATGGACAGCACGCCCACGCCCATGAGGGCGGCGAGGGCGGCGAGGCCGAACACGCCCGGCAGGGCGGCGGCGAACTCGCTGACGCCGGCGACGACCGGCGTGGTCTGCAGGACGGGGGTCGTGCCCCCGCCGGGGGTCGTGCCACCGCCGGCGCCGGCGCCGGTGTCGCCGGGGGCGACCTCCGGCGCGGGGAACCCGGGACCGGGGTCGCCGGGCGGCATCTCGAACTGCTCGAACCCGCCGAGGTCGGAGACCCCGCCGGTAGGGAACTCGGTCGGCCCGAGCGGGACGAACGGCTCCGGCTCGCCGCCGGTGTCACCACCGGGCTGCGGCTGCGGCTGCGGGGTCGGCGTCGGGCTGGGCTGGGGGTCCGGCTGCGGGTCGGGGTCGGGCTGCGGCGAGGGCGACTGCCCCGGGATGATCGACTCGACCTCGCTCGGCACCTCGACGGGCGGCACCTGGGCGCCGGCGGGCTGCGACAGCAGCAGCGCCGCGACCAGCGCGGCGAGGCCGGCGATCCCGAGTCGGAGCAGGGCCTCGCGCATCAGTGGCCCTTCCCGAGGTAGACCTCGCGCAGGGTCCCCTTGAGGTCCTCGAGCTCGTCGCCCTCGGCGCGCTGCACGATCCGGCCCGTCTCGATGACGAAGGCGCGGTGGGCGAGGTCGAGCGCGAGCACGTTCTGCTCGACGATGAGCACGGCCGTGCCCTGCTCCTGGTTGACCCGCTGGATCAGCGCGAAGGTGTCCTCCGCCATGACGGGCGAGAGGCCGAGCGACGCCTCGTCGATCAGCAGCAGGCGCGGCCCGGACATCATCGCCCGGACGATCGCGAGCATCTGCTGCTGGCCGCCCGACAACGTCCCGGCGAGCTGGCCCTGCCGCTCGAACAGGATCGGGTAGGCGTCGAAGGCCTGCTGGAGGCGCTCGTCGATGGTGCGCTGGTCCTCGGTGACGTACGCGCCGAGCTCGAGGTTCTGGCGGACCGTCATGTCCTTGAGCATCCCGCGCCCCTCGGGGCACAGCACCATGCCGCGGGGCACCAGCACCTCGGGGGTGTCCTTCGTGACGTCGTCACCGTCGTAGGTGATGCGGCCACCCTGGGTCGGCAGGAGCCCGACGATGGTCTTGAGCGTCGTGGTCTTGCCGGCGCCGTTGGAGCCCATCAGCGCCACGATCTCGCCGGGACGGACGTCGAACGTGAGGCCGTGCAGGACCTGGATGTCGCCGTAGCCGGAGCGCAGGTCGGAGACCTCGAGCAGGCTCCCGGTCCACGGGCCGGGCGCCGACGCGGTCGCGTCGAGGGCGGTCGGCTCCTCGCCGACGACGTCGTCGGCGTTGATGATGACGGTGTCGTCGCTCACGCGTGCGCCTCCTCACCGATGCGGGACCGGCCGAGGAACTCGGCGATGACCTCGGGGTTGGACTGCACGCTGGCCGGCTCGCCCTCGGCGAGCTTGCGCCCGGCGGCGAGGCAGTAGACGTAGTCGCAGGTGCGGGCGATGAGCGGCACGTGGTGCTCGATGACGACCAGCGTGAGCCCGAGCTCGTCGCGCAGGGCGTGGAAGCGGTCGCCGAGCGCGTGGGCCTCCTCGGGCCCGAGGCCGGCGGACGCCTCGTCGAAGAACAGCAGGTCGGCGCCGGTCGCGACGGCCGAGGCGAGCTCGACCATCCGCATCGTCCCGTACGACAGCGACCCGAGCTGCTCGTGGCGCAGGTCCTCGAGCCCGAAGATCTCCAGCGCCTTGCCGGCCCGCTCGCGCAGGTGCTTCTCGGTCACCGCCGAGCCGCCCAGCCGCACGACGCCGGCGAACGACGGGTAGCGGGCCAGCCAGTGCTGGGCGAGGAGCACGTTGTCCTCGACCGTCTCCGGCCGGAGCAGGCCCATGTGCTGGAAGGTGCGGGCGATGCCGACCTCGGTGCGCTTCGAGGGGCGCATGTCGAGCAGCTCGCGGCCGCGGTAGCGCAGCGACGAGCCGGGCTCGGGGACCGCGAAGCCGGACACCACGTTGTAGAAGGTCGACTTGCCGGCGCCGTTCGCGCCGATGAGGCCGACGATCTCGCCCTCGCGGACCTCGAGGGAGATGTCCTTGAGGGCCTGCACGCCGCCGAAGCGGACGCTGACGTCCGTCGCCTCGAACAGCACGCGGGTCGGCATCCGCAGCGACAGGGCACGCGGCACCCGGCGCAGCTCGGTGGCGTTCGCGGCAGCGCGACGGGCGCGCTCGGCGACGGCGGCCTCGTCCTGCACGTCCTCGCCGCCGGCGGCCGCCGGCGCGTCCCCGTCGACCGATGCGACGGCGGCGCCGTCCGCGGTCTCGAACGGCGCGGTGGTGAGGTTCGCGAGGGCCTCGAGGTCGGAGCCGGCGCCGGCCCGGACGGCGGCGCGGTCCGCGAGCTGCTTGCGGACCTGCAGGACCGCCGAGGCGGACAGCACGACCAGCACCACGATCAGCGGCCACACCGAGGCGCGACCCCCTCCGAGCGCGATGGCGTCGATGCCGCGGAACCGCTGCTCGCGGACCGCGACCACGAACACCAGCAGGTGCGCGACGCCGACGAGCACGGCGCGCAGCGTCGCGGGCAGGCGCGCCCAGTCGGCCTTCTGCTTCTGCAGGAGCTGGCCGTACCCGCCCGGCAGGAACAGCACGACGAGGACGAGCGCCAGCCCGCCGACGAGCGGGGCGAGCCGGGAGGAGATGACGGGGAACAGCTCCGGCACGCCGATGAGCGCGAACGCGCCGGCGATGATGCCGGTGCGCGAGCCGACGCCACCGACGACGGTGAACGCGAGGAGCTCGAGCGAGCGGAACACCCCGTACTCCGCGGCGGAGACGCCGCCGGACAGGTAGGCGAGCAGCGCGCCGGACAGCCCGGCCATGAACCCCGACAGGGTGTAGGCCATCAGCTTCGAGGGGCCCGGCTCCACCCCGAACGCGACGGCTCGCTCCTCACCGTCCCGGACGGTCACGAAGGCGCGCCCGAGCTTGGAGCGCAGCAGCTGTCGGTCGAGCAGCACGACGAGGCCGAGCACCGCCACGCACACGAGCAGGAAGCGGTAGACGGCACCACGCCCGAGGGGGATCTCGAGGAACAGGCCGTCGCCCACGAACCACGGCTGCTGGAACAGGTAGTTCTGCGCGGCGATCCCGTACACGAGCGTCGCGATGGCCACGGCGAGCCCACGGATGCGCAGGCTCGGCAGCCCGACGATCGCCGTGAGGGCGGCGACGACCACGCCGGCGGCGAGGACCGCCAGCGGCAGCGGGAGCCCGCGCCCCCCGACCTGCAGGGCGACGAACCCGCCGGTGCCGACGAACGCGGCCTGCCCGAGCGAGATCTGCCCGGTGTAGCCGATCAGCACGTTCAGGCTCAGCAGCGCGATGGAGAACGCGGTGACGCGGGCGAGCGAGGTGATCTGGGGCTCGCCGAGGAGCCCCGGGAGCGCGAGCAGCACGGCCAGCAGCGCGACGCGCCGGCCGACCTGCTCCACGCGGACGAGGTCACGCATCGGCGCCGGCTCCCCCGAACAGCCCGCGCGGGCGCACCATGAGGGTGAGCACCACGAGGGCGAGGATGGTGACGTTCTCGATGCCGCCGATGTTGAACTGCGCCGGCACGACGGCGCGCACGACGCCGATGAGCAGCCCGCCGACGATGGCCCCGAGGATGGAGTCGAGGCCACCGATGACGGCCGCCGCGAGCGCCCCGATCAGGGTGAGCGTCATCGTGCCGGGGTTGAACTGCACCAGCGACGAGAACAACCCGGCGGCGAGGCCGGAGAGCGCCCCGCCGATGCCCCAGGTGAAGCGGTAGACCTGCCGGACGGGGATGCCGAGCAGCCGGGCGACGGTGTTGTCGCTGGTCGCCGCGACCACCCCGAGCCCGAACTTGGTGTTGGCGAAGAACCACAGCAGCGCGGCGCCGGCCGCGGCGGTCGCGAGCATCGCGACGATCCGGCCGGTCTCCAGGGTGGCGCCCAGGAAGGTGATCGCGCCCGGGCCCAGCACCTTCGGGATCGGCGTCGGGTAGCCGGTGAGCCCGGGGTTCAGGAAGCCACCGAAGCCCTCGCGGGCGTTCAGCACCGCGAGCTGGATGAGCACGATCGTGATGCCGAGCGTCGCGATCGTCCCCTGGATCGGCGGACGGTCGACGAGCGGGCGCATGACGGTGCGCTCCACCGCGATGCCGAGTCCGGTGGCGATGACCACGGTCGCGAGCAGCAGCAGCGGCCCGTTCGCCGAGCCGCGCCCGAGGAACGCGTACGCGACGAAGAGGCTGAAGCCGCCGATCTCGCCCTGGGCGAGGTTGAGCACGCCCGAGCCCTTGTAGACCAGCACCAGGCCCACGGCGACGAGCGCGATGATCGCGCCCTCGCCGAGCCCCTGGATCGCGATGGCGAGCATCAGAACCTCCGGAAGTCGCCCTGCATCTCCCAGCGGTCACCGCGACCGAGGTAGACGGCGGTCGCGGTCGTGCCGAGCGACCCCCCACCCGTGAAGTCGATGGGTGCCCACGTCTTGGGCGTGACCTTCAGGGTGCGCATCGCCCCGGAGAACGCGGCCTGCGTCAGGTCACGCCCCGCCGCGGTGAACGCCGCATCGATGACCTCGCTGACCCCCCAGGACGCGAGCCCGAGGTCATCGGCCGGGCGGTTGAGCTGCCGCTGGTAGGCCGCGCGGTAGTCGGCTGCCCGCGGGTGCTGCACCGAGACCCACGGCGAGAAGGCGTACGAACCCTCGAGGGCTCCGGCCGTCGCCTGCTGCGCCAGGTCGAGGTTCCACGAGATGGAGTTCGCGAACCAGACCGGGTTGTACCGCGCGACGTTGGCCTGGTTCACCATCGTGATCGCCGGGGTCGGCGCCATGTAGAGCCAGACGATCTCCGCCTCGGCCTGCTGCAGCTGCGCGACCGTGGAGGAGAAGTCCGTCGCGCTCGGGTCGATCGTCAGCTTCGCGACGATGTTCATGCCCTGCTTCTTCGCCTCGGCCTCCCAGGCGTCCTGGCCCGGCTTGAGCGCGTTGGTCTGCTCACGGACGATCGCGACCTTCTTCGCGCCGTTCTTCGCCTTCAGGTCGTTGGCCCAGAAGCGGGCGATCGAGGTGCCCTGGACGGCGTGGTCGATCGACAGCGTGTAGGTGCACTTCCAGGCCGCGGGCGGCGACGCGGGCGACTGCACCATGACGTGCGGGTAGGCGGCCTGCTCCATGAACCGGGCGACGGCGTCCTGCACCTCGAGCCGGTCGAGGGTGATGACCGTGAACACCCGGTCCTGGGTGATGAAGGCCCGGGCCTGGGCGACGGCGGTCTGGGTGTTGGAGCCGGTGTCGCGGACGATGATCTCGACCTTGCGGCCGTTGGTCCCGCCCTTGCCCTCCTTCTCCCGCCAGTAGAGGTCGGCCGCGTCCTCGAAGTTGGACGGCACCGGCGCCGCGCCGGTCTCCGGCACGAGGTAACCGATGCGGATCGTGTCGCCGGTGACACCGGGGGCCTGGGGCGAGCCGCAGGTCGACGCCGCGACCGCCGGGGACTGCGCCTGACCGCCGCTGTTGCCGCCCCCGCCGGTGGAGCCGCCGGTCCCGGCAGAGCCGGTCCCCGAGCCGCCGGAGGAGCCCGTGGACCCACCACCGGCGTCGCCGCCGGCGGTGACCGTGCCGCCGTCGGTCCCGGGGGCCGCGCCGCCGTCCGTCGGCACCTCCGTCGGGGACCCGAAGTCGAACGCGAGCCCACCCTCGGTCGGAGCCTCGCTGCCGTCGACCACCACGCCCTCGGTGCCGGCGTCGACCGGCACGCCGACGCCGGGCTGCGCGAGGCCGCCGTCGGCGACGACGAGCTCGGAACGGTCGAAACGTGGACCGCAGGCCACCACGGCGAACATCAACGTGGCGAGCGTGGCGATGGTGCGGAGGCGTCGTGGCAGGGCACGCGTCGTCGACACGGGGGACTCCTCGGCAGGGTGCGGGTCGGTGCACGGGGGCCGCTGCGCGGTTGGCAGCAGGAATCGGTCGGGGCATCGCGGCGTCCGCCCGCGCCTCGCGCCCCGTGGGGATGTTCCCCACGCGGCCGTCGTTCACCTTCCGAGGGAGCACGTCGGCCGCGGTGAACGGTACTTCACCGCCCGCCCGGACACGTACGCGAGCGCTCGCTGTTCGCGTGGCCCTCCCGGCTCCCACGCGACCGGCACGCACCGGTGGCCGGGCACGCGTCTGCGTGCCCGGCGAGCGGGTGGAGCGGGGTCGGGTCGAGGTGTCGACGGGGATGGGGTCCGCGGTCGTCCGGTGGGTGGGACGGCGGCCGGTCAGCGCCCGGCGCCGGTGGGCGCGGTTCAGCCGTCGGGGTGGTCGGGGTCGCCGTCGCGGGGGAGGCGTGCGGGTCCGCGGGGTGGCCGCCGGCGCCGGCGGAGCCTCGTGGCCTTGGGCACGGAGGTCGCGGTCAGCGCGCCGGTGGGTGAGGTGATCGTGACGGTCCGGCTGGCCGGGTCCATGGTGATGTGCCAGCCGTGGTCGTGGTGGGCGCGGTGGTGCCGGCGGCAGAGCGCGACGAGGTTGCCGTCCTGGTGGGTGCCGCCGCGGGAGCGGTGGCGGAGGTGGTGCAGGTCGGTCCAGGAGATGGGTCGGTCGCATCCGGGCCAGCGGCAGCCGCCGTCGATCGCACCGATCGCGACGCGGGCCTCGGTGGGGATGGCGTCGGTGGTGGTGGAGACGGCGAGGGGCCGCATCCCGTCGCGCAGCACCACCCGCAGCCGTGCGTCGAGGGAGAGCCGTTCGATGGTGCGGCGGGTGAGCCAGCCGCCGGCGCCGGGCAGCCGGCCTTCCAACCGGCCGATCAGCGTCTGGTCTGGATCAGCCAGGTCGGTCAGGT
>JBKHXF010000032.1:0-189139 GCA_046566145.1 Actinomycetes bacterium
CCGCGGTCCGTCTCCCGGGCCGCCTGTTCTGTGCTCGGACCCCCACACGCCCCGTGGGTCCGTGCGTGGAGATCGCCGGACACCACCGCCAGGGGATGCCACCTCAGCGCGCGTGGAGCGGCGCACACGTCAGCCCGAGCACGGTGGGACCAGCCACGTCCCGCCACCACGAGGAACCATCCATGAAGACGTACAGCCCCAGCGCCAAGGACATCCAGCGCGCGTGGTACGTGGTCGACGCCGAGGGCCTGACCCTCGGTCGGCTCGCGACCCGTGTCGCCACCGTCCTGCGCGGCAAGCACAAGCCGACCTACACCCCCCACATGGACATGGGCGACCACGTGATCGTGGTCAACGCCGACAAGGTCCGCCTGGTGGGCGAGAAGGGCGGCCAGAAGGTCTACCACCGTCACTCCGGCTACCCGGGCGGCATCAAGTCCGTCCCGTTCACCCGGATGATGGAGCGCTCCCCGGAGCGCGTCATCGAGCAGGCCGTCCACGGCATGCTGCCGAAGAACCGTCTCGGCCGCGCGATGGGCAAGAAGCTCAAGGTCTACGCGGGTCCCGAGCACCCGCACGCCGCGCAGAAGCCGCAGCCGTTCCCGCTCGAGATGGAGGACGCCACCGATGCCTGAGATCCACGTCGGTCGACGCAAGAGCTCCGTGGCGCGCGCCAGCATCCAGCGCGGCTCCGGCACCTACACCCTCAACGGTCGTCCCCTCGAGGACTACTTCCCGATCGAGAAGCTCCGCTACCTCGTGACGGAGCCCTTCGAGGTCGTCGAGCAGGGCGGGCAGTGGGACGTCAGGGCCCGCATCAACGGCGGCGGCACCACCGGCCAGGCGGGCGCGCTGCGCCTCGCCATCGCCCGTGCGCTCGTCGCGGAGGACCCCGAGCTGCGTGCCCCGCTGAAGGCGGCCGGCATGCTCACCCGTGACAGCCGCAAGGTCGAGCGCAAGAAGTACGGCCTCAAGAAGGCCCGTCGCGCACCGCAGTTCAGCAAGCGCTGACGAGCGGCACGACCAACGCACAGCCCGACGCCGCCCCACGTGGGCGGCGTCGGTCGTTGCAGGAGGCACACCGGTGGGACGCATCTTCGGCACCGACGGCATCCGTGGCCGTGCCAACGAGCTGCTGACGCCCGAGCTCGCCGTGCGGCTCGGCCGGGCCGTGGTCACGCTGCTGGCCGAGGAGGGCACGGCGCGCCCGACCGTGCTCGTGGGGCGCGACCCCCGGTGGTCGGGTGAGATGCTCGAGGCGGCCCTCGTCGCCGGCATCACCTCCGCCGGCGGTGACGCGGTCCTGCTCGGCGTGATCCCGACGCCGGCGGTGGCGCACCTGACCTCGGTGGGTGGGGCGGCCGCCGGCGCGGTCATCTCCGCGTCCCACAACCCGGTCGGGGACAACGGCATCAAGTTCTTCGGCCCGGACGGGTTCAAGCTCACCGACGCGGAGGAGGCCCGGTTCGAGGAGCTGCTGGAGGACGACGCCGAGCTGCGTCGCCCCACCGGTGTGGACGTCGGTCGCGCCTCGGACGACCCCACCGCGCTCGACCGCTACGTGGACCACGTGGTCGCGGCCTCGTCGGTCGACCTGACCGGGACGACCGTGGTCGTGGACGGCGCGAACGGGGCCGCGAGCCTGGCGGCGCCGGCCGTGTACCGCCGGCTCGGCGCCACGGTCCACGCCCTGCACTGCGCGCCCGACGGGCGCAACATCAACGACGGCGTCGGCTCCACCCACCCCGCGGTGGTGTGCGCGGCCGTCCGGGAGCTCGGTGCCGACGTCGGCATCGCCCACGACGGCGACGCGGACCGGCTCATCGCCGCAACCGCGTCCGGCGCCGAGGTGGACGGCGACGTGATCCTCGCGATCCTCGCCCGCGACATGCAGGCGGCCGGCACGCTGGCGCACGACACCGTCGTCACCACGGTCATGACCAACCTCGGCTTCAAGCGCGCCATGACGGGGCTCGGGATCGACGTGGTCGAGACCGCCGTCGGCGACCGCTACGTCCTCGAGGCCATGCGTGAACGTGGCTGCAACCTCGGCGGCGAGCAGTCCGGGCACCTCATCACCCTCGACCACGCCACCACCGGCGACGGGGTGCTCTCCGCGGTCCATCTGCTCGGGACCGTCGTCGGTTCCGGCGCCTCGCTCGACGAGCTCGCGACCGTCATGACCCGCCTGCCGCAGACGCTGCGGAACGTGTCCGGCGTCGCGCGCGAGCGGCTCGCCGACTGCGCACCCGTGTGGGACGCGGTCGCGGCGGAGGAGGCGCGACTCGGCGACGACGGGCGCGTGCTGGTGCGCCCGTCCGGCACCGAGCCCCTGGTCCGCGTCATGGTGGAGGCCCCGACGCTCCAGGACGCCGAGGCCAGCGCCGGGCGCATCGCCGCGGCCGTCTCGGCGCACCTCGCGCTCTGAGGCCCCCCGGACGGCCCGGGCCGCACGCCGGTGACCGCCGGGGGTCGGCGCCGGCGGCCGCAGCGGTAGCCTCGGGGCCGGCCACCGTCAGGAGCACCGCCACAGTGTGTGGGATCATCGGCATCACCGGCCGTGAGGACGCCGTCGACGGGATCCTCGCCGGCCTCAAGCGGCTCGAGTACCGCGGGTACGACTCGGCCGGCGTCGTGGCGGCCACGGGCGGCTCACTGCGCGTGGTGAAGCGGGCCGGGAAGCTCGACAACCTCGTCGACGCCCTCGACGGCCAGGGCCTCGCCGCGTCGGTCGGGATCGGGCACACCCGCTGGGCGACGCACGGGGCGCCCAACGACCGCAACGCCCACCCGCACCTCGACCCGTCGGGCCGCGTCGCCGTCGTGCACAACGGCATCATCGAGAACTACGAGGCCCTCAAGGCCACGCTGAGGGAGCGCGAGTACGCGTCGGACACCGACAGCGAGGTCGTGGCCCACCTCGTCGCGGCCGAGCTCGACGCGCCGGACGGGCCGGACCTGCTCGAAGCGGTGCGCCGGGTCGTCAACCGCCTCCGGGGCGCGTTCTCGCTCTGCTTCGTCACGACCGACGCCCCCGACACCATCGTCGTCGCCAAGCGTGAGGCACCGCTGATCGTCGCCCACGCCGACGGCGTCGGGTACTGCGCCTCCGACGTCGCCGCGCTGATCGCGCACACCCGCGACGTCGCCGCCCTGCACGACGACCAGCTCGCCCGCATCACCCCCGACGGGGTCGAGGTCGTCGGCCTCGACGGCCAGCCGGTGGAGCCGCACCGCTACACGGTCGACTGGGACCTCGCCGCGGCGGAGAAGCAGGGCTACGAGACCTTCATGCGCAAGGAGATCCACGAGCAG
Organism: Actinomycetes bacterium; assembly: GCA_046566145.1. Lineage (GTDB taxonomy): Bacteria > Actinomycetota > Nitriliruptoria > Nitriliruptorales > Nitriliruptoraceae > JBKHXF01. The sequence goes on from JBKHXF010000032.1 coordinate 3,316, forward strand.
CCCCAGGCCGTGCTCGACACCCTGCGCGACCGGCTCACCTCCGGCGCCGACGGCAGCGCCCCCCGGCTCCACCTCGACGAGCTCCGCATCGACGAGCACGAGCTCGGGCGCATCGACAAGGTCTTCATCGTGGCGTGCGGGACCTCGCTGCACGCCGGGATGGTCGGCAAGCTCGCGATCGAGCACTGGGCCGGCGTCCCGGTCGAGGTCGAGGTCGCCAGCGAGTTCCGCTACCGCAGCCCGATCCTGACCCCCCACACCCTCGTCGTCGCGATCTCCCAGTCGGGCGAGACCATCGACACGATCGCGGCGACCTCGCACGCCCGGGACCAGCGGGCCCCGGTGCTCAGCCTCGTCAACGTCGTGGGCTCCACGCTCGCGCGCGAGGCCGACGCGGTGCTCTACACCCACGCCGGCCCGGAGGTCGCCGTCGCGTCGACGAAGGCGTTCACGACCCAGATCGTCGGGTGCCTGCTGCTCGGGCTCTACCTCGGACAGGCCCGCAACGCGCTCTACCCGAGCGAGTGCGCCGACATCCTCGCGCGGCTCGGACACCTGCCCGACGCGATCGCGGAGGTGCTGGAGCAGGACGACGCGATCCGGCAGATGGCCGAGCGCTACGCCGACACGCACTACACGATGTTCATCGGTCGCCACACCGGCCTGCCCATCGCGTACGAGGGGGCGCTGAAGCTCAAGGAGATCAGCTACCTCCACGCCGAGGCGTTCCCCGCCGGCGAGATGAAGCACGGCCCCATCGCGCTGATCGAGGAGGGCTCGCTCGTCATCGCGCTCGCCCCCGCCTCCCACGTGTTCGGCAAGATGGTCTCGAACATCCAGGAGGTGAAGGCCCGCGGTGCCGCCGTGCTGGCCATCGGCACGGCCGGCTCGACCGAGGAGCTCAAGGCGCACGCCGACGACATCCTCGTCATCCCCGAGGCGCCCCACGAGCTCGCCGCCCCGGTGCTCGCCGTCGTACCGCTGCAGCTGTTCGCGTACCACGTCGCCCGCGCGCGGGGCGCCGACGTCGACCAGCCCCGCAACCTCGCCAAGACCGTGACGGTCGAGTGAGCGTCCCCGAGTGAGCGCCGGCGCCCCCACCGAGATCCCCCTGGTCGACGCGGCCGGGGCTCGGGCCGGCGACCGCGCGGCGGTGGAGGCCGGGACCTCGTGGGAGGCGCTGCTCGCCCGCGCCGGCGGCCACCTCGCCCGCGCGGTGGTCCGCGCCGGCGGGGGGCACGCCTACGGGCTGAAGGTCACGCTCGTCGTCGGCAAGGGCGACAACGGGGGTGACGGCTGGGAGGCGGCGTCCCGACTCGCCGCCCTCGGCGCCGCCCCGTGGGTGGTCGCGGTGCACGGCACCGACGTCGAGACCTCGCCGCACAGCGCGGCCGCCCGGGACCGCTGGCTCCGCGCCGGCGGTCGCACGTCGGCCGGCACCGACGAGCTGTCGGTGGCGCTCGCGGGGGCGGACGTCGCCGTCGACTGCCTCCTCGGCACCGGGACCGAGGGGGACCCGCGTGGCGTGGTGGCGGCGGGGGTGGAGGCGCTGCTCGACGCGCACGCCGCCGGCACGACCGTGGTGGCCTGTGACGTCCCGACGGGCGTCTCCGCCGACGACGGGAGGGTGGGGACGCCGGCGGTCGTCGCCGACCTGACCGTCACCTTCGGGACGCACACGCGCGGGCTCTGGCTCCACCCCGGATCGGCGCACGTCGGCGAGGTCGTCGTCGGGGAGCTCGGACCCACGTACGAGGTCCCCGCGACCGACGCGGACGGGCGGCGGTGGCGTGGCCTGACGGCCGCCGGCGCGGCCCCGCCGCGCTACCGGTCCGACGCCGACAAGCGCGCCCGCGGCACGGTGCTGGTCGTCGGGGGGCAGCTCGCGACCCCGGGGGCGGCGGCGCTCGCCGGCGCCGCGGCGCTGCGGGCCGGCGCGGGCCTCGTCACCGTCGCGACGCCGGCGCCGCCGGCGGCCATCGTCGGCACCGACCCGGGCATGATGACGACGGCGCTGCCGGCGGACGTCGACGGGGCCGTCGCCGCCGGCGCGGCCGACCTGCTCGGGCCGCGCGCCTGGGACGCCGACTGCGTGGTCGCCGGTCCGGGCCTCGGGTACGGCACGGGGGCGCGCGAGGTGGTCCTGCGCCTGCGGGCCACCGCCCGCCGCCTCGTCCTCGACGCCGACGCGCTCAACGTCCACCGTGACGTCCCCGGCCTCCTCGGTGAGCACGCCGGCGAGCTCGTCCTGACCCCCCACGCCGGCGAGCTGGCCCGCATCGGTGGCGGCAGCGACGCCGACGACGCGTGGGCCAACCGGGTCGAGCGGGTGCCGGAGCTCGCGGCGCGCTACCGCGCCACCATCGTCGCGAAGGGGCCGGGGACGATCGTCGCCGCGCCGGACGGGCGGGTCTGGGTCACGCCGGTCGCCGCGCCGGCGCTCGGGTCCGGCGGGGCCGGCGACGTGCTCGCCGGCATCATCGGGGCCGCGCTCGCCTCGTCCGCGGGCGGTGCCACCCGGTTCCCGGGCAGCGCCGTGCCGGACCTCCCGCGCACCGTCGCGCAGGCGGTGTGGTGGCACGCGGCGGCCGGGCTCGTGGCCGGGCGGGGGCGCGCCGACCGGGCCACCGCCGTCGACGTGGTCGGGGCGCTCCCCGAGGCGCTGGAGGAGCTCCGGGCGCGCGCCGAGGACGACCCGTGCTGGCCGTTCGGCGAGCGACCGTGACCCGGGACCGCGCCGGCGGGGAGCCGGGTGGACCGGTCCGCCCGACCCGGGTCGTGGTCGACCTGGCGGCGATCCGGCACAACGCGGCCCGGCTCGGTGAGCTCGTCGACGGTGCCGTGGTCATGGCCGTCGTCAAGGCCGACGGGTACGGGCACGGGGCCGTGCCGGTCGCCCGGGCGGCGCTGGAGGGCGGCGCGACCTGGCTGGCCGTCGCACTGGTCGAGGAGGGGGAGGCCCTGCGCGCCGCCGGCGTCGACGCGCCGGTGCTCGTGCTGACGGAGCCCCCGGTCGCGCACGTCGACCGGCTGCTCGACGCCGACCTCACTCCCACGCTCTACACGCCGGAGTTCGGTGCGGCGCTGGACGCCGCCGGCGCGGCTCGCGGCCGCACCGTCGCCGTCCACCTCAAGGTCGACACCGGGATGGCCCGGGTCGGCGTCCCACCGGCCGAGCGCGCCGCGCTGCTCCGGACGGTGACCGGCTGGCGCCACGTGCACACCGAGGCGATCTGGACCCACCTCGCGCGGGCCGACGACCCCGACCCCGACGGGGTCGCGTCCGTCGAGGCCCAGCTCGACCGGCTCGACGCCGCCCTCGAGGAGGCCGCCGGCGCCGGCCTCGAGTGGGACCTCGTCCACACCGCCAACTCGGCCGGGGCCCTGTGCCACCCGCGGGCACGGCGAGACCTCGTCCGACCCGGCATCGCGCTGTACGGCCTCTCCCCGTCGGCGGAGGTCGACGTCGCCGAGCACGGGCTGCGCCCGGCGCTGTCCCTGGTGACCGACGTGCGCTTCGTGAAGCGCGTCGAGGCGGGGACCCCCGTGTCGTACGGGCACCGCTGGCGCGCGCCGGCGGACGGGTGGCTCGCGACGCTGCAGGTCGGCTACGCGGACGGCGTGCCCCGTGCGCTGACCAACCGGGCGGAGGTGCTCGTCGGCGGGGTGCGGCGGCCGCTGGTCGGGACCGTGTGCATGGACCAGGTGTGCGTGTGGTTCGGTGACGACGAGCCGACGCTGGGGGACGAGGTGGTGCTGCTCGGCGCCCAGGGTGACGAGGTCGTCCGGGTGGAGGAGTGGGCCGCCGCGGCGGACACGATCACCTACGAGCTGGTCACCCAGCTCACCGCCCGCCCGCCCCGCACCCACCGCGGCTGAGCACCCGGCCCCGCCTTCCGGGCCGGTCCGGCCCCACGCTACGGTGCGCCGGCTGCCACACACGTCACCGAGGGAGGACCCGTGGGTCGCGCCGGACGCTGGGCACTGGCCGGGCTCGCCGCCGTCGGCGGCGCCGCGGTCGGGTACGCCGCGGAGCGACGGGTCCTGCGTGAGCGGCTGGACGTGCCGGAGCCCGCGGGCCCCCCGCTCGGGACCGTCGCCGGTGAGGTCAGCGAGCTCGAGGGGCCCGACGGGGTCCGCATCACGGTCGAGTGCTACGGCCCGCCGGGTGCCCCGACCCTGGTGTTCTCGCACGGCTGGGTGTGCTCGGGGCGCGTCTGGCACGAGCAGGTCGTCGCGCTCTCCGACCGGTACCGCATCGTCACCTACGACCAGCCGGGACACGCGCGCTCGTCGATGCCGCGCTCGCGCCAGTACTCCCTCGACCTGTTCGGCGACACGCTCGCCGCCGTCGTGCGGGAGCACGGCGGGCCGGGCCCCGTGGTGCTGTGCGGCCACAGCCTCGGTGGGATGACGGTGCTGAACCTCGCCCGTCGCCACGGCGGCCTGCTGCGCGAGCGGGTCGGTGCGGCGCTGCTGCTGTCGACCACCTCGCGCGCTGCCGTGGACGACCTCACCTTCGGGTTCGGGATCCACTCGGTGGCCCGCGTCGAGAAGGCGATCCGCAAGGCCGTGGCCTTCGGGCGACCCGAGGCGACGTACCTCGCCGACCGCTTCTACCGGGCGTCGACCGACCTGTCGTTCCTGCTGACCCGCACCTTCGGGCTCGCGCGGGACGCCGAGCCGCGACACGTCGACTTCACCGAGCAGCTCCTGCTCGACTCCGACTTCCAGATGATCATGGGGACCCTCGCCCCGGTCCTGACCCTCGACGAGGACGCCGCCCTCGAGGCCCTCGACGTCCCGACGGTCGTGGTGGTCGGCGGGGCGGACAAGCTCACCCCCTCGGCCCTGTCCGCACGGATGGCCGAGCGGCTGCCCGACGGCAGCCTCCTGACGCTGCCCGGGATCGGGCACATGTCGCAGCTCGAGGCGGCCCCGACCGTGAACGCGCTGCTCGTCGAGCTCGCCGCCCGCGCCGCCGCGGACGCCGCCTGATGGCGCTCGGGCTCCCGGACGTCCGCGTCGGCACCTGGGAGCACCCCCACGTGCCGACCGGCTGCACGGTCGTCCTGCCACCCGCCGGGACCCTCGGCGCCGTGGCCGTGCGGGGTGCGGCTCCCGGCACCCGTGAGGCGGCTGCGCTCGGCCCCGCGGGCAAGCTCACCGTCTGCCACGCCGTGGTGCTCGCCGGCGGTTCCGCGTACGGGCTCGCGGCCGCCGACGGGGTGGCTCGGGCGCTGGACGCCGACGGGATCGGCTACCCGGTCGGCCCGTGGCGCGTCCCCATCGTCGGGGCCGCGATCGTGCTCGACGTGGCCGTCGCGTTCCCCGACGCCCGCCCCGACGCGGCCGCCGGCGCGGCGGCCGTGGCGGCCGCCACCACCGACGACCCGGCGCAGGGGGCGGTCGGCGCCGGCGCCGGCGCGACCGTCGCCAAGGTCGCCGGGCTCGCCGGCGCCTGGCGCGGCGGGCAGGGGTGGGCCGTCCGGCGCCACGGGGACCTCGTGGTGGGGGCGCTGGTGGTGAACAACGCGGTCGGCGAGGTGGTCGACGAGGACGGGACCGTGCTCACGCCGGCGGTCGCACCGGCCGGCGCGCCGCGGTTCCCCCTCGAGCTGCGCTCACCGGCGGACGCCGGCCACGGCGACGCCCCGTCGGGACCGGGCGAGGGGGGGCCGACCGGTGCGACCGTGATCGGGTGCGTCGTCACCAACGCCCGGCTCGACAAGGCCGAGGCGCACCGTGTCGCCGACCTCGCCCACGGTGGCGTCGTGCGCGCCGTGGTCCCGGCGCACACCACCTACGACGGCGACGCGCTGTTCTGCCTCGCCACCGGCGAGGTCGAGACCACCGTCGACGCCGTGGCGCACCTGGCCGTGGAGGCGGTGGCCGAGGCCGCGCGTGCGGGCCCGCGGCACGCGACCGGCCGACCGGCCCTGTCGCCACCGAGCGGCCCGACCTTCCCCGCCGTGCCGGGGCTCGCCGACGCCTGACCCGCCCGCCGGCCGGGCGTCGCCCGGCGCTACCCTCGCTGGACGCCCGCGCGCGCTGCCGCCGCGCACGGACCCCGGGCGACCGCCACCGCGACGCGGCGCACCGAGAGCAGGAGGACGCGCGTGGCCGACCCGACCCCGCCCGGCCTCGCCGCGGGCAGCGACCCCTTCCGGGTCGACCCGGCGACCCTGCCGGCGTGGCGGGACGTCGAGCGCGACGCCCTCGGCTGCACCCGGTGCACCCTCGCGGAGCACCGCACCAAGGTCGTGTTCGGAACCGGGCCGACCGACGCCGAGCTGCTGCTGCTCGGCACAGCACCGGGCCGGCAGGAGGACGTCCTCGGTCAGCCGTTCCAGGGCGCGGCCGGCAACGTCGTGACGAACTCGCTGGCGCAGGCCGGCATCCCCCGCGACGACGTCTACATCACCAACCTCGTGAAGTGCCACCCTCCGGACTCCCGGCCGCCCGAGCCGGCCGAGCTCGAGGCGTGCGCCATCCACCTCTTCGCCCAGCTCGCGCACGTGCGCCCCCGCGTCATCGTCACCTTCGGCGAGCTGCCGACGTGGGTGCTGCTGCGCCGGCGCGTCCCCATCGACCGGGTCGCCGGGTACCGACTCGACGTGTTCGACGGGGTGACCCTCGTCCCGACGTGGGACCCGATCCTCGCGGTGAAGGGCAACCCGACCGCGATGCGCTCCATCGGGCGCGACCTCGCCACGGCGAAGGCCGTCCTCGACGGTCGGCTCTCGAGCGGCAAGGACGCGGTCGCCGACGCCATGGCGCGACGGGACGGCGGGTCGTGACCGACCGGCTCGTGCTGCGCTCGGACGGCCCCGAAGCCACCCGCGCGATCGGCGCCGCGCTGGCGGGCGTCCTGCGGCCCGGCGACGTGGTCAGCCTCGCCGGGGAGCTCGGCGCCGGCAAGACGTGCCTGGTGCAGGGTCTCGCCCGTGCGCTCGGCGTCACGGAGCGGGTGACGTCGCCGACGTTCCTGCTCGTCAAGCAGTACGACGCCGCGCTGCCGGTCGTGCACTGCGACGTCTACCGGCTCGACCGGGTCGACGAGCTCGCCGACCTCGGTGACGACGTGCTCGCCCCGGACGTCCTGACGCTGGTGGAGTGGGGCGACGCCGTCGAGGCGGCCCTGCCGGCCGACCGGCTCGACGTGGTGCTGACCTTCGAGGGGGACGACGAGACGGCGCCCCGTCTGCTGACGCTGACGGGCCGCGGTGCGGTCGCCGACCGGTCCGCCGAGCTCGCGGCGGCGCTGGAAGCCTGGCGGGCGGCCGCCTGATGCTCGTCCTCGGCCTCGAGACCTCCACCGCTCGCGCGTCCGTCGCGCTCGTGACCGCCGACGGCGTGCTCGCGAGCGCGGCCCTCGGCGTGGACCGCCGGCACGGTGAGTTCCTCGCGCCGGCGGTCGCCTTCTGCCTGGCCGAGGCGCAGCGGACCGTCGCCGACCTCACCGGCGTGGCCGTCGGCACCGGTCCCGGCCTCTACACCGGCCTGCGCGTCGGCATCGCGATGGCCCGGACGCTCGCGACGGCCCGCGGCCTGCCCGTGGCCGGGCTGAGCGGGCTCGACGCGCTCGCGCACGCCGCCCGCGCCACCGACCGGCGCGTGTGCGCGGCCGTCGACGCCCGGCGCGGGGAGGTGGCCTGGCGCTGGTACCGACCCGCCGGGGCCGGGGTGACCGCCGACGGCGACATCGAGCTCGCCCGGCCCGAGGCGCTCGCCGAGGCGCTCGCCGACGCCGGACCCGTGCTGCTCGTCGGCGACGCGCTCGACCGGCACGGCGACGTGCTCACCGCCGGCGGGGACGTCCGGGTCCTGACCGGGCTCGCCCCCGACGCCGCGGTCGTCGCGGAGCTGGCCCTCCCGACGCTCGCCGCCGGCGGGTCGACGCCGGCCGAGGACCTCGTCCCGCTGTACCTGCGCGACGCCGACGCCCGCATCGGGTGGCAGACCCGCGGGCGCCTGCAGGGCGGCAGCGCGACCCCGTGACCGGCGGGCGCGACGCGACGACCGGGACGGGGGCCACGCTGCGGCCGCTGGAGCCGGGCGACGCCCCGGCCGCCGCGGCGCTCGACGTCTCCGGGGCGCCGGCGGCGTGGTGGGCGGAGGTCCCCACCCGCCGCGGGCACCACGCCCTGGTGCTCGACCTGCCCCACGCGCCGGCGGTCGGCGTGGCCCTCGCGGTGGTCGTGCTCGACGAGGCCGAGGTGCACACGATCGCCGTGGACCCGGCCCACCGCCGGCGCGGGCTCGGCGCGCACCTGCTCACGGGTCTGCTCGACGACCTCGACCGGGTCGGCGTCCGGAGCGTCCACCTCGAGGTGGGTCGGGACAACCTCGCCGCGCGTGCCCTCTACGCGGGCCACGGCTTCGCGGTCGTGGGGGAGCGACCCGGCTACTACGCGGGCGGCGCGGACGCCCTGCTGCTCCGACGTGGCCCCGCGGTGCCGGAGGGGCCACCCGACCGCTGAGCGGCGGTTACCGTTGCCCCCCGCCCGCGACCCCTGCCAGACCACCCGCCCCCGCCCGCGACCCCGAGGCCACCCGTGCTCGTGCTCGGCATCGAGACGTCCTGCGACGAGACCGCCGTCGGCGTCGTCGAGGACCGGCTCACGCTGCGCGCGAACGTCATCGCGAGCCAGGTCGAGCGGCACGCGCCGTACGGCGGGGTGGTGCCCGAGGTCGCCGCGCGAGCCCACCTCGAGCTGCTCCAACCGACCCTCGACCGGGCGCTGGCCGACGCCGGCTGCACCCTCGACGACCTCGACGCCATCGCGGTCACCCACGGCCCCGGTCTCGTCGGGGCGCTGCTGGTCGGGGTCGCCGGCGCCAAGGGGCTCGCGCTCGCCACGGGCCTGCCGCTCGTCGGGGTGAACCACCTGCGCGCGCACGTCGAGGTCGCCCAGCTCGAGTTCGGTCACCTCGAACCGCCCCTGGTCGCGCTCGTCGTGTCGGGAGGGCACACCAGCCTGGTCCGCATGGACGCCGACGGCTCCTTCCGCCAGCTCGGCGCGACCATCGACGACGCCGCCGGCGAGGCGTTCGACAAGATCGCCCGGTTCCTCGGGCTGCCGTTCCCGGGTGGGCCCGAGATCGACCGCATCGCCCGACGGGGCGACCCGCGGGCGTTCGACTTCCCCCGGGCGATGTCGAACGACGGCACGTACGACTTCTCCCTCTCCGGGCTCAAGACGGCCGTGATCCGACAGCTGCGCCGCATGGAGGACGCCGGCGAGGACGTCGACGTGTCGGACGTCGCCGCGTCGTTCCAGGAGGCCATCGTCGACGTGCAGCTCGAGAAGACCCTCGCCGCCGCCGCCGGCGAGGGGGTCGGCACGGTGACGCTCGCCGGTGGCGTGGCGGCGAACTCGCGGCTGCGGGGTCGGATGCAGGAGGCCTGCGACGCGCAGGGGCTGCGCCTGCTGGTCCCGTCCCCCCGGCTGTGCACCGACAACGGGGCCATGGTCGCCGCGTCCGGTGCCAACCTGCTCGCCGCCGGCGTGCTGGCGCCGCTGGGCCTCGAGGTCGACCCGAACCTCTCGCTCGCCGGCGCGGGGTCGCCCGGGTGACGCGCCGACTGCGCTGGCGTGCGCTGACCGCCGGCGAGTACGAGACGTCGCTCGCCCGCCTCGAGTCGTGGCCGGCCCCGGCGGGTGGCGCCGTGCGGCACATGTTCGCGCTCAGCGCGCTGGAGGCGAACGGGCCGCGGGTCGGTCGTGTCGCGTCCGACGACGACGGCTGGGCGCTCGCCGTCGTGTTCCCGGGCCGCCTGGTCGTCCCGTGCGGGGACCCGCACGCGCTGCGGCGGGCGGGTGAGCCCACGCGGCGGTGGCGGCTGCTCGTCGGCGACGCGGCCGCGTCCGACGCCGTGCTCGGCCACGTCGGTCCCGACCCGACCCTGCAGGTCCACCACCAGCGCTACATGCGGGTCGCGCCCGACCGGGTCCCCGACGCCTCGGAGGTGGCGGACCCGGGCCTGCGCCGCGCGGTCCGCGAGGACGTCGAGGGCCTGGCGGAGCTCGCCGTGCGGCTCCACGTCGACGACCTCTTCGGCCCGGACCCGGGGCGCGCCGGGCTGCGCGGGTACGGCCGGCGGCTGGCCGAGGGGGTCGAGAAGGGCCTGGTGTGGGTCGTCGGGCCGGTCGGCGCCCCCGTGGTCAAGGTGGAGCGCTCGGTGTCGTCCCGACGGTTCGGGGTGCAGCTCGCGGGGATCGTGGTGGCGCCGGAGGCCCGGGGCGAGGGCCTGGGCCGGGCCGCCGTCGCGGCGGCCGTGCGCCAGGCGCTGGCCGAGCCGCCGGCGCGACGCCCCGTGACGCTGCACGTGCGCGCTGCCAACGACGCGGCGCTGCGCGCGTACGCCGGCGCGGGCTTCGTCGACGTCGAGGAGTGGCGCCTGGCCGTGCGGGGCTGAGCCGCGCACGGCGCACGCCCGCGGCGTGCGTCGGGCTCAGCCGAGGAGGGCGTCGCGGTCCACCAGGGCCTCGATGACCTCGTCGACGGTGGTGCCGGTGGCCGCCGAGACCGCCTTGACGTCGTCGCCGCGGAGCGTGAGCACGCGGCCGTTGTAGTCGCCCCGCTCGATCTGGATGCGTCGCGCGTAGCGGGCGATCGTGCCGAGGAGGCCCTCGACGTCGGCGTCGAGCGACGTGAGGTCGAGCACGATGCGCCCGGAGGTCGCGAGCTCGGCGGGCTCGCGCTCACCCTTGCCCTCGCCGGCCGGCAGCAGCTCCGACACGGGGACGCCGTAGAAGGCCGCCAGGGCGGCGAGCTTCGACACCGAGATGGCCCGGTCGCCGCGCTCGTAGGAGCCGATGACCACGGCCTTCCACGTGCCGTTGGAGCGCTGCTCCACGTCCTGCAGGGTCAGGCCCTGCTGGTTGCGGATGGATCGGAGCCGGTCGCCGAGCGCCTGCTGGTAGTCCATGACGGTCCCCGTCGCGATGTGGTCGAGCTGTCGGCGGGTGGTGTCCCGCGTGGCGGGACGGCCGACGGCGTGCGCTCCGTGGTCTTCGCCGCACGCAGCGTAGGTCCCTGCTCTCCGTGCGCGGGGCGCCGTCCCCGTGCACACGGAAGGCGTCTCGGGAGAGGCGGCGTGCCACGGGAGGGGCCCCTGCGTCGCGTCGACGCAGGTTCACCTCCCGTTCCCTTGCACTCCCCTGGGGCGAGTGCTAGCGTCGGCCTTGGCACTCGGGTTCCGTGAGTGCCAGCACTCTTCGAGGTCGACTGCGAGCGGCTCGGACGCCCACGGGCGCCGGCCGAGCGCCACCGGCCCACCGCCCCGGCACGTCCGCCGGGACCATCCAACCCACACCGCACCCTCCCACGGGTGCGCTCTCACACACGAGGGAGGCACCGTTGGCCACGGCAACCGAGGTCAAGATCCGCCCGCTCGAGGACCGGGTCATCGTCACGATCGACGACCAGGAGCAGACCACCAGCTCCGGGCTCGTCATCCCCGACACCGCCAAGGAGAAGCCGCAGCAGGGCACCGTCGTCGCCGTCGGTCCGGGCAAGCGCTCGGAGCAGACCGGTGAGCCGATCGCCCTCGACGTGAACACGGGCGACACCGTCCTGTTCTCGAAGTACGGCGGCACCGAGGTCAAGGTCGACGGCCAGGAGTACTTGATCCTGTCCGCTCGCGACATCCTGGCCGTCCTCGGCTGAGATCCCCGGTCCTCGCCCGGTCCACGCACCGGGCGGACCCCCAACCAGACCACGCGTCGGGGACCCCGACGCGGACCCAACCCAAGAGGAGAGCACGCACATGGCGAAGATCCTCAGCTACTCCGAGGACGCCCGCCGGCGCCTCGAGCGCGGCGTCAACAAGCTCGCCGACGCCGTCAAGGTCACCCTCGGCCCCAGGGGCCGCAACGTCGTCATCGACAAGAAGTGGGGCGCGCCGACCATCACGAAGGACGGCGTGACCGTCGCTCGTGAGATCGAGCTCGAGGACGCCTACGAGAACATGGGCGCCCAGCTCGCGAAGGAGGTCGCCACCAAGACCAACGACGTCGCGGGTGACGGCACCACCACCGCGACCGTCCTGGCCCAGGCCATGGTCAAGGAGGGCCTGCGCAACGTCGCCGCCGGCGCCAACCCGATGTCGCTGAAGCGCGGCATCGACAAGGCCGTCGAGCGCGTCGTCGAGGAGATCTCCTCGATGGCCCGCGAGATCGAGACGCAGGACGAGATCGCGAACGTCGCGGCCATCTCGGCCAACAACGACCCGGAGATCGGCCGCATCCTCGCGGACGCGATGGACAAGGTCGGCAAGGACGGCGTGATCACCGTCGAGGAGTCGCAGACCTTCGGCATGGAGCTCGACTTCGTCGAGGGCATGCAGTTCGACAAGGGCTACATCTCGCCCTACATGGTCACCGACCCCGAGCGCATGGAGGTCGTGTTCGAGGACCCCTACGTCCTCGTCGCGAACCAGAAGATCTCGGCCGTCCAGGACCTGCTCCCGGTGCTCGAGAAGGTCATGCAGGCGGGTCGCCCGCTCGTCGTGATCGCCGAGGACCTCGAGGGCGAGGCGCTGGCGACCCTGGTCGTCAACAAGATCCGCGGCACCTTCCAGTCGGCCGCCGTCAAGGCGCCGGGCTTCGGTGAGCGCCGCAAGGCCATGCTCCAGGACATCGCCATCCTCACCGGTGGTCAGGTCATCTCGGAGGAGGTCGGCCTCAAGCTCGAGAACACGACCGTCGACCTGCTCGGTCGCGCCCGCAAGGTCGTCATCACCAAGGACAACACCACGATCGTCGAGGGTGCTGGCTCCGAGGACGACATCAAGGGCCGGATCAACCAGATCAAGGCCGAGATCGAGAAGACCGACTCCGACTGGGACCGCGAGAAGCTCCAGGAGCGCCTCGCGAAGCTCTCCGGCGGCGTCGCGGTCGTCAAGGTCGGCGCGGCCACCGAGACGGAGCTCAAGGAGGTCAAGCACCGCATCGAGGACGCCCTGTCCGCGACGCGTGCGGCCGTCGAGGAGGGCATCGTCGCCGGTGGTGGCACCGCCCTGCTCCAGGCCGAGAAGGCCCTCGAGAAGCTCGAGCTCGACGGTGACGAGGCGACCGGCGCCAAGATCATCTCGGCGTCCCTGTCCGCCCCGCTGTACTGGATCGCCAAGAACGCGGGCCTCGAGGGCTCCGTCGTGGTCGAGAAGGTGCGCGCCATGGAGGCGGGCCAGGGCCTCAACGCCCTGACCGGCGAGTACGGCGACCTGCTGAAGGCCGGCGTCATCGACCCGGCCAAGGTCACCCGTTCGGCGCTGCAGAACGCGGCCTCCATCGCCGGTCTGCTCCTCACCACGGAGGCGCTCGTCGCCGACAAGCCGGAGGAGAAGGACGAGGCCGGTGGCCACGGCCACGACCACGGCATGGGCGGCATGGACTTCTGAGTCCGGTCACCCCGGGCAGGGCGCGCGGAGCGCCCCGCCCGTGACGGAGCCCCCGCCTCGGCGGGGGCTCCGCTCGTTCGGCCTCGTCACGCCCCGCGGGTCCCGCCGGCCGGTTCGCGTGCGAGGGGCGCGAGCGGGCAGGCTTGCACCCGGCGCGTCGCGAAGACCGACGTCACGCCGTCCGCCCGCGCGTCCGCGCGGGCCCCACCCGCGAGGTCTCCCCGTGTCCCGTCGTGCCCTGCGCGCCGCCGTCGCCGCGCTGCCGCTGCTGCTCCTGCTGCCCGCCGCGGCGCCGGTCGGCTCGGCATCGACACCGGCGTGGCCGGCGTGGCCGAGCCCGGCCGGCACCGCCGGCGTGGCGCGGGTGGTCGACGGGGTGTGGGGCGTGCCCGCCGGCGTGCACCGCGGCACCGGCGCCGACGCCGACGGGCTCGGGACCGAGGACTACTTCGCGGCCCTGCTGACCGGCGGGGAGCTCCCGGCCGACGAGCGCGACGACGCCTACCGCGCGGTGACCCACGGCGCGTTCGGCCTCGAGCGCTCCGCCCACGAGGGCGACTACCTGCTGCCGACCGACGCCGCGACGTGGCCCGACTTCACCGGGGAGCTCGCCTGGCTCGGCGCCACGGTGGACGGGGACGACCTCGTGGTGCGCTTCCGGTTCACCTCGCTCCCGCGCCCGGACGCGCAGGTCGCGACCCTCCGGCTCGTGTCCGTCGGTGACCCGCTCGCGGACGTCGCCACCCCGTGGCCGCGCGACGCGGGCGTCACCGGCCCCGGCACGCACACGCTCACGACGTGGGGGACCGGCGCGGCCCTCGCCACGCCGGCGGGCGAGTCCGACGTCGTCGCCGACCTCGGCGGCGCGGTGCGGGTCGACGGCCGGGCCGTCGACGTCCGGCTGCCGCTGGCCTCGCTGCCCGCCGGCCCGTGGCGCGTGTGGGCCGGCTCGGGTCTCGCCGACCCCGCCGACCCGACCCGGTACTGGGCCGTCCCCGCGGGCGAGCCGACGGCGACGACGCCCGGGACCGGCGCCGACACCGCGCCCGGCAGCAACGTGTGGAAGCTCGCGTTCGCGCCCGAGGCGCAGGGGCTCGAGCAGGCGCTGCTGTTCCACGAGCGCGTCCAGGCCGACCTGCTCGCCGCCGGCGACGTCACCCCGGCGTCGACCGTGCTCGACCCGGCGCTGCTGGTGCCCGGCAGCGACGTCGCGCCCGACGAGCCGGTCGGGGCGCTCGTGCGCACCCACCTCTCGGCGCTCGACCTCGGCGACGGGATCACGCGCTCGCCCGGCGCCTCGCCGCGGCCGCCGGCGTTCCTGCCCTCCGAGGTCCGGCTGCGCGACCCGGGGGTCGACTACACCTACCTGGGCGACCTGCAGCCGCACTGGCTGTACGTGCCCGCCTCGTACGACCCGGCGGAGCCGACCCCGCTCGTCGTCTACCTCCACGGGCTCAACAACAACCTCGACGAGCCGTGGGGCAACGTCCTCGGGCTCGTCGACGAGCTCGAGGCGCGCGGCTGGCTCGGCGTGTCGCTGCTCGGCCGCGGCGACCTGTTCTACCGTGGCCCCGGCGAGCTCGACGTGCTCGAGGCCATCGAGTCGGTCGCGACCGACTTCGCCGTCGACCGCTCCCGCGTGCTGCTGTTCGGCCACTCGATGGGCGGGTTCGGGACCCACAACGTCGCGACCCGCCACCCCGACCGCTTCGCCGCGGTCAACCCCAACCAGGGCATCGACTCGACCGACCTGCTCGGCAACCTCCGCAACGTGCCGTGGCGGATGACGACGTCGCTGCAGGACCTCGACGCCGGAGGCATCGAGGCCGGCGAGGGCTACGACGCCCTCAGCGCGCTGGGGTACGACGCCCGGCTGGTCACCTACACCCGCAAGATCCACGAGTACTCGTCGGTGTACGACCACCTCGGCGTGGCGTTCGAGACCCTCGCCGCGGCACGCGTGCCGAGCGACCCGGCCGAGGTCCGCTACCGCATCCGCGGCGGGGACGACGCCGGCGGGCTCGCGGCACCCGGTGCGCCGACCGCCGCCCTGCTCGCCCGCGACGGCGCGTACTGGGTCTCCGGGCTCGCCCCCGCCGACCCGGCCGTCGACGCCGAGGTCGTCGCGGCGACCCGCGCCGAGGGGCTCGCGCTGCTCGACCCGACCGCCGCCGTGCGGACCACCGAGCCCGACCCGGACCTCGGGGTCTCCGGGCGCGCCGAGGGGATCGTCGAGCGGACCGTGCCGTTCGCCGACGGGGCCCCGCCGGCGGTCGCCTCGGAGCCCGAGGTCGCGCTCGACCTGACCAACCTCGCCGCGGCCACCGTCGACCTCGCCAGCGCGGCCGGCGAGGTCGCCGTCGAGCGGGTCGTGGTCACCACCGACGTCCCCGTCCGCCTCGCCCTCGCCGGGGTCGGGCTGCGTGACGGTGGGTCGCTCGGCCGCGTCGACGTCCTGCGGGCTGCCGCCCCCGGTGCCGGTGACGGTGGCGTGGAGGCCGCCGCCACCACCGATGCCGAGCCCGTCGCCGAGGACGTCGCGCCGGGCGCGACCGTGCGGGTCGAGGTCCCGGCCGGCGCGCACGTCATCACCATCGTCGCCGCCGGCGCGGGTCCGGCAGGCGCCGCGCCCGACGTGAAGACCGGTCGCCTCCCCGACACCGGGGGCGGCGCTGCCCTCGCGGGCCTCCTCGCGCTCTTCGGCGCCGCGGCCCTCGGGAGGGGACGCCGGTGACCGACCTGCCGCTGCCCCCCGACGACGCCCTCGCGGCGCTGCTGCCGCCCGAGGTCGACCTCGCCGACCCGTCGGCGCTGCGCCACCCCGAGGCCCGCGAGGTCTGGATCGGGATGGTGTGGAGCCGGCTCGGTCGCGGCGACCTCGCGTGGGCGTGGTGGGACACCGTGGCCCTCGGCGGCCTGCAGCCGTGGGTCGCCGCCGAGCGCGGCCGGGTCCTGCGGGAGCTCGGCCTGCACGAGCAGGCCGAGGCGCTCGAGGCCGACGGGCTCGAGCGTGCCGACGACCTCGTCGACGTGGTCATGCTCCGGCTCGGGCTCGCCGCCGACGCCGTCGGCACCGGCCGCCTCGACACCGCCGCGGACCGGTTGACCTCGGCGACCACGCTGCTCGCGACCCTCCCGCTCGGTCCCCGGGTGGCTCGGCAGCGGCTGCGCGCCGCGTGGGTCGGGCTCGAGGTGGCCCTGCTGCAGCAGGTCCCGCCCCCGGAGGCGGTCCTCGAGGGGCTCGCCCGCCCGGGGGAGGACGGCACCCCGGTCCTGCCCGACGAGCACCGCCACGGCACGACCTTCCACCGCGCGAAGTCGCTGCTGTTCGGCGCCGTCGCGCACGGTTCCACGGCCGAGGCCGACAGGATGCTGGAGCTCGCCGCCGACCTCGCGCCGCCGGCGCTGCGCTGGGCCGTGGAGCTCGCCCGGATGGACGCGGGCCACCCGAGCGCCTCGCCGCGGGCCCGCACCGCCTGGGCCGAGGTCGTCCCGCCCGCGCACGTGGCCCGCGAGGTCGCCGAGGGTCCCGTCGCGGAGCGCCTCGGCGGCCCACCCGGCACCGCGGTCCCCGGCGTCGAGGTCCCGCCGCGTCCGCGCCGGCGGCCTCGCGTCACCCGGGGGTCGGCCCGCCCACGCGGCGACGCCTGAGCAGCACGACGGTCACGGCCACCGCGCTGGACGTGACCGCGCCGGCGGCCACGCCCGTCAACGGTTCGCCCAGCCACCGGGCCGCCTCGTCCCGGTCGAGCGCCGTCCCGTCGGGCCGGGCGAGGTCGGCCACCACCCGCAGGTGCTGCGGCAGGCCCCGGGAGCCGATCGCCACCCGGCGGACCCGGGGGGCGCCCGGGAGGACCAGCAGGTCGCGGACCACCTCGTCGACGACCGGACCGCCGAGCGGTCGGGCGAGCCGGAGCCGCAGGTCGACCACGACCGGTCCGGCCGCGTCCGCCGGCGCGGTCACGGTCACCCGTGCCGCGTCCTCGTCGAGCTCGACCCGCACGGTGGTCCCGTCCGCCGGCGCGGTCCGCGCGACGAGGGCGGTGACCGTCGCGTCGGGGTCGCCCTCGGGGGCGGCGACCAGGGCCAGCACCGCCGGCGCGTCCTCGCCGAGCCGGGTCACGAGCCGGGCCTGCTCGGCGACGTCGAGCGTCACGGCGTCCGCCGGCAGGGCCACGCCGGGGGCGACCGTGCCCGTGACCGTCGGTGCCCCGTCCGGCCCGGCGGTGACGGTTCGCGCCGCCAGGACGAGCCGGTGCGGGCCGGCCCCCGCGTCGCGCCCGACCGTGACCGTGTGGGTCACCGCCCCGGGGGCCGCCCCGTCCGGCACCACGGTGACCGCCGGCGCGACCGCGACCGCGACGCGTGCCGCCGGCGCCGGCTCCACGACCACCGCCGGCGCGGGGACCGCCCCGGCGGCGCCGGCGGCCAGCAGCACGCCGGCGGCCGCGAGCGCCGCGGCCCCCGCGCGTCGGTCCCGCCGTCGTCCGCGCACGGGGGGAGCCTACGCCCGTCGCTAGCCTGCCCGTCCGTCCCGTCGCGTCCCCGTCCCTTCCGCCGCGCCGGTGCGCCGGCGCCGCGTCGGCGTGGCCGCCGCCCTGCCCAGCCGAGCGTCCCGTGGTCCCCGCCCCGCCCCGCCGCCTCCGCCGCGACCGCCGCGGCCGCCCCGGGCTGGCCCGGCCCCGGTGGGTGACCGCCGCCGCCGGCGTCGCGGTCGTCCTCGGTGCGGGGTGCACCGCCGGCGCGGAGCCCAGCGCCGACCCGACGCAGCGGCTCGAGGAGGTCCGGGCCGCCCGCGACGTCGTCGCGGAGGTCGTGCCGCCGGTCCGGGCCGCCGCCGACGTCGTGGTCGCCGCCGTCCGTCCGCTGCGCGACGGGTCCCTCGCCACCGTCCCCGAGCGCCTCGAGGCGCTCGAGCGCCTCGACGCGGTGCTCGCCGACGGCGTCCCGGTCGTGCCGGCCGACCTGGTGGCGGGGGAGGGGCCCGACGTCGAGGCGGCCCGGGCGGCCCTGTCCCGTCTCCGAGACGCCGTCGACGACCTGCGGCGGGCGGCCGACGCCGAGGCGTCGGCGCTGCGTGAGCTGCAGACCGCCGACGCCGCGCTGGCCGACCTCGTCGCGTCCTGGGACCGCCCGGGCTCCCGCTCGCAGCTGCTCGACCAGCTCGCCGAGTCCGAGGGGGGAGCGAGGGCCCTCGCGGAGGAGCTCGACGCGGAGGCCGACGTGCTGGACTGTCTCGCCACCTTCGACCGGCGGGCCACCGCCGCCGATGTCGTCGCCGAGCGCACGGCGGAGCTTGCGGACGAGGTGCGGGCGCGTGACGGCCTGGGGTTCGACGAGCTGCGCGACGGGTGGCGGCCCGACCCGTTCGACACCGCCGGGGCACCGCTCGGCGCGGTCCCGACCGAGGAGGTGGGCTGCTGGGAGGACTCCGCCCCGCTGCTGCGCGCATCGAGCGCGATCGACGAGGCGCTGGACGCGCTCGAGGGCGCCCTGACGCCGGCGGACCTCAGCGGGCCCTGACCGGTGTGACCTCCCGGACGGTCGGGGCTACGCGGCTGCAGAGGTGCCCGTGGCTACCCTCGACGCGATGTCCACCTCGAGTCCGCACGAGTCCGCCGGCGCCGCGGCGCCGCCGTCCGCCGTGCCGCCGTGGCTCGCCGAGGTGGTCGAGGTCCTCGACCTCCGCCGGCGCGTCGTGGTGCTGGTGCTGGGGGTCGTCGCGGTGCTGGGGGTCGTCGCGGCCCTGGTCCTGCCGGGGCTGCTCCCACCGAGGCCGCTCGTCGGTGCGTCGGTCGGCCTCGCCGCGTGCCTCCTCGCCGTCGCCGCCGCGATGGGCCTCGACGCCGTCGACCTGACGATCCGCGGTCCCCGGCACGTCCGCGCGTCCGGTGCCCGGATCGCCGCCACCGTGCCGCCGAGCCCGGCCGACGGCTCGCTCGACGTGCTGCTCGACGCCATCGCCGGCCGGGTCGCCGCGACCCGACGCGCCCGGCTCGGCTTCGTCCCGGCCTCCACCCGCGGGCCCGACCCGACGGTGTGGGCCGATGCCCTGGCCCTCGCCGCGTCCGCCCGGGGCCACCGGGTGCTGCTGCTCGACCTCACGCAGCACGTGGACCCGGACCCGCCCGGCCTGACCGACGTCACCAGCGGCGCCGTCCGCCTCGCCGACGCCGTGCGGTTCGACGAGGCGCTGACGCTCGCCCGCCTCGGCCCCGGCTCCGACGCCGCCGGCGCCGGTCCGGCGCTGCCGGCCTTCGCGTCCGCCCTCCCGTCCGACCTCGAGGTCCTGCTCGTGGCGCTGCCCGCCATGACGGCGGACCACGCCCTCGCGGCGCTGCCGGCGCTGGACGCCGTCCTGGTCGTCGCCGAGGTCGAGCGGACCCCCCGCGTCGAGCTCATCGCCTCCCTGGACGCGATCGACGCGATCGACGTCCCGGTCGAGGTGCTGCTCCTCGACCCGGCCGCAGCCCCGCCGGCGCGTCCCGCCCCCATGGACGCGGCCCCGGCGGCTGCCCCAGGGGCGGAGCTCGACCCGACCACCGACCTCGCCCCCGACACCACCGCGGACACGGCCCCCGAGCTCGGCAGCGACGGTGCGCCGGCCGGGACGGACCCCGCGGACGCGTGGGTGGACGCCGGCCTGGCGCCGTCGCCGTCGGAGGCCGCCGCGGACGCGCGCCCTCCGTTGGAGCTCCCGCGGCCCGGAGCGACACCGCTGGACCCCGTCCCGCTCGACGCGACCGGAGCGCCCGGAGCGCCCGAGGCGACCGGAGCGCCCGAGCCCGCACCGCCGGCGTCCGAGGACGACGACCCGACCGGGGAGATCGCGCCGATCGTGGTCGGCTCGCCCGACGCCGACACCGGCGTCCCCGGCACGGGCGACCCCGCCGGTGTCGCCGCCGCGACCGGTGCCCCCGACGCGTCGGGGGATCCCGAGCCCCACGCCCCGCCCGCGCCACGGCCCGACGACCTCGACGACACCGACGACCTCGACGACACCGACGACCTCGACGACCTGCGCATCGCTGCGGCGACGGAGGTCCTCGAGGCCGAGCACGGGGACGACCGCGCCGAGACGGCCGGACCGGCCGCCGCACCGTCGCGGCCCCGGCCATGGGCGACCCGCGGCCGCGACACCGGGGCCGACGACGGGGCCACCAGCCCGCTGCAGACCCCGCTCGGCGGCGCAGCCGCCGCCGGCGCGGCGGCGACCCCGGACGGTCCGGCCGGGTGGGCGCCGCCGCCGGCTGCGGCCTCGGGCGCGCGCCTCGAGCCGGCGCGGACCGACCGCGACGCCGGCGAGGACCGGGACGGGTCGACGGACCCCCGCGGGGAGCCCGTCACCGGTGGGGTGGTCACCGTGCCCGACGAGCCGGTGGGGTTCGACGAGGACCTCCCCGAGGACCCCGTGCGCGTGGCCGCAGCCCTGCGGTCGCTCGCCGCGGAGGTCTGGTCGCGCGAGGAGCGCGGGGGGTGACGCCCCGGGTCTCGGGGAGGCGGTTACGCTCCCGACGACGAGACACCGTGAGGCGCGAACACCTTGGACCAGCAGCCGGCGACCGACACCCTCGACCTGCGTGACTACCTCGCGGTCCTGCGCCGGCGACGGTGGATCGTCGTGCAGGCGCTCGCGGTCGTGGTGGCCGTCGCGGTCGGGGTGACGATGCTCCAGGACCCCCGCTACGAGGCCCGCGCGCAGCTCCTCGTGGAGCCGGCCGCGACCGGTGACGACGCGGTGCTGCAGCAGGCGCTGTTCGGGCAGCGCGAGCTCGAGACGCAGAAGGAGCTCGTGACCTCGCGCCCCGTGGCCGAGATCGTGGCGGCCGAGCTCGGCGGCGACATCGACGACCTGCTCGAGCGCGTCACGGTCACGCTGGTGCGCGACACCCAGATCCTCGAGCTGCGGGCCACCTCGACCGACGCCGAGGGCGCTGCCGCGACCGCGCAGGCGTTCGCCGAGGCCTACCTCGAGTACCGCGGCCAGCAGGCCGTCGAACGCGTCCTCGCGGCGACCGACGCGCTCGCGACGCGCGAGGAGCGAGCCCGGGAGCGGCTCGACGAGATCGACCGGGAGCTGCTGCGGGCGACGGGCAGCGACGAGGTGGCGCTGGAGCGGGAGGCCGATCGGCTCCAGACCGAGCTCGCCAGCGTGTCCGCGACCCGGCTCGCCCTGACCTCCTCCTCCGACCTGACGCGGGGGGCCGGGCAGATCGTCCTGCCGGCCGAGGTCCCCGGGGCCCCCTTCTCGCCCAAGCCGTTGCGCACGGCCGTCCTCGCGCTGGTGCTCGGCGCCATGCTCGGCGTCGGGCTCGCGTTCCTGCGCGACTTCCTCGACGACGCGATCCGCTCCGAGGACCAGGCCGTGCGCGCCTCCGGGCGCACGGTCATCGGGCACGTCCCGCGCTGGCGCAGCGGCCGGGACGACGAGACCCGACTGGTCTCCCTCGCCGAGCCCGCCTCGCCGGTCGCCGAGTCGTACCGGTCGCTGCGGACCAACATCCGCTTCCTCACCGCCGGCCGCTCCTACCGGTCGCTGCTGGTCACCTCCGCACTCCCGGGCGAGGGCAAGTCGACGACCGCCGGGAACCTCGCCGTGGCCCTCGCACGCGCCGGCACCCGGGTCCTGCTCGTCGGAGCCGACCTGCGCCGCCCCTCGATGCACAAGGCGTTCGGCATCGACGCGGCACCCGGGCTCTCGGACGTCCTGGTCGGCGAGGTCGACCTCGTCGACGCCATCAAGGACGTGGGCGTCCCGAACCTGCGCGTCATCCCGTCGGGGCAGGTCCCCCCGAACCCGGCCGAGCTCCTCGGCTCGCCGGCGATGGCGCAGCTCATGGCAGAGCTGGAGCAGATCGCCGACATGGTCGTCTACGACGGCCCTCCGGTCCTCGCGGTGGCGGACGCGCTGGAGATCGGTCCGAAGGTGGGCGGCACGCTGCTCGTCGTCGACCTCGGCAGCACCGGGCGCAACGCGCTTCGGGCCGCGGCGGAGCGCCTCGACGGGGTGGGGATCCACACCTCCGGCATGGTCCTCAACAACCTGGACCCGAGCGACGGGTACTACGGCTACACCTACTACCACTCGTACTCCTCGCAGGAGCCTGCCCCTGCGAACCGTCCCGCGGCCCCCACGGACGGCTCCAGCCGCGCGCCGGCGTCCCGCTGAACGACCCCCGAGGGCGGGCCACCGCCCGCGGCCGTCCGCCACGCACCGTCGCCGATCCCGGGAACGACGGAGAACTACTGTCACCTCACGCGACCCGTGTCATCTCCTGTTCCTGATGTGAGGGGTTCCCAACCGGGGTTCGATGGGTTAGTCTCGCCGGCGACGGCTTGACGCGTCATGAGCCGCGTCGAGGAATCAGGGCCGTCACCTACCCGTGCAGGGACAGCTTTCAGGGGAAGACATGCGCATCCGTACCATCGCCACCGTGCTGCTCGCGATGCTGGTCTCGGTGTTCACCGCCGGGGCCGCGTCGGCGCAGGACGCCAACTACCCGCCGTCGCCGGGCGGGACCCAGGACACCCTCGTGGTGTCGTGCGAGAAGGACCAGGTCTCCGGCGGCGACGTCCAGCGTTGCACCGCCACCGGCGCCGACGCCGGCGAGCAGCTGGACGGCGCGGCGTCGGGCTCGACCGCCTTCGGGGTCGGCGTGACCGCCGCCATCCAGGCGCAGGGCGCGACCTTCTACTCCGAGACCAAGACGGCGGACGCCAACGGCGCGGCCACGTGGGAGTTCACCATCCCGACCGACATCGACGGCGCGACGGTCACCTTCACCGTGACCCGGGCGGACGGGACGACGACCGCCGCCGACGCGTTCGTGGTCGACAACTCCCTGCCCGTCACCGGTGGCCAGTTCACCGTGGGCATGGCGCTCGCCGCGGCGGTGCTCCTGCTCGGCGCCGCGCTGGTGCTGGTCAGCCGCCGCAAGACCCGCGAGTTCGAGGTCCTGGCCGGCTGACGAGGCCGACACCGACCGTCGTCGCCCCCGGCCGCTGCCGGGGGCGACGTGCGTCCACGGTCCCCGTCTGCGACGGACGAACCTCCGAACCTCCCACGTCGGCCACCATCCCTCCCGCCTCTCCCAGGACGCCTCTCCCATGACGTCGCTCCACCGCCGGCTCCCAGTGCTGCTCCTCGTGCTCCTCGTGCTCCTCGTGGCGTGCGGGGGTCCCTCGGCCACGGGCTTCCAGTCCTGGACCGGGCTCGACCTCGTCCTGCCGGAGGGGTGGCAGGTGTTCGAGCGGCGAGACACGCTCCTCAGCGTCGCGGACGCCCCGCTCGGCGACGAGGACGGTGACGTGGGCGAGCGGACGGTCGCCGTCCAGCTCACGTACGAGCCGGGCTCGAGCGCGCAGGCCTGGCGCGACCTCGTCACCGGCGACGGCGGCACGATCGAGGTGGACGAGCGGATCGATCTGGACGGGCTGCCCGCGACCAAGCTCGTGTTCGACTGGGTGACCAACGGGGTGCCGACGCGCGAGATGGTCGTCCTCGTCCCGTCCCGGGAGCTGGTGATGCTGTTCCAGCCGGTCCCGGTCTCCGGGCAGACGGACGCTCCGGAGGTGTTCCTCGAGCACGTCGAGGAGTTCGAGGCGATCCTCGCGTCGATCGACTTCGGTGCGCCACCCGACTCGCTCTAGCCGTCTACCCTCCCCCGAGGCGGGAACGGAGGCGGCGGTGGCGTGGGTCCGGTGACGGAGCGGACGCGTGCGGTCACCGAGGTGGTCCGCAGCCTCGGCATGGCCCTCTCCGCGAGCCGTCTCTTCCCGGGCGACACCCAGCAGACGGGGTTCGCGACCGCCCACCAGCGGCTCGTCGACGCGTTCGCCGTGGCACGTCGGACCGGCGCGGTCGCTGCGGAGGTCCGCCACGGGGTGCTCCTCGTGGACGGCACCGAGGTCGCCGACGGCGGAGGGAGCATCGACCGGCTCGCCGCCGCGTGCTTCGACCGCAGCGTCGAGTACCTCGAGGTGGTCGCGGTCCCGACGCCGGACGAGCTGATGTCCGCGACCGTCGCCCTGTCCGAGACCGTCGACGAGCTGGCCGACGCCGGCGGTGTGGAGGCATCGCTCGCGCGGCGCCACGTGCGCAGCATCGTGCTGGCTCCGGTGAAGCCGGAGGGGGTCGACGACCCGGGTCTGCTGGCTGGTCTGGACCCGGCGCTGCGCGGGATGATCGACCAGGTCCGCGACCCCGCCCGCTTCATCGCGAACCTGCTCGTCGCCGGGTCCGACGCGACCGGTTCCGCCGAGGCGGCGCTGCGCCAGTTCCAGGTCGTGTACGGCGGGATGGACCGCGACCTGCGCGCCCGCTCCGGGTTCTACCGGGACGTCCACCGCATCATCGAGGAGCTGCCCGACCACGTCGCGCGCGAGCTGCTCGCCCGCATCGTCACCCGGACCCAGCACGACCCCTTCTCGCGAGAGCTGCTCGGCCAGCTCACCGACGGCGAGCTCGTCGGCGTGGTGCGGCGGCTGTCGAGCGGTGGGGGGCCCGACGCGGTCGACCTCGCCCGGCGTCTGACGCAGATCCTGGGTGACCGGGAGGGGATCGTCGGGCTCGTCGAGCTCGAGCTCGGTGACGCCGACGCCGACCCCGACCTCGACGCCGTCGTCGGTGCGGGGCTGCGCCGGTCCGGCATGGCGCTGAGCCGTGCGGCCGAGGACACCCGCATCCGCGACACGCTGGCGGACGCCGCCGCGGCGGCCCTCCTCGACGCGTCGTCGAGGGACTCCGCCGAGCTGCGCGACGGTTGGCCCGTGACCCTCGAGCAGCTGACCGTGGTGGCGCTCGACGCGCTGCGGGACTACCTACGGGTCGAGCGGGACCTCGACGCCCTCGGGGCCGTGCTCCAGCGGTGGGTGGTGGAACTCCGGACGCGCCTGACGGCAGGGGATGCGGCTGGGGTCGACCGGCTCGACCGCCTCGTCGCGGAGGTCGAGGTCGACGCGGCCGGCGACCCGCCTCGAGCGGCGAGGTTCGCGGAGGCGCGCGCCGGCATCGTCGACGACGAGGTCGTCGCGGCCCTCCTCGACCCCGCGGCCGACGAGGTCGAGCAGCAGCGAGCTCGTCGGCTGCTCGCCCGTTTCGAGGTGTCGGCGCTGCGGAGCGCGCTCGACCGGCTCGCGGTCGAGGAGCGGCCCGGCGTGCGGGCGCAGCTCGTGGCCCTGGCCTCCGAGCTCGCCTCGGGGCACGTCAGCGAGGTCACGGACCGCACCGGTGACCCCCGGTGGTACGTGGTGCGGAACCTCGTGACGATCCTGGGGCGCACGCCCGACCCGCAGGCGGTCACGGCGCTGGTCGCGCTCGTCCGGCACCCGGAACCGCAGGTCCGACGCGAGCTCGTCCGTGCGCTCGTCTCCGCGGCCGGGAGCGACGCGGTCACCCACGTGCGGGCGCTCGCCGGGGACCGGGACCCCGACGTCCGTCGGGCCGCCATCGACGCCCTCGCCGGGCTCGCCACCGTCGGCGCCGCGCACGCCCTCGCGGACGTCGTCCGTCGGGGCGAGGACGCGGACGCTCGCCGTGCCATCGACATGCTGGCCTCCCACCCCAGCGCTGCGGCCGGCGAGCTGCTCGCGGAGCTCGGATCGCGGCGGGCCGCCGCCCGGTTGTCCAGCCATCTGCGGCGCGCGGCGAAGCGCGCCGCGAAGGAGCACCGACCCTCGTGAGCGCCCCCTCGCCCCGTGCCCTCGCGGCCGTCCGCGCCCTGCTGCGGGGGCTCTCGTCGGCGACCCAGCTCCACTCCCTGTACCCGTCGGGCCACCCCAACCGCGTCGGCGTGGTGCGCGACGTCGTGGAGCACGCGCGCGCGCTCGAGGCGGCCACGGTCGAGGATCCGGTCGTCTTCGTGACCCGCCACAGCCTCTACCTCGGCGATGCGCTGCTGGCGCGCGAGTCGCTGTCGCTGTTCCGCCTCGTGCAGCGCTTCGAGGCCGTCGGGGTGAGCGCGCTCGAGCTCTCGCCGGGGGTCAGCGAGCCCGACGTCCACGCGCTGGTCGAGGTGCTCGTCGGCGACCGCAGCCTGACCCCGCAGCTCGGCGCCATCCACCTCAACCGGTTGCAGCCCAACGTC
This sequence comes from Actinomycetes bacterium, assembly GCA_046566145.1. GTDB lineage: Bacteria > Actinomycetota > Nitriliruptoria > Nitriliruptorales > Nitriliruptoraceae > JBKHXF01. Next base: position 29,809 of record JBKHXF010000032.1, read on the forward strand.
GGCGGGCCGGTCATCGAGGACCTCGACCTCAGCGAGCTGCAGCGGGCCTACGGGCTCGGTCTCGAGATCATCCGCGAGTCGGCCGTCGCCGTGGCGACCGGCGGACAGGTCGACCTCGACGCGGCGAGCGAGGTCGTCGGCAACCTGGCCGACCAGGTCGCCCAGGACCCGGCCAACGCGCTGCTGCTGACGACCGTGAAGTCCTACGACGAGTACACCTACTACCACATGGTCAACGTGTGCCTGCTGTCCATCGCGGTGGCCCAGGCGATCGGCCTCCACCGGGACCAGGTCACCACGCTGGGGCTCGGGGCGCTGCTGCACGACGTCGGCAAGGTGAACATGCCCGAGGACGTGCTCTTCCACGTCGGGAAGCTCACCGAGGAGCAGTGGCGGATCGTGCAGAAGCACCCGGTCGACGGGGCGGGGCTCGTCTTCCGCACCGGGGAGGACCTGTACCACCCCGCCGCGGCGGTCGTGCTCGAGCACCACGCCGCCTACGACCTCGGCGGGTACCCGTCCCTGACCCACCGGCACCACCCCTCGCTGCCGGCGCGGCTCGTCAGCGTCGCCGACTGCTTCGACGCGGTGACGTCGAAGCGGGCCTACCGCTCACCCGCCGAGCGACGTGAGGCGCTCGGCATCCTGCAGTCCGGTTCGGGCAGCGGGTTCGATCCCCGCTTCGTGCGGGTCTTCACGGCGATGCTGGGCCTGTTCCCGATCGGCTCGCTGGTCGAGCTGGACACGGGCGAGGTCGGCATCGTGGTCCGCAACGACGAGGAACGGCTGTCCCGGCCCACCGTGCTGGTCGTGCTCGACGCCGCCGGCGCGCCCGCCGAGCCCCAGGAGCGCGACCTCCGCGTCGAGCGGGACGGCCAGCCGGTCTGGACGGTCCGACGCACCCTCGACCCTGACCGGCTCGGGATCGACATCGTCGGGTACCTCACGGGCGGCGACCTCGAGGCGCAGGCGGACCTGACACCCATCGGCCTCGTGCACGAGCCGAGCCACGGTGAGGTGCTGCCGGAGGGCTACGTCGACACCCACAACGAGCCCGGCGCCCACGACCACGAGCACCTGCCCGAGGGTGGTCGGTACGACCCGGACGTCATGCCCCCGCTGCGCGAAAGCTGAGCCTCCGTGGCCGGCCGTCAGCCCTCACCCGATGGTCAGCGTCGGCAGGGAGCCGGTCCGGCCATTGCGCTCCGCCCGGTACCAGCTGGTGCCGCGGACGACCGCCGGCGTCGTGATGCCGTCACCGTCCCAGTCGCTCAGCAGCGACACGTCGCTCGTGCTGCCGAAGGGCGTCGCGACGTCCGCGTACCCCGTGGAGAGCGAGGTGCGGAAGTACCAGGTGTTCCCGACTCGGACCGCGGGACCTTCTCCGGCTCGGGACGTGTCCGCACGCCCAACGCCGATCGGTGCGTTCCACGGACCGAACGCGAAGGCGTGGTCGGCGTTCCCGCCGCCGAGAGCGTCGCGCAGGTACCACCGGTTGCCGTGGACCATGCCGGGTGTGGTCTTGCCGTCGCCGTTCCAGTCGCCGACGACCGGGACCCATCCGACCCGCCCGTAGACGAAGCTCCACGAGGCGACGGCCCGCGACGCCAGCGCGTCGTCGGCGAGGTACCAGCGGTTCCCGTCCACGACACCGATGCCGTCCTGGCCATCGCCGTCCCAGTCTCCCGTGACGGGCTTCCAGCCCGGCCGGCCGAAGGTGACGCTGACGTCGGGTGGCCCTGCGCCATCCAGGTCGAGGTGGAACGTGGCGGTACGGATGTCGTGGTAGCCGACCTCGACGGCGCCGTCGCCGTCCCAGTCACCTGCGATCGGGGTCATGCGTCGGTAGTCCGGCGCCGAGGTCGTCGCGCTCTGGGTGGCGACCTCGGGCTTGCGGAAGACCTCGACGACCCAGAAGCGGCCGCCGGAGCTGACGACGCCGACGCCGATCTCGGTCACCCGACCGTCGAGGATGTTCGCACGGTGCCCCGTCGAGGACATGAAGGCGGAGTGCAGCGACGAGACCGAGCCACCCACTCCGACGTTCTCGCTCAGCACGACCCAGTTGCTGACGTCGGACGCCAGGTCCGGGTTGTGGTGCAGCCGGTTCTCGGACGCCATGACGCGGGCGTGGTCGACCGCGACGCGGTTGAGGTCGCGTCGCGGGGCCAGCGCACCTGCACCGTTGGCAGCGCGATCGCGGTTGATGAGCTCGACGAACTGGGTCGCCGGGTCGGTGCTCGCCTGGGCGGTGTGTGCGGTCAGGGGCACGAGGACCGCGGCCAGGAGGAACGCGACCAGGATGCTCGCGGGGCGTTCCAGCGCACGACTGGACAGCATGATCGAGACTCCACGTGTCTGGACGGAGCCTCGTCGCCCGGCTCTCCTTCGGTAGCTCGGCCACCTCCCTGCGTGGGGAGGTCCGGAGCGTTGCGGACCGGTCTCGCGACCGGGGTGCCTTGTTCGGGAGAAGCTCCATCGGGGTCCTCCCATCCTTCGGCTCCGACCCCGCCCGACTTGAGGACCTGACGGACGGCTACCTTGTCCCGCGCACGCCGTGCGCGTCAGGCCACGGATCCCACGGAACCCCTCACCTCGCCCCGGAGGAACAGGTGCGCATCGCCGTCATCGGAGTCGGACACGTCGGTCTCGTGACCGCTGGCGCCCTCACCAGGTGGGGGCACGAGGTCGTCGGTATGGACGACGACGCCCGGAAGATCGAGGTGCTCGGGTCGGGCTCCGTGCCGTTCTACGAGCCCGGCCTCGACGAGCTCATCGAGGAGGGGCGCGCGTCCGGCCGCCTGTCCTTCACGACCGACGTCACCGCCGCGCTCGACGGCGCCGAGGTCGCGTTCGTGTGCGTCGGCACGCCGCCCCTGCCCGGCGGGGGACCGAACCTCTCCTACGTCGAGGCCGTCGGCCGGAACGTGGCGAAGCACGCCACCGGGGACATCGTCCTGGTCGAGAAGTCGACCGTCCCGGCGAACACCGGCCGGCGCCTCACCCAGGTCATCGCGCGCGAGCTCGAGGCCAGCGGCCGCGAGGTCCGCATCGCCGTGGCATCGAACCCGGAGTTCCTCCGCGAGGGTGAGGCCGTCGCCGACACGCTCCACCCCGATCGCATCGTCTACGGGACGAGCGAGGAGTGGGCGCGCGACCGCCTTCGCCGGGTCTACGCGCCTGTCGTCGAGGAGGACGGGACGCCCGTCGTCGAGACCGACGTGCCGACGGCCGAGCTCATCAAGCACGCCTCGAACGCGTTCCTCGCCACGCGCATCAGCTTCATCAACGCGGTCGCCAACGTGTGCGAACGCGTCGGTGCCGACGTCGAGACCGTCGCCCTGGGCATGGGCCACGACGCGCGCATCGGGCACCAGTTCCTGCGCGCCGGCCTGGGCTACGGCGGGTCCTGCTTCCCCAAGGACGTCGACGCCTTCGTGCACCTGTCGCGGCAGGTCGGCTACGAGTTCACCATGCTCGAGGAGGTCCGACGGATCAACGTCGGGCAGCGGGACCTCGTCCTGCGCAAGCTCGAGGACGAGCTCTGGCACCTCGACCAGAAGGTCGTGACGTTGCTCGGTGCTGCGTTCAAGCCCGGTACCGACGACCTGCGCGAGTCGCCCGCCATCCACCTCGCGAAGATGCTGCTCGAGCGGGGTGCGAGGGTCCGCATCTACGACCCGGTCGCCCTCGACGCGGTGGCGCGTGAGCTCCCCGAGGCGGAACGCTTCACCGACCCGTACGAGGCCTGCCGCGACGCGCATGCCGCGGTCGTGTGTACGGAGTGGGACGAGGTCCGCTCCATGGACGCGTCCAAGCTCGCGGAGGCGCTCGCGTACCCGATCGTGGTGGATGGCCGCAACGCGCTCGATCCGGAGGCCATGGTCGCTGCCGGTCTCCACTACCACGCGATCGGTCGGGGGAGCCTGGGCCGCCCGGGCTGACCCGCGAGATCTCACCCACCGCCGCCGCCGCCGGGAACGGCGGCGGCGGCGTGTCCGGGCGTGCACGGCTCAGCCGGGCCAGCGGTCCCCGGGGTCGGTCGGACGGAGCACGACCGTCTGCTCGGCTGGCCCATCGGTGAAGGTGTTGCGCAGGTGCCAGGCGGTGCCGCGGACCACGGCGATCCCGCTACGCCCGTCGCCATCCCAGTCGCCCGCGCGCACGACGTCGCCGGCCGCGCCGTAACGGACGACCCGGTCGGCGACGCCGGTCGAGTTCGTGTCCCTCAGGTAGGCCGAGTTGCCGATGCGAACACCCGGACCGTCGACGCCGTCGCCGTCCCAGTCACCGGTGAGCATCGGGTCACCGCTCCTGCCGTACTGGAAGGAGATGTCCGCGACGTCCCCGGCCGGCAGCGTCTTCAGGTACCAGGTGTTGCCGACCCTGGCCGCCGGGCCGTCTGAGACCATCGTCGCGGACCACCGGCCCGCGAAGAACTCGTAGCCGGGGCGCCCGAACTTGAACTGCCTGTCGGCGATGCCCGCCGAGTTGCTGTTGCGGACGTACCACGTGTTGCCGCGCACCACGGCGAGCGTGTCGACGCCGTCGCCGTCCCAATCGCCAACGACGGGGATGTCACCGCGCGACCCGTAGCGGAAGGCGAGCTCCTCGGCGTTCGGTGAGGTCCCGAGCCGGAGCCGGACCTCGCCGTCGCGGAACCACCCCGGGGACTCGGGGAGTCCTGGGGCCCAGACCCCGGTGATCGGGGTCCACCCGGCCGCGACCCGGGCCGCAACGTCCCGGCGGAGACCGGAGAGCTGGCGTCGGACGTTCGCGCCGGGACAGGAGGTCTGGTTGACGTCGCCGTGCCCGTTCAGACGCGGGATCCTCGTGTCCGCGAGCACCGTGGTCGCGTCCACGGCCGGGTCGATGCCGTGGACCTCGTACTTCCAGGTCAGGACGTCCCGGAGGCCGTTGACCATGGCGGTCGGGGGCGACGCGTCCGTGAAGTTCCCGAGCAGTGCGATGCCCGTGGTCCCCGTGTTGTAGGGAGAGGCGTGCGCTCCGACGACGCCCCGGTCGACCCCGCCCCACCGGCCCTCGTAGACCGTGCCGTCCCGGCCGACGAGGAGGTTGTAGCCGATGTCGTCCCACCCGCGGCTCTGCGTGTGGTAGCGGTAGATGCCGCGTACGACGGCCGCGCCGTCGGTGTAGCTGTTGGAACCCGCCGTGTGGTGCACGATCGCGGCGTGGACCGGGGCGTACAGGTCCTCGGGCTTGCGCGGCCTGCGCAGCGCCTCGTCCGCTCCCCACTCGGCCCGCGAGACGACGCGCGGCGCGGCGGCCGCGTTCGCCCTCGCACGGGGCCCGGGGGGCGAGCCGGGGTCCACGAGGTGGACGCGAACGCCGGCGAGTGACCCATCGGTCGACAGTTGGAACGCGTCGGACGGGCCGGTCCACGTCGGCACGGTGAACGAGGCCCCCGTCGTGGTGACGTCGTCGGGGCGCTCGTCCTCAGGTTCCGCCTCGAGGGACGTCCACGGTCCCCACTCGCCGTCTCGCGCCGTCCGCAGGGTGACCTCGGCGGCTCGGGGGAGCTCCACTGCCACCATGCTGAACCCTTCGGTCTGGCGCGGGACGCTGACGGTCCAGCGACCGTTCGCCGCGGCTGCCGTCCACGCAGCGTGCAGGTCGGCGGCGAGGGTGACGCCGCCGGGGTCGCCGGGGAGGTCGCCGACGGCAGGGGCCAGCGTGGCCCCTGCCGCCAGGACGGACGTGAGGGCCAGGCGGAGTCCGAGAGCGGGGCGCACGGTGCGTGCTCCTTCTGGGTGGTCGAGCGAGGGACCGTACGGGGCTGCTGTGGCCTCTGTCATCCGTTGTTAATTTGAGAGGCGATAGTGGCACGGAGCCGCGCACGCAACGGACATCTCCCCCAAGACGTTCCCCCCTCAAGTCGGCACGCACATCGCCCGACCTGAGGGGAGCGTGTGCCCGCGACCCGAGGTCCCAACCATCCGCCGCTTCCCCTCCTCCCTCCTCCTCCTGCTCCTCGTTCCCCTGGCGCTTGGCGCTGGGTCCGCGAGCGCCGACTACCGCGCGGCCGTCGACCTGACCTTCCCGGTCGACGGGCCGAACACGTTCCGCGACGACTACGACGCGTGCCGGTCGGGCTGCTCGCGCTACCACCGGGCCACGGACCTGATGACGCCGTACGGGACCCCGGTCCACGCCGCCGTGGGCGGGACGATCCGGTACATCACCGGGCTCGACGGGGCGCTGCCGTCCTGGGGCTGGATGATCACGATCGCGGGCGACGATGGCCGCGACTACAGCTACATCCACCTCGGTCGCAACGACGGGCCCGCCTCCGAGGCCTACGCCCCGGGGATGCGCCCGGGGCTGCGGGTGAGCCGGGGGGAGCTCATCGGCTTCGCCGGTTGCTCGGGCAACGCCTCGTGCACCGCGCCGCACCTCCACTTCGAGATCGAGGACCGCGCGGTCACCGACCCGTACGGGACCAACCAGCGCAACCCGTTCGCGAGCCTCGGCGCCGCGCTCGAACGCAACGACCTGCCCGGCCGACCGTGGCAGACCTTCGCCGGTCGCTGGTCGGTCGGCGCCAGCGCCCGTCCGGGCTGGTTCCGCGACGGGCTCGTCGTCCTCGACCTGGGTGACGGACGCTCCCACAGCTACCGCTACGGCAGCCGCGGCGACGCCGCCGTCGTCGGCGACTGGGACGGGGACGGGGTCGACAGCTTCGGGGTCGTGCGCGGCAACCGCTGGCTGCTGCGCAACTCCCACGACACCGGCGTCGCGCACGTCGACCACCGCTACGGCCCGTCCCGCGGCGCGGTCCCGGTCGTGGGGGACTGGAACGACGACGGTCTCGACACCGCGGGCGTCGTCGTGGGCAACACGTGGTACCTCGCCAACGACTTCAACGTGACCCGAGCCGACGTCACGATGACCTACGGGCCGTCCCGTGGCGCGCTCCCCGTGACCGGCCGCTGGCACGGCGGGGGCGACCTCCCGGGCGTCGTCGTCGGCAACGTCTTCCACCTCGCCGGCGAGCTCGGAGCGAGCCGCGCCTCGGACGCCCCCGCGTTCGGCTCTGCCCGTGATCTACCGCTCGTGGGGGACTGGGACGGCGACGGGCGGGACACGCCGGCCGTGCTGAAGGGACAGACGATGTACCTCCGCAACGACCTTGCTGGCGGGAACGCGACGGCCTCGACGCGGGTGGTGCGCTCGTGGTGAGGTCCGCCAGGTGCACCCGTGCCGCGACGCTCGCGACGGCGCTCGCCGTCGCCGTGGCAGCCGTCCCGGCTACCGCCGCGCACGCCGCCGCCGGCCGCGTCCTGCACGTCTCGCCCCAGGGCTCCGACCCGTCATCGGCCTGCGCCACCGGCGCCGGCTCGCCCCAGAACCCCTGGCGGACCCTGCGCGCCGCCTTCCCCTGCCTCCGTCCGGGTGACACCCTCGTCGTCGCGGGTGGCACCTACACGGAGCGGGTCGAGTTCAACCAGGGCACCCGTCCATGGGAGATCCACGGTGGCACCGCCACCGCCCCGATCACCGTCACGGCCGTCGTCGGTGAGCGTCCGCTCGTGCGTGGGACCATCCGCCTCGAGGGGGCGGACCACTGGGCCATCACCGACCTCGCGATCACCAACGACGGCCGCGAGTACGGCGACGGCGACGCGCTGCTGAAGATGCGCGGGGGTCGCGACTGGAAGGTGACCAGCGTCGAGGTCGCCGACGTCGCCGCGTACGCCGCCGTTCGCATCGAGCGCGGGGCCTACGAGAACACCACCACCCTGGACCCGACCCGCTGGCGCCTGACCGACTCCTGCGTCCGCACGACCCGCGCCAAGCACCCGCCGTACCAGGACCACAACATCTACGTCGCGAGCGGTGCGGCGTCCTCCCGCGGGTACATCGAGCGCAACGTCGTGTTCGACGCGCCGAACGGGACCAACATCAAGCTGGGGGACGGCACGGCGCCCGCGAACGACGTGGCCATCACCCACAACACGCTGATCGGCGCCTCGCAGAACGTCCTGCTGTTCGGCGGGACGTCGCGGACGGTCCTGCGCAGCAACATCCTCGGACCGGCCACCGGCAAGGACTGGTACCCGAACATCCGGGGCTTCTCGCTGACGGGGCAGGGCAACGCCGCCGCGCACAACGTGGGGTACGGCGCCCGCTCGGTCGTGCTGGTCGGGGCCGACAACGGGACCTCGCGGACCGGCATCTACGAGCGGGGGAACCTCGCGCAGCGCGACCCCCGCTTCGTCCGTCCGGGGCGCTGCGACGGGTTCTACCCGACCGATGGGGCGGCCTCCGGAGCGGGTGCGAGGGCAACCGGAGGTGCCTCCGTCGCCGGTCGGACACCCCTGATGGGAGACTGGGACGGCGACGGCGTCGCCGGCCCGGGCTGGTACGACGGGCTGACCGGCCGCTTCTCCCTCCGTGACCAGCTCGACGGCTACGGCAACGGCGACCGGCAGTTCTCGTTCGGCAGCGACGGGTCGACGCCGCTCGTCGGCGACTGGAACGGCGACGGCATCGACACCGTGGGGGTGGTCGTCGGCAACCGCTTCCTCCTCTCCGACGACCCGACCAAGGGTGTCGCCGAGTACGACCTCCGCTTCGGGCGGGCCGGCTGGCGTCCCCTCGCGGGTGACTTCGACGGGGACGGCGACGACGAGATCGGCATGCTGGACGGCAACGTCTTCTATCTGCGCGCCGACCTCGACCTCGACGCCCGGACCGGTCCGGTCACGAGCTTCGGGTTCGGTCGATCGGGCTGGCGTCCGCTCGTCGGTGACTGGGACGGCGACGGCGTGGACACCGTCGGGACGGTCGCGGGCTCGCGCGCCTTCCTGACCGACCAGCGGGTGCCCCGCCGGGGTGACCCCGTCACCGAGGTCACCTACGGACGCGCGTGGTTCCTGATGACCTCCGCGGACCTCGACGGCCGCGGGGGTCGGACGGGCTCGACGCGTGCGGGGCTCGTCGCGGTCGACGGGGCGACCTGGTACGCGTCACCGACGGCGGGAACGGGCGTCGCGTCCTTGGTCTTCCGCTACGCGCACTGAACGTCGGTCAGGGCAGGGCGTCGATCCAGATCACGTCGACCGGATCCGGGAGATCGCCATCGGGCCCCCGCAGCCGAGCGGCGCCGTCGGTCTCGCCGAGTCGGAAGACCAGCCGCCCCGAGTTGGACCACGCCCGGTCGACGACGGTGCCGCTGTCGGTGACCAGGTCGACTGGCGTCGCCGATGGCAGGTCGGTCGTGACCCGCAGATGGTCGGCTCCAGCCGGGATGCTCGCGAGCGAACCCGAGCGGCCCGTCGGCAGGGATGACGCCAGGAGCTCCGCGACGAAGGGCGTCAGCTCGCCCTCGGAGAGGACCTTCGGGACGCCTCGCTGGGCCATCAGAACGACGACCCGGTCGGGTTGCGGCAGCTCGGACGGGACAGCCATAGAACCCGGGGCCCACGTGAGCCGGAAGTTCGTGAGGTCGCGGAACAGGTGGCTCAGTGCGGGGAGGGGGGCCCACCCGAAGCTGTCGTGGAGGTACACGGTGTTCCCCGGAACGGCGTCCTGCGCGGGGAGGGTCGTCCGGAGGGCCCCGTCCGGTGCGGGCACGTCGACGGGTTCGGCGCCCAGGGTCCAGCCTCGCTGCTCCTCCGTCACCTCGGTCGGGAGCCCGATGAGCCGCGAGAGATCCTGGACCATGCGGGACGGTGGGAGATCGGTCCGGCCCGCCGCATCGAGAGTGGCGGGCGCGAGCCGTTCCATGACGGCCTCGACCCAGACCGTGGCTCCCTGGCGCGTCCAGTGCGAGTCCTGCGCGTGGTACGCCTCCGTGTCCGGCAACGACCGCAGTCGCTCCCGCGGGTAGAGGAGACCGGGTGTGGCGGAGGCGACCGAGTCGATGAGGTCGGCGTTCGCGCGAGAGCACCGGGCTGCCTCGGCTGCCGGTCCGAGTCGTTGTGTCGCGACGGTCTCCTTCTCCGGCGCGATGGACACGAGCAGCTCGATGTCGGCCCGCGCAGCCACCTTCACCGCATCCGTCACGTCCGCCCGCGCGGCCTCGACGTCAGCGGCGTCCATGCACGGTTGCGCGAGTGCCTCGGTGAGGAAGAGCCACTCCCCGGCTCCGAGCGTCACCTGCGGGTTGGGGGACTGGTTGAAGACCTCGCGGTCCAGCAGCGCGTCAGCCGCGATGGCCGGCTGCCGCACGGGGGTGCGCTGGGCGAGGTAGTCGTTGAGCCGCTGGAGCGCCTCGCTGTCGAGCGATAGCACGTCCTCCGCGGCCGGCGGCTCGGCCGCGGGGCTGTTGTCGTCCACGGTGTCCGGGCCCAGCACCAGCATCGTGGCGCCTGGCGCGGAGATGGCGAGGACGAACAGGAGGCCGGTGAGTCGATCGATGCGCATGTCAGAACCGGAAGTAGAGGAACGGGCTGAAGGTGCTGCTCGCCGCGACGACCATCGCCAGGGGCAGGACGAGGGTCACGAAGGCCAGCCGCAGCCGGGGGCGCGTTGCCTCCCCGGCCTCGGTGATCCACCGGCCGACGACGAGGTCACCGGGGAGCAGCGCGACCGTGCAGCTCGCGACCAGCACCAGCGCGGTCCGGTTGTCGAGCAGGGCGGCGACCGAGGCCGGCAGCGCGGCGCCGGCGGGGGTGAACATCGCGGTGACCACGTCGACGGCCTGGCCCATCCCGTCGGCGCGGAAGAAGACCCAGCCGACGATGACGAGCACCAGGGTGACGGTGCGGCGCGCCAGGGCCGTGGCGCCGCTCGCCTCGAAGGCGCGGAGGTCGAAGCGTCGCTCGAGCACCAGCAACAGGCCGTGGTACAGGCCCCAGACGATGAACGTCCAGGCGGCGCCGTGCCAGAGGCCGGTGAGGGCGAAGACGATCCACAGGTTGCGGTAGGTCGCCGCGCCGTCCCTGGACCCGCCCAGGGGGATGTAGACGTAGTCGCGGAACCAGGTCGACAGGGTGACGTGCCAGCGGCGCCAGAAGTCGGTGACGGACACGGCGCTGTACGGCCGCGCGAAGTTCTCCGGGAAGTCGAAGCCGAACATCGTGCCCAGGCCGATCGCCATGTCGGAGTAGCCGGAGAAGTCGAAGTAGATCTGGATCGAGTAGGCGATGGCGCCGATCCACGCGCCGGTGGTGGTGAGCTCATCGGCCGGCAGGGCGAAGACGGCGTCCGCGAGGACCGCGACGGTGTCGGCCACGAGGACCTTCTTCGCGAGCCCGTGGGCGAAGCGAGCCCCGCCGACGCCGAGCTGCTCGAGGCGGACGTCGCGCCGCCGGAGCTGGTCGTCGATGTCGGCGTAGCGGACGATCGGACCGGCGATCAGTTGCGGGAAGAGCGCGACGAAGAGCAGGAACCGGATCGGGTCCCTGGTGGCCTCGCGCTCCCCGCGGGCGACGTCGATGACGTAGCTCATCCGCTGGAAGGTGAAGAAGGAGATGCCGATGGGGAGCGCGATCGGGGTCCACGCGAGTGCCTCGCTGCCGGCCAGGGTGAGGGCCCCGTTGACCTGGTCGACGAAGAAGTTCGCGTACTTGAAGTAGCCGAGCATCGCGAGGTTGCCGACGACCGAGGCGGTCACGGCGAACCGTGCCCGGCGGCGCGCGACGTCCGTGCCGGCGCGGCCCCCGTCGATGACCAGCGCGGCCACGTAGTCGATGATCGACGTCACGATCAGCAGCAGCACCATCCGGCCGCCGCCGACCGTGTAGAAGACCAGCGAGGCGAGCAGCAGGACGGCGTTCCGGAGCGCACGCGGCGCGAGCCAGTGTGCCGCGAGGGCCACGGGCAGGAAGAAGCCGAGGAACGTCAGGGACGAGAAGACCACGTGGCGTCGGGAGCCTTGTCGCTGCTCAGCCGCCGAAGTCGAGGACGGCGGTGGCGGTGCCGGAGGTGGACGTCGACCGAAGGTACCAACGGTTCAGCGTGGCGAGTCCGACGCCGTCGCCGCTCCCGGACACCTTCCAGCGCAGCGGGGTCGCGGCGGGACGGTTGCGGTCCACGGGCCCGTAGTGGACGGCCTCGCCCGTGTAGCCACCCGTGGCCGGGGCGTCGTCGCGGGCCAGGTGGAAGCGGTCGCCCACGTAGATCCCGGGCAGGTCACCGGCGGGCGGCGGACCCCACTCCCCGGCGAGTATCCGGTCACCGGCCCGCCCGTAGGCGAACGACGCGGAGGCCGCGGGGGTCGTCGCGACGGGATCGTCGGTGACGTACCAGCGGTTGCCGTCCACGACGCCGAGCGTCGCGCGTCCGTCCGCGTCCCAGTCGCCGACGACCAGCCGCCAGCCGGCCCGACCGAAGCGCTGCTCGCGATCCGCGACGGCCGCGCCCGGCGTCAGGCGGTCGAGCACGAAGTACCGGTTGGCGGCCACCCCGCTGGGCGGTGAGACCACCACCCCGTCGGTGGTGGGGCCGCCGGCGGGCGCGGCGAGCGGACCGGCGGCAGCGAGCCATCCGATGCCGCCGTACCGGACCTCGCGCACGTTCCCGGGCGACGACAGCTCGTCGGTCCAGGCGATGACGCCGTCGGTGTAGACCGCTGGCGTCGCGGTCCCGTCCCCGTCCCAGTCGCCGAGCAGGTGCACGCGTGGCCGGGTCCACCGGACCGTGCGGGCGGCATCGACCCGGCCGAACCTGGTGTCCACGCCGGTGGTCGCTGTCGACTTGGCGGTGGCGAAGAACGCCGTGTCGACCTCGTCGGCGACGGTCCGCGAGGAGAACGTCGGTGCCGTCGCGCGCAGCTCACCGCGTGCCACCGCGGCGACGCCGGACACGACGGCCGCCGCGAAGCTCGTCCCGCAGGCGAGGCCGCGGGTCGAACCCGACGGCCAGCACCCAGGCGCGGCCACGTCGACCCAGGTCCCGCGGTTCGAGTAGGACTCGGTGCGGTCGAGCGTGTCCGCGGCGCCCACGGAGAGGACCCCGGGGGACGCGGCCGGGTAGTAGGGGGCAACGGACGCCTGGTTCCCGGCGGCGGCCACGATGGTGATGCCCCGCGCGTCGGCGTAGGCGAGCGCGTCGTCGAGCTCGGCGGTCGTCTGGGGTCCGGCGAGCGAGAGGTTGATGACCTCCACCCCGGTCTGGTCAGCCGCCCACCGGATGCCGTCAGCGACGTCGGCGGCGAACCCGCTGCCGTTGCCGTCGAGCACCTTCACGGGCAGGACCCGGCAGGTCGGGCAGGTGCCGGCGGCGGCGATGCCGTCCCACGCCGCGACGGCGAGTCGGGCGACGAACGTCCCGTGCCCGTCGTCGTCCTCGGCGGTCGGTGCCCCGGCGACGAAGGAGCGCCCCGGGCGCACCCGGCCGGCGAGCTCCGGATGGCTCGACGTCACGCCGGTGTCGATCACCGCGACCGTCGACCCGCGGCCGCGGGTCACCTGCCACATCTCGGTCAGACGGAGGTGCTCGGCGGCAGCACGCTGGTCGGCCCAGCGGGGCTCCTGCGTCCACACCTGCTGGGCGTGCAGCACCGCGTCCAAGCGGACGGACACGACGTCACGGTCCTGCGCCAGAGTGGCGGCGGTCGGGCGCGCGGCGGCTTCCGGGACGTCGACGACCCACGTCTCGCCGTCGGCGAGAAGTCGGGGGGTGACGCCGGCGTTCGGTCCGGGGACCCGACCCGACGCCGTGTGGAGCAGGAGTCGGACCGTGCCGTCGACATCCGGCAGGTCACCGCCCGGCAGCACGTCGGCCCCCGGCGCGGTCGGACCCGCGGCCACGGGGAGCGGCAGGAGGGTGCCCGCAGCGATGGCGATGGCAGCAGCGACGATGGCACCTCGCGGCCACCCCGCGTGTCGGCGTCGTCCGGCCATCGGCATCCTCATCCCTCGAACTCGACGACCCGGTCGGCACGGTCCGTGGTGGTCGACCCGGAGATCAGGAACCGGATGCCCTGCACGACCACGAACCCTGCGCCGGCGGTGTAGCGGAGCGGGCGGGCGGACGCGGACCCGTACGCCTGGACCCGGTCCGCCACCGACGCCGTCGGGCGCTCGGCGAGGTACCAGCGGGTCCCGTCACGCATCGCGATGCCGTCCCCTCCGATGCCGTCCCAGTTGCCGATGACCGGGGTCCAGCCGGCGCGGCCGTACGTCGTCGTCGCGGCGGTGACCGGGTCGGTGCCGGGCGTCGCGGGGAGGCGCGAGGTCAGGTACCAGCGGTTGCCGTCCACCACGGCCACGCTGTCGTGACCGTCGCTGTTGAAGTCCCCGACGAGCGGGCGCATCGAGGCCGTGCCGAAGCGGAAGTCGTGGGTCGCGCGACCGTCACCGCCACGCTCGGCATCGGTGAGGAGCCAGCGGTTGCCGCGGCGCACGCCGACGGTGTCGCGCCCGTCGCCGTTCCAGTCGCCGACCACCGGGGTGTCACCCTGCATGCCGTAGCTGAACCGCTGGTCCCCGCCGGCGGCGGTGCGCCAGGCCCACGCGCCGTCCTTGAACCAGCCGACGTCGAGCTGGCCGTCGCCGTCGATGTCGCCGGTGACCGGGGTCCCGCCGTTGGAGAGCGCCCGGCCGAGCCGGATGGTGAACGTCGGCGACGGCACCTGGACGACGCTGCGGAAGGTGTTGCCCGACGCCCACACGTCGCAGGTCCGGCTGCCGCCGTCGCCCAGCACGACCTTCACCCCGTCGGGTCGTCCGGCCGGGGCCTCGCGGTCCCAAGCCGCCGGCTGGCCACCCGGTCCGACGGAGACCACGCGGGCGTCCACCAGCGCGGTCGGGGTGAACCCACAGGCGCTGACCTGGGAGCGCAGCGACGAGCTCGCGCGGACCCGCGCGACCAGGTCGGCCTCGGTCAGCGGCCGGTACCACGCTCGCCACGTGCCTCGCACACCCGGGTAGAGCTTCTGGGAGACTCCGCCGTCCAAGTTGGTGCGGACCGCCTCCCAGCCGGCGGTGTCGATGGCGCGCAGGTGCGCCCGGTCGCCGCTGTTCCCGAACTGGGCCGCCTCCCCGCTCTCGGACATCCCCCCGTGCGAGGCCGAGTAGTAGGCGGTCAGCGGGGCCCCGCTCGAGGTCGTGACGACGACGTCCCGGGTCGCGGTCACGGCGTCGCGCCAGCGCAACCCGAAGCGTGCGTCCTCGTCCTCCTTCGCCGCACCCGTGTAGTGCTGGTCCGCCGTGCTCGGCAGGAGGTCGCAGCGGCAGGAGCCGAAGCGGGTCCCTGCGGACGTGATGCTGTGGGCGTAGCTCCGAGCGGCGACGGCCTGGGCGCGCTGCGCCGCGGGCTCCCACAGGTTCGGCACCTCGGCCAGGCCCCACAGGTACCGCTCCATCGCGGGCACCCCGTCGGCCGCACGGATGTGCTGGACGACGAACATCGTCGCACCGCTGCTCTCGGTGATCGTGTCGAAGACCGTGGTGCCCCACCGGACCCGCCACGTCGGGCTCGACGTGGGCGAGGCGTTTCGGTGGACCTGGACGTCACGACCGTGGTGGTCGACGCGCAGCTCGGCGAACCGGTCGCCGCCCGACCAGACCGGCTCGTAGGAGTAGATCGTCTGCCCGCTGGATCCGGTCGTGCGCACCTGGCGCTGCACCGAGTACCCGCCGGACGCCGTCACGGTGACACGCCACGTCGAGCCTGCAGGTTGTTGCGGTGGCCCGGCGGTCGACCGGTTGCACGACGAGGAGGACACCACGCAGGGCACGAGCGTCCACGTGACCGGCGAGGTCCCCGTCGTGTAGTGGCTCGAGGTCCAGCGGGGCCCGAACCCGAGGCGGACCACATCCGGGCTCGGCCGGGTGCGGACCGGGGCACCGGGGTAGTAGACCGCCAGGATCTCGCGCTCGTTGCAGCCCTGTTGGGCCGCGCCCTGGGCGCCCTCCTGGCTCAACCCGACGCCGTGGCCGAACCCTCGGCCGACGATGGCGACCTCGGGGCTGTCCTCGACCACCGCCGGCGCGGGCTGTGGACCGGCAGGCGGGGCACAGGTGGTCTGAGCCGTCGCCGCAGGCACCGCGACGACGGGCACCAGGAGGATGCCGAGGAGGGGTGCCAGCATGCGGCTGGACAGGAGGGGACGTCGCGATGCCAGGGCTCGACTCCGTGCCTCGGGGCGTCCGGGTGACGGTACCCAGCGAGGTCCCCGCGGCGCTGCAGCCGGCTCAGGCGCCGGGCCCGCCGAAAGGCGTCATGCGGGCTGCTGGTAGTGTCGGCGGTCGTTCCAGACCCGGAGCCCACTTCGCCATGCGCGTCACCACCGTCGTCCTCAACTACCGGAACGTGGACGACACGCTCCGGTGCGTCGCGTCGCTCCGACGTTCCACCGTGGCCTCCAGCCTGGTCGTCGTCGACAACGGCGCGACCGAGGAGACCCGGGCACGGTTCGCTTCGGAACTGCCGGAGCAGACCGTCGTCCACCTCGACGCCAACGACGGGTACGCGGCCGGCAACAACGTCGGTCTCCGCATCGCCCTCGACCGGGGCGCCGATGCCGTGTGGATCCTGAACCCCGACACCAGGGTGGCCTCGGACGCCCTCCAGCGGCAGTTCGAGGCGCTCGAGCGCCGCCCGGACGTCGGGGTGCTCGGCGCGCGGATCCTCAACGGTCACGGGGACGGCACGATCTGGTTCGACGGGGGGACGATCGACTGGGCCACGCTCGGGACGGCCCACGTCCATGCCGGTGCACGGGCCGCCGAGGTCCCCGCCGACGAGGTCCCGGTCGACGTCGACTACGTGACGGGGGCCTCGATGCTGGTCCGTCGTCCCGTCCTCGAACGGGTCGGGCTACTCCCCGAGCGGTACTTCCTCTACTACGAGGAGACGGACTTCAACCTCCGGGCGCGCGCGGAGGGCTTCGGCATCGCGGTCGCCCGGCAGGCCGTCGTGACCCACTACCAACGGTCGTACGAGGCCCTCCCGAGCGTGCACTACATCTACTACTACGTACGCAACCGCCTGCTGTTCGCGGCCGAGCACGCCCCCCACCTCACGGCCGATGCGGTCGAGGCCGGGGTGCGGGCCTGGTCCGACGGCTGGCGCACGAAGGTCGCCCGCAACGCCCCAGGGTGGCTCGACGTCTTCGATGCCCTCGTCGACGCCGCCGTCAGCGACGGCCGGTCCGGCCGGGACGGGAAGGTCGACCTCACCCGCTTCCAGGAGCCGCCGCAGTGAGCGCTGACTACGAGTACGAGTTCGACCCCACCGAGAGGAACAACACGGCCGCGTCGCTCCACCAGTTGGTCGTTCAGGGAGGGCGTCGCGTACTCGACCTCGGGTGCGGGCCGGGGATCCTCGCCGGTGCGCTGGCGCGCGACGGCTTCGAGGTCGTGGCGGCCGACGTGCGCGAGGACCTGCTCGCTGCGGCGCGCGACCGCGGCGTGGGGGCGACCGTCGTCGCCGACCTCGACGCCGACGACTGGACCGACCGGCTCGCGGCGCACGGCCCCTACGACACCATCGTGCTCGCCGACGTGCTCGAGCACCTCGTCGACCCGGAGGGAACGCTGACGGCCATCCGCGAGACCGGGCTGCTCGCCGAGGGTGGATCGATCGTCATCTCGATCCCGAACGCGTCGCACGAGTCGGTCATCGCGAACCTGATGGTCGGGGACTTCCGCTACACCGAGACGGGGCTGCTCGACCGCACCCACATCCGGTTCTTCACCCTCGCCTCGTTCCGGGAGATGGTGGAGGGCGCCGGGTGGGTCGTCTCGCAGGTCCGCCGGACCACGCGCACGATCGAGCAGACCCTCCACAAGGACCTGGCGTCCCGCTACGACGCCGAGGTCCGTAGGAGGGTGCTCGAGGGCAACCCGGAGCATCGGGTGTTCCAGTACGTCCTTCGTCTCGAGCCGTCGGATGCCGCGGGCCAGCTCGCGGCCGTCCGTCGCGAGCTCGTCGAGGCGCGTTCGCGGGTCGAGGAGCTCGAGTGCGAGCTCGGCGAGGCCAGCCGGTCGCTCACCGGCGAGCTCGAGTCGCTCCGCGCCGAGCTTGCGGAGGCGAAGGACCGACGACGCGAGGCCGAGGAGGCGCTGGCCGTCCAGCAGGACCGGAACGCGCGCGAGAGGCTCGAACTCGGGAGGGAGCTGGACGAGCTCCGGCGCCAGCTCGACGGGGCCAGCGACGGGGCCGCACTCCGCGGGGCGCTCGAGCGGGAGCGGGCGCGCGCTGAGCGGGCGGAGCGCAAGCTCGGCGAGGTCTACGAGAGCGAGACGTTCCGAGTCGGTCGGGCGATCCTCGCGGTGCCGCGTGCGTTGCTCGGGCGTGGTGGGGGACCGTCCCCGGCCACGAGCGTCAAGGCGCCGGCGGCGCCGCGGTCGTCGAAGGGGGGGCGCCAGCGCCGCACCCGGGCGACCGGGACGAAGGCGATGAAGCTCGACGCCGACGAGTCGCCACGACGACGCGACTACGAACGCCTGGCTGCGCGGCGGGAGTACGGCGACGGCGACGGGCCCCGCATCGCGTTCACGGTGTCGACGCTCGACCTCGACGAGGGACGCGGCGACATCTACACGGCAGGAGGCATCGGTCTCGAGCTGGAGCGGCTCGGCTACCGGGTGCTGCTCGTGCCACCGGAGCGCTGGGGCTCGCTCCCGTCAGGCACGGACGTCCTGATCTCGATGCTGGCCGAGCCGCGGTTCCCCTTCGACCCGACCATCGTCCCTGGGGAGGTGACCCTCGTCGCGTGGGTGCGCAACAACGTCCAGCGTTGGATCGCCGGCGGGACCCTCCCCCTCTACGACGCCGTGCTCTGCTCCTCGTCGGCGTCGCTCGCGAACATCCGGCCGCACGCGCAGGGGCCCGTCGGCGTCCTGCCCATCGGGGTGGACACGGCGCTGTTCCGGCCGGCCGACGACGAGCGGCGTGGGGTGGTCTCGACGACCAACCAGTGGGGAGGCCTGCGGCACACCTTCGCCGGCCTCCTCCACGATCGGCCCGACGTGCCCCTCGCGCTGTTCGGCAACCACCGGACGCTCCCCGAGGAGCTCGAGCCCTGGGCCGCCGGCGCCGTGAGCTACTTCCGCATCCCCGCGGTCTACCGGCAGGTCGAGCTCGTGCTCGACGACCTGCAGGGGGTCAACCGCGCGTACGGCAACGTCAACAGTCGCATCTTCGAGTCCCTCGCCGCCGGTGCCCTCCCCGTGACCAACGCCCGCCTCGGGCTGGAGGAGCTCGGCCTCGGCGAGGTCCCCGTGGTCGAGCGACCGGAGGATCTCGGGGCCCAGATCCGGGAACTCCTCGCCGACCCGGCAGCGCTCCGTCGGCGTGCCGACGCCCTCGCCGAGCTGGTGCGGAACGACCACGGGTACGACCGGCGCGCCGCTGATCTCGACGCGTTCATCCGGGAGCACGACCTCGTGCAGCCGGCGCCGACGGCGCGTGCCACGGTCGTCGGGTTCTGGCCGGACTACCGGATCACCAACCCGTACCAGGACATGCTCTACGGGTCGCTGCCGTCGGCCCGCACGGTCGCGCTGCCCGTGCAGCGTCCCATCGACGTGCTCGGTGGGGTCGCCGCCGGCCGCTTGGCCGTCTACCACCTGCATTGGACGGCCCCGATCATCGGTCGGTCGCAGACCGAGCGCGAGGCCACGGCCGCGGCGGACGCGTTCGTCGCGGAGCTCGACCAGCTGCGCAGCGCCGGGGTGCCGATGGTGTGGACGATCCACAACGCCATGCCCCACGAGACGGCGTTCCCCGAGGTCGAGCTCGAGCTGCGCCGACGCATCGTCGACCGCGTCTCGGCGGTGCACGTGATGTGCGAGCGCACGCTCGATGCCCTCCCCGAGGGGCTCGTCGTGCCGGCTGAGAAGGTGCGGGTGATCCCCCACGGGAGCTACGTCGGCATCTACCCGGACGCCGTTGACGGCGCCGGGGTCCGGGCCCAGCTGGGCCTGTCCGAATCGGACGTCGCGGTCCTCGCGTTCGGGCAGATCCGTCCCTACAAGGGACTCGAGCGTCTGCTGGACGCGTTCGTCCGTGCGCGCGGTCGCGTCCCCCAGCTCCGGCTCGTGGTGGCGGGTGCGCCCGGCAGGTTCGAAGGCGTCAACGAGCTGCTGGAGCGCTGTCGCACGACGGATGGCGTGGTGCTCCGGGCCGAGGAGGTGCCTGATGAGGAGGTCGGCGCGGTCGTCCAGGCCTGCGACGTGCTGGTGCTCCCGCACGAGCGGGTGCTCAACAGCGGTGCTGCGCTGCTCGGGCTCACCTTCGGTCGCCCCGTCATCGCGCCCGACACGGGCTGTCTCCCATCGGTGATCGACGCCGAGGTCGGCCGCCTCTACACCGGAATCCATGGGCTCGTCGACGCGCTCGCTTCGGCGCCCGCGCTGCTCGGACCCGAGATGCGGCTCGCCGCACGACGCCGCGCCGAGGGCTTCACGCCAACCGACATGGCGGACCGCTTCGCGGAGCTCGTGGCTTCGCTGTCCGCTCGGGGGTGATCGGGAGCGCAGGGCCAACCCGCGGTCCCGGTACCGTTGGCGCGTCCACACCACCTGAGGCGCCCGTGCCAACCACCGCGACACCCCTGCCCCCCGGCCTCGAGGAGCTCGGACGACGCCCCCCGCTGCGCCGCTACCTGGCGGACATCTGGGCGCGGCGCGAGTTCGCGTTCGTCGTCGCCGAGGGCCAGTTGCGCGCGCAGAACCAGAACACGCTGCTCGGCAACCTCTGGCACCTGCTCAACCCACTACTGCTCGCTGCCGTGTACTACTTCATCTTCGGCGTGGTTCTCGGCGGCAACAACCGCGAGGACAACTACCCCGCGTTCCTGATCATCGGGCTGTTCGTCTTCCACTTCACGCAGAAGCTGACGCTCGCTGGAACCGGATCGATCGTCGGCAACCAGAGCCTCATCCGGAACATCCGCTTCCCCCGGGCTCTGTTGCCGATCGCTCTCGTCTCCCAGGAGACGGTCGGCCAGTTGTTCACCATCGGCTCGATGTTCGCCCTGGCCTGGCTGACGGGCGAACGGCCCCGCGTCACCTGGCTCCTTATCATCCCGCTGCTCGTGCTCCAGATCGTCATGAACTTCGGGCTCGCGCTGGTGACGGCGCGGATGACGTTCCACTTCCGCGATGTGGAGAAGCTGTTGCCCTACCTGATGAGGATCTGGTTCTACTGCTCCGGCGTCTTCTTCGGTGCCGACCTCGTCTTCGATCGCGCTGGTGAGACCGCGGGACGCATCTTCGAGCTCAACCCCGCCTACCCCTTCATCCACCTCGCCCGGCTCGCCGTGATGGACGGCACGACCGATGGCCGCTTCTGGCTCATCGCCGGCGCCTGGAGCATCGTCGCCCTGATCGGCGGGGTCGCGTACTTCCGGAGGAGCGAGCATGAGTACGGCCTCGCCTGAGACCGTCGACGCCGGATCACCCGAGGACGGACACGGGGGTGACCTTGCGGTCGCGGTCAGGGATCTGCACCTGACCTACACCATCCATCCGGACAACCAACGCAGCACGCTGCGCAGGGCCTTCACGCGCGGCATCCATGGCCGCGAGGTCAGGCACGTCCACGCGGTCCAGGGCGTTTCGTTCGACGCCTACCGCGGCGAGGCGGTCGGCATCGTCGGGCCCAACGGGTCCGGAAAGTCCACCATGCTGCGCGTCATCGCCGGGCTGCTCCCGGCAACCGCCGGGCGCGTGTACGCCAGCGCACCCCCGGTGCTCCTCGGGGTCGGCGCGGCACTCCATCCTGAGCTCTCCGGACGACGCAACATCCTCCTCGGCGCGACCGCGATGGGGCTCAGCCGCGAGCAGGTCGCCGAGCTGTACGACGACATCGTCGCGTTCGCTGAGCTGGAGCACGCGATCGACCTCCCGATCCGCACCTACTCCTCCGGCATGCAGGCGCGCCTGCACTTCGCGATCGCCTCGGCCACGCAACCCGAGATCCTCATGATCGACGAGGCTCTCGCCGTCGGGGACGAGCACTTCCGGCGGAAGAGCGACGCGCGGATCCGCGAGCTCATCTCGAGCGCCGGTGCGGTCTTCATCGTCAGCCACAGCCTGGGCTCGCTGGCCGAGCTCACGACGCGCTGCCTGTGGATCCAGGACGGCCACCTCGTCCAGGACGGTCCGAGCCACGAGGTCATCGAGGCGTACCAGGCCTCGGCGAGCGCCCGCTGACCGTGGGGGGACCCGACGACCCGACCGCGGAGGTCGAGCGACTCCGCGCGGCGCTCGCCGCCGCCGAGCGCAACGCCGACCAGTGGCGCGCGGTCGCCGAGGAGCGGCGGGTCCAGCTCGAGCGGGTGCGGCAGCACCCGGCGATGCGCCTGCTGGTGCTCCTCGCACGGGTGGTGCGCCCCGTCCTGGCCCGGGTGCGTCCGGTGCTGCGCGCCGTCCGTGCGACGACGCGCTCCTTCCGCAGGGCCAGCAAGGTCGTGAGGTTGGCGCGGGCCTCGCTCGGCGCCGGCCGACGCGAACGGGCACTGCGCCGCGCCCTCGGCGAGCTGCCGGCGCCGGCGGACGACGAGCGGACCGTCTCGGTGGTCGTGCCGACGCGCGACGGGGGGGAGACCTTCCTCGCGCTCGTCGACTCGCTCACCGACCTGCCCGGCGTCGAGGTCGTGGTCGCCGCCAACGCCGTGGACGCGGCCACGGCGGAGGCCCTGCGGTCGCGTGACGTCGTCGTCTCCTGGTCGGAGGAGAACCGGACCTTCTCGCGCGCGAACGAGGACGCCGTGGCGCTCGCGCGGGGGGAGCTGCTGCTGTTCTGCAACGACGACGTGGAGCCGCTCGACCCCGCGTGGGTCCGTCGGATGGCGGCACACCTGACCGACGGGGTGGCCGTCGTGGGAGCGACGCTCGTGCACCCGAGGTCGTCGCTGACCCGCCGCCGGCACGTCGACCTGTCGGTCCAGCACGCCGGCGTCGAGTTCACCGTGCGACCGGGCGCGACCCCGAGGGCTCGCAACGTTCGAGGCGGCACGCCGCAGGTCGTGGCCGATGCGGTCGACGTCCCGGCCGTCACGGCGGCGGCGATGCTCGTCCGCGCCGCTGACCACCGAGCCGTCGGCGGTTTCGACGACCGGTACGTCTACGGCGCCGAGGACGTCGACCTCTGCTGGCGGCTGCGCGGTCGGGGACGGATCGTCCTCGCCCGTGACGTGGTGCTGCTGCACGAGGAGGGCGCGTCCCGGCTCCGGGACGATGACGCCGAGCGGGCGGCCCGTCAGGCCGCGAACTGGGAAGCCTTCGACGCCCGCCTCGGCGCCGAGGTCCGTCGGGAGGTGACCCTCGACCGGATCCGCGCGCGCGGGCAGCTCACCTCGCAGCCGCTGCACGTCGCCATCACGGTGACCCGCGTCGACCCGGCGGCCGGCTACGGCGACCTCCCCACCGCGCACGGCCTCGCTGCGGCCATGGAGCGGCACGGGTGGCGCGTCACGCTTGTGGAGCGGTACCGCGACGCCTGGTACGACCTCCCCCGGGACGTCGACGTGGTGATCGCGCTGCTCGACACGTTCGATGCCCGGCGAGTTCCGGAGCACGTGACGACGGTGGCGTGGGTCCGGAACTGGTCGAGCCGCTGGGTGGCGGCGCCGTGGTTCGACCGGTTCGACCTCGTGCTCTGTTCGGGGCCCCGCGCCCGGGCGCGCGTCGAGCAGCGAACCGGCCGCACCACGCCCCTGTTCCCGCTCGCCGTCGATCCTGCCCGCCACGGCCCCGAGCTCCCCCCGGTCGGTGGCGGCCGGTCCGGGGTGTTGCTGCCGATCAACCACTTCGGCGACGACCGCGGCGTCCCCGCGCTGCTCCAGGCCCTGGGCGACGATGTTGTGCTGGCGGGTCGCGGGTGGCAGGAGGTGCCCGAGGTCGCAGGTTGGTGGCAGGGGCCACTCGACCGTGCCGCCCTCGACGCCGCCCTCCGGCGCGCCCGACTCGTGGTCGACGTCGGCGCCGCCCACACGCGTGAGGACGCGTCCATGAACGCGCGCGTCCTCGAGGCGATCGCCGCCGGCGCGTGGGTCGTCAGCGACGAGGCCGAGGGCATCGCCCCCGTCCTCGGTGACCTCGTGCCGACGTTCCGCGGTCCGGAGGAGCTCGTCGCGCTCCGCGCCGAGCTGGAGGCCGACCCGGCGGCGGCCGACGCGCGGGTCGAGTCGGCCCGGGCTCGGGTGCTCGCCGAGCACACCTACGACCACCGGGTCGCGACGCTCGTCGACGAACTCGCGAAGTTGGTCGACCGCCCGCGCGCCGTCGTCCTCATCGGGGCTCCCGACGAGCGCACCGGGCTCGGCTGGGGTGACCGCTTCTACGCGGACGACCTCGCCACGGCGCTGGCCCGGCGAGGCTGGGACGTGAGCGTGCACGCCCGTGACACGTGGGACGGACCCGTCGTTCGCGCCGCCGACGTCGTCATCCAGCTCAAGGGGAAGGGCCCGGAGGCGCCACGACGGGACGGGCAGGTCCTCGTCCTGTGGGTCATCAGCCACCCGCGAGAGCTCGCGCCGGCGGAGGCCCGCCGCGCGGACGTGGTGTTCGTGGCCTCCCATCGCCTCGCGCACCACCTCGCCGCGCTCGACATCGAGGCGCACGTGCTCCACCAGGCCACCGACGCGGAACGGTTCCGTCCCGTCCCGGGCGCCCGGGAGTGGGCCGCGGACGTGGCGTTCATCGGCAACTCGCGCACGACGTACCGGCCGGTGGTCCGCGCCGCGGTGGAGGCCGGGCTGCCGGTGCGGGTGTGGGGGCGCGACTGGGAGCGGTTCCTGCCGCCCGGCGTGCTGGCCGGTCGCTTCGTCCCCAACGAGGTGCTCCCCGTGGCCTACGCGAGCGTGGGCGTGCTGCTGAACGACCACTGGGACGACATGCGGGAGTGGGGCATCATCTCGAACCGCGTGTTCGACGCACTCGCCTGCGGCGTGACGATCGTCTCGGACGACGTCCCCGAGCTCGAGGACCTGCTACCGGGTTTGGTGACGCGGTGGGACGGCGTGTCCCCGCTGACGGAGGTCGTGCGCTCCGCGGCGGCCGCGAGCGACGAGACGGCGCGTCGCGCCCGCCGTGAGGCCGTCCTCGCTGGCCACACCTTCGACGACCGGGCCGCCACCATCGTCGAGCACGTCGCCCCACTGCTCCAGCGCCGGCGGTCGGCATGACGCTCCGGGTCCTCGTCGTCACCACGGTCCACGTCCCCCGGGACGCCCGTATCGACCATCGGCAGGTCGGTGCCCTGCTCCGGGCCGGTGCCGAGGTCACCCACGTCGCGCCGTGGACCGCGCAGGAGGCCGACCAGGCGGATCCGCGAGGGCCGGTCCGACGGGTCCCCGTCCCCCGCAGCGTCGGCCGACGCCGCCTCGGCCCGCTGCTCGCCGCGGCGCGCGTGACGCGTCGCCTGGTCGACCAGCACGACATCGTCCTGCTCCACGACCCGGAACTGCTGCTGCTCGCGCCGCTGCTGGTGCGACGGCGGCCGGTCGTCTGGGACGTCCACGAGGACACGGCGGCCTCGCTGACCGATCGGTCGTGGGTCCCCACGCCCGTCGTGCGGCTCGTGCGGCACGCCGTCCACGCCGCCGAGCGCTGGGCCGACCGCCGCCTGCACCTGCTGCTCGCGGAGCACTCCTACGCCGACCTCTTCCGGGGGGATCACCCGGTGGTGCCGAACGTGCCCTTCCTCCTCGAGGCGCCGCCAGGACCGGCGGGGGAGCGCGTCGTCTACGTCGGTCGGGTGTCGCGCTCGCGTGGGGCAGAGGCCCTGCTGCGGCTGCCTGACCACCTCCCCCCGGGGCTGCGCCTGGAGATCGTCGGCCCGCCGGACGCCGACGTCGCCCGGCCCCTCGCCGCCGCGGCCGCTGCGGGACGGCTCACGGCGCACGGGTTCGTGCCCAACGCACAGGCCCTGGAGCTGGTCGACGGCGCGTTCGCCGGCCTGAGCCTGCTGCAAGACCACCCCAACCACCGCGACTGCCTCCAGTCGAAGGTGCTCGAGTACCTCGAGCGCGGCGTCCCCGTCGTCGCCACCGACCTCCGCGTCGCCGGCGCGTTCGTGCGGGACCGGGGCGTCGGGGCCGTCGTCCCGACCGGGTCGCCGGACGAGGTCGCGGCGGCGGTCGGTCGGGCGCTCGCCGCGTGGGTGGAGGATCCCGGCCGGCGCGAGGAGGCGGCGCGTCGCGGCCGGGCGCTCGTCGTCGAGGGGATGAACTGGGACGTCGAGGGCGCCCGGTTCGTGGCGCACCTGCGTCGGTGGGCCGCGGAGGGACGCCCGTGAGCGCGCCGCGCGTCGCGGTGGTGGTGCCGGCGCTGCGGTCGGGTGCGACCCTGCCGGACGCGCTCCGTTCGGTCCGCGCGCAGACGGACGCCCCGATCCTGGTCGCGGCGGACCCGGACGACCGGGACACCCGTGCCGCGGTCACCCGGCTCGCCAGGGAGCTCGGCGAGGTCCACCTGGTGGACAACCCGGGGGGCTCGACCCCGGCGGGGCTCAACCGCGCCGTCGAGGCTGCCGGGGAGGTCGACGTCGTGGTCCGCGTCGACGCGCATGCGGTGCTCCCCGACGGGTACGTGGAGCGGGCGATCGCGACGCTCGCGGCGACCGGCGCCGGCAACGTCGGTGGACGCCAGGTCCCGCGCGCGAGCTCGGGCTTCCGCGCCGCCGTCGCGGCGGCGATGGCGTCACCGGCCGGCGCCGGCGGCGCCGCGTACCGCACCGGCACCGAGCCCGGTCCGGTCGACACCGTCTACCTCGGGGTCTACCGCCGGGAGGCGCTCGCGGCGGTCGGCGGGTTCGACGAGCGCCTGCGACGCAACCAGGACTACGAGTGCAACGTCCGGCTGCGCGCAGCCGGGTGGACGGTGTGGTTCGACCCCGCCCTCGAGGTCGCCTACACCCCGCGTGGGACGGTCGCCTCGCTGGCCCGCCAGTACCACGACTACGGGCGCTGGCGCCGGGCCACCCTGCGCCTGCACCCCAGCTCGCTCCGGGCACGGCAGCTCGCCGCTCCCGCGGTGGTCCTCGCTACGCTGGTCGGCGGCATCCTGGCCGCCGCCGTCTCCGCCCGCCCGCTGCTCACGTTCCTCGCGGCCTACCTCGTGGGGCTCCTGCTGGCGGCACGGCAGGCGGCCGCAGGCGGGCCCGCGGGGACCGTCCCCACCGCGCTCGCCCTCGCCACGATGCACCTCGCGTGGGGGACCGGCTTCCTCCGAGGCGTCCCGCGAGGCGCCTTGGATGGACCCCCACCCCGCCCGGACGCCGCGCGCCAAGCCGACCCGGAACGCTGATGACCCGCCGTGACACGCCCACCGCGACCTCGTCGTCGACGTCGGGGACCGTGGCCGAGCACACCTCCGCGGCGGTCGAGCCGGCGCTCCTGGCCCGACTCAACGCCCGCGGGTTCCGGCTCGTCCAGCTCGCGGACCTGCTCGGGCTCCTGCTCGTCCTCGTCGGGACCATGTGGGTGAGGTACGGGTGGGGATGGCCGACCTACTCGATGCGTGCCTACGCCGCCTCCTTCACGGTCGTCCTGGTCGCGTTCCTCGCGGCCCTCTACTTCGGCGGGATGTACGAGCGCGAGCCCCGGTTGGGTGCGCCGCCGGTCCTCCCGAGGGCTGCCAGGCACACCCTGGCCGCGGGCGGTCTGGTGGCGCTCGGCAACCTCGCGGCCACGGGTGCGGCCAGGTCGCTCGGGTGGATCCCCTCGAACCGTGCCGCGCTCGCTCTCCCGGTCACGAACCTCGTGGTGCTCATCGTGCTCGGTGCGGTGGGGGTGGCCGTCAACCGACGCCTCGTCATGGCCGTCCGGACCCGCCGCGAGGGGCCCCCCTCCGTGCTGTTGCTCGGGACCGAGGCGGAGGTCGCGGTCGCCGAGGAGCACCTCCGCACCGACCCGACCCGCGCCCGCGTCGTGGGTCACGTCAGCCGAGTGGACGGGCTGGTCGAGGCAGCCCTGGACGCCGGCGCCACGGATGTCGTGATCCTCTCGAGCCGGTGGCTCGACGGCATCTCCCCGGACCTGCTCACCGAGCTCGAGGCTCGGCACGTGACGGCGCTGCACCGCGTCACCGCCCGCGAGACCATGTTCGGCCTGGAGCGCGTGCGACAGGTCGGGGGGATGCCCTTCGTCGTGCTGCGCCCCCACGCCATGGCGCTGTCGCGGATGCGCTTCAAGCGGTTCACCGACCTCGCCATCGTCAGCGCGCTCGCTCCGATCCTGGCACCGCTGACCCTGCTCGTGTCGGCGTACGTGCTCGCCGTCGCAGGGAGGCCCGTCCTGTTCTGGCAGGTCCGCGTGGGCGCGTACGGTCGGACGTTCCGCATGGTCAAGTTCCGCACGATGCGTCCCGACGCCGAGGAGGACGGCAACGCCCGCCTCGCCACGCAGGACGACCCGCGCATCATCCCGGCGTGCGCGTTCCTCCGGGCGACCCGGTTCGACGAGCTCCCGCAGCTGTGGAACGTGCTGCGTGGGGAGATGTCACTCATCGGGCCTCGTCCCGAGCGCCCCGAGCTCACCGCGGAGTTCGAGCGGCAGATCCCTGGCTACCGCCGCCGGCACGAGATCCCGCCGGGCCTCACCGGTCTCGCACAGATCCACGGTCGGTACCACACCGACCCCGAGTACAAGCTCGGCTACGACCTGCACTACCTCATCAACTGGTCGCCGGTCCTCGACCTCGAGATCCTCGCCCGGACCGTGTGGGTCGTCCTGACGCGCCGGATCTGAGCCCCGGTCAGCCCGGCAGGCCGATCTCGCGCAGGATGGCGGTGATCACGTCGCTCGGGAGGCCGCGATCGGCGAGGGTGGCGACGAGTCGGGAACCGAGCAGCGGGTTGCCGCAGCGTGGGCAGTAGCTGGCCTGCGCCATCTCCGACGGGAGCTCGAGACCGCAGCGTCCGCAGGAACCCACCGCGAGCCGCTGGTCCACACCGACGTCCTGGAGCGCGTCGACGTACCCGCGGGCGTACTCCCACGGGATGTACTCGTCGGGGTCGGGCTGGAACGCCGGCTCGTGCACCGGGGTCTCACCGGTCTCGAGCAGGGTCGTGAGGTTCTCCCGCAGCATGTCCCACGGGTAGAAGTGGTCCTCGACGCAGTCCTGGCAGAACACGCTGACGCCCCGGTAGCCCTCCGCGGAGAAGGTCGACTCGAAGTTGTCGAGGTCGACGAGGTCCTGCCGCACGAGGGTCGACTCGTGCTCGTCGAGGGGCACCGGACCGTCGAGGTCGTCGTACTCGTCCTCGTCGTCCAGCTCGTCGTCGAACCCGTCGTCGAACCCGTCCGGGTTCTCGTCGTCGCTCATCGGGGGTTCCGGGAGGTCGGTGGGGCGACAGTGTGGCACCCCGGGGCCCTCGACGTCGGCCGCCGGTGACAGCGAGGCGGCGTCAGGCCCCGGGCCCGAGCACCGGACGCTCCCGCCAGCCGCCAGAGAGGGGTGCGGCGCCCCGCAGGTAGGCTCCCCGCCCGTGCCCGTGGCCCCCTCGTGGGCCTCGACGACCCACGCAGGAGCACCCCGTGAGCCAGGTCAGCATCGGCGGCGACAAGGTCGCCACCGTCGGCGTCGACCTCGACGACCTCGCGATCGTCCCGCGCCGGCGGACGCGTGACCGCGAGCTCATCGACATCACGTGGACGCTCGACGCCTACCGCTACGCGCTGCCGATGCTCTCGGCGCCGCTGGACGCGGTGACCTCGCCGGCGACGGCCGCCGCGGTCAACGGCCACGGGGGGCAGGGCGTGCTGAGCCTCGAGGGGCTCTGGACGCGGTACGACGACCCGGAGGAGGTCCTCGCGGAGATCGCGGGGCTCACCCCCGGACCCGACGCCACCCGGCGCCTGCAGGAGCTGTACGACGTCCCGGTCCGCGAGGAGCTGATCGGTCGCCGCGTCGAGGAGCTCAAGGCCGGTGGCGGGCTCGCGGCCGGCGCGCTCACCCCGCAGAAGGTCGAGCGCTACCACCACGCCGCGCTCGAGGCCGGGCTCGACCTGCTCGTCGTGCAGGGCGTCGTCGCGACCGCGCAGACGGTCGCCTCCGACGGGCACAGCCCCCTCGACCTGAGGGACTTCACGGCCCGCTACGACATCCCCGTGCTCGTCGGCGGGGTCGCGTCGTACAAGTCGGCGCTGCACCTGATGCGCACCGGTGCCGTCGGTGTGCTCGTCGGCGTCGGGGTCGGCTCCGCCTCGACCACCGCGCGGGCCCTCGGCGTCGCGGTGCCACAGGCCACCGCCATCGCGGAGGTCGCCGCCGCCCGCTCGCGCTACCTCGAGGAGTCCGGCCGCTACGTGCAGGTCATCGCCTCCGGTGGGGTCCGCACCGGCGGCGACGTCGCGAAGGCGGTCGCGTGCGGCGCTGACGCCGTCATGCTCGGCCGGGCGCTCGCCGCCGCGGAGGAGGCGCCGGGCCGCGGGGCGCACTGGGGCCTCGCCGCCGCGCACCACACCCTGCCCCGTGGTGAGCACACGCTGGTCGAGACGACCGGGACGCTCGCCGAGATCCTGCTCGGCCCGTCGCACCGTGACGACGGCACCCTGAACCTGTTCGGCGGGCTGCGTCGCGCGATGGGCGTCGCCGGGTACGAGGACCTGTCCGCGCTGCGCCGGGCCGACCTGGTGCTGCGCCGCTGACGTCAGGAGCACCACGTGGCGCGCACCAGGGGGACCGGGCGGCTCCGGGCCGTCGCCGTGCTCGTCGCGCTCGGGGCCACCGCCTGCGGCGCGCAGACGCCGTCGGGGGAGCCGACCGCCGGCGCGACCACGCCGCCGGCGGCCTCCGCGTCCCCCACACCGGAGGGCGGCCCCGCCACGGAGCCGACGCCGGACGGCACGTCGACCCCGGCCTCGGCCCCGGAGCAAGCCGGCGGCGGCGCCCCCGGTGGCGGGTCCGCCGACGAGTCGTCGGGCACGGGCGGTGGCCAGGCCCCCGGTGGGGGCGGGGGCGACGGCTCCGCCGGCGGAGGTGGGTCCAGCGGAGGTGGGTCCGCCCCGGGCGCGGGCGCACCGCCGGCGCGGACCCCGGTCGCGGACGACGGCCCCGTCGGGGCGAACGGGCGCGCCTACGTGCGTGGGGAGCGCCGGCAGCTCGTGCTCGAGGTGGACGTCCAGCAGGGCGTCCAGGCCGACCGGGGAGCGCTCGACCACCTGCGGGCCACCGTGGCGCGGCACGCGACGTC
The DNA here is from genome assembly GCA_046566145.1 of Actinomycetes bacterium. Classification (GTDB taxonomy): domain Bacteria; phylum Actinomycetota; class Nitriliruptoria; order Nitriliruptorales; family Nitriliruptoraceae; genus JBKHXF01. The sequence goes on from JBKHXF010000032.1 coordinate 60,871, forward strand.
GCGGACCGAGGTCGGCTTCGCGGGCGGCTCCACCATCACCTCGTCGCGCACCGAATGGGACGTCGACGCCATCCGCGCGACGGCGGCCTCGGTCCGCGACGTCCGCAGCGGCGACGACGCCCTCGGGCTGCAGGTGCTCTACCTGCGCGGCGGGTTCGTGCAGGACGGCCAGCTCACCGACGCGATCGGCGTGGCCGTCTCCGCGAGCGTGTTCGCCGTCTTCCCGGAGCGCTGGCGCGGCGGGGTCGGGCTGCTCGGCTCGGCCTCCGCCGTCGAGCGCGCCGTGCTGGTGCACGAGTACGGGCACCTCGTCGGGCTCATCGACCTGACGTTCACCTCCGACCGGCCACGCGAGGACCCCGACCACCCCGGCCACTCGCGGGACCAGCGCTCGGTGATGTTCTGGGCGATCGAGTCGACGGCGATCGGGCAGGTCTTCTCCGGCCCGCCGCCGGACACGTTCACGGCCGACGACGAGGCCGACATCGCCGGGCTACGTGACGGCCGCCTCTGACGGGGCGCACCGCAGCGGCGCTCAGCCGGACCGCACCCGCCGCGCGAGCCGGAACAGGGGGCGCCACGCCGACGCGAGCCGGAGCGCGGCCCGGACGGACCGGCGCCGGGCCAGGCGGGCGTGTGCGCGCCGCTCCTTCTGCAGCTGGGCCTCGACGGCCTGGGTGCGCTGCCGAGCCACGGCGAGCTCCGCGTCGGTGACCTCGAGGCGGCGGCGGACGTGGGCGTGGGCGGCCCGGAGCGTCGCGAGCTCGGTCTCGAGGTCCGAGCGGGCCGCCTCGGCACGGCGGAGCTCGGCCACGGTCCGTTCCCGCTCTCCCTTGACGACCCCGACGGCGGCCTCCGCGCGTACCCGGACGGTCTCGGCCTTCTCGAGCGCGCGCCGGGTCCTGGCGAGCTCCTCCTCATAGCGCTCGGTGCCCGACGCCTGCCAGGAGCGGGCCCGCAGGTGTTCGACGAGGAACGGGTCCACCATCGCAGACGGAGTGGCAGCGCCGTCGACGAGCTGCCGGTGGACCCGGCATGCCGTCCGCGCCCACGGCCCCAGCACCTCGCCCCCGTCGGCGCCGTGGTCGAGGTCCGGTCGCGCCCAGGAGCGGACACCCTCGAGGACCTCGGCATCCGGCTCCGGGAGGCCGAGCTCGGATGCCGTCCGCCGGGCGAGTTCATCCGGTCGCGTCAGCACTTCCTCGTACGCCAGCACGAGCGCGTCCGGCTCTGCCACGAGCGGCTCGAGCGTGTACCTGAGCCAGAGCTCGCACCCGCGTTCGAGGTCGATGCCGTTCCGGCGCCGCAGGCTCCGGGCCGATGCGAGGGGGTCCCGGAGGCACACCACGACGCGGGAGCGCGGGGCGATGCCGCGCCAGAGCGGCGCGGTGAGGGAGAGACGCGGGTCCTTCACCGCGACGTGGCCGCGGAGGTCGCGGGTGGTGAGGAAGCTCGCGGCGCGTTCGCGCAGGTGGTCGATGCGGGGGTCGTCCACCCAATCCGGTGGCAGGTGTGGGGGCCTGTCCCAGCTGCCCTTGAACGCGGCGAGGATCTCCTTGTCGATCTGCACGACGTCGCGCGGCTCGAAGAACCCGAGCGGGTTGTCGTCGGACGGCGGGAGATGCTCCTCGGGCCGCCCGATGTCCGCGCCGAGCAGTTCGAGGACCTTCGTCATCGCCGAGGACCCGGAGCGGTGGGGTCCCGCGACCAGCAGCAGCGGCACGGTGGGCTCCTGGTTCGGTCGGATGCCGAGGATCGTGCCGGGGCACCCGGGCCCCGCTGCGCCCCCGGCCGGGGGCCGGAGCCTAGTCCGGGCTGAGCTAGCATCCGCCCGACCGAGACCAAGGCTCCTCCGTGTCCCGCGACTTCGACCGCGTCCTCGTCGTCGACTTCGGCGCCCAGTACGCGCAGCTCATCGCCCGTCGCGTGCGCGAGGCCCACGTCTACTCCGAGATCGTCAGCCACACGATCACGCCGGACGAGGTCCGCGAGCGCGGCGCCAGCGCCATCATCCTCTCCGGCGGCCCCAAGTCGGTGAACGCCGAGGGCGCACCCCGCATCGACCCGGCGATCCTCGAGCTCGGCATCCCGGTGCTCGGCATCTGCTACGGCCAGCAGCTGCTCGCCGCCACGCTCGGTGGGACCGTCTCGAAGTCGGGCGTCGGGGAGTACGGCAAGGCCGGCCTGCAGGTCTCCGAGCCGGGCACGCTCCTCGACGGCACCCCGACCGAGCAGACGGTCTGGATGAGCCACTTCGACGCGGTCGTCGAGCCGCCGGCGGGGTTCCGCGTCACCGCCGCCACGGACACCTCGCCGTGCGCGGTCATCGAGGACCCCGAGCGGCGCATCTACGGGGTCCAGTTCCACCCCGAGGTGACCCACACCCCGCACGGGCAGGAGGTGCTGCGCCGCTTCCTCCACGAGGGGGCCGGGCTGCACCCCGAGTGGACCCCGCTGAACGTCATCGACGAGCTCGTCGAGCGGATCCGCGACCAGGTTGGCGACCGCCCGGTCCTGTGCGGCCTGTCCGGCGGCGTGGACTCGTCGGTCGCCGCGGCGCTGGTGCACCGGGCGGTCGGCGACCAGCTCACCTGCGTCTTCGTCGACCACGGCCTGATGCGCCACGACGAGGGTCGGCAGGTGGAGGAGACGTTCCGCGACCACTTCGGCGTCGACCTCGTGGTCCGCCAGGAGTCCGACCGGTTCCTCGGCGCCCTCGCCGGCGTCACCGACCCGGAGTCGAAGCGGAAGATCATCGGCGAGCACTTCATCCGGGTGTTCGAGGACGCCGCCCGCTCCATCTACGCGGGCCGCGAGGAGGGCACCAAGTTCCTGGTGCAGGGGACCCTCTACCCGGACGTGATCGAGTCCGGCTCCGACACCGCGTCGACGATCAAGAGCCACCACAACGTGGGCGGCCTCCCCGAGGACCTCGACTTCGACCTCGTGGAGCCGCTGCGCAGCCTGTTCAAGGACGAGGTCCGCGTCATCGGCGAGGAGCTCGGGCTGCCCGCGGCGATGGTCCACCGGCAGCCGTTCCCCGGTCCCGGTCTCGCCGTGCGCATCGTCGGCGACATCACCCAGGAGCGCATCGACCTCGTCCGTGCCGCCGACCGCATCGTGCTGGACGAGCTGCGCCGCGCCGGGCTCGAGCGTGAGCTGTGGCAGTCGTTCGCGGCGTTGCTGACCGTGCGGTCGGTCGGGGTGATGGGGGACGAGCGCACCTACGGGCACCCCGTCGTGCTGCGCGCGGTCACCTCCGAGGACGCGATGACCGCCGACTGGGCGCGCATCCCCTACGACGTGCTCGAGCGCATCTCCAACCGGGTCATCAACGAGGTCGACGGCGTGAACCGCGTCGTGCTCGACATCACCTCGAAGCCGCCGGGCACCATCGAGTGGGAGTGACCGCCCCGCCGGCGGTCGGCTCAGCCCTCGACGTCGTCGGGTGGTGACGGCGGACGAACCACGACCGGGCGCTGCGTCTCGAGCCCCCGCAGCTCGACCTTGCGGGACCGCTTGGTGACGAACCCCTCGGCGAGCTCCTCGCCGAGCGACTCGTCCGCGAGCACCGACCACGGGCGCGCGTGCGCGGTGAGCCGGGCGGCCGTGTTCACGACGTCGCCGTAGTAGTCGCCCTCCCGCACCAGCACCGCGCCGGCGGCGAGCCCGGCCCGGCGCGGGAGGTCCGGGAGGCGGGAGTCGTCGACGACGTCGAGCAGGACGGCCGCCAGCGTCGTGGCGTCGTCGGCGAGCAGCATCGCCGCGTCGCCGAGGAGTTTCACCACGTGCGCGTGGCCGTCGCCGGCGCGGACCCGCTCCTCGACGAGGTCCTCGAACTCGCGCAGGATCGCGCCGAGCTCGGTCGGGTCGGAGCCGGCCGCGAGCCGGGTGTAGCCGACCAGGTCGACGAACCCGATGGCGGCCACGATCCGGTCGGTCGCGCCGCCGGCGCCGGCGACCGCGTTCGCGACGAGGTCGAGTCCGAGGACGTGGACGAGCACCCGGCGGTACTCCTCGACGAGGACGGCCCCGACGGCGGGCAGCAGCGCCGTGGTGGCCTCGGCGGCGGCCTCGGCGATGCGCGTCGGCGACGCGCCGTCGTCCCGCAGCGGGGCCAGCAGGACCCGGTCGATGGTGGTCAGGTCGCTGACCACGACCTGCGCGAGCGCGCGGGCCCGCACGCGGGTCGAGCGCAGCAGGGCCTCGACGCCGATGTGGTCGGCGATCGCGGCGAGGTGCTTGGCGTAGGCGACGTCGCGGGGCCCGAGCCCGTCGTCGTCGACCCCGCCGGCCATGTCGAGCAGCTCCCGCAGCACGTCGGGGTCGAGCCCGGCCGCGTCCGCGACCTCCTCGACCCCCAGGCGGCCGCGCTCGGTCAGGGCTCGCAGCGCCGCGGCGGTGATGGGGTCGCTCACGTCGACTCCCCGCCGCGGGACAGGCGGATCGCGGCGACCGAGCGCACCAGGCCGTCGAAGCTGCGCACGTCCCAACCGGTGAGCTGGTGCCACCGCTCCAGCCGGTAGGAGGCGGTGTTGGCGTGCAGGTCCAGCGTCCTCGCCGCCTCGGTGACCGAGAAGCCCGCATCCGCGAACGCCAGCACCGTCTCGGCGAGGTGGGGGTGCTCGGAGGCGACGTCCGCGCCGGCGGTGAGCAGGGCACCGAGGCGTTGGCGGTGCCGGGCGAGGGTGGCCCAGACCCACTCGTCGGCGAAGCGGTGGACCCCGACGGCGCCGAGCGCTGCGACCTGACCGGCGTCCTCCAGCGAGCGACGTGCGCCCTCGAGCCCCGTCCGCTCCAGCCCGATGCCGACGACGGCGTCCGGCAGCCGCTGGAGCAACGCCTGGGCCGGCGGCTCGCCCTGGCTGAGCACGAGCACGGCGGCCCCCCGCTGCGTCCAGGCGTGCACGCCGTCGGCCTCCTCGAGCACGACGTCGAGCTCGCCCGGGTCGGTCGGGAGCGCCCGTCCGACGCGCGCGACGGTGGCGATCGTGGGGCCGTCGGGGTCGAGCCCGGCCGCGACGGCGAGCGCGCGGGCGTCGCTGCCGAGGTCCCCCGACGCGACGAGCTCGACGAGCCGACGGCGGATGCCGCTGGTGCGGGCCTCGTGGGACCGGACGACGTCCCCGTGGGCCTGCGAGATGGCCGAGGACACCTCGTGCACCCAGCGCCAGACGGTCGTCGCGCCGGTCAGCAGCGCCGTCGCGGTCCCCGGGTCGTCGGCCGGGACGGCGGCCACGAGGGCGTCCCACAGGTCGCGGTAGCCGATGTGGTACGCCTGGATGAGCGTGTCGACCGGGAGCCCCTGCTCGGCGCGCCGGGCGCCGAGGTGGCGGCGGACGGCGAGCTCCTCGGGCGTCGGGCCCCGTCGCTCCGCGAGGCCCAGCAGCATCATCTCGAGGTTGCGGGTCACGGAGGCCTCGAGATCGCCCCGCGGGACCCGCTCGTCGCCGTACTCGGGCAGCTCGGCCGCGACGTCGTCGAGGATGCGGCCCGTGAGCGTGTCGAGCGACGCCGCCACCCGACGGGCGACGTCGGCCACCCGCTCCCAGCCGTCCGGGACCCGCGCGTCGGCCAGCACGTCGTCCGCCGGCGCCGCGAGGTCGGGCGCCGCGGCGTCGGGCGCCGCGGGCGCCGCCGCGTCGGCTGGCACGCCGTCGCCGGACGGGTCGTCGGGGCCGCCGGCCGGCTGGGGCCGGGCGGCGCCGATCGGGCCCGTCGTCGTGCTCGCTCCCATCCGCGACCACCGTCCTCCGCGCCGGCGTCTCCCTCGGCCGACGTGTGGCTCGTGGATACCACGAGACGTTGCGACGCGCACGACCCTGTGCGCCGGGACGTGCGCGACCGAGCGCGCACGGCACGGCGAGCCACCACGGGCGCGCGCGCACCGCCCCTGTCGTGCGGTGCCGCAGCCACCGGGATCGGTCGGCGTGGGCACGATGCACGGCGAACCGGGGCACTTCCGGCGGTGTTGACGGGCTAGTGCGACGCGCCCGGGCAGCCAACCACCGACCGCGCGGTGCGCGTCGCAACGCCACACGGAGCGGTCGGGGGGCGTTGACACGCGCGTCAGCCTCAGGTACGCCTACCGCTCACCGCTTCGTGGAACCCACGAACCACGGAGGAACGACGGAGCGGCTGGACCGGTGTGGGAGCACCGGCACACCCAGCGCACACCCCCGGTGCGCGCGCACGGGTCGACGGAGCCGAGAGGCAGGTGGCGCGGGAGCGACCACCGTGAGCGAGTCGGGAGCCTCCTCACGTGCTGAAGATCGAGAACCTCGAGGTCGTCTACGACGACGTGGTCCTGGTGCTGCGCGGCGTCAGCCTGGAGGTGCCGGAGGGGCAGATCGTCGCCCTCCTCGGCGCCAACGGCGCCGGCAAGACGACGCTGCTGCGCGCCATCACCGGACTGCTCGACGTGCACGAGGGTGACGTCGAGAAGGGCTCGATCACCCTCGAGGGACAGGACATCACCGGGCTCGCCCCGTCGCGCATCGTCGACGCCGGCATCGCGCAGGTGATGGAGGGGCGGCGGGTGTTCGGCGAGTTCACCGTCGAGGAGAACCTCCGCGTCGGTGCGCACACCAACCCGTCGAAGCACAAGCAGAACGCCGAGAAGGTGTACGAGCTGTTCCCGCGGCTCTACGACCGACGCAAGCAGACGGCTGGCTACCTCTCGGGCGGCGAGCAGCAGATGCTCGCCATGGGGCGCGCGATGATGAGCGACCCCAAGGTGCTGCTGCTCGACGAGCCGAGCCTCGGACTCGCGCCGATGCTGGTGCAGCAGATCCGCGACCTCGTCGTGCAGATCAACCGGAGCGGGACCACGGTGCTGCTCGTCGAGCAGAACGCCTCCATGGCGCTCTCGATCGCCGACCACGGCTACATCATGGAGACCGGCAAGGTCGTCATGGACAAGCCCGCCAAGGAGCTGCTCGAGGACGAGGACGTCCAGGAGTTCTACCTCGGGACCGGCGGTGAGGGGCGCCGCTCGTTCCGCGACATCAAGCACTACAAGCGGCGCAAGCGCTGGCTGTCCTGAGGGCGCCGGCGCCGCCGCTCGGCGCGCGCCGCGAACCTCCCACCGTCCACCCACGGGAGCAGGCATGACGGGCCCAACCACCCCGGTCGTCGAGTTCCGCGGCATCCACCTGTCGTTCGCCGGCGTCACGGCGATCGACGGGGGCGACTTCGAGGTCCGCCCCGACGAGCTGTTCGCGATCATCGGACCGAACGGCGCCGGGAAGACCTCCATCTTCAACGTGCTCAGCGGCGTCTACCGCCCCCAGCAGGGCGAGGTCCGCTTCCTCGGCGAGGACATCCTCGGTCGCTCGCCCCACGACATCGCCCGCATGGGCATGGCGCGGACGTTCCAGAACATCGAGCTGTTCGAGAACCTCACCGTCGTCGACAACCTGATGCTCGGCCGCCACACCCACGTCTCGTACCGCACCGGCGCGGCGCTGTGGTACCGCGGCCGCGCGAAGCGCGAGGAGCTCGAGCACCGCGCGGTGGTGGAGGACCTCGTCGACTTCCTCGAGATCCAGCAGTGGCGCCGCTTCCCGGTCGGGCTGCTGCCGTACGGCGTGCAGAAGCGCGTCGAGCTGGGTCGGGCGCTCGCCATGGAGCCGAAGCTGCTGCTGCTCGACGAGCCGGTCGCCGGCATGAACGTCGAGGAGACCGAGGACATGGCGCGGTTCATCCTCGACGTCCGCGACGAGCTGCACATCCCGATGATCCTGGTCGAGCACGACATGGGCCTGGTCATGGACATCGCCGACCGGGTCATGGCCGTCGACTTCGGCGTGCCGATCGCGACGGGCACGCCCGAGGAGATCCAGCGCGACCCGGACGTCATCGCGGCCTACCTCGGCCAGGAGCACGCCGACGCCGCCCACGCCGCGGCCGCCACCACGAGCGAAGGGGAGCCCACGTGAGCGCCACCCTCGAACGCACCGCCGACGCCCCCGCGCCGGGGCAGGGCCAGACCACCGTCGCCAGCCGCATCCGTGACTGGGCGGCGCGCGAGCCCGACCGCATCGCCATGCGCGAGAAGGACTTCGGGATCTGGCAGGAGGTCACCTGGGCGCAGTACTGGGACGCGGTGCAGGACGTCGCGCACGGCCTGCTCGCGCTCGGCGTGGAGCGGGGCGACCGCGTCGCCATCCACTCCGAGAACCGCCGCGAGTGGCTGTACGCCGACATCGCGACCGTCGCCATCGGCGGCGTCACGATGGGGCTGTACCCGACCAACCCGCCGGCGGAGGTCCGCCACCTGCTGTCGGACTCCGGCTCCAAGGTGCTCATCGCCGAGGACCAGGAGCAGGTCGACAAGGCGCTCGAGGTCATCGACGACTGCCCCGACCTCGAGTGGATCGTCTACATCGAGCCGCGCGGCATCCTCGGCCGGTACGAGCACCCGAAGCTGCTCTACCTCAACGACTTCATCGAGCAGGGCCAGGCGCACCGCGCCGCGAACCCCGGCGCCGTCGAGGCCCGGATGGCGCAGGCCACGCTCGACGACACGATGACGCTGATCTACACCTCGGGCACCACCGGTCCGCCGAAGGGCGCGATGCTGTCGGTGCGCAACGTCGAGTTCGCCATCGAGGTGCTCGTGCACGGGGGCGGGTTCACCGACCCGCCGCCGTCGGCCGACGACGTCATCGTCAGCTACCTGCCGCTGTGCCACGTCGCCGAGCGCATCTTCACGGTGTGGTTCAACGCGGCGGTCGGCGTGCAGGTGAACTTCGCCGAGTCGATCGAGACGGTGCAGCAGAACCTCGCCGAGGTGCAGCCGACGATCGTCTTCGGCGTCCCCCGCATCTGGGAGAAGATCCTCGCCGGGGTCAACATCCGCATGAACTCGGCGTCGCGGCTCAAGCGCGCCGTCTACCGGTTCTGGATGGGCGTGGCCGACGACATCGGCGACACGCTGGTCGAGACCGGCGGCGAGCACACCACGGCGACGCGCATCAAGTACGCGCTCGGCTGGTTGTTCCTGTTCCGGCCCCTGAAGAAGCGCATCGGGATGTCCAAGACGCGCTACGCGTCCTCGGGCGCCGCGCCCATCGCGCCGGACGTGCTGAAGTTCTTCATGGGGATCGGCGTGCCGATGCACGAGGTCTACGGCATGACCGAGAACACCGCGGTGGCCACCGCGAACCGGCCGGGGCGCGTGAAGCTCGGCACGGTCGGGGAGGCGCACCCGGGCGTCGAGGTCCGCATCGACGAGGCGACCGGCGAGATCCAGACCCGGCACCCGGGCGTGTTCCAGGGGTACTGGCGCCTGCCCGAGAAGACCGCCGAGACGATGACCGAGGACGGCTGGCTGCGGACCGGTGACGTCGGCGAGTGGGTCGACGGCACGCACCTGCGCATCACCGACCGGATGAAGGACATCATCATCACGGCCGGCGGCAAGAACATCTCGCCGTCCGAGATCGAGAACTCGCTGAAGGCCTCCCCGTTCGTGAAGGAGGCGGTCGTCATCGGCGACCAGCGCAAGTACCTGACGGCGCTCATCGGCATCGAGCTCGACACCGTGGGGGACTGGGCCCAGCGCCGGCGGATCCCCTACACGACCTACCGCGACCTGTCGGAGAAGCCCGAGGTGCTCGAGCTGATCCGCGGGGTCGTGCGCGAGACCAACGACAAGTTCGCGCGGGTCGAGAACGTCAAGAAGTTCCGCATGATCCCGAAGGAGCTCGACCACGAGGACGGCGAGCTCACCGCGACGCAGAAGGTCAAGCGGTCCGCGCTGCACGACATGTTCGGCGACCTCGTCGAGGCCATGTACGGCGGCCCCGACGCCGGTGTCGGCGGCGACGTCTAGGAGGACGGTGTGGAGAGGTTCCTGCAGGCGCTGTTCCTCGGGCTGGGCAACGGCTCGATCTACGCGCTGCTCGCCATCGGCTTCGTCGTGGTCTACAAGTCCACGCTGGTCATCAACTTCGCCCAGCCGGCACTGATGATCGCCGGCGGGCTGACCGTGTCGATCCTGGCCGTCTCGCTCGGGTGGAACTTCTACCTGGCGGTGGTCGTGGCCGTGGTGCTGACGGCGGCCATCGCCCTGCTCGCCGAGCGGCTCGCGATGCGCCCGATGGTCGGCAAGCCGGTGTTCGCGGCGGCCATCGTCACCCTCGGGCTGGACATCATCCTGCGCAACGTCGAGAACCGCATCATCGGCTCCTTCCTGCGCCAGACCGGTGCGCCGTTCGGGCTCGACACGGTCGAGGTCGGCGGCGTCGTGCTGTTCGTGCGCGACCTCGCCGCCATCGCGGTGACCGCGGCCCTCGTGGCGGCGCTGTTCGCGTTCTTCAAGTACTCCCGCGTCGGGCTCGCGATGCGCGCCACGGCCTTCGACCAGGAGGTCGCCCTCGCGCAGGGCATCAACGTCGGGACGGTCTTCGCGCTGTCCTGGGCGATCGCCGGTGCCCTCGCCGCCGTGGCGGGCGTGTTCATCGGCGCCAAGTCCGGCATCGACCAGACGACGTTCGCGCAGGCGTTCAAGGCCCTGCCGGCCATCATCCTCGGCGGGCTCGACTCCGTCGGCGGCGCGGTCATCGGCGGGCTGCTCATCGGCGTCGTCGAAGCCATGTTCGCGACCTACCAGGGCGCCGGACCCGGTCAGGGGATGGCCTTCCTCGGCAACAACTTCTCCACGGTGTCCCCGTACCTGATCATGCTCGCGGTGCTCCTGTTCCGGCCCTACGGCCTGTTCGGCACCCCGGAGGTGGAGCGCGTATGAGCTCGACGACCACCCCGACGGCCGGCGACTCGGTCCTCGGCGACGAGCACGGCGGGCTGCTCGAGCGACCGGTCAGCCGGCGCACGACGCCCAGCGAGCGGGCGCGCCGGCGGCTGCGTGGCCGCCCCGAGCTGTACACGGCGTACGCGCAGGACATGTCCCTGCTCAACACGCCCGCGAAGCGCAACTCGGTGCTGGCGATCTGCGCCTTCGCGCTGTGGATGGCGTTCGTGCTGCCCAACGACCTCGTGGTGCTGTTCGCCACCGCGTTCGCCCTGTGCATCGGCGCGATCGGCCTGAACATCGTCACCGGCTACGCCGGCCAGGTGTCGCTTGGGCACGCGTTCTTCGTCGGCCTCGGCGCGTACACGGGTGCGATCCTGTCCGGTCCGACCGACGGGCGCCTGCTCGGGTTCGGCCTGACCGAGATCTGGATCTGGCTGCCCGCGGCGGGCGTGGTGGCCGCGGTGGCCGGGCTGGCCGTGGCGCCGCTCGCCCTGAGGCTCAAGGGCCTCTACCTCGCGATCGTGACCCTCGGGCTCGTGTTCGTCGGGGACCACGTCTTCAAGGAGGCGAAGACCCTCACCGGCGGTGCCGGCGTCGGCCGCTCGGCCGCCGTGCCGTCCATCGGTGGCGTCCGCCTCGACCTCGACGGTGCCCTCTTCGGGGTCTTCCTCAGCAAGGGCCAGAAACTCTACCTGCTGGCCTTCCTGCTGCTGGTCATCGCCGCGGTCATCGGGCGCAACCTCGCGCGCAGCGACCTGGGCCGCTCGTTCTCCGCCGTCCGTGACCGCGACATCGCGGCCGAGGTCATCGGCGTGAACCTGACCCGCGCCAAGGTCCTCGCGTTCGGCATCAGCTCCTTCTACGCCGGCGTGTGCGGGGCGCTGCTGTTCACCATCACCGGGTTCATCGAGCCCGGCTCGCTGAACCTGCTGCTGAGCGTGCGGTTCATCGCCATGATCCTCGTCGGCGGGGTCGCCACGATCTCCGGCTCGATCATGGGTGCCCTGTTCATCGGGACCCTCGGTCGGGTGAGCCGCGACCTCGCGACCCAGCTGCCGTCGGCCATCGCGCTCTCGCCCGAGCTGCTCGAGGCGCTGCTCTACGGGGTGCTCATCATCGGGTTCCTCATCCTCGAGCCGCGCGGCCTGTTCGGCATCTGGCTGCGGGTGCGCAACTACTGGAAGGGCTGGCCCTTCTCGTACTGATCCTCGAGACCTGCCCGCTCGTGCGGGCGCGACCGTCCGTGGGTGGACTCCCGCCACCTACGACCGCGGTCGTAGGTATGGTTGTCCACGGGAGAACCCAGGGAGCTCCGGGCACAGCCCGGGAAGGAGACACGCGGGATGCGAACCATGAAGCTGCGCCGCACGTCGGCGCTCGCGGCGGCCGTCGCGCTCGCCCTCACCGCCTGTGGCGGTGACGGTGGCGACGCCGACCCGGGCGACACGGGCACCGAGGCGACCGGCACGGAGGACGACGGCGGCGACGGCGGTGACGTCACCACCGACGTCGGCGTCACCGCCGAGCCCTGCCCGAACGCCGTGAACCCGGACAACGGCTGCATCTACCTCGGCGTCATCTCGGACCTCACCGAGGGTCCGTTCGCCGCGCTGGCCGTGCCGATCACCGACGCCCAGAAGGCGTTCTGGAACCGCGTCAACGAGAACGGTGGCATCGGCGGCGCGTACGACGTCGACATCACCACCTACACGCGCGACAACAAGTACAACCCCGAGATCCACAACCAGGTCTACCAGGAGATCAAGCCCAACATCCTGGCCCTGGCGCAGACCCTCGGCTCGCCGACCACGGCCGCGATCCTCGACGACCTCAAGGCGTCGAGCATCGTCGCCGCCCCGGCGTCGTGGACCTCGGCGTGGGACTTCGAGGACGTCATCCTCGAGTCCGGCAACAACTACTGCGTCGAGTCGATCAACGCGCTCGACTTCCTCAACGCCGAGGCGGAGATCTCGTCCGTCCTCGCGGTCCACTACCCCGGTGACTACGGCGCCGACGGTGCCGCCGGCGCCAAGCTGTGGGCCGACGCCAACGGGGTCGACTTCGCGTCCGTCGAGCAGGCCCCCGGTGGCCAGCCCGTCGACGCCGCGGTCGGCGCGATCCTCCAGCAGCAGCCCGACGTCGTCGTGATCACCACGGCGCCGACCGAGCTCGCCCAAATCGTGGGTGGCGCGGCCGCGCAGGGCTTCACCGGTCGCTTCCTCGGCAACAGCCCGACGTGGAACCCGGCGCTGCTCCAGTCGCCGGCGGCCGACGCGCTGACGGCGCTCTACACCAACGGTGGGCCCTGGCCGTCGTTCGGTACCGACACGCCCGGCCACACCGCCATGCGTGAGGCCCTCGGCGACGTCAACGGCAACGACGGCTACACCTCCGGCTGGGCCTGGAGCTACCCGCTCCTCGCCGCGCTCGAGGCGGCCTACGACTCGGGTGACCTGACGCGGGCGGGCGTGCTCGCCGCCGTCTCGACGCTCGACTCGGTCGACTACGAGGGCATGCTGCCCGCCGAGGCCGGGAACTTCACCGGTGACCCGGCGGACCAGTTCACCAAGGTGACCGCCATCGGTCGTCCCGACGCGGAGGTCGGCTCCGGTCTGACCACCGTGGAGACCGCCTTCACCGGCGACACGCTCGCGGGCATCACGTTCGACGGACCGTGCTTCCAGACGGTCTCGCTCGACTGAGCCCACCGGCACCACGCAGCACCCCGCGGGGGCGGCCATCGGCCGCCCCCGCGGTGCGTCGGGCCGTTCCCGGTCGCGCCGGGGCGATGAGGGCATCCTCACCGCCGGCTCACCGTCGCGTGGGGTCGCGCCACCACCCTGCCGCCCGACGCGCCTGACCCGCCCACCGACCGACGCCGAGGACCTCGTGGACCCCGCCCTCCCCGCCGCCGCCCCGCTCGCCACCGACGCCGCCGGCGACCTGCTCGCCGTCGCCATCGGGACCGCGGGGGTCGAGCTCGCCCGGTGGCGGCTGCGCACGGTCGAGCACGGTCCCGGCCGAGCCGTGTCGTGCGTCTACGAGGCCACCCTGGCCGGCACCCGCGCCCAGCTCGGGCTCCCCGTGGACGCCGAGGGTGGCCTCGAGCCGGACGCGCCGGCGGTCCGCGAGGTCCTGCTCGTCGCGCACGTGTCGTCCCGGCCCGTCCCCGCCGGCGCGGTCCGCCTCGAGACCGCCGCCGGCGAGGTGCACGTCTGGCGGTTCCCGGAGGACCCCTACCTGCCCGGCCTGCCGTCGGCGATCTCGCCCGCCCGCGTCCGGGAGCTGCTCGACGCGCTCGGGGCACCCGCCGGCCGGGTGCGGCTGACCACCCCGTCGTACCGGCCCAGCCGGCGCGCCGTCGTGCGAGTGGAGGTCGCCGGCGCGACGGACGCGGCCGCCGTGCTCTACCTCAAGCTCGTCGGCGGGGCGGACGCCGACCAGGTCGCGCGGCGCGCGACCCGGCTCGCCGACGCGCACGCCCGGCTCGTCGGGCACGTGCCCGCGCCGGCGGTGGTCGGGACCGCGGCGCGGCAGGGCATCGTCGCCCTGCGCGCTGTGACGGGCACGACCCTGCGGGCGTCACTGCTGGCCGGCGAGGTCCCCGTCGACCCCGCCGACCTCGTCGCGATGTCGACCGCGCTCGCCGACGCCCCGGTGCGCGAGCACGACGGGCCACGCCGCTACGCCGACCCGCGCCGCCACGTCGACGTGCTCGCCCGGCACCTGCCCGAGCGCGCCGACGAGCTGCGCCGCCTCGCCGACCTCGCCGCGGACGTCGACGGCCCCGAGGTCGGCGTGCACGGCGACCTTCACGACGGGCAGGTGCTGCACGACGCCGCCGGCGCGATCACCGGGCTGCTCGACGTCGACGGGGCCGGTCGTGGTCTGCAGGCGCAGGACCTCGGGTGGCTCGTCGCGCACGTCGAGGCCGCCGGACACGTGGACGGCACGGTCGCCGACGCGGCCGAGGCGTACGCGGCGCGGCTGGTCGAGGCCGCGGTCCCGGTCGTCGGGGCGACGCCGTTGGCCCGCGCCGCCGCCGGCGCGTGGCTGGCGCTCGCCACGGGCCCGTACCGCGCGCAGGAGCCCGGGTGGGAGCAGGAGACCGCCGCCCGGGTCGACCGCGCCGCCGCGTGGCTGGCGCGCGGGGCCACGTGACCCCCCGACCCGACCCACCCTGAGGTGCAGGGGTCCGGCTCCGGGTGGTCCCTACTCGACGGGCGTCATCGCGTGCACCACGATGGTGGCACGGCACGCGGCCACGTCGGCCGGTGCGACGACGCCACGCAGGATGGGACGACCCACATGGACGGCACGCAGGACGGCACGAACGACCCCGGCGCGACCGCCGGCGGCACCCCGCAGGACCCGACCGGCGGCGCGACCCCGCCGCCGCCCCCGCCGGCGTGGTCCGCGCCGGCGGCCGCACCGCGAGGGGTGCCGGCCGACTCGCGCAACTGGGCCATGGGTGCCCACCTCTCGGCGATCCTCGGCTTCACCATCATCGGCCCGCTCGTGGTGTGGCTCGTGAAGAAGGACACCGACGAGTTCGTCGCCCACCACGCCCGGGAGGCGCTGAACTTCAACATCACGATGGCGATCGCGACGGTCGCCGGGGTCGTGCTCGGGGGGCTCCTCGCGCTCGTGACCCTCGGGATCGGGTTGATCGTGCTGATCCCGGCCGGGCTGGTGGTCATCGGCGCGTACTACGTGCTGTCGATCATCGCCTGCGTGAAGGCCGCCGGCGGCGAGGGTTACCGCTACCCCTTCACGATCCGCCTCGTCACCTGACCGGACCACGCCGCTGCCCCCACGACGCCCCCGCCCCGCGGGGGCGTCGGGCGTCTCGGCTACCCTCGGTCAGAACAGGTGTTCGCACCCCAGCACCCGCTCGACCGACGCCCGACCCACGCCCGCCCGACCGCCACGAGGCCCCGCGTGCCCGACGCCGCCCAGCCCGCGACCGACCGGCTCAGCGCCGCGATCGAGCGTGCCCAGGCACGCGCCGGCGGTGGTCCGGCACCGGCACCGGCGAGCCTGCTGGACGGCCTCAACGACGCCCAGCGCGACGCGGTCACCACGGTCGACGGGCCCGTGCTGTGCATCGCCGGCGCCGGTTCCGGCAAGACCCGCGTCCTCACCAACCGCATCGCCTGGCTGGTGCGCGAGCACGGCGTGAGCCCCTTCGAGATCCTCGCGATCACGTTCACCAACAAGGCCGCGAACGAGATGGTCGAGCGGGTCGGCCACCTCGTGGGGGACCGGCTCTCGACCCGCATGTGGGTCACGACGTTCCACAAGGCCTGCGTGCGGATCCTGCGCAAGGAGCTGCACCGGCTCGGCTACCAGCGCGGCTTCACCATCTACGACGCGCAGGACTCCCATCGCCTCGTCAAGGCCGTCTGCAAGGACCTGGGCGTCGACGACCGCAAGCTCTCCCCGCGCGCGATCCAGCACGAGATCTCGCGCGCGAAGGACGAGCTGGTCGACTTCGAGACCTACCGGACCCGGGCGCAGGGCTGGCCCGAGACGGTCGTGGCCGACGTGTACCGCGACTACCAGCAGCGCCTGCTGCAGGCCAACGCGCTCGACTTCGACGACCTCATCGTCAAGACCGTGGAGCTGTTCCAGCTCTTCCCGGGCGTGCTGGAGCACTGGCAGCAGCGCTTCCGCTACGTGATGGTCGACGAGTACCAGGACACCAACCGGGCGCAGTACCACCTGGTGAACCTGCTCGCGGCCGGGCATCGCAACCTCATGGTCGTCGGTGACGCCGACCAGGCCATCTTCGCGTTCCGCGGGGCCACCATCCAGAACCTGCTGGACTTCGAGGCGGACTTCCCCGACGCGACCGTCATCCCGCTGACCCGCAACTACCGCTCGACGCAGCACATCCTCGACGCGGCGAACGCGGTCATCGCGAACAACGCGCGCCGCAAGCCCAAGGACCTCTGGACCGACCGCGGCGCCGGCCCCCGGTTGGTGCGCTACCACGCCGACGACGAGCACGACGAGGCCGCCTGGATCGCGGAGGAGGTCGAGCGCCTGCGTCGGGAGGACGAGGTCGGCTTCGACGACGTCGCGCTGCTGTACCGCACCAACGCCCAGTCGCGGGTGCTCGAGGAGGTGTTCGTCCGCGTCGGCACCCCCTACCGGGTCATCGGCGGCGTCCGCTTCTACGAGCGGCGCGAGGTCAAGGACGTCCTCGCCTACGCGCGGCTGCTGGTGAACCCCGCCGACGACGTCTCCGCCCGCCGGGTCATCAACGTCCCGCGTCGGGGCATCGGCCAGCGCACCGAGGAGGCCCTCGAGCGCCACGCCCGCCGCGAGGGCGTGCCGTTCCTCGAGGCCTGCCGGGCCGCCGAGCACGTCCCCGACCTCGGCCCGCGGGCCGTCGCCTCCGTCACCGCCTTCGTCGACCTGCTCGACCTGCTGCGGACCCTCGGTGAGGAGGGCACCTCGGTGCCGGACCTCATCGAGGAGATCTGGACGCGCACGGGCTACATGGAGGAGCTGCAGGCGGAGCGCACCATCGAGGCCCTCGGTCGCGAGGAGAACCTGCGGGAGCTCCGCTCGGTGGCCGTCGAGCACGCCGAGCGGGTGGGGCCCGACGCCGACCTGCTCGGGTTCCTCGAGTCCGTGACGCTCGTGAGCGAGCAGGACCAGCTCGAGGGGGCCGACGAGGGGCAGGTCACCCTCATGACGCTGCACAACGCGAAGGGGCTCGAGTTCCCGGTCGTGTTCCTCGTCGGGTTGGAGGACGGGGTCTTCCCCCACGTCCGCTCGCTGTCGGAGCCGGACGAGCTCGAGGAGGAGCGCCGGCTCGCGTACGTCGGGCTGACCCGCGCGCAGGACCGCCTCTACCTGACCCACGCCGACCACCGCACCCTGTGGGGCGGCGCCTCCTACAACCCGCCGTCGCGGTTCCTCACCGAGATCCCGGCCCACCTGCTCGACGAGCGGTCGTCGAAGGGCGCGCCCGGCGGATCGGCGGCGAAGCGGGTCCGCGACCGCGAGGTCCTCGAGCTCGGCGGGGTCGAGTTCTCCGTGGGCGACCGGGTGGTGCACCCGAAGTTCGGCGACGGGGTGATCCGCGCGCTCCAGGGCGAGGGGGAGAAGGCCGAGGCCACGGTCGACTTCGTCGGCGAGGCCGGGCGCAAGCACCTCATCCTCGCGTACGCCCCGCTGGTGCGGGTGTGAGCCGGCGTCGCGCGTCGTGCTGACCGACCTGGGGGCGGCGCTCGCGGTCGTGTTCCTCGCGGAGCTCGGCGACAAGTCGAACCTGCTCGCGCTCGCCCTCGCCGCGCGCCACCCGGCGCGGCAGGTGCTCGCGGGTGTCGCGGCCGCGGCCGCCACCATGCTGGGGCTCGCCGTCCTCGTCGGTGGGGCGCTCGGCGCCGCGCTCCCGCGGGAGCCGGTCCAGCTCGTCGGCGGGCTGTTGTTCGTCGGCTTCGCCGTGTGGACCGCGAGGGACACCGGCGACGACACCGACGACGACGAGGTCGCCGAGCGGGGCGGCGGGTTCCTCACCACCTTCGCCACGTTCCTCGTGGCCGAGTTCGGCGACAAGACCATGCTGGCGACGCTCGCCCTGGCGACGACCCGGGACCCCGTGGCCACGTGGCTCGGCGCCACCGCCGGGATGGTCGCCACCAGCGCCCTCGCGGTCGCGCTCGGTGCCGGGCTCCGGGAGCGGCTGCCGGCCCGGGCCGTCCGGCTCGGCAGCGCGGCGCTGTTCCTCGCCGTCGGCATCGTGCTCCTCGTCGGGCTCCTCTGACCCGGCCGACTCGACGTGCGCCGGGCCGTCCGGGGTGGCAGGCTCGACGAACCCCCACCGCAGGCGCCCCCTCCCGCCCCGGCCCCCGCCGGCGGGCGCCCCGAGTCCTCGAGGTCCCCCGTGTCCGATCCCCACGTGTCCGGCCGCCGCGTGTCCGTGGAGCGCGTCATCGACGCGCCCCGCCAGGCCATCTTCGACGTGCTCGCCGACCCGGCGATGCACCCGGTCATCGACGGCTCCGGCACGGTGAAGCGCGCGCGCGGCAACCCCGCCCGGCTCGGGATGGGCTCGCGGTTCTCGATGGACATGCGCATCGGGTTGCCGTACCTGATCCGCAACCGGGTGGTCGAGTTCGAGGAGGGCAGCCGGATCGCGTGGCGCCACTTCCACGGCCACCGCTGGCGCTACGAGCTCGAGGACGTCGACGGCGGGACCCTCGTGCGCGAGACCTTCGACTGGTCCACGGCGCGGTTCCCGCGCTACATCGAGATGGCCGGCTTCCCGGAGAAGCACCCGCGGTCGATGGCCCGCACGCTCGAGCGGCTCGAGCAGCACGTCACCGGTTGAGCCCCGGCGCCAGCACGGCGGGCGGTCAGGCGCAGGTGCCCGGCTCGTCGGTCGGCTCGGGCCCCGGCAGCGTCCGGGTCGGGTCGGCGTAGAGCTCGCCGTCCACGGCCACCGACGGCAGCGTCGACAGCGAGCGTGCGCCGGCGGTGCCTCGTCCGGTCACGAGCCACACGTCCGTGCCGTCGGTCAGGCGGTTGCTGCCCTCGCAGTAGACGAGCCCGCCGTCGAGGCCCTCGACGTCGAAGACCCGCACCGTGCCGCCCGCGGTCACGATTGCGACGTCGCGTCCGCCGACCGAGCCGACCGTGACCGGCGCCGCCGCGGTCAGTCCGCCCGGTACGAGCTCGAACGGGGGGCCGGGGGGCGCGCCGGCGGAGCGCAGGAACAGCACCCCGGCGACCAGCACGACCACGCCGGCGAGGACGGCGGCGACGAGCCACTGCAGCCCGAGCGGTGCCCGGAGCACGATCTTCCGGGCGCGCTTCGAGGCCCGCTCCGGCAGGTAGCCGGACGGACCGAAGTCGGGCCGCTCGGTCGGGTCGGTCGGGTCGTCGTCGCGCATCGGCGGGGACGGTACCCGCGCGCCCGCGCTGCCCCGGGCCGCCACGGGGGCCCACCGGGGAGGAACCGGGCCGCTCGACGTCGAACGACCGTAGGGGTGCGGTCGGGAGAGGACCGTCGTCGGTGCGTGGCCATGTGCCCGTCCGGTGCGTGCCTCCCGCCGCGCGACCTCCACCTCCCGCTCGACCGGAGCCCCCTGTGCGACCCCAGTCCCCTCGCCTCGGTGCGCGCGTGCTCGCCGCCGTGGCCGCCTCCAGCCTCGCCCTGATCCCGAGCGCCGCCGGCGCGGAGGGCCTGCTCGCGCCGCCCGACGGCGTCTACGAGGCGACCATCACGCGGACCGCCTTCGGCATCCCGCACATCCTCGCCGAGGACTTCGGCTCGCTCGGCTTCGGCCAGGGCTACGGCGCCGCGCAGGACATCGGCTGCTCCATCGCCGAGGTGCTGGTGACCGGCCGCGGCGAGCGCTCCAAGTGGTTCGGCCCTGACGAGCGCTACACCGACCAGGTGACGCTCGACGCGACCAACCTCCAGGTCGACACCCTCTTCGGCGACATCATCAACCGCGGCGTCGTGGAGGAGCTGCTGGCCTCCGACGACCCGGGCATCGCGCCGGGCGCCGAGGTCCGCGCGATGGTCGAGGGCTACGTGGCCGGCTACAACGCCTGGCTCGAGGACGTCGGCGGGCCGGACGGCATCGACGACCCGGCCTGCGCCGGCGAGGAGTGGGTCGGCCCGGCCGAGCCGCTCGACCTGTACCGCGGCATCTACGCGGCGAACCTGCTCGCGTCCTCCGGCGTCTTCGTGGAGGAGATCGCGGACGCCGCGCCGCCGACCGAGAAGGGCCAGACCGGCCTGCCCATCCCGATCGACGGCCCGACGTTCGCCGAGGTCCCCGACGTCCTGCCGAGCGCCGAGGAGGTCGAGGCGGCGCTCGGGCGCGGCGAGTCGCTGCCGTTCGGCTCCAACGGCACCGCGCTCGGCTCGGCCGCGACCGACACCGGTCGCGGCATGGTGCTCGGCAACCCCCACTTCCCGTGGCAGGGCCGGTACCGCTTCACCCAGACCCAGCTCACCATCCCCGGCGTGTACGACGTGCGCGGCGGGATGCTGCACGGCTCCCCGGTCGTGAACATCGGCTGGACCGACGACGTCGCCTGGACCCACACCGTCTCGACGGCGTTCCGCTTCACCCCCTACGAGTACCCGCTCCTCGGCTCGCCGACGACCTACCTGTCGTCCGAGGGCCCGAAGGAGCTCGAGCGCCGCACCGTCGACGTCGAGCTGCCCGACGGCTCCGCCGTCACCACCGACCTCTACCGCACCGACGAGGGCTACGTCGTCGACGCGCCCGCCATCCTCATCGGCTGGACGCCGGTCAGCGTCTGGGCCATCCGCGACGCCAACGCCGAGCACCTCAAGACCCTCGACGTGTTCCACGAGATGGCCAAGGCCAAGGACGTCGACGAGCTGGCCGAGGCGCAGATCCGCACCATGGGCATCCCGTGGGTCAACACGATGGCGGCCGACCGGGACGGCACCGCGCTGTACGCCGACAACTCGGTGGTCCCGCACGTCACCAACGAGATGGCGCAGCGCTGCATGACCCCGGTGGGGCGTGCCCTGTTCCAGCTCGCCGGCCTGCCCGGGCTCAACGGCGCCCTCGCCGGCAGCGAGTGCGCCTGGGGCTCCGACGACGACGCGCCGCGCGACGGCATCTTCGGCGAGGCGAACCTGCCGGACGTCACCACCGACACCTGGGTCATCAACGCGAACGACAGCTACTGGCTGCCGAACCCGGAGCTGCCCCTGACGGGCTTCGCCCGGATCATCGGCTGCGAGGCGTGCCTGCGGACCCTGCGGACGCGGATGGTCTACCGCTACGTGCTCGACCGGCTCGACGGGTCCGACGGGCTCGGCGGCCCGGACGTGTTCACCCACGACCAGCTCATGGCCATCCAGACCGAGAACCGGGTGTACGGCGCGGAGCTCGCCCGCGAGGACGACGACCTGCAGGACGTCTGCGCCGCCGCCGACGTGCCGCAGGCCGCCTGCGACGCGCTCGCCGGCTGGGACGGCCGCACCGACGTCGACAGCCGTGGTGCCATCCTGTTCCGCGAGTTCTTCACCCGCGCCGGGGCGCAGACCTGGGAGGTGCCGTTCGACGCCGCCGACCCGGTGAACACGCCCCGCGACCTCGACGAGGACGCCTCGGCCGTCATCGCCGCGTTCGAGGCGGGCGTCGCCACCCTCGACGACGCGGGCGTCGCCTACGACGCGCCGCTCGGCAGCCAGCAGAAGGCCGGCGACGAGGGGGCCGGCGACATCCCGGTCCACGGCGGCTTCAGCTCGACCGGCAGCGCCAACGTCGTCGCGATCCGCAACCCGACCGCCAACACCGACGTGCTCTACCCGATCTCGTACGGGTCGAGCCACATCCAGGCGGTCGCCTTCGACGACGAGGGCGTGGAGGGCTGCACCATCCTCACCTACGGCCAGTCGTTCGACGCCTCCAGCGACCGGCACGACGACCAGACGCGCCTGTGGGCCGAGGAGGACTGGGTCTGCTGGCCGCGCACCCAGGAGGAGATCGCCGCCGAGGCGATCGAGACCACCACGGTGCGTCGGGCCGTCGCGGGTGCGCCCGCGCCGCTCGCGGCCGACGACGGCATCGAGATGCCGGCCACGGGGGGTGGGCTCGCCGTCGCCGGGCTCGGTCTAGCCGGGCTGGCGCTCGGCCTGGGCCGCCGGCGCCAGGAGGCCTGACCCGAGCGCGAGCCAGCCTCAGGGCTGTCCCGCGGCTCGCCACCTCGCGTGGCGGGCCGCGGTGCGTCCGGCCGCGCCGTCCGCCGCGAGGTCGTCGAGCGCCGCCGTGACCGCGGCCCAGGCGGTGGTGACCTCCGCGCCGGCGGGCTCGGGCACCACGGCGTCGCACAGGCCGAGCGCCAGCAGGTCGTGCGCGGTCGGCCGCAGCAGCGCCGCCACCTCGGGGGCCCGGCCGGCGTCGCGGTGCAGGATGGCCGCGGCGCCCTCCGGGGCGATCACCGAGAACGTCGCGTGCTGCTGCAGCAGCAGCCGGTCGGCCACCGCCAGCGCCAGCGCCCCGCCGGAGCCGCCCTCACCGGTCACCAGGCAGACGGTCGGTACGGGGAGGGCGAGGAGGCGCGAGAACGTCGCGGCGATGTGGTGGGCCACCCCGCCGGCCTCGCTCGACGCCGACGCGTCGGCCCCGGGCGTGTCGACGAGCGTCACCACCGGCAGGCCGAGGCGCTCGGCGAGGGCGAGGCCGCGCCACGCGAGCCGGTACCCGGCCGGGGTGACCCGGGCCTCGTCGACGTCCCGGTCCATCGCCACGACCACCACCCGGTGGGGGGCGGAGCCGTGCGCCGCCGGCGGCAGGGTCGCGAGCGCCACCCGGATCGTGTCGTCGACGCCGCCGGCGCGGTCACCCCGCAGCGAGGCGGCGACGTCCACGGCCGCGAGGAAGCCGCCGGCGCGGGCCCGGGCGGGGTCGCGGGAGGCGAGGACCGCCGTCCAGGCGTCGGGCCGCTCCGCCGCGCCGGCGGCCGGCCGGTCGTCGGCGGGGGCAGCAGCGGGGGCCTGCGCAGGCGTCGCCCGCGTGTCGCCGGCGGCCCAGGCGAGCAGGGTCGTGAGCCGACCGGGCAGGTCGCCGCGCGCCACCACGTCGTCGACGAGCCCGGAGGCCCGGGCCCCCGCGGCGGTGTGCGACCCCTCGGGCAGCGGGCCCCCGGTCATCGCCTCGGCCACGCGGGGGCCGGCGAACCCGATGGTCGCGCCCGGCTCGGCCCACACCACGTCGGCGAGGTTCGCGTGGCTCGCGAACACCCCGCCCGTGGTCGGGTGGCGCAGCACGGCCACCTGCAGCAGCCCCGCCGCCGCGTGCGCGCGGGACGCGACCGTGGTGGCGGCCATCTGCACCAGCGACGCCATGCCCTCCTGCATCCGGGCGCCACCCGTGGAGGGCAGCAGGACCACCGGCAGGCCCGCCTCCCGGGCGTGGTCGAACGCGGCGGCGATGACCGCGCCGGTGCGGGAGCCCATCGAGCCGCCGAGGAAGCCGAACTCCCACACCACGGCGACCAGCCCCGGTCCCGTCGCCGCGCCGGCGTCGTCGCGCAGGTGCCCGACGCCGGCGACCACCGACTCGTCCGTGCCGGCCTCCGCGCGGGCGTCGGCCAGCCGGGCCCGGTACTCGGGCCACCCGAGCGGGTCGGGGACCACCGCCGGCGCGGGCAGCGACGCCGCGTCGGGCACCAGCCACTCGAGCAGGGCCACCGCCGGCGCGTGCCCGTGGGCCCCGCAGGCGGGGCACACCCCGGGGACGGGCCCGTCCAGCGGGGCGTCGCAGCGGCGGCAGGTCGGCACGGTCGGCCTCTCGGTCGGCGTCACGGTCGTCGGGGTCGCGGTGGCGGTCGAGGCCGGACCGTAGTCCGCTCGGCCACGGTCGGATGTGGTCGCCGACGAGCGCTCGACTACCCTCCGCGCCCAGCGGCGGCCCGCGCCCCCCGCCCGGCAGGCGTCGGTGGGTGCACGTCGGTCCGCTCCCACCGCGTGCGCGTCCCCCCGGCGTGCGCGAGCGCACGTCGTCCCCGTCGAACACCACCGCCGAGCCGTCAGGAGCACACCGTGGCCATCCGCGTCGTCGTGGCCAAGCCCGGTCTGGACGGGCACGACCGTGGCGCCAAGGTCGTCGCCCGCGCCCTGCGGGACGCCGGCATGGAGGTCATCTACACGGGCCTGCACCAGACCCCCGAGCAGATCGTGTCGGCGACGCTGCAGGAGGACGCGCAGGCGGTCGGCCTGTCGGTCCACTCCGGCGCCCACATGACGCTGTTCCGCAAGGTCGTGGACCTGCTGGCCGAGGCCGGCGCCGACGACGTGGTGGTGTTCGGCGGCGGGATCATCCCGCAGGCGGACGTGACCGCCCTCAAGGAGGCGGGCGTCGCCGAGATCTTCACCCCCGGGACCCCGATGGGGGACATCGTGGCGTGGGTCGAGGCCAACGTCCCCGACCGCACCGCGTAGCCCCGCCCCACCCACCGCACCCCCGACCCTCACCTTCCACACCAGCGAGAGAGGCATCCGATGGACCTCGTCGAGTTCCAGGGCAAGCAGCTGTTCCGTCGCAACGGCGTCCCCGTCCCGCCGGAGGGTGCGGTCTGCCGCACCGTCGACGAGGTCGAGGCCGCCGCGCGCGAGCTGGGCGGCATGACCGTCATCAAGGCCCAGGTGAAGATGGGTGGCCGCGGCAAGGCCGGCGGCGTGAAGCTCGCCAAGGACGCCGACGAGGCCCGCACGCACGCCGAGTCGATCTTCGGCCTCGACATCAAGGGCCACGTCGTCAACGTGATCTACGTCGAGCCGGCGTCGGACATCGCCGAGGAGTACTACCTCTCGATCCTCCACGACCGCGTCAACAAGGGCTACCTCGTCATCTGCTCCCGTGAGGGCGGCATGGACATCGAGGAGGTCAACCGCACCAAGCCCGAGGCCGTCGTCAAGGAGCCGCTGCTCCCCGGTGAGACCGAGGGCGGCCTGCCGGCCGAGCGTGCCCTCGACATCGTCACCCGTGCCGCGCTGCCCGAGCAGGTCCGCGAGGAGGCCGCCGACCTGCTGGTGAAGCTCTTCGCCGCCATGCGCGACGAGGACGCGACGCTGGTCGAGATCAACCCGCTGATCCTCACTGAGGACGGCCGGGTCATCGCGCTGGACGCGAAGGTCTCGCTGGACGGCAACGCCGCCTTCCGCCACGGCGAGTACGACGAGTGGAAGATCGACGGCATCGACGCCGACGACCCGCTCGAGGCCGAGGCCAAGGAGAAGGGCATCCAGTACGTGAAGCTGGACGGCTCGGTCGGGGTGCTCGGCAACGGCGCCGGTCTGGTCATGGCGACCCTCGACGTCGTCGCGCAGCACGGCGGCAAGGCCGCGAACTTCCTCGACATCGGTGGTGGCGCGTCCGCCGACGCGATGGCCGAGTCGCTCGCGCTCGTGCTCAAGGACCCGGCGGTCAAGAGCGTGTTCGTGAACATCTTCGGCGGCATCACCCGCGGTGAGGAGGTCGCCAACGGCATCGTCGAGGCGACCAACCGCCTCGGGGACTTCCCGCAGAAGCTCGTGGTCCGCCTCGACGGCACCAACGCCGAGGAGGGCCGTCGCATCCTGACCGAGGCCGACCTGCCCAACGTCATCGCCGCGGCGACCATGGACGAGGCGGCCGAGAAGGCCGTCGAGCTCGCAACCGCCTGACCCGCCACGACGAGAACGAGGACAGACAGATGAGCATCTTCATCGACGAGAACACCACGGTCGTCGTGCAGGGCATCGGCTCGCAGGGGACCTTCCACGCCAAGCGCAACAAGGACTACGGCACCAAGGTCGTCGCCGGCACCCACCCGAAGAAGGGCGGCACCACCTGGGAGGGCCTCGACGTCCCGGTCTTCGCGACCGTGAAGGAGGCCGTCACCGAGGCCGGCGCCAACACCTCGCTGGTCATGGTCCCGGCGCCGTTCACCAAGGACGCCATCCTCGAGGCCTACGAGGCCGGCATCGAGACCATCGTCGCCATCACCGAGGGCGTCCCGGTCCACGACATGACCGAGGTCTACGACACGGTCGTGCGCAAGGGCGGCGTCCGCCTGCTCGGCCCGAACTGCCCCGGTCTGATCAGCCCCGGCAAGTCGAACGTCGGCATCATCCCGGCCGACATCCCGACCCCCGGTCGCGTCGGCCTCGTGTCGCGCTCCGGCACCCTGACCTACCAGATCATGCACGAGCTGGCGCAGGCCGGCATCGGCATCTCGACCTGCGTCGGCATCGGCGGTGACCCGGTCATCGGCACGCAGTTCCTCGACGTCATCCAGGCGTTCGCCGAGGACCCCGACACCGACGCGATCGCGTTCGTCGGCGAGATCGGCGGCTCCGAGGAGCAGAAGGCCGGCGAGTGGATCCGGGACAACATCCCGGACACCCCGGTGGTCGGCTACATCGCCGGCTTCGAGGCGCCCGAGGGCAAGCAGATGGGCCACGCCGGCGCCATCGTCAAGGAGGGCGGCCCCGGCGGTGAGTCCGCGGCCGAGAAGAAGGAGATCCTCGAGGGCTTCGGCATCTCGGTGGCGATGAACCCCTCCGAGGCCGCGAAGCTCATGATCGAGCGTCTCCAGGGCTGAGCCCGACCGCGCCACGCGCACACGACGAGGCCCCGCCGGCGACCGCCGGCGGGGCCTCGTGGTCGTCGCCGGCCGAGCGGTGGGGCCCCTAGGCTCGCGGGCGAGCGCCCGGACCGGGCGCGACCAGACCACGGGAGCCGACACATGGCCAGCTTCACCGTCCTCTACACCAAGCCCGAGAACGACGCCGAGGCGTTCCTCGAGGAGTACAAGACCGACCACCTCGCCATCGCCGAGCGCTTCCCGAAGATGACCGGCTACACCACCACGGTGTTCACCGGCACCCCCCGCGGCGGCGACGCGCCGTACTACGTGATGTTCCACGGCACCTGGGACTCGGTGGCCGACCTGCAGGAGGCCCTGCGCGACCCGGTGCTGATGGAGGCGTCGAAGCACGCCATGGGGATGCTGCAGAAGTACGGCAACTCCGCCGAGATGATCCTCGGCGACGAGGCCTGAGCCACATGCGGGTCGTCGCCGCCACCTCCACCTCGCCGGACGTCGTCGTGGCGCGCGAGGAGGTGGTGGCGCGGCTCGTGGCCGAGCTCGACGGGGACCCGGCCGACCTGGTGGTGCTGTTCGCGTCGCTCGGCCACCGCACCGCGCTGGCCGACCACGCCGAGGCGCTCGCCGACGCCCTCGGCGCACCGCCGGCGCTGGTCGGGGGGGTCGCGCAGGGCGTCGTGGGTGCCGACCGGGAGCTGGAGGACGGCCCGGCGCTGACCGCCTGGGTCGCCGTGCTCGACGGCGGTGAGGCCGCGCCGTTCCGGACGTGGGCCGTGCGCTCCGAGTCGGGGACCACCAGCGTCCTCGGCTGGCCGGACACCCGGCCCGACGACGTCGTCGTCCTGCTCGTCGACCCGTTCACCTACCCCGTCGGTGACGTCCTGCGGCGCATGTCCGAGGAGCGTCCCGGCCACGCCGTGGTGGGCGGCATGGTGACGGGCGGGCCCGGGGGGACCGGGCTGGTCCTCGGCGACCAGGTCCACCCCGACGGGGCCGTCGGGGTCGTGCTGCGCGACGTCGACGCCCATGTGCTCGTCAGCCAGGGGTGCCGACCGGTGGGGGAGCCCCTCACCGTCACGGCCGCCGAGGGCAACGTCCTGCTGCAGCTCGCCGGACGCCCCGCCGTCGAGGTCCTCGCTGAGCTGCTGGAGCAGGCCGACGAGGTGGAGGCCGCCCGGATCCAGCGGGGCCTGCAGGTCGGCCTCGTCGCCGACCTCCACCGCGACGAGTACGAGGTCGGGGACTTCCTCGTCCGTGGGGTGCTCGGCATCGACCGGGAGCGGGGTGGGGTCGTCGTCGGCGACGCCGTGGAGGTCGGCCAGGTGGCCTGCTTCCACGTCCGCGACGCCGACGCCGCCGGCGCGGACCTCCACGACCGGCTCGCGGCAACCGTCGGCGAGCCGACCGCCGGCGCGTTGCTGTTCACCTGCAACGGGCGCGGCAGCCATCTGTTCGGGCTGCCCGACCACGACCGGGGGGTGCTGCAGTCGTTCGTGGACGCGCCGGTGTCCGGGGCCTTCTGCGCCGGCGAGCTCGGCCCGGTCGGCGACGCGAACCACGTCCACGGCTTCACGGCGTCCGTGCTGCTGCTTCGAGGGGAGTCCGACCCTTCGGGGACGTAACCGAACCGAAACAACCGAGACACGGCCGAGCAACGGCCACGGTGCAGGATGCGCGGGCCGGCTGACGGGTGGGCCCCACGCCCTCCACGCGGCCCGGCGCAGCCCGGTCACCGCCTGCGAGGAGTCCAACAACGTGAAGCTCGTCACCGCGATCGTGAAGCCCCACAAGGTCGAGGAGGTCAAGGAGGCTCTCCAGGCCACCGGCATCCAGGGCCTGACCCTCTCGGAGGTCCGCGGCTTCGGTCGCCAGGGCGGCCACAAGGAGGTCTACCGAGGCGCCGAGTACCAGGTCGAGTTCGTGCCGAAGGCGCGTCTCGAGGTGCTGTGCGGCGAGGGGCAGGTCGACGACGTCATCAAGGCCATCGTCGAGGCCGCCCGCACCGGCCAGGTCGGGGACGGCAAGGTCTTCGTCACCGCCGTGGACCGGGTCGTCCGCATCCGCACGGGTGAGGAGGACGCGGACGCGCTCTGACGCGACGCGTCCACATGGCTGACGTCCCTGCCCGGCTGAAGGCGGCCCGCCAGGCGCTCCGCGCCGACGGGCCTCCTCCGGGTCGGGCGTGGTGCGAAGCCTGGACCGCCGAGGTCGACGCCGGTGTCGCCGAGCTCGTCGAGGGCGCGGCACACGGTGGTGCGTGCACGTTCGTGGCGGTCGGGGGGTACGGCCGCCGCGAGCTGTGCCCGGCCTCGGACGTGGACCTGCTCGTCCTCCACGACCGCCTCGAGGAACCCCAGCTCGAGTCGATCGTCCGCGACGTCGTCTACCCGCTCTGGGACGCCGGGTTGAAGGTCGGCTACGCCGTCCGGACCCGGAAGCAGGCCCTCGAGGCGATCGACGACCTCGACACGGCCACGGCCACGATCGACGGCCGCGTCGTGGCCGGGCTCTCGTCGCGCTACGCCGCCGTCCGCGACGACGTGCTGTCGCGCCTCACCCGCAAGCCCCGCAAGCTCCTCGACGCGCTGACCGTCGCGGACGACGACCGCCGCCGGCGCGCCGGCGACGCCGCCGAGGCGCTGGAGCCGGACCTGAAGTCGGGCGCCGGTGGTCTGCGCGACGTCCAGTCGCTGCGCTGGGCCGCCGGCGCGCTCGTCGGGGCGGTCGGGCTCGACCCGCTCGTCCCGGCCCGCTACCTCGGTGCCGTGGACCGCGGCCGGCTCGCCCGGGCCTACGACCAGCTGCTGGCCACCCGCGTCGCCCTCCACCTCGAGCACGACGGCGCGAGCGACGTGCTGCGCCTCGACCTGCAGCAGGGCGTCGCGGAGCGTCTCGGGTACCTGGACGGCGACGACGACCGCGACACCGCGGCGCACCGGCTCATGACCGACCACTTCCTCGCGGCACGGACGGTCGAGCACGTGCACCGCCGCGCCTGGGTCCTCATCGCCGTGGACGCCCAGCAGGGCCGACGACTGCGTCGCCCCAGCCAGCGCACCGTCCACGGGTTCGAGGTCGCCGACGGCGTGGTGCGCCTGCCCCCGGGCGTGGAGCTCGACGAGCCCACCCTGCCGCTGCGGCTCATCTCGGCGCTCGTCGAGACCGGGGGCGTCCTCGACCGGGCCACGGCGACCCGGGTCCGCCGCGCCACCCAGGAGCGCACCGAGCCGTACCCGTGGACGCCGGCGCTCCGCGAGCGGTTCCTGCGGCTGCTGTGGTCGGGGGACGCGGCCCTGCCGGTGCTGGCCGAGCTCGACGACGTGGGGATGCTCACGGCCCTGCTGCCCGAGTGGGCGGCCCTGCGCGGGCGGGCCCAGCGCAACCCGTTCCATCGCTTCAGCCTCGACCGGCACCTCGTGCACGCCGCCGCGTCGCTCGCGGAGCTGTGCCGGTCCCGCCCGTGGGCGACGGCGGCCATGGCCGACGTGGCGGACCGGGACGGGCTGATGCTCGGCGTCCTGCTCCACGACGTGGGCAAGGCCTGGGGCGAGCCCCACAGCGAGACGGGGATCGGTCCCGCCCGTGCCATGGCGGCCCGGACCGGGGTGCCCGAGGCCACGGTCGACCTCGTGGGCCGGCTGGTCGAGCACCACCTGCTCCTGCCCGACGTCGCGACCCGCCGCGACGTCGCCGACCCCGCGGAGGCCCGTCGCGTCGCCGAGCTCGTCGGCGACCGGGCGACGCTCGCCTGCCTGCACCTGCTGTCCGCCGCGGACGGCACCGCGACCGGCCCCACGGCATGGTCCTCCTGGAAGGCTTCACTGGTGGCATCCCTGGTCGAGAGGGTCCGAGCCGTGTTCGACGAGCGCGATCCCGAGACGACGTCCGACGGCGCCGTCTCCACCGCCGAGGACGCCGTGTCGCTGGCGCCGATGCTCGGCGTCGACGAGGCGACCGTCCGCTCCCACCTCGGGCAGCTCCCCGAGCGCTACGCGGCAGCGGTCTCGCCGCGGGCGGTGGTCCGGCACGCCGGCATGGCCGCGACCCGGCCCGAGCCGGGAGAGGTGCGCACGCGGGTCACCCCCGGTGAGCCCGCGGCCGACGGCACCGCCTACGACGAGCTGGACGTCGTCGCCATGGACACGCCGGGGCTGTTCGCCAAGGTCGCCGGCGTGGTCGCCCTGCACGGCGGCTCGATCCTGCAGGCCCACGCCCACACGCGTGACGACGGCACGGCCGTCGACACGTTCACGGTCGTGGCCCCCGAGCACGCCACCGCCTCGTGGTGGGCGCAGGTCGAGGGGGACCTGGTCGAGGCCGTCGCCGGGCGGCTGGCGGTGCGGGCCCGCGTCGCCCGCAAGCGCGCCGGGGAGGAGCGGCGCCTCGCCCGGGCGCCGGAGATCGACACGACCGTCACCACGGAACCCGACCCCGACGGGCGGGCGACCATCGTCGAGGTCCGCACGCTCGACCGCATCGGGGTGCTGTACCGCATCGCGTCCGCCCTGGCGGAGCTCGAGCTCGACCTCGTGCTCGCGAAGGTCCAGACCCAGGGCCACGAGGTCATCGACGTCTTCTACGTGCGCGACGCCACGGGACGCCCCCTCGACGACGACCACGGCCACGAGCTCGACCTCGCGATCCGGGCTGCCCTGGCGGAGTAGGCCGCCGGCGCGGGACCTCGTACCCTGCCCGCGCGCCGGCGCGCGGGCACGCGACGCCGAGGCGCCGGGCCGTCGCTGGCGGTCCACCTCCTCCCGCGACCCTGACAGGTGCCCCCGTGACCGACCTCCCGCGCCCCGAGATCGCGCCCGCCGAGGGCAAGCTCGGCATCATCACCGTCGGCCTGGGTGCCGTCGCCACGACCTTCATCGCCGGCGTCGAGCTGATCCGTCGGGGCATGGCGGAGCCCGTGGGCTCGCTCGTGGAGATGGGCACGGTCCGGCTCGGCAAGCGGACCGACGAGCGCGCCCCGACCGTGCGCGAGCTCGTCCCGCTGGCGGCGCTGGAGGACATCGAGTTCGGCGCCTGGGACCCCTTCGAGGACGACGCCTACGTCTCCGCGATGAAGGCCGGTGTGCTCGACGCGTCGCGGCACCTCGAACCGATCGCGGACGCGCTGCGCGCCGTGCAGCCGATGCCGGCCGCGTTCGACCCGGCGTACGTCAAGCGCCTCGACGGCCCGAACGTCAAGACCGGGACGAAGCGCGAACTGCTCGAGCAGATCCGCGCCGACCTGCGCGACTTCCGGGAGGAGCGCGGCTGCGACCGGCTCGTGATGGTGTGGTGCGGCTCGACCGAGATCTTCATCGAGAACGGCCCGCAGCACCAGACGATCGAGGCCTTCGACGCCGCCATCGACGCCGACGACCCGGTCATCGCCCCGTCGATGCTCTACGCCTACGCGGCCCTGCTCGAGGGCGTGCCGTTCGCGAACGGTGCGCCGAACCTCACGGTCGACACCCCGGCGCTGCGCGCCTACGCCGAGGAGCACGGCGTCCCCATCTCGGGCAAGGACTTCAAGACCGGACAGACGCTCATCAAGACCGTCCTCGCGCCGATGTTCAAGGCCCGGATGCTCGGCGTCGAGGGCTGGTACTCGACCAACATCCTCGGCAACCGCGACGGCGAGGTCCTCGACGACCCGGAGTCGTTCAA
The DNA here is from genome assembly GCA_046566145.1 of Actinomycetes bacterium. Taxonomy (GTDB): domain Bacteria; phylum Actinomycetota; class Nitriliruptoria; order Nitriliruptorales; family Nitriliruptoraceae; genus JBKHXF01. The sequence goes on from JBKHXF010000032.1 coordinate 93,392, forward strand.
GACGAAGGAGGAGTCGAAGCTCGGCGTCCTCGACTACATCCTCCAGCCGGAGCTCTACCCGACGCTGTACCAGGACCTCTACCACAAGGTCCGGATCAACTACTACCCGCCCCGCGGCGACAACAAGGAGGGGTGGGACAACATCGACTTCTTCGGGTGGCTCGGCTACCCGATGCAGATCAAGGTCGACTTCCTCTGCCGCGACTCCATCCTCGCCGCGCCGCTGGTGCTCGACCTCGCGCTCTTCAGCGACTTGGCCGCGCGCGCCGGCATGTCGGGCATCCAGGAGTGGCTCTCCTTCTACTACAAGAGCCCCCAGGTGAAGCCCGGCCTGTACCCGGAGCACGACCTGTTCATCCAGCTCACCAAGCTCAAGAACACCCTGCGCTGGATGGCCGGCGAGGAGTCGATCACCCACCTCGGCGTCGAGTACTACGCCGACGAGTACCACCTCGAGGACTGACCCCCGCAACGCTGCCACGCGTGACGGACGCTGCCACGCGAAAGCGTCACCGGTGTCCGTCTGACGTGGCAGCGTCTCGGGCGTGCGCACGTCGGGGTCCTGCAGTCCACAGGGCGTGCGCATGTCGGGGCGGTGCGGCCGCCGGCGCGGGCGATGCTGGCCGCATGGGGAGCGTCGACGAGCGGGCCGTGACGATCGGCCGTGACCAGCACGGGCTGGCCACCCGCGGGCAGCTCGCCACGGCGGGGATCGCCGGCCGGACCGTGACGAGACGGGTCCGGTCCGGCGTGTGGCGCGAACCGGCCCCGGGCGTGATCGACCTCGGCACCCATCCCGCGTCGTGGCAACAGGCGGCCCGCAGGCTGCTGCTCGCGGCGGGAGACGGCGCCGTCCTGAGCCACCGGACGGCGGCCCACCTGCACGGGATGATCGACTGCCGGCGCCCCGCGCGCATCGACGTGCTCGTTGCCCGCGGCCGCCACGACGAGGTCGCCGGCGCCCGGCTGCACACCACCGTGCGGCTCCATACGGACGAACGATCCCTCGTGGACGGTCTGCCCGTGACCAACGAGACGCGCACGCTCGTCGACCTCGCGGGGCTGCTCGACGACCAGCACCTCGAGCTCGTGGCACGTGACCTGGCCCGCCGGCGGCCGGCACTGTCCGCCGAGGTCCTGGTGCTCGCCGACCGCCGGCGCGGTGCTCCGGGGCTGGCCCGCCTGCGTCGGGTCCTCGACGCCCTGCCGGTCGGGATCGCACGGGCCGAGAGTCCGCTGGAGGCCGAGGCGCTGGCGCTGCTGGCACGGGTTGGCGTGCCGGCGCCGGCGGTGCAGCACGAGATCGGCGACGAGCAGGGGCGGTTCGTGCACCGGGCCGACCTCGCGTGGCCCGCGCGTCGCGTGCTGCTCGCGGTCGACGGACGTGCGTGGCACGACACGCCCGCACGGCGCGAGCGCGACGCGGCGCAGCGAGCACGGCTGGCCGAGCTCGGCTGGACGGTCGTCGTGGCACACGCCGAGGACCTTCGGGGTCACCGGGCCGACGCGTTGGTCGCCAGACTGCGGTCACTCGGCATCGACGCGACGGACGCTGCCACGTGAGTGCGACACGGGTGTCATCCTGGCGTGGCAGCGTCCGTCTGGCGTGGCAGGGTCAGAGGATGCCGCCCTCGGCCATCGCGCGGTAGTCGAGCACCCGGTCGAGCAGTGCCTCGTCGACCCCGTCCTCGACGGCGACCTCGCGCAGCGTCCTGCCCTCCTTGTGGGCCTTCTTGGCCAGGGCGGCCGAGCGCTCGTAGCCGATCTCCGGCACCAGGGCGGTGACCTGCATGAGCGAGCGCTCCACGAGCTTCGGGCCCATCCCGGTGTCCTCGATGCCGTCGAGGCACTTGTCGACGAACACCTCGCTGACGCGGCCGATGAGCTGCAGCGACTCGATCACGTTGCGGGCCATCAGCGGGATCATGACGTTGAGCTCGAGCTCACCCGAGAGGCCACCGATGGTGACGGCGGCGTCGTTGCCGATGACCTGCGCGGCGACCTGCCGGACCGACTCGGGGATCACCGGGTTGACCTTGCCCGGCATGATCGACGAGCCCGGCTGGATCTCGGGCAGCTGGATCTCGTACAGCCCGGTGCGGGGGCCGGAGGAGAGCCAGCGGATGTCGTTGGCGATCTTGATGAGGCTGACCGCGACGACCTTCAGCGCGCCGGAGAGCTCGACGAGCGCATCGCGCGAGCCCTGGGCCTCGAAGTGGTCCTCGGCCTCGCGGAAGGGGATGCCGGTGCGCTCGGCGATGAGCTCGATGACCGCGTCGACGAACCCGGGCGGGCAGTTGAGCCCGGTGCCGACGGCGGTGCCACCCAGCGCGAGCTCGTGGATCGAGTCGAGGGCCTTCTCGATGCGGGTGATGCCCAACTCGACCTGACGGGCGTAGGAGCCGAACTCCTGGCCGAGCGTGACCGGGGTCGCGTCCATCAGGTGGGTGCGGCCCGACTTCACCACGTCGGCGAACTCGGACTCCTTCGCGCGCAGCGACGCGGCGAGCCGACGCAGGCCCGGGATCGTGACGTCGACGGCGGTGCGGGCGCAGGCGATGTGCACGGCGGAGGGGAACGAGTCGTTGGACGACTGCGACGCGTTGACGTGGTCGTTGGGGTGCACGCGGTCGGACGAGAGGTCCTCGCCGAGGAGCTGCTTCGCCCGGTTCGCGATCACCTCGTTCGCGTTCATGTTGGTCGAGGTGCCGGAGCCGGTCTGGAAGGTGTCGACCGGGAAGTGGCGGTCGAGCTCCCCGGCGATGACCTCGTCGGCGGCGCGACGGATGACCTCGGCGAGCTCGGCGTCGATGACGCCGGTGCGCTCGTTCGCGGTCGCGGCGGCCCACTTGATCAGGGCCTGGGCCTGGAACACGGGCGCCGGCACGGGCTGCCCGGAGACGGGGAAGTTCTCGACCGCGCGCTGGGTGCTGGCGCCCCAGAGCGCGTCGGCGGGGATCTCCATCTCGCCCATCGTGTCGTGGGCGATGCGGACGTCGGCCATCGTCGGACCTCGTGGAAGTCGGGTGCGGGGGAGGGTCGGGGTGTTCCTACCAGAGTCGTCTCGGGGACCGCACACCGGCGTCCGTCGGGTGCTCCGAGGCGCGGCGGTTAGGCTCGCGAGCCGACCGAGGTGCGGAGCCGACCCGTGACGCTGGTGTCCATCGACGACGTGCGCGCTGCCGCCGTGCGCCTGCGCGACGTCCTGCAGCCGACCCCCGTCGAGCCGTCGCGCGCCGTCTCCGAGGTCGTCGGCCACGAGGTGGTGCTCAAGCTCGAGAACCTCCAGCGGACGGGGTCGTTCAAGCTCCGCGGTGCCTACAACCGCATCGCGCTGCTCGACGACGACGAGCGCCGGCGCGGGGTGGTGTGCGCGTCCGCCGGCAACCACGCCCAGGGGGTCGCGCTCGGCGCCCGGCTGCAGGGCGTCGACGCGACGGTGTACATGCCGGCGAACGCGCCGCTGCCGAAGGTCAGCGCGACGCTCGGGTACGGCGCGCACGTCGAGCTCGTCGACGGGGTCGTGGACGACTGCCTCGCCCGGGCGCAGGAGCACGCCGACCGGGAGGGTGCCGTCCTGGTCCACCCGTTCGACCACCCCGACGTCATCGCCGGGCAGGGGACCCTCGGGCTCGAGCTGCTCGAGCAGGTCCCGGCCGCGGCCACCGTCGTCGTCTGCGTCGGCGGGGGCGGCCTCGTGTCCGGGGTGGCGGTGGCCGTGGCGGCGCTCCGCCCCGACGTCCGTGTCGTGGGCGTCCAGGCCACGGGGGCGGCCTCCTTCCCCGCATCGCTGGCCCAGGGCGCGCCGACAACCCTGCCGACGGTGGAGACCATCGCCGACGGGATCGCCGTCAAGCGACCCGGCGAGCTGACGCTGGCGCACGTCCGGGCGCTCGTGGACGAGGTCGTGACCGTCGACGACGAGACCATCGCGCGCGCCGTCACGCTCCTGCTCGAGCGTGCGAAGCAGGTCGTCGAGCCGGCCGGTGCCGTCGGGGTCGCCGCCCTGCTCGCCGGGCTCGTCGATCCCGGGGACGGGCCGACCGTGGCGATCCTCTCCGGCGGCAACATCGACCCGCTGGTGCTGCAGCACATCATCACCGGCGGGCTCACGGCCGAGGGTCGCTACGTGACGCTGCGGACACGGGTCCCGGACCGCCCGGGCGAGCTCGCACGCCTCCTGGCCCTGATCGCCGCGGAGCGGGCCAACGTCGTCACCGTCGAGCACCACCGCTTCCAGCGCCGGCAGCGCTTCGGGCAGGTCGAGGTGGTCCTCGAGCTCGAGGCTCGGGGCGCGGAGCACGTCGCGCACCTCCGCGACGCCATGCAGCGGGCCGGCTACCCCGCGACGGTGGTGTGACGCGGCGTCGCCGGACCGCGCGATCCCGAGCGCTCACCTCCTCGTCGCCCCTGAGAGGACCCTGAGAGACGGCCCGTGGCTCAGCGCACGCTCAGGTCGGTGGCGCAGCATCCGCGGTGGGTCACGAGCCGCGTCCCCCGACGCGGGAGACCCTCGAGCGGTCGGGAGCGACGATGACGTGGGCCTTCGACGAGCTCGTCCCGGTCCTGACCTGCGTGACGCCCATGACCGAGGTGGTGCTGGCGGCCGGCCTGCCCTCCCGCGGGCTCGAGGTGGTCGGGAAGGCGGACCGGGCGATCGAGCTCATCGAGCTGGCGGTGTCCCGACCGGACGGGGTGGCGGTCCTCGACCTGACCCTCGCCGGTCGCCTCGGGTTGCGTGCCATCGACCTGCTGGCCTCGGTGTCGCCCGGCCTGCGGCTGGTCGTCGTGGTGCCCTTCCCCGGCCTGGTGGTTGATGCGCTCAGGCGCGGTGCAGACCGCGCCGTCCTGCTCGACGACGCCACCGGGCTCCTCGCTGCGGTCTCCGAGCTCCGGGTCGTCAGCGAGGTCTGACCGTCAGCGAGGTCCGGACGGCCGCCCGCCCTACCGGTCGTCGTGGCGACCCGGCGGCAGCCTGAGCGCGAACCGCGAGCCTCCTTCGAGGACCAGGTCCCCGCCGTGCGCCAGCGCCACGCCACGCGCGATGGCCAGGCCGAGGCCGGAGCCCGACCCGTCCCCGTGGAAGCGCTCGAAGACGCGGGCACGGTGGGACTCCGGTACCCCGGGACCGTCGTCCTCGACCGTCACCACGACCTCGCCGGCCGGGCCCACGGTGGTCGTGACGGACACCTCGGTGCTCGCGAACCGGCGAGCGTTGTCCAGCAGGTTCCCGACCGCTTCGGCGACGGCCTCCGGACGGCCCCGCACGGTGACGGGGGCCGGGGCGTCGACGCGGACGGTGAGCTGCGGTGCGAGCGTGCGGAGCCGGTCCGCCTCCGACGCGACCACGGCGGCCACGTCGAAGTCGGACCCGTCCGGCTGCTCGGGCTGGTCGAGCCGGCTGAGCTGGAGCAGGTCGGTCAACAGGTCGGCGCACCGGGCCGTCTCCCGGACCACGTTGAACAGCAGCCGGTCCCGTTCCGGACCGTCGGGGTCGCGGAGGATGACCTCGACGGACGCGCGGATGACCGAGATCGGGGTGCGCAGCTGGTGGGCCGCGTCGGCGAGGAACCGCTGCCCCCGCTCGTCGGCGGCCCGTGCGGTCGCAACGGCCTCCTCGAGCGACGCGACCATGCCATCGAACGCGGTGGCCATGCGTCCGAGCTCGGTGGTCGGGTCGTCGGGGTCGATGCGCTCGTGGTGGGCCCCGGACCCGATCCGGTCGGCCGTGGCCGTCATGTCCTCGAGCGAGCGCAGCGTGTGCTCGGTGACGCGTCGGACCGCGATCCAGCCGAGCCCTCCCGTGGTCAGGAGCCCGATGAGCTGCAGGGCGATGAGCCGGTTGATGGTCGCGCGGATGCCGGACTCGCTGGCCAGCACCTCGACCCGGGTCCCGTCACCGCCGCTGAGCACGACCGTGCGGACCGGCCCGACCACGGCCCCGCCCGGCCCGGGGACCGGCAGCGCGGAGCTCCCGGTGGGCGCGGACGTGCGCACCTCGCCGTCGGGCAGGGTCACCACGGCGGGGATCCCGCTGCGGCGGAGCTGCTCGACCACGGCCTCGCCGGGGTGCTCCTCGAGCTCCCGGGCCGCGACGCCCGCACGGGCGTCGAGGAGCTCGTCGAGGCCGACGTCGAGCTGGGTCTGCAGCGCGAGCGTGACGGCCACGGCGACCAGGGTCTGGAGCAGGAGCACGACGGGGAGCAGGGCCCGGACCTGACGGGCCCGCAGGCTCGGCGTGGGCGTCGTCACGCGCGCAGCGAGTAGCCGACGCCGCGGATGGTCTGGATGTTGCGTGTCCCGTTGAGCTCGAGCTTGCGCCGGAGCGTGCTGACGTACACCTCCACGAGGTTCGGGTCGTACTCGTCGAAGCCCCACACCATGGACAGCAGCTGCGCCTTGCTGAGGATGTTGCCGGCGTGGGTGGCGAGGGCGAGGAGCAGGTCGAACTCGGTGCGGGTCAGCTCGACCTCGTCGCCGTCGCGGTGGACACTGCGGGCCTGCTCGTCGATGACCAGGTCGCCCACGGTGAGCGGTCCGCCGTCCTCGACCCCACTGCGACGGAGGATGGCCCGGATGCGGACGGCGAGCTCCGCGAGCGCGACCGGCTTGACGAGGTAGTCGTCCGCGCCGGCCCGGAAGCCCGCGAGCCGGTCCTCGAGTCCGTCCGCCGCGGTCAGGAACACGATGGGCAGGTCGACCACGGCGCGCAGCCGCTCGGCCACCCCGAGCCCGGACGGTCCCTCGGCGAGCCGGACGTCGAGCACGACGAGGTCGGGCCGGAACGCCGCGGCCACCGTCACGATGTCGAGGCCGTCCCGGCGCAGGTCGACCTCGAAGCCCTCGGCCCGCAGGCCGAGCGCGAGCGCCTCACCCAGGGCGACGTCGTCCTCGACCAGCAGCACCCGGTGCGCCCGCCCCGCCACGTCCCCGCCCCTACGCCGGCTGCAGGCGGTCGGCCGCCAGCTCGGCGACGTGGACGAGCACGTCGGTCAGCTCGAAGTCCTTCGGCGTGAACACGGCCGCGACGCCGGCGGCGCGCAGCGTCTCGGCGTCGTCGCGCGGGATGATGCCGCCGGCGACGACCGGGACTTCGTGCCCCGCGGCCCGCAGCCCCTCGACGACCTGCGGCACGAGCGCCATGTGCGAGCCCGACAGGATCGAGAGGCCCACGACGTGGACGTCCTCGTCGACCGCGGTGCGGACGATCTGGTCGGGGGTGAGGCGGATCCCCTCGTAGATGACCTCCATCCCGAGGTCGCGCGCCCGGATCGCGACCTGCTCGGCACCGTTGGAGTGCCCGTCGAGCCCGGGCTTGCCGACGAGGATGCGGAGCTTGCGCCCGAGGCGCTCCTCCACCGCGCGGACGCGCTCGCGCCCGGCGGTGAGCTTCTCGCCCAGGGGGCCGCCGCCGGCGAGCGCCCGGTCGGACACGCCGGTCGGGCCGCGGTACTCGCCGAACAGCTCACGCATCGTCCCAGCCCATTCGCCGGTGGTGACACCGGCGCGGGCGCAGACGATCGAGGCCGGCACCAGGTTCTCGTCGGCCTCGGCCGCGCGTCGCAGCTCGGCGAGCGCGGCCTCGACGGCCGCGTCGTCGCGGCGCTCGCGGTGGGCGGCGAGCCGTTCGAGCTGCTCGACCTCCGCGGCGTCGTCGACCTTGAGGATGCCGCCCTCCTCGTCCACGAGCGGCGAGTCCGACCCCGTGGTGAAGGCGTTCACGCCGATGACCTGCAGGTCGCCGCCCTCGATGCGGCGCAGCCGCTCGGCGTTGGAGCGGACCAGCTCGGCCTTCATGTGCTCGACGGCCTCGAGCGCCCCACCGAGCGAGAGGACCTCCTCGAGCTCCGCCCACGCGGCGTCGCGGATCTCGGCCACCTTCGCGTCCATCACCTTCGACCCCTCGAACAGGTCGGGGTACTCGAGCAGGTCGGTCTCGAAGGCCAGCACCTGCTGCATCCGCAGCGAGAGCTGCTGGTCCCACGGGCGAGGCAGGCCGAGCGCCTCGTTCCACGCCGGCAGCTGCACGGCGCGGGCACGGGCGTCCCGTGAGAGGGTCACCCCGAGCATCTCCACCAGGATGCGGGCGATGTTGTTCTCGGGCTGCTGCTCGGTCAGGCCGAGCGAGTTCACCTGCACGCCGTAGCGGAAGCGCTTCAGCTTCGGGTCGGTCACGCCGTAGCGCTCCGTCGCGATGCGGTCCCACAGCTCGGTGAAGGCCCGCATCTTCGCGGTCTCTTCGATGAAGCGGATCCCGGCGTTGACGAAGAAGGAGATCCGGCCGACCACCTGCGGGAAGCGGTCCTCGGGGACCTCGCCCCGCTCCTTCACCGTGTCGAGCACGGCGATGGCGTTGGCCAGCGCGTAGGCGACCTCCTGCACCGGCGTCGCGCCGGCCTCCTGCAGGTGGTAGCTGCAGATGTTGATCGGGTTCCACGACGGGATGTGCTCCACCGTGTACGCGATCATGTCGGCGATGAGCTTGAGGCTCGGCCCCGGCGGGAACGCGTAGGTCCCGCGGGACAGGTACTCCTTGATGATGTCGTTCTGCGTGGTGCCGTTGAGCTTGGTCGTGTCGGCGCCCTGCTCCTCGGCGACGGCCACGTAGAGCGCGAGCAGCCACATCGCGGTCGCGTTGATCGTCATCGACGTGTTCATCTGTTCGAGCGGGATCCCGTCGAACAGCGTGCGCATGTCATCGATCGAGGTGACGGGCACGCCGACCTTGCCCACCTCCCCGCGGGCCAGCACGTGGTCGGAGTCGTAGCCCGTCTGGGTGGGGAGGTCGAAGGCGACCGACAGGCCGGTCTGCCCCTTCGCGAGGTTCGTCCGGTAGAGCTCGTTCGACGCGGCGGCGGACGAGTGGCCCGAGTAGGTGCGCATCAGCCACGGGCGGTCGCGCTCCGGGAGGGCAGCGCCGGCGGGTGGCGGGGTGGACGGGGCGGGCTGGTCTGCCATCTGGTGTGGACCTCGCGCGATCGGGGCCCCGGTGGGGCGCGGGAGCGGCCGGTCCGGCTCCGACGGGGCAGGATACGTGGGCGGGTGGCGCACGGGGAACCCGGCTCTCGGGTGGGAGCTCGGCGGCCGCTCTGGCACCCTGTCCACGCCGGCGCGGCACCGGTCGCCCCCGCGGGGCGCCTCCTCCCGCCGCCCGCCCGTGCTCCCGAGCCCTCCCCGCCCCCTGAGGTCGTCCCGCCGTGTCCCGCCGTCCCGCCCGCCCACTCCGCGCGCTGCTGGTGCTCCTCGCCAGCGCCCTGGTGCCGGCCACGGCCGTCGCGCAGGACATCGAGCAGGTCGAGGAGCAGGTCGAGGAGCTCGAGACCCGGGTCGCCGACGCGACCGCCGCCTACGAGGACGTCTGGGCCCGCGTGAACGCCGCCGAGGCGGAGCTCGAGGACCTCGAGGCGCGCACCGCCGCGCTCGAGGAGCGGGCCGCGGAGGTCGCGGACGCGCTGGGCCTGCGGGCCCGCGAGGCGTTCAAGCGGGGTGCCGACACGGTGCTCACCTCGATGCTCACGGCGGAGGGGCCCGCCGGCGCCGTCGAGCGCGCGAGCCTGATGGCCGCCGTGACCGAGCGGGACGAGGGGTCGCTGGAGCAGGCCACGGCGCTGCGCACCCAGGCGGCGCAGGCCCGCATCCTGCTCGACCGCCGGCGCGAGGAGCTCGCGGTGCTGCGCGACGAGCTCGACGCCCGTCGGGTCGCGCTCGAGTCCGACCTGTCCAGCGCCCGCGACCGGCTCTCCTCGCTCGAGCGCATCGAGGCCCGCAAGCGCACCATCAACCGGGGTGCCCAGAACGGCACCTACGCCTGCATCTTCGACCGGCCCTTCAACTTCCGGGACACCTGGGGTGCCCCCCGCTCCGGCGGGCGCAGCCACAAGGGCACCGACGTCTTCTCGTTCATGGACGCGCCGACCTACGCGTTCACGTCGGGTCGCATCTCCCGGATCACGAACTCCCGGCTCGGTGGTCTCGGCATCTACCTCTTCGGCGACGACGGCAACGAGTACTACTACGCCCACATCAACGGGGTCGCGCCGGGGATCGGCGTCGGCAGCCGGGTCGACGCCGGGCAGCTGATCGCCTTCAACGGCGACACGGGCAACGCGCGCGGTGGCCCGCCGCACGTCCACTTCGAGAACCACCCGGGCGGGGGCGCCGCGATCAACCCCTACCCGTGGCTCGCGGCGGCCTGCTTCTGATGCCCCTCGCCGTCGTCGCGGCCATCGCCGCCGGGACGTTCATCGCGGTGCAGACCCTGCTCATCGGCGGGTTCGGGACGCGCACCAGCCCGCTGGCGGTCGCGCTGTGGGTGCACGTGGCCGGGACGGTCACCGCGCTCGTGGCGGTGCTGCTCGCCGGCGACGGGTTCGGCCTCGCCGCCGTGCGCGCCGCGCCGGTCGGGCTCCTCGCCGGGGTGGCCGGCGTCGGGATCGTGACGTCCATCGCGATCGCCGTCGCCCCGCTCGGGCTGGCCGCCACGCTCGCGGTGGTCACCGGGGTGCAACTGCTGCTCGCGTTCGCCCTCGAGGCTGCCGGCGTGGGGGGCCCGCGCGTGCCTCTCGACCCGCTGCGGCTGGTCGGGGCGGCGCTGCTGGTGGTCGGGGTGCTGCTCGTCTTCGGTCGGCGCTAGGGCTCACTCGACCCGGACGGCCAGCAGCACGCCGGTCGCGATCGGCAGGACCGACACGGCCACGCGGAAGTCCTCCGCGGCGTGGCGGGCCAGCGCCCGGCCCTCGTCCGTCAGCGCGTGCTGGGCGACGAGCAACCCCCCGACGCGCAGGCGCGGGACGGCCGCCTCGTGCGCCGCCGGCGCCGGCGGCAGGCCCACGTGGACGAGGTCGAGGGATCCCTCGGCGTGGTCGGCGAGCACGGCGACCGGGTCATCGGTCGCGGTCGCCTCGACGCGCTCCCACAGTTCCATCCGCCGCAGGGCCTGCTCGGCCACCGCGACGTCGTCGGGCGCGCCGGCGGTGTGCACGCGGCCATGCTCCCCGACCCCCCGGGCGAGCCAGTGGGCCGCGGCGCCGAGACCCGTGCCGAGGTCCACGACGCGCTGCGCACCGCCGGCGCGGGCCAGCACCTCGAGCAGCCGCCCGACGGCGTGGTCGAGCAGGTCCCTCCCCGTCTCGCGGGCCCGGATGCCGAGCTCGGTGAGCACCTGGTGGTCGTGCTCCTGGTGGGCGAGGTCGGTCATCCAGCCGGCGAGGGCGGGGTCGAGGTGGTCGGAGGGCACGGGGCACGTCCGTTCGGCTGCGGAGGCACGTCGTCGGCCGGAGGCTACGGCGTAGGCTCGCGGACGTTTCCACACATTGGTCCGTTGCCGCGACCCGGTCCGTCCGGGCGTGGCGCAGAAGCGAGGAGCGCCGCCGTGGGTCGCCACGTGCTCGTCTGGGACGCGCCCAACATCGACATGACGCTGTCGAACATCATCGACGGCAAGCCGACGCCCGCCACCCGACCCGACCTCGCCCGCCTCGGTGAGTGGCTCGTCGACCGGGCCGACGACCCCGGGGACGTCGAGGCGAGCGTGTTCGTCAACGTCCCCGCCCACGTCGCCGGGCCGATGCGCGGCTGGGTCCTGTGGCTGCTGGAGGAGGGCTACCGGGTCTTCGCGAAGCCGAAGGACGGCGACTCCGACGTCGACGACGACATGCTCGACCACCTCGACGCCTCGTTCGACCGGGGCGACCTCGAGGCCATCTACGTCGGTTCGAACGACGCGAAGGCGTTCCTCGAGCCGCTGAAGGGCTTCGCCCAGGACGGCGTCGCGGTCCACGTGCTCGGGTTCGCCGAGTACGCCGGCGGGCTGTCGACGGCCGACGGGGTCGAGTTCATCGACCTCGAGGACATCACCGGGCTGTTCGAGGTCGCGCTGCCGCGCCTCACCCTCACGAACCTGCCGATCGACGGTCGCTGGTTCGAGCCGACCGGCCGCCTCGGCAGCCGCTGACGGGCCGACCCCGGCCGGGCCGCTCGCGTCAGGGGAGCGGCTCGAGCCGGGCGGTGAAGTGCCGCAGCCAGCGGGGCTGCTCGACCACCCGGTAGCCCCGCAGCTCCGCGGCCCGCTCGGCCACGCTCGCGATCACCTCGCCGACGTAGTCGACGTGGCTCTGGGTGTACATGCGCCGCGGCAGGGCGAGCCGGACGAGCTCGTGTGGTGCCGGCGCGTCCGGGCCGCCGTCCGGGTCGGGCCGCCCGAACATCAGCGTCCCGATCTCGACCCCGCGGACCCCGCCCTCGAGGTACAGCTCGTTCGCGAGCGCCTGCGCCGGCAGCTCGTGCGGGGCGATGTGGGGCAGCAGCGCGCCGGCGTCGAGGTACACCGCGTGGCCACCGGGCGGGCGCACGGTCGGCACCCCGGCCTCCCACGCCTTCTCGGCGAGGTACTCGGCGGTGCGGACCCGGTAGCGCAGGTAGTCGGGGTCGGTCACCTCGACCAGCCCGACCGCGAGGGCGTCGAGGTCTCGGCCGGCGAGGCCGCCGTAGGTCGGGAAGCCCTCGGTGAGGATCAGGTCGTCGCGGCAGCGTGCGGCCAGCTCAGGGTCCTGCATCGCGAGCAGGCCGCCGATGTTCGCGAGGCCGTCCTTCTTGAGGCTGATCGTGCAGCCGTCGGCGAGGCGGAACACCTCCTTCGCGATGTCGCGCGGGTGGCGGTCACCCTGCCCGTCCTCGCGCTCCCGGATGAACCACGCGTTCTCGGCGAAGCGGCAGGCGTCGAGGAAGAACGGGGTGTCGTACCGGTCGCACAGCTCCCGCACGCCGCGCAGGTTCTCGAGGCTGACGGGCTGCCCGCCGCCCGAGTTGTTGGTGATCGTCACCATCACGACCGGCACGCGGTGGCCCTCGTCACGCAGCAGCGCCTCGAGCGCCTCGAGGTCGACGTTGCCCTTGAACGGGGCCTCCACCTGCAGGTCCCGCCCCTCGGCGCACACCAGGTCACGCGCCTCGGCGCCCTGGAACTCGACGTTCGCGCGGGTGGTGTCGAAGTGGGTGTTGTTCGGGATGACGTCGCCCTCGGTGGCGATCGCCCCGAACAGGATCCGCTCCGCCGCGCGGCCCTGGTGCGTCGGGATGACCTCGGCGTACCCGGTCAGCTCCTGCACCACGTCCCGGAAGCGCTCGAACGAGCGTGCGCCGGCGTACGACTCGTCGCCGCGCATGATCGCCGCCCACTGCTCGCTCGACATCGCCCCGGTGCCGGAGTCGGTGAGCAGGTCGATGATCACGTCCTCCGCCCGCAGCGAGAAGAGGTTCCAGCCGGCCGCCGAGAGCAGGCCCTCGCGCTCCTCGCGGGTGGTGAACCGGATCGGCTCGACCGACTTGATGCGGAAGGGCTCGATGATGGTGTGGGTCGGCACGGCGTAGCTCCCGGGGTGGCGGCGGGCGACCAGCCTAGGGAGCGGTGCGTGCCGCCGGGGCGGGGCGGCCCGGGGGACCCGTGGTCCGACCGAGGTACACCTCCCCGCGCGCGGCGATGGGGCCGAGCCCGAGCTCCTGCGCGAACCCGACGCTGCGCTCGATCCAGGCCGTCGCGGCCGTGTCCCCGACCGCCGACGTGGCGTCCGCCACCGCGTCGAGCGCCCAGGCGTGCATCCAGCGGTAGGCGTCGGGGACGCTGGCGCAGAACGGGGGGAGGTCCGTCAGGATGCCGAGGCCCTCGCGCACCGCGGCCTGGTCGACACGCACGAGGCCGAGCGCCCGCAGCGCGCTCGTCCGGTAGCACGGGTCGTCGACCTGCTCGGCGAGCGCCGCCGCGTGCTCCGCGGTCGCAGCGGCTCGTGACAGGGCGCCGTGTCGCCGCAACGCCTCCGCGAGCAGGCTCTCCGGGAAGGGCACGTGGCTGGTCCAGTCGGCCCGGCGTGCGCGGGTGACGGCGGACCCGAGCGTCGCCACGGCGTCCCCCTGCCCGGTCAGCAGCTGCTGGCGGCCGAGCACGGTCGTCGCGTAGGTCCCGAGCCGCGTGTCACCCGTCCGGTCCGCGAGGTCCGACGCGGCGGCCAGCAGGTCGGCGGCGTGCTGGAGCTCGCCGACGTCGTCGCGGCCCACCCCCTCGTAGACGTCCACCCACCCGGTCGTCGCCGGGTCGTCGGTCGCCCGTCGGGCTCGGTCGAACCACACGAAGCACCGGGCGTAGCGCCCGCGCAGCAGGTCCACGTAGCCGAGCTGTCGGGCGGCGGCCGCCGCGAGCGCGGCATCGCCGAGGTCCTCGGCGATGGGCAGGGCCTCGTGCAGGAGGGTCGGGCCGTCGTCGTCGGTGCTGCGCACGCTCTGGACGAGCGCCCGCCCGAGGGTCACCAGCGCCCGCGCCAGCAGCGCCCGGTTGCCCAGTGCCCGGGCCGCCACGACCGCGCTGCGCAGGGCCTGGAGCCCGGCGTCCACGGCGCCTGCGGCCAGGGCGGCCTCGCCCGCCTCGAGCTGAGCGACGACCGCCATCGGCCCGGTGGCGTGACGGTTCCCGCCCGGGACCGCCCGACGTGCGTCGGCGAACCGGGCGGACGGGTCGATCCCGAGGTGGTCGCGGAGGAGCGCGGTCGCCGAACGAGCGACGTCGGCGGCGTCGTCGGTCCGGCCGGCGAGGTGGAGGCAGCGGACGAGCAGCGCCCAGACGTCCTCGTCGAGGGGGGCGGCAGCGGCCGCGGCCTCGGCGATGCGGATCGCCCCTGCGTGGTCACCGCGACCCAGCCGGTCGAGCGTCGCCTCGCGGCGGACGTCGAGCACGAGGCGTCGCGTGTGGCGTCGGGCGGCCTCGAGCCACGTGGCCGCAGCCGGGGACGTGGTGAGCTCGACACCGGTGAGCAGGTCGTCGTCGAGACCGTCGAGCGACAGCGCCGCCGCCGCGTCCCCGGCGCGCAGGAGGGCGACGTCGACGGTCGCGTCGGCCGGCAGCGCGAGCCGGAGCGGGTCCCCGTCGATCTCCACGCCGAGCGCGCGGCGCAGGTGCGACAGGTTCCACCGCAACGCCCCGGCAGGGTCCGACGCGTCCGGGAACAGGTCCGCGATGACCCGGCTCCGGGGGACCGGGGCGTCGGTGAGCAGGAGCCGGGCGAGCAGGACCCAGGCCTTGTCGCCACGCAGCGACACCTCGTGCCCGTCCCGGATGGCGAGTCGGGGGCCGAGCAGGCGCAGGTGCAGGGACATGGCGGTCCTCCGGGCCGGCCGGGCCGACCGACGTCGCAGTGTCGCGCACCGGCGTGTGACGCGGCGTGTGACCGGTCCACGAGGGCCTCGGGGTCACACGAGCCGTCACACGGGGTGCCCGGACCGTGCTCGCGGGCCACAACGGCTGCACGACATCAGCACCGTCGAGAGAGGGAACCACGTGAGGACCTACATCATCGAGCGAACCATCCCCGGGGCGTCCGGCCTGTCCGGCGACGACCTCCGAGGGATCGCGACGACGTCGAACGGCGTCGTCGACGGTCTGGGGGTCCCCTACGAGTGGGACCACAGCTACGTCGCGGGTGACCGGATCATCTGCGTGCATCGCGCCGAGAACGAGGAGGCGGTCCGCGAGCACGCCCGGCGCGGGAACTTCCCGGTCGACTCCGTCACCGAGGTCGCGGCGGTCTTCGGCCCGGAGACCGCCGGCGCCTGACGCCCCGCACGACCCTCCCGTCCGCCCGGGGCCTGCCCGCCCCGGGCGGGCGCGGGTAGGGTGCCGGGCCCCACACCGGGGGCCGAGCCCACTGGAGCGACCGACGTGCACGTTGCCGACGCACCCTCGACGCGCGTGGCCGGGAGCGTTCGGTCCGAGGTCGGGCGCCTCCGCACGGTGCTGCTGCACCGCCCGGGGCTCGAGCTCGGCCGCATCACGCCGACCAACAAGGACGACCTGCTCTTCGACGAGCTGCTGTGGGTCGAGCACGCCCAGGCGGAGCACGACGCCTTCACCGACCTGCTCGAGGGCAACGGTGTCGAGGTCCTCCACGTCGAGCGTCTGCTCGCCGAGGTGCTCGCGGACCGCGACCTCGCCGCGGAGGTGGTGCACGCGCAGGTCACCCCGCAGCAGTGTGGCCCGCAGGCGGTCGACCGGGTCCGCTCGTTCCTGCTCGACCTCGACACCACGGAGCTCGTCGACCACCTCTTCGGCGGCGTGACCATCGAGGAGGCCGGCGCCGGACAGGGCCTCGTCTCGGCGGCCTCGGCCCCCAACGAGCTGTTCCTCGACCCCCTGCCGAACGCCGTGTTCATGCGGGACTCGTCCGCGTGGATCGGGGAGGGCGCCGTGCTCTCGCCGATGAACCGCCTCGTGCGCCGGCGGGAGACCGACCTGCTGCGCCTGCTGCTGACCCGGCACCCGCGCTTCGCCGGCGCACCCATCTGGTTCGGCGGCGACCCGGGTGACCACGTCCCCGCCACCTTCGAGGGCGGCGACCTGCTCGTCGTCGGGGAGCGCGGGCTCGCGGTCGGGATCTCCGAGCGCACCACGCCCTCCGGCGTCGAGGTGCTCGCGACCCGGCTGTTCGCCGCCGGCGCGGTCGACCGCGTCCTCGCCGTGGACCTGCCGAAGGTCCGCGCCGCCATGCACCTCGACACCATCGTCACGCAGGTCGACGTCGACGCGTTCATCACCTACCCGGCGTTCACGCCGCAGCTGCGCTGCTTCCAGGTGACCCCGGACGGCGCCGGCGGGGTGGCGGTCACCGACGCCGCCGGCCTGATGCAGGGGCTCGCCTGGGCCGCGGGGCTCGACCACGCTCGCGCCATCGAGCCGGCGCTCGGCTCGACCCGCGCTGAGCGGGAGCAGTGGAACGACGCGAACAACACGCTCGCGATCGCGCCCGGCGTGGTCGTCGCCTACGAGCGGAACGTCGCCACCAACGAGATCCTCGAGCGTGCCGGCGTCACGGTGCACACCATCCCGAGCTACGAGCTGCCGCGTGGTCGGGGTGGTCCGCGCTGCATGTCCTGCCCGGTCCTGCGCGACCCGGTCGGGTGAGCGGTCCGGCGGCATCCCCCGTCATCGCCCTGCGCGACGTCCGCGTGGTCACCGACGGCGCGGTGCTGCTCGACGACGTGTCGCTGGAGGTCCCGGCGGGGGGCCACACGGTCCTGCTGGGCCCCAACGGCGCCGGCAAGACCACCCTGCTCCGGGTGCTGACCGGCTACCGGTTCCCGACGACGGGACGGGTGGAGGTCCTCGGTCGGCTGCTCGGCCGGACCCACGTCCGGACCCTGCGACCGCTCGTCGGGCTCGTGTCCGCCGGGCTCGGCGACCTGCTCGACCGGCGGGCGCGCGTCGCCGACCTCCTCGCGGCGGCGCGCGACGGCGCCACCGCGCCGGTGCCTCGCGCCGCGGCCGGCGCGGCCCCCGACCCCGGCGCGCTCGAGGCCCTCGCCCGGGTCGGCGCGACCCACCTCGCGACCCGCACCGGCGGGACCCTGTCGCAGGGGGAGTGGCAGCGGGTGACGATCGCGCGGGCGCTGGTGACGGCCCCCCCGCTGCTCGTGCTCGACGAGCCGTTCGCCGGTCTCGACGTCGGGGCGCGGGAGGACCTGCTCGCCGACCTCGACCGGCTGTGCCGCGACCCGGAGGGGCCGACGCTGCTGCTGGTGACGCACCACCTCGAGGAGGTCCCGCCGGCGGTGACCCGCGCGGTGCTGCTCGCGGGTGGCCGCGTGGTGGCCGCCGGCGCGGTCGACGACGTGCTCGCGGACGGGCCGCTCACCGAGGCCTTCGGCGTGCCGCTGCGCGTGGTCGTGGACGACGTCGGTCGGCGGCACGCCCGCCGGCGCTGACGGTCAGCCCGTGACGCGGGCGTGGAGCTCGCGCAGCCGGCCGGCGACGTCCCCCGTGAGCGGCGTCCCGTGCGCCAGCAGCAGCGTCCCCGGTTCGAGGTCGGCGAGCGTCAGCATCGAGGCGTGGCTGCGCCCGACGTCGGAGCAAAACGCCGCGAACGACGGCCCGAGCCGGAACACGTTGAACACGGCGTCACCGCCGATCGTGATGCCCCGGGCGGGCAGGTGGAAGGCCGTGTGACCGGGGGAGTGGCCCGGTGTCGGGACGGCGACCAGCCCGCCGGCGACGGCGAGGCGCTCGGGGACCGGGCGGACCGACGGCACCGGGGCCACGGTATGGGCGAAGCGCCCGAGGACCCGGCCGCCGAGCGTCGCGGGGTCGTTCGGGGGCATCTCGCCGCTCGCGACCCAGGGCACGTCGCCGGCGCCGGCGAGCACCTCGCCGACGCGGAACCGCTCGACGAGCTCCGCGGCGCCGCCGGCGTGGTCGGGGTGGCAGTGGGTCAGCAGCAGCCGGTCGACGCGGTCGAACCCGAGCCGGCCGAGGGCGCCGACGATGCGACGGTGGACGGCCGCGACCGACGCGTCGACGACGGTCACGCCGCTGTCGTCGTCGGCCAGCACCCACACGTTGACGTACGGGAGCGTCTCGACCTGCCACACCCCGTCGCCGACCTGGTCGATCCGCACGCACGCTCCCGTCCGCCGGGGTGGACCGCCCGGCCGCGGGCAGCCTACGTCCGGCCTGGGTCGGTGCGGGCGCGGACGTGAACGCGGGTTAACCTCGCCGGGCCGGCCCGATCGGGCCGGGACACCAGCACCAACAGCGAGGACCCGCCATGGCTGAGGCCGTCATCGTCGCGACCGCCCGCACCCCCATCGGTCGCGCCTTCAAGGGGTCGATGACCGGGCTCCGCCCGGACGACCTGACCGCGACCATCATCCAGGCCGCGATGGACAAGGTCCCGCAGCTCGACCCGTCGCTGGTCGAGGACCTGCACCTCGGGTGTGGTCTCCCGGGCGGCGAGCAGGGCTTCAACATGGCCCGCGTCGTCACGACGCTGCTCGGCTGGCAGGACGTCCCCGGCACGACCCTGACCCGGTACTGCGCGTCGTCGCTGCAGACCACCCGGATGGCGTTCCACGCCATCAAGGCCGGCGAGGGCGACGTGTTCGTGTCCGCCGGCGTGGAGATGGTGTCTCGGTACGTGAAGGGCAACTCCGACTCCCTCGACGGGACGATGAACCCGCGCTTCGAGGAGGCGCAGGAGCGCACCAAGCAGGTCGCCGAGCAGGGCGCCGACGGCTGGGAGAACCCGGTCGACCTCGGCAAGCTCCCCGACATCTACATCCCGATGGGGCAGACCGCCGAGAACGTCGCGCTGCTCGAGGGTGTCTCCCGCGAGGCGATGGACGACTTCGCCTACGAGTCGCAGATGCGGTACGCGAAGGCCGACGCCGAGGGCTTCTGGGCGAACGAGATCACCCCGATCGAGCTGCCCGACGGCTCCACGCTCTCGACCGACGACTCGCCCCGCGCCAACACCGAGCGCGACAAGATGTCCGAGCTCGCCCCGGTGTTCCGCCCCGACGGTCGCGTCACCGCCGGCAACGCCTGCCCCCTCAACGACGGTGCCGCGGCCGTGGTCATCATGAGCGACACCAAGGCCGCCGAGCTCGGCATCGAGCCGCTCGCGCGCATCGTGTCCACGGGCGTCTCCGCGCTCAACCCGGAGATCATGGGCCTCGGCCCGGTCGAGGCGACCCGCAAGGCGCTGGCCAACGCCGGCATGTCCATCGGGGACATCGACATCGCCGAGATCAACGAGGCGTTCGCGGCGCAGGTCCTGCCGTCGGCCGACCAGCTCGGCATCGACCACGAGAAGCTGAACCCGCACGGCGGCTCGATCGCCGTCGGCCACCCGTTCGGCGCGACCGGCGCCCGCATCACCGGCACCCTCATCAACGGCCTGCGGCACCGAGACGGCACCTTCGGGCTCGAGACGATGTGCGTCGGCGGCGGGCAGGGCATGGCGATGATCATCGAGCGCCTGAAGTGACCCACCTCCCGGCGGGACGCACCCGCTAGCGTCGACGAGGCCCGCCGGACACCGGCGGGCCTCGCGGCGTCAGGAGGGCGCGTGACCGGCGACGAGGGCGGGGCGGACGCCCGGACGGTCCGGCTGGAGGCGTGGACCGGGCCGGTCGACCCGGACGACCCGAACGCGGCGTTCAAGCACGAGGTCGCGGGGACGTCGCTGCTCGACCCGCTCGCCACGCTCGAGGGGCTCTCCGCCCTGGTCGGCGTGCCGGTGGGCGCGCTCGCCCGTCACGTGCTCGCCCGGTGGGCCGCGGCGGGCTCCGAGGCGCTGCTCGAGCTCGGGCCGAGCACCGTGGAGCGCATGGCGGACATCGTCGAGCAGGCCAGGGCCGACGGGAGCGACGCGGCCCGTGTCGAGGCGTTCGAGGCGCTCGCGCCGCTGGTGACGTGGCTCGGTGCCGGCCTCGAGGACCCGCGCGGCACGTACCCCGCCGGCGGCGCCGGTCCGCGCCGGCGGGTGCGCGTCGGCGTGTACGGCGTCGCCACGACACCGGAGGTGCTCCTGCTCGTGCGCATCGCGCCGGGGTGGCCACGGGCCGGCTCGTGGACCCTGCCCGGCGGGGGGCTCCACCACGGCGAGGACGTGCTCGCCGGGCTCGCCCGGGAGTTCGAGGAGGAGACCGGCCTGGTGCCGTCGCGACCCCGGTTGCTGGACGCGACCTCGACCCACCTCCCACCGAACGAGCGGTTCCCCGACGAGGACCTGCACCACGTGCAGCTGCTCTACGCCGTCGACGTCGACCCGGACGCCGAGCTCCACCAAGAGCTCGACGAGTCGACCGACGCGGCCGCGTGGGTGCGCCGCGAGGCGCTGCCCGGCATGGAGCTGCACCCGCTCGCGCGCCGGGCATCGGCGCTCCTCGCCCGGGGGGCCAGCCCGGCCGGGGACGTCAGCTGATCAGCCCGAGCCGGAAGCCGCGGGCGACCGCGCCGGTGCGGTCGGGGGTGTCCAGCTTGGCCAGCAGGTTCTGCACGTGGGTCTTGACCGTCCGCGCCGACACGCCGAGCCGCGTGCCGATCTCCGCGTTCGTCATGCCCTCCGCGAGCAGCTGGAGCACCTCGAGCTCGCGGGGGGTGACGGCGTCTCCCCCCGGGCCGGGCTGCTCCGTCCGCCACGACGCCGCCAGCTGCACGGCGACCTCCGGCGGGACCACACGCTCACCCGCCGCGGTGGCGGTCACGGCAGCGCGGAGCTCCGACTCGCTGGCGCGCGAGAGCACGAAGCTGTCGACCCCGGCGATGACGGCCTCGCGCAGGTCGACCACGTTGATGCTCTCGGCCACGACGAGCACGTGCAGCTCGGGGCGCACCGACCTCGCGACCGCGATCGCGTGGAACGGGTCGGCGTCGTGCTGGTCGATCCCGACCACGGCGACGTCCGGGGTCCGTGACTCCACCAGCCCCAGCAGCCCGTCGGTCCGGTCGGCGCCGACGACGGTCGCGTCGCCCGCCCCGAGGACGGCGCAGAGGCCGGCTCGGACGAGCGGGCGGTCGTCGGTGACGACGAGGGTCGTCCGCGTCGCCGTCGCGCCGCCCGGCCCCGGCGCCGTGGGGCCCGGGTCGGTCGGCAGCCTGCTGCGCGGGTCGGGGCCGACCACGTGGGCTCCTCGCTCGCTCGAGCGCGCGCACGTGCGTGCACGCCCCGCAATCATCCCCAGCCGGGCCTCGCCCCGCGCGGCTTCCGCGGGTGGTCTTGCAGGCCCACCGACCACCCGGAGGTACTAGTCCGGACGGGTGGTCGAGCCCCCGCTGCCCGGTTCCGTGGACACCACGGGATCCGCGTGGGACCATCTCCGGCGCCGATGAGGAGGGACCCCAGGTGGCCACGACGCACGACGAGCAGACCGAGGACGAGCACGTGGGGGACGAGCCGTCTCCCGACGAGGTGGCCGACGGGTCGACGCTCGACGGGGTGCGGGGCGTCCTGCGCGAGATCGGGGCCGAGGGTGCCCTCGCCCAGGTCGAGGCGCGGCTCGAGGGGCTCGAGGCCGAGCTGGCCCTCGCGGAGCAGCGGGCCGCCGAGGCGGTACGGGCGCGACGCGGCGAGCTCGAGGTGATGCGTGCCCGCATCGAGGACGCCCTCGCGGTGGTGACGGACGCCACGACCGAGCAGCGGAGCCGGGTCGCCGGGATCGAGGAGCGCCTGGCCGCCCGTGTGGAGGAGGCCGAGGCAGGGGGCCGCGAGCTGGTGGCGTCGCTGCGTGAGGACCTGACACCACGGGTCCAGCAGGCCGTCCACCGGGTCGACGAGGCCGTCGCGGAGCTCCGCGGCGAGCTCACGACGGACGTCGAGGAGCTCGCCGCCGACCTCACCCGGCAGCGCGACGAGCACGGCGAGGTTTCGGGGCGGCTCGACCGCGCCATCGAGGAGCTGCGGGACGGCGTCCGTGCGGAGGCGGCTGCGCGCGCGGACGCCCTGGACCAGCTCCGGGCGCGGCTCGTGGAGCGCCTCGACGAGCTGGTCGCCACCGGCAGCCGCGACCGGGACACCGCCGCGGCCGGACGCGAGGCGCTGCGACGCGAGCTCGACGCGGCCGTCGGGGAGCTGCGCGCGACGCTCAGCCTGCGGGTGCAGGAGACGACCGACCGCATCGAGCTGCTCGAGCAGGAGCTCGGTGCCGAGAAGGAGGCGCGGACCGACCGGCTCGTGGAGGTCGAGGACCGCTGGATGGCGGTCCTGCGTGAGGTCGTCGAGCGGTCCGAGCGTGGTGCCGTCGCGGCGCGGGAGGTGGTCGCCGAGGAGCGTGTCGCCCGAGCCGCGGCCGTCGACGAGGTCGCCGTCCGCCTCGCCGAGGTGGCAGCGGAGCTCGGCGAGCTCGGCGCGCGCGTCGACGGTGACGCCGCCCGCCGCGGTGGGGAGCTCGACCGCGCGACGCACGCGACCGAGGAGACCGCTCGGCGCCTCGAGACGCTGCAGGCGAAGGTCGCCTCCGTGGTGCGCCAGATGGCGACGGAGCTGTCGAACCGGGTGGCCACGGTCGCGGCGGACCTCGACACGGTGCGGACCGCCGGCGTGGAGACCCGCGAGCGACTGGCCGCCGTCGACCAGCTCGAGGAGCGGATCGCATCGCTCGAGCGGACGGCTCGGGAGCCCGCGCCGGCGGCGGCACCCGCCGTCCCGGTGGAGCGCGTCGACCGGGTCGAGGAGGCGCTCGCCGACCTGCGGCGCCAGCTCGGGACCGTCACGGGGCAGCTGGCCGAGTCGCAGGCTCGCGCGCGGGAGCTCGGCAACGCGATCGCCGAGCTGGTGACGGCGGCGCAGGGGCAGGCCGCGCTGCGGCAGGACGTGCGTGACCTGACGGTGCGCTCGTCGGAGCTCGCGACCCGCCTGCAGGCGACGGAGTCGCTCGCCCGCGCCACCGGGCAGGCGGTCGCGACCGCCGTGCGTCGGGCGCGGGGGGAGACGTCCCTGCAGCCGCAGGCCCCCGACGTCCCGCTCGACGCCCCGCTAGACGCCCCGCCCGACGACGGTGTCGGACCCGCCGGGGCGTGAGGCCCCGACGATCCCACGTCACGGCAGCGCGACGTCCTTGAGCGTGACCTCGAACGAGCCCGCCGGCGCCTGCGCGGTCACGGTGTCGCCGGGCTTCGCGCCGATGAGCGCCTTGCCGATGGGCGACTCGGCCGACAGGACGTCGTGCTCGTCGTGCTCGTCCTCGCGGCTGCCGAGCAGCCACGTCTCGACGTCGCCGTCGATCTCGATCGTCACGAGCAGGCCGGGCCGCGCCTCCGACAGGTCGGTGTCGGGCTCCCCGACCTTCGCATCGCGCAGCAGGTGCTCGAGCTGCCGGATGCGGGCCTCCATCTTGCCCTGCTCGTCCTTGGCGGCGTGGTACTCGGCGTTCTCGCGCAGGTCGCCGTGGGCCCGCGCGATCTCGATCTCCTTGGAGATCTGCTCGCGCCCCTCGGTGCGCAGCGTCTCGAGCTCCTCGCTGAGGCGGTCGTAGGCCTCCTGGCTCAGCCACGTCTCGGCCACGGCCAGCTCCTCCCCGTGTGGTGGTGTGTCGTGCATCGGTGGGCCACGCGGACGCGTCGGCCGAGCCCGCGTGCGACGCGGTGGCGGCCGGCCCGTCGGGGGCACGAACGACGCCCGGACACGACACGGCCCGGGCGCTGGCCGGCAGGGTACCGACGCCCACCGCCACCGCTAGGCTCGCGGGCCATGGCCGCCAGCGACGTCCTCTACCGACTCTACGAGCGGCGCCTCGAGCGTGAGCTCCGTGAGGCGTCGCTGCCGCGGCACATCGGCGTCATCCTCGACGGCAACCGTCGCTTCGCCCGCGAGCGCGGGATGGACTCGGTCACGGCCGGGCACGCCGCCGGCGCGGCGAAGATCGACGAGTTCCTCGACTGGTGCTGGGAGCTGTCGGTCCCGTACGTGACCCTGTGGCTCCTCTCCACCGAGAACCTCGCCCGCGACGACGCCGAGGTCGAGGGACTGCTCCGGATCATCCACGAGACGGTGCACCGCATCGCCCACCACCCCAAGGCCGCCGAGCGGGGCCTGCAGGTCTCGACCGTGGGCGCGCTCGACCTGCTCCCCGAGGAGGTCCGGACCGGGCTGAAGGAGGCCGAGGAGGCCACCGCCCACCACGACGAGTTCTTCCTCCAGGTCGCCGTCGGGTACGGGGGCCGGCAGGAGATCACGGACGCGCTGCGCAGCCTGCTGCAGGAGCGGGCCGCGAAGGGCGAGAGCGCCGAGCAGATCGCGGCCACGCTGCGCCCCGAGGACATCGGCGACCACCTGTACACCACGGGCTTCCCCGACCCCGACCTCATCATCCGAACCTCGGGCGAGGTGCGGCTCTCCGGGTTCCTGCTGTGGCAGTCGGCGCACTCCGAGTACCACTTCGCCGACCCGTACTGGCCCGACTTCCGCCGGGTCGACTTCCTGCGGGCCCTGCGCGAGTACGCGCTGCGCTCCCGCCGCTTCGGTCGCTGACCGGACGCGAGCCGGTGACGGCGGCGTCGGCGCGTTCACGCGATCGTCACCCGTGGGGACGTCGAGGTTGCTCGGTGCGCCACGTCGCCGGACGTACGGTGCCGGGCGTCAGGAACGCACCATCGACGAGAGGATCGAGACGGTGCCACACGACCGGACCGATCACCGGCCCGACCCCGAGCAGGCCACGCTGGAGGTCCCCGACCACCTGCCGGCACCGCTCGCGACTCGCGCCCCCATCGTCCACGTCATCACCACGCCGCCCCTCCTCCGGGGCGGCGTTCGTCGT
The DNA here is from genome assembly GCA_046566145.1 of Actinomycetes bacterium. Lineage (GTDB taxonomy): Bacteria > Actinomycetota > Nitriliruptoria > Nitriliruptorales > Nitriliruptoraceae > JBKHXF01. The sequence continues at coordinate 118,466 of JBKHXF010000032.1, forward strand.
TCTCGGCCCCGAACGGCCCAGCCGTTCGGTCTCCGGGAGGGGAGCTGCCCGCTCACATGGATCAGGTGAAGTCCTACGTCCTCGACACGTGCGTCCTGCTCGCGGACCCGCACGCGCTGCACCGCTTCGACGAGCACGAGGTGGTCCTGCCACTCGTCGTGATCGAGGAGCTCGACCGCAAGAAGACCGCGCTCGACGAGGTGGGCCGCAACGCTCGGACCGCCCTGCGCATCGTGGAGGAGCTGCGAGAGCGCTCCGGCGGGGGGCTGCGTGACCCGCTCGCGCTGCCGTCCGGCGGCACGATCCGCATCGAGGCGAACCACGTCGACGTCGAGCTGCCGCCGTACCTCGACCCGCTGAAGCCCGACCACCGCATCCTCGCGTGCGCGATCGGGACGCGGGCGACGCTCGTGACGAAGGACACGGCGCTGCGCATCAAGGGGGCACAGCTCGGGGTCGCGGTCGAGGACTACCGGGGTGACACGGCCCAGGTCGAGGACCACTACACCGGCATCGCCGAGCTCGACGTCGAGCCGCACCTGCTCGACGAGCTCCACCGCGACGGCAAGGTCGTGCTCCACGCCGACGTGGCGTCGATGCCCGAGGACGGCACGTTCCTGAACCAGTGCATGGTGCTGCGGGGCGGACGCTCCGCCTCCGGGCTGGGCCGGGTCATCGACATCGACGACGAGGGCAACGCGACGGTCCACAAGGTCCACGGGCACCGGCAGGTGTTCGGGATGTCGGCCCGCGACGTCCGCCAGACGTTCGCGATCGACCTGCTGCTCGACCCTGCGGTGCCGTGCGTGTCGCTCATGGGCATGGCGGGCACCGGCAAGACGTTCCTCGCCCTGGCCGCCGGCCTCGAGCAGGTCGTCGAGGCCACGGCGTACCGCCGCATGTCGGTGTACCGCCCGCTGATCGCGGTCGGGAAGCAGGAGATCGGGTACCTGCCGGGCGACCTCGACGAGAAGCTCGCCCCGTGGATGGCCGCGGTGCACGACAACCTGTACGCGCTGCTGCGCCGGGACGACGGTCGCGGCCGCGGCACCCGGGAGCACCGGCAGGTGCAGGCGACGGTCGAGTCACTGGTCGACCGCGGCCAGCTCGAGCTCGCCGCGATCACCTACCTGCGCGGTCGGTCCATCACCGACGAGTTCGTCATCGTCGACGAGGCGCAGAACATCGAGCTCAACGCGCTGAAGGTCGTCCTGACCCGGATGGCGATGGGTTCGAAGGTGGTCTTCTGCGGCGACCTCGGCCAGGTCGACAACCCCTACATCTCGCCCTACGGCGGCATGGCGGCGCTCATCGAGAAGCTGAAGGGCACGAGCCTGTTCGGGCACGTGACCCTCTCGAAGGGCGTGCGCAGCCCGCTGGCCGAGTACGCGGCGACGATCTTCTGACGTCCCCGTCAGGGGCCTGCCCCGGCCGGCGTCACGCCGGCCGGGGCAGGTGCGTGTCGAGGAACTGGACGGCCTCGGCGAGCGCCTGGTGCGCCGGCGGGCACACTCCGGGCAGCGACACGAACCCGTGCGGCTGGCCGACGTAGCGGGTGAGCCGCACCGTGGTGCCCTCCGCCTCCATCCGGCGGGCGTACGCCTCGCCCTCGTCGACCAGCGGGTCCTGCTCGGCGGTCTGGACCAGCGCCGGCGGCAGCCCACCGAGGTCGCCGGCGAACCAGGGCGACACCGACGGGTCGTCGGCCGGCACGGGCGACGGTTCGACGTACAGGGCCGTGAACGCGTCGATCGAGGCCTTCGGCAGGATCGGCGCGTCGGCGAGGCGGCGGTGCGACGCGAACGACCGCGTGAGGTCGGTCGCCGGGTAGACGAGCACCTGCGCCGCCACCTCCGGCACGCCTCCCGCGTCACGCGCGGCCAGGGCCACCAGCGCGGCGAGGTTGCCACCGGCGGAGTCGCCCGCGACCGCGACGGGGGCCCCGTCGACGCCGCCGAAGCGCGAGGCGTTGCCGGCCAGCCACGTGGCCGCCGCGACGGCGTCACGGGCGGCCGCCGGCGCGACGTGCTCGGGCGCCTTGCGGTAGTCGACGCTCGCGACGAGCACGTCGGCCCCCGCGGCGAGGTTCGTGCACCACCAGTCGTACTGCGCCGGGCTGCCCGTCACGAAGCCGCCCCCGTGGAGGTGGACCACCAGTGGCCGCGCGCCACCGCCGGCGCGGGGCACCGACACGCGCAGGCCGAGCTCGCCGGCGGCCCCGGGCACCGTGGTGTCGTGGACGTCGACGTCGGGATGGGGTGCGCCGAAGAGCCGCTGGACCACCGGGGTGAGCAGCGGGCCGAGCAGCGGCACCCGGGGCGCGAAGGAGGAACGCGCGGCTGCGAGCTGCGCCGGTCCCATCTCGGTGACCGGGACGGAGGTCCGCCGGCGGACGGCGTCGAGCAGCAGCACGGTGGAGGAGGGGCGCATCGAGGAGCCTGGCGTCCGTGACGGGTCGGGGCCCGAAGCCTAGGGCCGCCACCCGGAGTACCGTGCGCCGGTCGTCCTCCGCGCCCCTGAGCCCGCCCTCGGCCCCGACCCTCGGAGCTGCCGTGCCCGTCATCGAGGTGACCGACCTCGTCAAGGTCTACGCCCGCGGCGACGTCCGCGCCGTCGACGGCGTCTCGCTCGCCGTCGAGGAGGGGGAGGTGTTCGGCTTCCTCGGCCCGAACGGCGCCGGCAAGTCGACGACGGTCGCGATCATGACGACGCTGCTGTCGCCGACCTCGGGCACCGTCCGCATCGCGGGACACGACGTCACGACCGAGCCGGCCGCCGTGCGGGCGGCGATCGGCGCGGCGCTGCAGGAGGCCGGGCTCGACGGGCTCGCCACGGCACGGGAGTTCCTCACCCTCCAGGCGACGCTGTACGCGGTCGCGGACCCGCGCCGGCGGGCGCAGGAGCTGCTCGAGGTGGTCGGGCTCACGGACGCCGCCGACCGGCGCATCACGACGTTCTCCGGCGGGATGAAGCGCCGGCTCGACCTCGCCGCCGGGCTGGTCCACCGCCCTCGGGTGCTGTTCCTCGACGAGCCGACCACGGGCCTCGACCCGGCCAGCCGCCAGAACGTGTGGGACGAGGTCCGGCGGCTCAACGACGCTGGCACGACCATCTTCCTCACCACGCAGTACCTCGAGGAGGCCGACGTCCTCGCGGGCCGGCTCGCCATCATCGACGGGGGTCGCCTCGTCGCCGAGGGCACCCCGACGTCGCTGAAGGCCGACATCGCGGAGGACGTGGTGTCGCTGCGCGTCACCGACGCCGACCGTGACGCGGTCGCCGACCTCGTCCGCGGGCGGGACGGCGTCGTGCGCGTCGACGTCGTGGGCACGGACACCGCCGGCGGGGGTGGCGCGCTCGAGGTCGCCGTCGCCAACGGCGCCGCCGCCGTCCCCCACCTCGTCCGCCTCCTCGACGAGGCCGGGCACGAGCTCGCCGAGATCTCGCTGCGCCGTCCCACCCTCGACGACGTGTTCCTGCGCGCCACCGGTCACCGCCTCGAGGGCGCGGCCACCCCGACCGAGGAGGTCCCCGCGTGAGCGCCACCGGCACGCCCAACGCCACCGACACCGCCGCCTCCGCCCAGGTCACGCGCTCGATGCTCCGCCACGAGGTCCTGCCGCTGTACCTGCGCTCCCTGCGGGTCCTGCTGCGGGTGCCGTCGGCCGTCATCCCGCCGCTGTTCATCCCGGTGTTCTTCCTCGTGGTGAACACCGCCGCGCTCGGGAACCTGTCCAACAGCCCCGTGCTGCAGGGCACGAACTACGTCGCGTTCTTCGTCCCCGTGTCGATCCTGCTGACCGTGTCGTCCGCCGGGTCCGGCTCCGGCCTCGCGCTCGTGCAGGACATCGACGCCGGCTACTTCGACAAGCTCCTGCTCGCGCCCATCTCCCGCACGTCCGTCCTCGTCAGCCGGCTCATGGTCGACGGGACCCGCGCCGCCGCCCAGGCGCTGCTGGTCGTCGCGGTCAGCCTGCTCATCGGCGGGGAGATCGCGGCCGGCTTCGTCGGGGTCGTGCTGCTCGTGGTGATGAGCTTCCTGTTCGGCCTCGCCTACGCCGGCATCGGCCTCACCATCGCGCTGCGCACCGGCTCGACCGAGGCGACCCAGGCGTCGTTCATCATCTTCTTCCCGCTGGTCTTCCTCGCGCCGACCTTCGTGCCGCTCGACTTCCTCGCCGAGTGGCTCCAGACCGTCGCGCAGCTCAACCCCGTCACCTACGTGCTCCTCGGGATGCGCTCGCTCACCACCGAGGGCATCGTGGCGGCCGAGCTCGCGAAGGCGTTCGCCGCGATCCTCGGGCTGGCCGCCCTGCTGCTGTTCTCGGCGTTCCGGGCGCTCCGGGCCCGCGCGTACCGCTGACCCGTCGCAGCCGGGTCAGTTGCAGCGGGCGCGGACCGCGATCGCCGCGTGGCGGACCTCGTCGCGGTCCGGCGCGGTCGGGGCCAGCTCGACGTAGGCCTCGAAGGCCTCGGCCGCCGCGAGGAACCGCCCGGCCGAGCGCAGCAGCTCGCCGTGGACCCGGTGGTCCTCGGGCTGCGAGCCCGGCAGCAGCAGCGCCAGCTCGGCGGTCCACAGCGCGTCGCGGAGGTCGCCGGCGGCGGTGAAGTCGCGGGTCAGGTTCGCGAGGATGCGACGGACGACGTCCGCCGGCGCCGCGGGGCGCAGCATCGCCCGCGAGAACGACACCCGCCCCCCGGTCGCGGCGCGCACCCGCTCGGCCACCTCCTCCAGCGGCAGCAGCCGCCCGCCGGCGAAGGGGTCGACCACGACCACGCCCCGGTCGTCGCTCGACGCCACGCCGGCCACGAAGTGCCCGGGCAGCCCGATGCCGTACGCGGGCACGCGCAGCCGCCTGGCCAGCGCCACGAACAGCACCGACAGCGTGATCGGCAGCCCGCGCCTGCGGTCGAGGACCTGCGAGAGCAGGCCGTTGCGCGGGTCGTTGTAGGTCTCCGTGTCGCCCGTGAAGCCCTGCTGGTCGGCGAGGTACCTGGCGATCGCGTTCGCGTCGACGGCGGCGTCGCCGGACGGCGTGAACCCCGTGGACCGCAGGCCGTCCGCGAGCGCGTCGATGCGGAGCAGCCCCAGCTCGACGTCGACGTCCGGGTCGTGCTCGACGCACAGCAGCAGGGCCGCCTCGGCGAGGTCGCAGCCCGGCTCCCGGACGATCCGGGCCAGCCGCTCACGCGATGCGTCCGACCGATCGCTCCAGGACGATGGGCCTCCGGGCACGCGTGCTCCTGCCTGCCTGGGGCGGGGCCGGGGCGCGCCGCCCGTCGACGACGAGCGTACGACCGCCCGGCCCGCCCCCCGCGCAACCGCCGCGCCGCCCGTCGCACCCAGCGGAACGGATGGCGACGGAACGTTCCACCGTGGCTAGCCTCGCCGACACGTCGCGAGCGACGTCAACGACGACCGGGAGCCCACGTTGGACCGCTGGATCTTCACCGAGGAGCACGACGCCTTCCGCCAGACGGTCCGGCGCTTCGTCGAGACCGAGATCGCCCCCTTCCACGACGCCTGGGAGGACGACGGCATCGTCCCGCGGGAGGTCTGGAAGAAGGCCGGCGCGCAGGGCCTGCTGTGCACCGACGTGCCCGCCGAGTACGGCGGCGGCGGGGTCCCCGACTTCCGGTACAACACGATCATCGACGAGGAGATCGCCTACGCCGGCACCTCCGGCATCGGGTACGGGCTCCACAACGACGTCATCGTCCCCTACTTCCTCAAGTACGCCTCCGAGGAGCAGAAGCAGCGCTGGTTCCCGCCCATGTGCACCGGCGAGACCATCACCGCCATCGCCATGAGCGAGCCCGCCACCGGCTCCGACCTCGCCGGCGTGCAGACCACCGCCATCCGCCAGGACGACGGCAGCTACCTCCTCAACGGCGCCAAGACGTTCATCACCAACGGCATCCACGCCGACCTCGTGATCGTCGTCGCCAAGACCGACCCGTCCGCCTCCCACGGCGGGATCTCGCTGCTCGTCGTCGAGCGCGGCATGGAGGGCTTCGAGCGCGGCCGCAAGCTCGACAAGATCGGCATGAAGGCCCAGGACACCGCCGAGCTGTTCTTCACCGACGTGCGCGTCCCCGCCGAGAACCTCCTCGGCGAGGAGGGCAAGGGCTTCGTCTACCTCATGGAGGCCCTCCCGCAGGAGCGGCTCTCCATCGCCATCTCCGCGGTCGCCGGCGCCCGCGCCGCCCTCGACGTCACCCTCGCGTACTGCAAGGAGCGCACCGCCTTCGGCAAGCCCATCGGGTCGTTCCAGAACTCCCGGTTCATGCTCGCCGAGATGCGTACCAAGGTCGAGGTCACCCAGACCTTCGTCGACCGCTGCATCGAACTGCACGACGAGGGGCGGCTCACCGTCGACGAGGCCGCCATGGCCAAGTACTGGGCCACCGACGTCCTCGACGAGGTCGTCGACGCCGGCGTCCAGCTCCACGGCGGGTACGGCTACATGCGCGAGTACCCCATCGCCCGCGCCTACACCGACGCCCGCGTGTCGCGGATCTACGGCGGGACGAACGAGATCATGAAGGAGATCATCGGTCGGACGATGGGCGTCTGACTCGTCGTCGGGTGACCGGTCGGCGCGGGCCCGCGGCCGCCGCGGCGCCACGGCATCGTCTTCGCCGCGCCTTGGTGCTCGGCCCCTGGGGGGCCTGCGCTCCGCTTGAGCGCGGCTGCGGCGACACCGCGGCGCCGCGGCTCTCGGCGTCCTCGGTCTGGGACTCGGCCGGCCTCGTCCTCCCTCCGGGGCGGGGGTGGGGAGGAGGGGCGAGGGGCCCTAGAGGTCGGTGGACCAGGGGTCGGTGGCGAGGGCGTCGGTGATGCGGGCGGCGGTGGCGTCGTCGCAGGTGGTGCGCAGGAGGCGGCCGGTGAAGCGGCGGAGCTCCGCGACGGCGTGGAAGACGTGGGCCTCCTCGACCAGGAGCAGCAGGGCGGCCTCGCCCTCGGCGAGCTCCTCGCCGAGCGCCTGGATGTCCTCGTCCTGGATGCCGATGTCGCGCAGCTTCGCGAAGATGCCGCCGGCGGCCGCGCCGACCGCCAGGCCCACGAGGGCGGCCGGGCCGCCGACGAGGATGCCGCCGAGCAGGCCCCACCAGCTGCCCGACAGCGCGCCCTGGGCCGTGGTCACGTCCTTGGTCTCCTGGACCCGGACCTTCCCGCCCTCCTCCTTCGCGGCGATCGCGGCGTCCTCGAGCTTCAGCTTCCCCTCGGCCTGCAGGCGCATGGCCGCGAGCAGGCCCTCCTGGGCCATGATGGGGCCGGGCAGGGCGATCGCGACGAGGTTCGCGCTCGACGTGTCCGTGTGGGTCACGACCTCGTCGGGCTCGGCGGCGCGGGAGGTCTCGGCGTCGAGGTGCTCGGTCACGGCAGGTCCTGGCGTGGTGGGCCGGCGCGCGACGGCCGGCGGGTGAGTCCACCGTAGCCCCGGGCCTACGCTCGCCCCCGACCCCGACCCCGCCCGTTCGGAAGAGCCGCCGTGGACACCCCGCTGCACGTCGAGATCCGCGACCTCGCGGGCGCGTCCGTCCGCGTGCTCACCATGCACCGGCCCGACGCGCGCAACGCCATGGACACCGCGATGCTGGTCGCCCTCGTCGACGCCCTCGACGACGCCACGGCCGACACCGGGCTGCGCGGGCTCGTGCTGACCGGCGCCGGCGGCACGTTCTCCGCCGGCGCCGACGTGCGCGAGCAGACGCCCGACGGGGGCCGCCGGCGCATGGAGCTGTTCACCACCTTCTACGAGCAGCTCTCGACGTTCCGCGTCCCGACCGTCGCCGCCGTCGAGGGTCCCGCCGTCGGCGGTGGCGCCGAGGCCGCGGCTGCCTGCGACCTTCGGGTGTTCGCCCGCTCCGCCCGGCTGCGGTTCCCCGGCGCCGTGTACGGCGTCCCCGTCGGCACGGCGCGCACCATCGGGCAGGTCGGCCTCGGCACCGCCAAGGACTGGGTCCTGTCGTCGCGGTGGGTCGACGCCCAGGAGGCGCACGCCAGCGGGATGGCCCAGCGCCTGGTCGACGACGGCACCACCCTCGACGCCGGGCTCGCGTGGCTCGCCGACGTGGTCCAGCGCGACGCCGACACCGTCGCGCTCCTCAAGCGGCTGTTCACCGACCAGGCCGGGGTGCGCGACCGGGTCGCGTACGAGAACGACGTCCTGCGGGCCCACGCCGAGACCGGCGGGCTGCCGCCGGCGCTGGACCGCGACCTGCCACGGACCGTCCGGCCCAGACGGCTGGGGGGCTGACCCCCGACCGGTACTAGGCTCGGGGTCCGCCCCACGTCCACCCGCCCGCGCCCGGGCGCCGAGCCAGGACCGACCGATGACCCCGCAGGAGCGCCCCGACCGCAACCTCGCGATGGAGCTCGTCCGCACCACCGAGGCCGCCGCGCTCGCCGCTGCCCGCTGGCAGGGACGCGGACAGAAGGAGTCCGGCGACCAGGCCGCCGTCGACGCCATGCGCCAGGTGCTCTCCACCGTCGAGATCGACGGCACCGTCATCATCGGCGAGGGGGAGAAGGACGAGGCGCCGATGCTCTACAACGGCGAGCGCGTCGGGACCGGGCACCCCCCGAAGGTCGACATCGCCGTCGACCCGATCGACGGCACCCGGCTGCTCGCCGAGGGTCGCAACGGCTCGATCGCGGTGATCGCCGCCGCCCCGGAGGGCGCGATGTTCGACCCGGGCCCGTGCGTCTACATGGAGAAGCTCGTCGTCGGTGCCGAGGCCGCCGACGTCGTGGACCTCGATCGGCCCATCGGCGAGAACCTCGCGGCCATCGCGAAGGCGAAGGACCGCGAGGTCCGCGACCTGACCGTGATGATGCTGGACCGCGACCGGCACGAGGAGGCGAAGCGCCAGGTGCGGGAGGCCGGCGCCCGGCTGCAGCTGATCATGGACGGTGACGTCGCCGCCTCCATCCTCGCGGCCTGGGACGAGCGCCCCTCCGTCGACGTCATGTACGGCATCGGCGGCACACCCGAGGGGGTCGTGTCCGCCTGCGCCGTCCGGGCGCTCGGCGGCGTCATCCTCGGCCGCCTGTGGCCGCGGGACGAGGAGGAGCGTGCCGCCGCGCACGACGCCGGCTACGACCTCGACGCGGTGCTCACCACCTCCGACCTGGTCAGCGGGCCGGACACGTTCTTCGCCTGCACGGGCGTCACGCCCGGACAGCTGGTCCAGGGCGTCGCGTTCGACGGCCACGGCGCGCTGACGGAGTCGCTGGTCATGCGAGGCAAGTCCGGGACCGTGCGGCTGATCCGCGCCCGGCACAAGTTCGACAAGCTCAAGGAGTACGCGTCGGTCGAGTACTGAGCCGCGCGCGTCTCAGGCGGAGCGACGCTCCACCACGGCCCCGTCCCCCAGGGCGGGGCCGCGTGCGTGCCCGAGGTGTCGGTGCAGGAAGTCCGAGACGACGTCGTGGATGTCGTCCGGGAACTCGATCAGGGCACCGTGCGTCCCGCCGACCAGCTCCACCAGCTCTGCCACGTCGATGCGGAGCAGCATCGTCGTGCCGGCCTCCGGTGGGGTCCACGTGTCCGCGGAGCCGACGAGCACGAGCGTCGGGACGTCGACCTCGTGCAGCCACGGCGACGCGTCGAACTCGTGCATGCCGCGGGCGATCTGCATCGCGACCAGCGGGTCGACCTGCGTGAAGTGGCGGAAGTACAGCGTCATCCCCTCGGCCGGCGTGTGCGGCCCCAGCGCCCGGATGAGCCGTGCGACGGGCATCGCGATGGGTAGCCGCATCAGGTCGGGGATGAGCTTCTGCACCGGCCGGGGGAGCAGCGGGAGCCCCAGGTAGGCGAACGGGAACAGGTACGCGCCGATGTCGGTCCCGTAGAAGTCCCGGAGCGGGCTGCGGTAGGGGCCGGTCACGCAGACGATCGCCGCGACCCTCGACGGGCGACCGTCCTCGGCGGCGAGGTCGCGCTGCTGCCGCCACGTCTCGAGCGCGACCTGCACGCCCATCGAGTGGCCCAGGACCGTCGCGTCCGTGACGTCCTCGGCCTCCATGACCGCCCCGACGTCGCCGGCGAACCGCTCGATCGTGTAGTCCTCGGCGCGGACCCCGCGGCCGAGCCACCCCGGCGGACGGGGGTCGGTCGAGGCGCCGACGCCCCGGTAGTTCAACACCGCCACGCGGTACCGGTCCAGCAGCGGCGGGGCCAGGTACTCCCAGAAGTTGTCCGGGCACATGAACCCGGCGCAGAGCACCAACCACTCGCCGTCGTCCGGGCCGAGCACGGTGTAACGGATGCGGGCCCCGTCGGGGGCGAGGACCTCGCGGTCCTTGGGCCAGACGTGGCCGCCACGGTCGCCGGGCCAGGCGGGGGCGTCGGTGGGCACGGGGTACCTCGGGGCGGGGGCTCGGCAGGTCACGGGAAGGCTAACGACGTGGGTCCGGACGGGGCACGTTCGGACCAGCCGGTGGGTGGTCACCGGGCCGACCGCCCGTCGTAACCCGGCGTTCACCTCGGGCCCGTTCCCTCCTCCTCGCACCCGTCGACGGACATCGGCGGGCCGCCGCTCACCCTCTACCCTCCGCGAGGGCACCGATGGACCACACCGCCACCGAGCCGGAGCGCACCGTGCAGGACGACACGATGGCCACGGCCGTCCCCGAGACCGCCCCCGTGGCCTCGCCGGCCGTGTTCGAGCTCGACGACGTCGGGGTCACGTACGGAAACTTCCAGGCCGTCCGCGGGATCTCGTTCGACATCCCCCAGCACGAGATCACGGCGCTCATCGGCCCGTCTGGCTGCGGGAAGTCGACGCTGCTTCGGACCCTGAACCGGATGAACGACCTGGTCCCGGGCGCGAAGGTCAGCGGCCGGGTCCGCTACCACGGCCAGGACATCTACGGCGAGGACGTCGACCCCGTCGAGGTCCGCCGCCGCATCGGCATCGTCTTCCAGAAGCCGAACCCGTTCCCGAAGTCGATCTACGAGAACGTCGCGTTCGGCCCGAAGCTGATGGGCCAGACCAAGGGCCTCGACGACGTCGTCGAGCAGGCCCTGCGCGGTGCCGCGCTGTGGGACGAGGTCAAGGACAAGCTCGGCGAGTCCGGGCTGTCCCTCTCCGGCGGCCAGCAGCAGCGCCTCTGCATCGCCCGGACGATCGCGCTCGAGCCCGAGGTCATCCTCATGGACGAGCCGTGCTCGGCGCTCGACCCGATCGCGACCCTGCGCATCGAGGACCTCATGCGGGACCTCAAGCAGCGCTACACCATCGTCATCGTGACGCACAACATGCAGCAGGCCGCCCGCGTCTCCGACCGCACCGCCTTCCTGACCGTCAACATCGACGACCAGCACGGCGAGCGGACCGGTGAGCTCGTGGAGTTCGACCTCACCGAGAAGATCTTCACCCAGGCGTCCGACGAGCGCACCGAGGCGTACATCACGGGTCGGTTCGGCTGACGCGTCCACCCCCGGTGGGTCGTGCGCGGCGCGCCTGACCCGCCGGGGGGATGTTCCGGCCCCGTTCACCTCCCGTTCACCTCTCGGCAAGTCGCCCTCCCCACGTCGTCCGTAGCGTCCCCGGTGTGCAACTACCGCGGTCGTAGGCATCGCCTCGACCCCCTCGCGGTCGCCCTGCGACCACCTCCCACCCACTCCACGAGGAGTCACCAACGTGCTGCGTGACCTGAAGCGCACCCGCATCGCCGGCGCGATGCTCGCCGTCTCCCTGCTCGCCACCGCGTGCGGCGGCGGCACCGACACGGACACCGAGTCGACGGACACCGGATCCACGGACGGGGCTGCCGAGGGCGGCGACCTGAGCGGCTCGATCGCCGTCTCCGGCTCGTCGACCGTCGAGCCCATCTCCGCGCTGAACGCCGAGCTCTTCGCCGAGCAGAACCCCGGCGTCGCGATCTCCGTCGAGGGCCCCGGCACCGGCGACGGCTTCGAGAAGTTCTGCGCCGGCGAGACCGACATCTCCGACGCCTCGCGTCCCATCAAGGACGAGGAGGCCGAGGCCTGCGCCGCCGCCGGCATCGAGTACACCGAGCTCAAGGTCGCCATCGACGGCCTCTCGATCCTGACCAACCCCGCCAACGACGCCGTCGAGTGCCTGGACTTCGCGGCCCTCTACGCGCTGACCGGTCCCGAGTCGAACGGGTTCGCGACCTGGTCCGACGCGTCGGCCCTGGCCTCCGAGCTCGGGTCGTCCTCGACCCTGCCGGACGCCCCGCTGACGGTCACCGGCCCGGGCGAGGAGTCCGGCACCTACGACACCTACGTGGAGCTCGTCATCGAGGAGTTCAACGAGGACCGTGGCGCCGACGCCGCGACCCGTTCGGACTACCAGGCCTCCGCGAACGACAACGTGATCGTCCAGGGCATCACGGGCGACGAGACCGCGCTCGGGTGGGTCGGCTACGCGTTCTTCGTCGAGAACTCGGACGCCCTCAAGGCGCTCGCGGTCGACGGTGGTGACGGGTGCGTCGAGCCCACCGACGAGACGCTCGCCTCCGGCGAGTACCCGCTGGCGCGTGACCTCTACATCTACGTCAACAACGCCAAGGCGGACGAGAAGCCCGAGCTGCAGGCGTTCGTCGACTTCTACCTCTCCGAGGACGGCATCGCGTCGGTGAGCGAGGTCGGGTACGTCCAGCTCGCCGAGGCCGACCTCGAGGCGACCCGTGCCGCCTGGTCGGGCCGCTGACCCACCGCTGAACCACCGGGGCCGGGTGCGTGCACGCACCCGGCCCGCGGTGCACCCTCACCCCCTACGCAGGAGGACGTCGTGGCAGCCCTGACCACGCCCGGACCCTCGCTCGCCGGTGATCCCCGCCGGCGGCGCAAGGAGCACGCCATCGCGCTCGGGTTCCGTGCCGTCGCCATCCTGTCGATCCTCATCAGCATCGGCATCGTCGCCTCGCTCGTCGGCGGGGCCGTTCGCTTCGTCGGCAGCATCGGCCTCTCCGAGCTCATCGCCTCCGGCTGGAGCCCTCGACGCAGCCTCTTCGACGTCCGCACGATCGTGGTCGCCTCGCTGCTGGTCACCGGCATCGCGATGCTCGTCGCCGTCCCGCTCGGCCTCGGCGCCGCGATCTACCTCTCGGAGTACGCCGACCGGCGCGTGCGCAAGGTCGTGAAGCCCATCCTCGAGATCCTCGCCGGCATCCCGTCGGTCGTGCTGGGCTTCTTCGCCCTGACGTGGATCAACCCCAACATCGTCCGGACGTTCGTCCCGTCGGCCGGGCAGTTCAACATGATCGCGGCGGGCATCGGCGTGGGCATCCTGACGCTGCCGCTGATGGCCTCCATCACGGAGGACGCGCTCTCGGCCGTCCCCGACTCGCTGCGTGAGGCCAGCTTCGGCCTCGGCGCGCGGAGACGCCTCACCACGCTGCGCGTCGTGCTGCCCGCGGCCATCTCCGGGATCGTCGCGGCGGCCATCATCACCGCGTCCCGCGCCATCGGCGAGACGATGGTCGTGACGATCGCCGCCGGCGCCACCCCGGACCTCACCCTCGACCCGCGCTCGTCGTCGCCCACCATGACCGCGGCGATCGCGAACCTCGCGACCGGGACCGACCAGGTGGCCGGGGCCAGCAACGCGTTCGACTCGCTCTACTTCGTCGGCATGCTGCTGTTCGTCGCCACGCTCGGGCTCAACGTCCTCGGTGACCGCATCGTGCGCAAGTACCGGAAGGAGTACTGATGTCCGCGACGACAACCGCGGGCACGTTGAGCCGCCGGTCCGCCAGCACCCGCAGGGCGCTGCGGGGCGAGCTCGCCTTCCAGCTCGTCCTGCTGCTGGGCCTGCTGCTGGCCCTGGCCGTGCTCTTCGTCCTCATCCTCGACGTCGTGCTCGGCTCGCTGCCCGTGTGGCAGGACCGGGGCGCCGGCTTCCTCAGCTCCAACCTCAGCTCGCGAGCGAGCCGCACCGGGGTCGCCCAGGGCATCCGCGGCTCGATGATCATCACCCTCACCACCGCCCTGACCGCCGTGCCGATCGGCGTCCTGACGGCCGTCTGGCTCGAGGAGTACGCCCCCCGGACCCGCGTCACCCAGTTCATCGACATCAACATCCGCAACCTCGCCGGTGTCCCGTCGGTGGTCTACGGGATCTTCGGCCTCGCCGTGTTCGTCACCGTGCTGCGACCGGCGACCGGTGGGAGCTCGGTGCTCGCGGCCGGGCTGACCATGTCGACGCTCGCCCTGCCGATCGTCATCATCACCGCCGCCGAGGCCATCCGAGCCGTGCCGCAGAGCCTGCGCGAGGGCGGCTACGGGCTCGGTGCGACGCGCTGGCAGGTCACGCGGACCCTCGTCCTCCCCAACGCCATGCCGGGCGTGCTGACGGGGATCATCATCACCTTCGCCCGCGTCATCGGCGAGACCGCGCCGCTGCTGGTCGTCGGCGTCACGACGGGCTTCCTCGCCACCGGCGACCAGGGACTGCTGGCCGAGCTGCAGGGCGCCTACACCGCGCTGCCCGCGCTCGTGTTCCAGTTCTCACGCCAGCCCGGCAACGACTTCGTGAACCAGATCGCGCCGGCGACCATCGTGGTGCTGCTCGCGTTCACGCTGATCGCCAACGCGATCGCCATCGTCATGCGCAACCGCTTCGAGCAGCGCTGACCGACACCGTCAGGAGACCACGATGACCCAGGGGAACGAGCCCGAGCCGGTCCACGCGACCCGCGCCGGCTTCCACCGGTCGCTCGACCAGATCGACGACGCCTTCGTCGAGGCGGGGGCCATCGTCGCCGAGTCGCTGCCACGGCTCACCCGGGCCTTCCTGGCCGGCAACCGGGAGTCGATCGAGGACGCCCGCGCGATGGCGTCCGACGTCCAGGGTCGGTGCCACCACGTCGAGGAGTCCGGCTTCGTCATGCTCGCCCGGGAGGCGCCCGTCGCCGGTGACCTGCGCCGTCTCGTCGCGCTGCTGCGCCTCGTCGTCGACGTGGACCGCTCCGCCGCGCTGCTGAAGCACGTCTCCGAGACGCTCGACCGCTTCGACCCACGCGACCTGCCCGAGGCGCAGCGCCAGCAGCTCACCGACCTCGGCGAGCGCGCCACCGACGTGTTCCGTCGGGGGCTCGACGCGTGGCGCAGCAAGGACGCGCTGGCGATCACCGAGGTCGACGTGGCGGACGAGGGGGTCGACCGGCTCCAGCAGGTCATCCTCGACCACGCCGCACAGGTCGACAACGCCGGCGACGAGATGCTCGTCCTGGGCCTCATCGCGCGGTACTACGAGCGCATCGCCGACCACGGCGTGGCGCTCGCCCGGGACGCCACGTTCGTGGTGACGGGGGAACGGGTCACGCTGCCGAGTCGCAGCGACCGCTGAGGGGGGCGAGGTGCCGAAGCTGCTGCTGGTCGAGGACGAGCGGGCCATCGCCGAGGGGCTGGCCATCTCGCTCGAGGCCGAGGGGTTCCAGGTCAGCTGGGTCAACGACGGCAGCGAGGCGATCGGCGCCTTCGACCGCACCCGGCCGGACCTCGTGCTGCTCGACCTGATGCTCCCGGGGATGCCCGGCACCGAGGTGTGCCGCCAGCTGCGCACCCGCACCGACGTCCCGATCATCATGCTGACCGCCCGCGACGGCGAGGTCGACCGGGTCGTCGGGCTCGAGCTCGGCGCGGACGACTACGTCACCAAGCCGTTCTCGACGCGTGAGCTCGTGGCCCGGATCCGGGCGGTCCTCCGACGCGCCGGCGGCGCCGACCTCGGCGAGCTCGACGCGCCGGCCGAGGCCTCCGGCGTCCGGGTCGACCGGGTCCGGCACGAGGTGCAGGTCGACGGCGAGCTGGTCGACCTCCCACCGAAGGAGTTCGACCTCCTGGCGACCCTGGTCGAGCACGCCGGTCGGGTCCTGACCCGGCACCAGCTCATCGACGAGGTGTGGGGCAGCGACTACGTCGGCGACACCAAGACCCTCGACGTGCACATCCGGCGGCTGCGGACGCGCATCGAGGTCGACCCGCACCAGCCGGTCCGCATCCAGACGGTCCGCGGGGTCGGCTACAAGTTCGCCGACCAGCGCGGGTGAGCGACACCGCCGTCGTCGCCCTCGCCGTCGTGGCCCTGACGGGGCTCGGGGCGGCCGCGGCGGCCCTCGTCGCCGCACGACGTCGGGAACGACGCCTGCTGGCCGCCCTCGCCGAGGTCGTCGGGGCACTCTCCGCGGGCGAGCGCGACCCGGACCTCGAGCACGTCGATCCGGAGGTCCGGCCGCCCCTGCGCGAGCTCATCGACGTGCACACCGGGATCGCCGACCGACTGGCGCGGGCGGCGCCGTGGCGGGACCGGCTGGTGACGACCATCGAGGGCCCCGCCCTCACCTTCTCCTCCGAGGAGCGGCTCGTGGCGACGAACGATGCAGCACGGACGCTGCTCGGACTCGGCGAGGAGGCCGAGCTGTCGGTGGTGCAGGCCCTCGGCTCCCCTGCACTCGTCGGGGCGGTGCGGGAGGCACGCGCCGGCGGTCGGCCCGTGCAGGTCGACGCGGAGCATCGAGGTCGCGACCTCCGCGCCACGGCGTCCGTGGTCGGCGACGAGGTCCTGATGATCATCACGGACCGGACGGAGCGCCGCCGGGTCGAGGACCTGCGCCGCAACTTCGTGACCAACGCGTCGCACGAGCTCAAGACGCCGGCGACCGCGATCCAGACCCTGTCGGAGGCCCTCGAGATCGCCCTGGAGCGCAACCCGGCCCGCGCCCCGGAGCTGGTGGCGCGGCTGCGCGAGGAGTCGGAGCGGCTCGTGCGGATGGTCCACGACCTGCTCGACCTGCGTCGCCTGGAGGAGCGTGGGCCGATGGAGCGGGTGCCCGTCGACCTGTCGGCCGTCGTGCGCGAGGTCGTGGCGTCGTCGCAGCCGACCGCCGAGGACCGCGGCGTGGCCGTGGAGGTGGACGCCCCGGAGCAGGCCCACGTCGCCGGCATCGCGCAGGACCTGCGGCTGGTCGTGACCAACCTCGTCACCAACGCCGTGCAGTACAACACCCAGGGTGGGCGCGTCGACGTCCACCTCACCCGGGATGGCGGCGACTACCTGCTGCGGGTGAGCGACACCGGGGTCGGCATCGCCTCGCAGGACGTGGCCCGCATCTTCGAGCGCTTCTACCGGGTCGACGCCGCACGCTCGCGTGCGAGCGGGGGGACCGGGCTCGGGCTGTCGATCGTGCGCCACGCGGTGGAGCGGCACGGCGGCACGGTCGCGGTCGAGTCGCTGCTCGGCCGGGGGTCGACCTTCACGGTGCGGCTCCCCATCGACCCCGTCGACTGACGGCCGCCTCGCGGATGTGACACGGGAGGGCGCGGCCCGCAGGCCGCGCCCTCCGCGAGTGTCAGCTGGACAGGTCAGTCCTCGTCGCCGGACCCGTCCTCGGTGGACCGGTCGGCCTTCGAGCCGCCGCGCTCCGCCTTCGCGTCGCCGCGCCCAGCCTTCGCGTCGCCGCGCCCAGCCTTCGCGGCACCTCGCTCCTCGGCGCGCTGCTGCTTCGCCGCGTCGCGGTCGGCCTTGCGCTGCTCGCGGTCGGCGTCGCGGTCGGCCTTGCGCTCCTCGCGCTCGGCGCGGCGCTGCTCCTTCTCGGTGGGCTCGTCGACGGCCTCCGCGAGGAGGGCGTCGGCCTCGCGGATGCTCGCGATCGCGGCGCACAGGGACTCGGCGCCCTCGAGCGTGGAGAGGTCGAACTCGACGTCGGTGGTGCCGGCCACGACCGGCGAGTCGCCGGAGGTGTCCAGCTGTGGGACGGCGAGCGTCACGACGCCGCCCTTGGCCGCGGTCGACACCCACCACCCGTGGTTGCGGGCGCCGTCGACCAGGCCGCGCTCCTTGCCTCGCGGGGCGCACTTCGCCACCGTCGACACGATCTCGCCCTTCGGGCCCTCGGCCTCCGCGTCAGCGCCCTCCTCCTCGCCCTCCTCCTCGAGCGCGGCGATGGTCGCCTTCGCGCTGAGGCCGTCGCGCAGGGTCGCGGCGAGCTCCTCGAGGGCGAGGCGCTCCTCGTCGGTCAGCGTCGGGGCGCCGTCCTCGCCCTCGGCGCCGAGCGCCTCGGCGATCTGGCGGAGCGCGTCGAGCCACCCGGCGAGCACGTCGGACGCGGCGACCTCGTCGCCGTCCTCGACCTCCTCGACCGGCTCCTCCTGGACCAGCTCCTCCCCGGCGGGGGCCTCCTCGCCCTCCTCCGCGGGGCTCTCGACGACGACGGGCTGCTCGGCCTCCTGGGCCAGGGCGGCCGTCGGGGCCGCGAGCAGCGCGACGCCGAGGACGGGGGCGAGCAGGCGGGTGTGACGCATCGGTGGTCCGTTCGGGTGGTCGATCCGGAGAGTTCCATGTCCGTCAGCGACCGTGCGACGTTGGAGGTCACGCTCCGTGCACGCATGAGCGCTGGTCGCTCATCTGGGAGCGGAAGGTGCCCGCTCCCCGCCCGGTCCCCGCCGCGCCCGCCACCAGTAGCCTCCGGGCCATGGCCACCGACCCGAACGCCCCCGACCTACCGGACGTCCCCGCCGACCTGACGCGGGACAGCGGCCCGACCCGCCGCGCGCCGGTCGTGCTCGACCTGCTCAGCGCCGAGCACCCCGACGCGGAGATCGCGCTCGACTTCACCACCACGTGGGAGCTGCTCGTCGCGACCATGCTGTCGGCCCAGTCCACCGACGTGAAGGTGAACGAGGTCACGCCCGCGCTGTTCGCGGCCTACCCCGACGCGGCCGCGACGGCCGAGGCCACCCTGGAGCACCTCGAGGAGCTCGTCGGCTCGCTCGGGCTGTTCCGCCAGAAGGCGAAGAACGTCCGGCGCACGGCGCAGCTGGTGGTGGAGCGGCACGACGGGGAGGTCCCGACCACGATGGAGGACCTCGTCGCGCTGCCCGGCGTCGCGCGCAAGACCGCCAACGTGGTCCTGTCGAACGCGACCGGCCAGCACCACGGGGTGGTCGTCGACACCCACGTCACCCGGCTCGCCCGCCGGCTGCGCTTCACCCGCGAGGAGACGCCCCCGCGCATCGAGCAGGACCTGATGCGGCTGTTCCCCCGCGAGCGCTGGCTGGACGTGGCCGACCTGCTCATCTTCCACGGGCGTCGCGTCTGCGACGCGCGCCGGCCGGCGTGCGCCGACTGCGTGGTGGAGTCCCTGTGCCCCTCCTCCCAGGTCGACGGTCGCACCGACAAGGCCCGGCCCGCGACCCCACGCCGCGGCCGCTGACCCGTCGCGTCGGTCAGACGCGGCCGCGGACCAGGGCGACCCCGTAGCCGAGGAGCGCGAAGGCGGCCATGAACTCGAGGCGCCCGAGGTACATCTGCGCGATGTAGGTGAGCTTCAGCGGCGTGGGGGTGACCGGCCCGACGATGCCGATCGACAGCCCGACGTTGGCCGCGGCCGAGGTCGACTCGAACAGCGCCTGGTCGAACCGGTACCCGTAGAACACCCCGACCAGAGCGCCGCCGAGGTACGTCAGCAGGAACAGCACGATGATGACGATCGCCGCGCGCACCTGCTCGTCGCGGACGACCCGGCGCGTGCGCGACCGGTAGCTCGCGATGACGAGGCTCGACATCGGGGCGATGGCCTTGCGGATGTCCCGCAGGACCGACTTCCCCGCGAGGCCGATGCGGATCGCCTTGATGCCGCCGGCGGTGGAGCCCGCCATCCCGCCGAGCGCCATGGCGAAGACGACGGCCGCCGGCGCGAACAGCCCCCAGTCGGAGACGTAGATCCCGGGCGCGACGACCGTGAACCCCGTGCCGGTGTGCGCGGACACGATCGTGAACGCGCCCTTGCGGGTCAGGGAGGTGGCGTCGGCGTAGGTCCCGGCCGTCACGAGGCCCACGAGCGCGAGCAGCGTGATGAGGCCGGTGGTGAGCGCGAGGGTGCGGGTCTCGAGGTGCTGGGTCGTGGCCCGCGTCTGTCGGCGCCACAGCTGGTAGTGGACCGGGAACGACAGGGTCCCGGCGATCATCAGGACCGTGACCACGAGCTCGTAGGTCGCGGAGTGGTAGTAGGCGATGGAGGTCGAGTTCGGCGAGAAGCCGCCGGTGTCGAAGGCCGCCATGAAGATGTTGATCCCGTGGTGCAGCGCCCGCCACGGGGTCAGCCCGGCCAGCACGCCGGCGAGCGTCAGCGCGGCGGTCCCGGCGAGCAGCCAGGCGGTCGCGATCAGGTAGATGAACCGGGCCGTCCGGATGATGTTGGGCACGACCCGCTCGTCGCGCCCCTCGCCGACGTAGAGGGTGCCGATCTGGCCGCCGCCCGACGCGAAGACGGTGAGCACGACGATCACGATGCCCTGCCCGCCGGCGAAGTGGGTGATGTGCCGCAGGAGGTTCACGCCCACGCCGATGTGGTCGAGGTCCTGCATCACCGAGAGCCCGGAGGTGGTCAGCCCGGACATCGCGTCGAAGTAGGCGTCCACGAAGCTGCCGAAGTGTCCCGTCAGGTACAGCGGCACCGCGAACGCCAGTGGCGCGAGCAGCCACGAGAGCGCGACGGTGACCATCCCGTGCGACCACTCGAGCTCCTGCGGGGAGCGGAGGCGCACCGTGGTGTACTGCCCGAGCAGGATGGCCAGCATGGCCCCGATGGCCATGGCCGTCGCGTCGTTCCACTCGCGCAGGGCCAGGGCGACGAGCGTCGGCACGAGGATGACGACACCGACGCCGTACACCACCCGGCCGGTGGTGAAGCCGATCATCCGCAGGTCGTCGCGGTCCGGACGGATCAGCACGCGGCCGTCACTCCCGGGCCGCGCGCCGGCGCTCCGCCAGCACGCCGGCGGTCGCCAGCAGCGCCATGACCGCCGCGACGATGGCCTGCACCCGGTGCACCGGCTGCGAGAACTCGACCGCCGGGACGAGCACCTCGGCCCGGACCGCGCGGATCGTCAGCCCGCCGCCGTCCTCGGGGTCGGCCCGTCGCAGCACGCCCTCGACCAGCAGCACGTCACCGCGGTTGCGGGCGTTGCCGGGCGTCGTGGCGAGGTCCGCGAGGTCGCCGTCGAGCCAGACCGACAGGCCGGTGTTGGTGCCCAGCAGTTGGCCGTGGGCGTCGAGGGGCCCGGCCTCGAGCGCGTAGGCGTCGTCGTTGAGCAGCACCCACGCGCCCCCGTCCCGGCGCAGCACGTCCCCGATGACCTCACCGGCGAACTGCACGACCCGCCCGTCGAACCGGTCCGGGCAGGCGATGACCTCGGTCGAGGACACCCGCCCGACGGGCGCGAGCTCGGGCTGGCCGCTCGGGAGCGTGGGTCGGTCGGGCAGGGTGCGCTCGCACGTCACCACCTCGGTCTCGGTGGGCACGGGCAGGCCCGGGACGGAGAGGTCCTGGGCCGTCCGGGGCGTGGTCTCGCGCAGCCACTCGATGCCGACGCCGAGGGCGGCCACGACCGACGCGACCACGAGCACCTGCAGCACGCGACGGGCGGGAGTGGCGGGACGGGCGCTCACCTGATCGGCCTCCTGATGACGGTCACGGCGTACCCGAGCAGCGCGAACACGGCGAGGAACTCGAGCCGGCCGAGCCACATCTGGACCAGCAGCACGAGCTTGGTCCCCGCGGTCGACGTCGGCCCGAGGACCCCGACGGACAGCCCGGTGTTGGTCAGCGCCGACGTGGACTCGAACAGCGCCTCGGTGAGGTCGACGGTCCCGGAGGTCGCGAGCAGCAGCAGCGCCCCCGCGAGCGCCGAGGTCAGCACCAGCAGCAGCACGGTCGCCGCCGCTCGGACGTGCGAGTCGCGCAGGGTGTGCCGTCGCCCCTGGTGGTAGGTCTGGACCACGAGGGCCGATGAGGGCAGCAGGACCCGGGTGATCTCCCGCTGGACGCCCTTGGCGAGCAGGCCGACGCGCAGGAGCTTGACGCCGCCGGCGGCCGAGGCGGCCATCCCGCCGATCGTCATGGCCGCCACCAGCGCCGCCGGCGCCATCAGGCCCCAGTCCGTCGCGATGAGCCGGGAGGCGCCCGTGTGGAACGCCGTGGTGGTGTGGGCGGCGACGAGCGTGAGGCCACCCTGCCGGAGCATCGGCACGAGGTCGGTGAACGCCCCGCTGCGGCCGAGGCCCGCCAGCGACACGACCAGCAGCGACCCGAAGGTGAGCAGGAAGGTCCGGGACTCGACGTGGAGCCGCAGCTCGCGCCGGTCCCCGGCCCACAGCGCCCGGTGCACGGCGACGGACAGGGCGCCGGCCAGCATGAGCACGACCAGGACGAGCTCCACCGCCGGCGCGTGGTAGTAGCCGAGGCTCTGCGAGGACGGGGCGAAGCCGCCCGTCGACAGCGCCGAGATCGCGAGCAGCACGGCGTGCCCGGCGGCCCGCGCCGGCGGCAGTCCGGCCACCACCAGCGCGACCGTGAGGACGACGGCGCCGGCGGTCAGCCACGCCCCCGCGACGCGTGCCACGTCACGAGCGGTCTGCGGGACGTTGGGGATGGTGCGGTCGTCGTGGGTCTCGGGGACGTTGGACGTCGCGATCTCGGCGTCCCCCCGGGTCTGCAGGGTCAGGACGACGACCACGATCGAGAACGCCCCGAGCCCGTGCAGCACCGTGCGCCACAGGTGCATCGCCGCCGGCAGGTGGTCGAGGTCGTGCCCGACGCTGAACCCCGTGGTGGTCAGGCCGCTCATCGCCTCGAAGGTGGCGTCGAGCCAACCGCCCCAGTGGCCGCTGAGCAGCAACGGGACGCCCCCGATGACGGCGCACACGAGCCAGCTCGCCGCGGCCGCCGCCATCGCCTGGCCCCAGGTCGCGCCGGCGGCGCTCCGCCACCGCGCGCGGCCGAACGTGCCGAGCCCGACGGCCAGCGCGGCCGCGATGGCCAGGGCGGACGCGCTGTCGGGGTCCCCGAGCGCCAGCGCGGCGACCACGGTGACGCCGGCGGCCACACCGAACCAGCGCACGACCTGGCTGATCGCGTCGAGGATGACGCGCACGTCGTCGCGACGTGGTGGCAGGCTCACGGGCGGCCCATCAGAAGACGAGCGAGAGCGCGAGCGCCGCGAGCCACGACAGGGCCGTCAGCACCAGACCGGCGGCGGTGACGACGGCGATGCCCTCGGCGGCCTGGCGCCAGATGGGCACCTCGCGCAGCCGGCGGGCCTCGCGTGCCGGGTCGGGACGGCGTCCGCGGGTGCGCGGTCGGCCCGCGGTGCCGCCGGGCTGGCCGCCGCTCACCGGCCGTCCACCAGCACGCGGGTCAGCTCCTGCTCGAGCTCCGGCGTCGTCAGCGCGACCACCTCGTCGCCCGGCAGCACCTCGGTCTCCCCGCGGGGGATCACGGTCTCCTCGCCCCGGAACAGCGCGACGAGCACCGCCTCGTAGGGCAGGCGCAGGTCGACGATGCGCCGTGGCGGGGGCGCGTGCGGGGACGAGGCGTCGGGGATGCGCACCTCGACCAGCGACACCCGGCCGCCCTTGAGCGAGTGCAGGTGGATGAGCTCGCCGACGGTGAACTCGTTCTCGAGCAGCTCCGAGATGAGCCGCGTCGAGGACACGGCCTCGATGCCGAGCGTCTCGAAGATCTCGACGTTCTTCGGGGTGTTGACGCGGCTGATGGCGCGCTTCACGCCGAACTCGATCTTGGCGAGCTGGGAGGAGACGAGGTTGTCGTCGTCCTCGTGGGTGGTCGCGACGAAGACGTCGGCGCGGTCGAGGTGGGCCTGGTCGAGGTAGCGCACGTCGCAGGCGTCGCCCTCGATGACGAGCACGGAGGTCTCGGCCACGAGCTTCTCGCAGCGGCTCGCGAGCCGCTCGACGATGGTCACCTCGTGGCCCTTGCCCTCGAGGTCCTGCGCGATGTAGCGGCCGATGCGGCCGCCGCCGGCGATGACGACGTACACGCCTACCTCCTGCGCCAGCGGCGGGTGGGGGACATGGCCTGGTCCGCGACGCCCGTCGGGGTGGCCGCGACGGGGCGGCTGTCGTCGGTGTCCTGCAGCAGCGCCTCGACCTTGCGGTAGACGCCGCGCTTGGCGGCGGCGGTCACGATGTCGGCCCGCTCGAGGCGGGTGTCCGGTGCGGGGATGAGCACGCGGCCGGCCCGGGTCACGGCGGCGACCCGCAGCTTGCCGTCGAGCTCGAAGTCGGTGACCGTCATCCCGTGGGCGCCGGGCCCGACCGTCATGTCGACGACGGCCACGTCGCCGCGGGGGAAGTGCAGGTGGTGCGGGAAGGTCTCCTCCTTGAACTCGTTCAGGAAGAGCTTCGCGAGGATGCCCGTCCCGGACACGTACCGGACGCCGAGCTTGCGGTAGACCTGCTCCCGCTCCGGGTTGAAGAGCCGGGCCACGGTGCGGGGCACGCCGTAGAGGTGGTCGGCGATCTCGACCGCCATCAGGTTGGCGTTGTCGAAGCGGGTGACGGCGATCAGGCCCTCGGCGCCCGAGATGCCCGCCTGCTCGAGCACGTCGCGGTCGGTGACGTCCCCGACGACGGTCTCGCCGTTGAACGCGCTGCCGAGCCGGTCGAAGGCGAGCGGGTCGGTGTCCACCACGACGACGTCGTTGTCCTGGTCGTCGGAGAGCCGCTCGGCGATCTCGGCACCGAGGCGCCCGCAGCCGCCCACGATGATGTGCACGCGCCCGTCCCTCCTGGCCTCGGCCGGCCCGGGGCCCGTGCGGCCTCGGCTCGTCGCGCGCCGGCCCCGAGCGTCGGATGGGTCGTGCGCGCTCGCCGAAGGTACGCCCGCGGGCGGGTCGATGTCACGGTGGGCGGCAGTACCCTCGCTGCCATGAGCGCACCCCACACCCTCCTGCTCGCCGCCCCCCGGGGCTTCTGCGCCGGCGTCGACCGCGCCGTGCTGATCGTCGAGAAGGCCCTCGAGGCCTACGGCGCCCCGGTCTACGTCCGCCACGAGATCGTCCACAACACCCACGTGGTCGAGTCGCTGCGGCGCAAGGGTGCCGTGTTCGTCGAGGACGAGACCGAGGTCCCCGAGGGGGCCGTCATCGTCTTCTCGGCGCACGGGTCCCCGCCCGAGGCCTTCGCGAACTCGAAGCGCCTCGGCCACACGCTGGTCGACGCGACCTGCCCGCTGGTGACCAAGGTCCACAACGAGGCCCGCCGCTTCGCCGAGCAGGAGATGGACATCGTCCTGATCGGCCACGAGGGCCACCAGGAGGTCATCGGCACGATGGGGCAGGCCCCTCGGTCGATCCGCCTCGTGGAGACCCCGGAGGACGTCGACGCGCTCGAGTACGAGGACGACGCGAAGGTCGCGTACATCACGCAGACCACGCTGTCGATGGACGAGACCGCCGGCGTCGTCGACGCGCTCCGCCGGCGCTTCCCGATGCTCGACCAGCCGAAGAAGGACGACATCTGCTACGCGACGCAGAACCGCCAGGACGCGGTGAAGCGGCTCGCGCAGGACTGCGACCTCATCCTGGTGGTCGGGTCCCAGACGTCGTCCAACTCCAAGCGCCTGGTCGAGGTCTCGCGTGACCGCGAGGTCCCTGCCTACCTCATCGACGACGCCTCGGAGATCGACGAGGCGTGGCTCGAGGGGGTGGGCACGGTCGGGCTGACCTCCGGCGCGAGCGCACCGGAGGTGCTGGTCGAGGAAGTCATCACCTGGTTCCGGGAGCGCGGGACCGACCGGGTCGACACGGTCACCGTGGTCGACGAGAACGTCGAGTTCGCCATGCCGGCGGTGCTGGCCCGCAAGCTGGTCGAGGCCGGCATCGAGGTCGGGCAGACCCACAGCCGCTTCTGACCCGGCCTCACTCCTCCTCGGAGCCCTGCTCGCCGTCGTCCCCGTCGCGGGCCAGCGCGCTCGCGTAGGCGTCCCACAGCACGTCGGCGAGCAGCTCGGCCTGCCACGGCCGCAGCTCGGCCAGGGCGCACAGCTCGGCGGCGTCGGCCGGCTCGCCGACCGCCGCCGTCCACAGCGGACGGGACGGGCACAGCACCCCCGCATCGATGCCGAGCTCGTCGGCCAGCTCGGCCCGTGCTCGACGCATCGCGTCGTACGCGTCGCGCTCGGCGTCCGACCAGCGCCGACCGCCGCCCTCCTTCGGCACCGGTGGACCGGTCCGGCCGTCCTCCTGCGCCGCGAGGAGCCGGTCGGCGAAGGCCTTCAGCGGGCTGGATCGGCGCTGGTTGCGGCGGACCATCTCCCCGGACGACGACGCCGGCTGCTCGGCCAGCGCCAGCAGGGTCCGGTCGTGCAGCAGGCGGTTGGGGGCGATGTCGTGCTCGCGCGAGATCGACTCGCGCTCCTCCCACAGCGCCTTGAGGACGGCGCGCTGCTGCGGGTCGAGGCGCCCCGCACCCTTGGTCCGCTGCCAGTCGCGCGTGTCGGCGCGGGCGTTGTCGAGGGTGGCGACGAGCTCCTGCTCGTACCAGGAGCGGCGCCCAGCCTCCTCGAGGCGGACCCCGAGGGCGCGCCACAGCGCGGGCAGGTGGAACACGTCGCCCGCGGCGTACTCGCGCATCCCGGCCGACAGGGGGCGCTGCTCCCAGTCCGCGCGCTGGTAGGTGTCCTTGTCGGTGTCGAGCACGACGCCGAGCACCTCCTCGAGCAGCGGCCCGAGCCCGATGGGCAGGCCGAGCACGGCCGCGGCCACACCTGTGTCGGCGACGTCCGTCGGCTCGACCCCCGCGGCAGCGAGCGGCTCGATGTCGTTCTCGATGGCGTGCAGGACGACCTGCCGCTCCCGGAGGAACGCGTCGAGGTCGCGCAGGTCGGTCACCGCGAGCGGGTCGACGAGGACGCAGTGGTCGGCGTCGCCGACCTGGATGAGCGCCGCCCGCCGGAAGTAGCGATGGGAGTCGGCACGCTCGACGTCGACGCCGACCAGCTCGTCGGTCACGCGACGCAGCGCCGGGCCCAGCTCCGACGGGTCGTCGACGAACGAGATCGTCGGGTCGCTCACGGGCACCTCGGTGAAGGTCGGTACCGCTCGGGGCGGCTGCCGCGGCAGGCTAGCGTCGAGGTCCCCGTGCGCCCCGCACACCGTCGCGCGACGTCCCCGAGCCCGCAGGAGCCCCCCGTGGCCGACGCCCCGATCCCGACCGCCGCCGGCGGCCTCCTCGCCGTCCACCCGCACCCCGACGACGAGTCGATCGCGTGCGGCGGCGTGCTCGCGGCCGCCGCGGCTGACGGCGTGCCGGTCCACGTCGTCACCTGCACCGGCGGGGAGGCTGGCGAGAACCTCGCCGGGATCGACCTCGGCGACGAGGACCTCGCGACCCACCGCCGGCGGGAGCTCGCGGACGCCCTGGTCGCCCTCGGCGTCCGTGGGCACACGTGGCTCGGGTACCGCGACTCCGGCATGGCCGGCACCGCCGAGAACGACCACCCGGAGAGCTTCCACCGCGCGGACCTGTACGAGGCGGCAGCCCGGCTCGCCCGGCTCGTCCGTCGGCTGCGGCCCGACGTCGTGGTGTCCGACGACGCCGACGGGACCTACGGCCATCCGGACCACGTCAAGGCGCACCGGGTCACCGAGCGGGCCATCGAGCTCGCCGCCGACCCGTGGTGGGAGACCCCCGGCGACGGGGCCCCGCACCGGGTCCGCAAGCGCTACGTCCACGCGCTGTCGCGCTCGCGGATCCTCTCCACCCACCGGCGTCTCCGGGCGGCCGGGCTCGCCTCGCCGTTCGGGGACGCCGACCTCAGCGACCCGGCCGACCTCGCCCTCGGCTGGGACGAGGCGGCCATCACGACCCGCGTCGACATCCGGGACCACCTGCCCGCCAAGCGCGCCGCGCTGCAGGCCCACCGGTCGCAGATCGGTGCGGACTCCTTCTTCCTGAACCTCCCCGACGAGGTCGCCGACGAGCTGTTCGGCGTCGAGGAGTTCGTCCTGACGCACGGGACCCCGGTCCCGGGACGAGACGGGTTCGAACCGTCGTTGCTCCTGTGACCGACGACCCCCCGACCCCGGAGCACCCCGTGACCGAGCGCATCCCGTGGCGCCCCGACCCCGGCGGGGTCGATGGGTCCGTCGCCGACCCCGACACCTTCCGGGCCGTGATGGGCAGGTTCGCCACCGGCGTCTCGGTCATGACCACCGTCGTCGACGGCGAGCCGCACGGCATGACGGCCAACGCCCTCACCTCGGTGTCGCTCGACCCGCTGCTGGTGCTGGTGTGCGTGGCCGAGGGCGCCGTCATGAGCCAGCAGGTCGCGGCCTCCGGGGTGTTCGCGCTCACCTTCCTCGCGGCCGACCAGGCCGAGGCGTCGGCACGCTTCGCCGATCCCTCGCGCCCGGCCGGCGTCGCGCAGTTCGCCGGCGTGCCGACGAGCACGGCCGTGACCGGGTCGCCGCTGCTCGACGGCGGCGTCGCCTGGCTCGACTGCGAGCTGTGGGCGACCTACCCGGGCGGCGACCACGACATCGTCGTGGGTCGGGTCGTCGCGCAGGGCGTGTCGGCCGATGCGTCCCCGCCGGCGCTGCTGTACTACCGCTCCGGCTACGGGGTGGCCCAGGTCGACTGAGTCGCCGCCGGTGCCGTCCTCACTCGGTCGTGCCGAAGAGGCGGTCCCCGAAGTCGCCGAGGCCCGGCGCGATGAACCCGTTGCCGTCGAGCTCGGGGTCGACCGCGCCGACCACGAAGCGGACCGACGGGTGGACGCCGGCGATGCGGTCGAGGGCCTGCCGGGTCGCGACCACCGAGAGCACCGTCACGCCCGCGGCCTCGGACACGTCGAGCTGGGTGATGGCCGCGGCGGCCGAGCCGCCGGTCGCGAGCATCGGCTCGAGAACGAGCACCCACGCGTCCTCGAGCGGCGGGACGTTGCGGTAGTACTGGGTCGGCTCCAGCGTCGTCTCGTCACGCTGCATCCCGATCATCCCGACCCGGACGTCCGGCACCACGTCAGCGACGCCGTCGAGCAGGCCCAGGCCGGCCCGCAGGACGGGGACCGCGACCACCGGGTGCGCCGGTCGGACCGCGGGGGCGGGGCCCAGCGGCGTCGTGACCGTGGTCGGCTGGCTCGGGACGTCCTGGAGCGCACGGGCCGCGAGCAGCGCGCCGAGGCGCCGTGCCGCCCGTCGGAAGGCATCGGGTCCCGTCGTCTCGTCGCGGAGGACCGCGAGCTGCAGCTGCGCGGCGAGGTCGTCGAGTGCGCGGACGTCGGCGGGCACGGCGGGTCCTCTCCGGTGGTCTCGAGCGTCGGGCCCGTAGCCTACGCGTGTCCCCCCGCGTCCCCGACGCCGCCCGAGACGACCCCGCCACGCGGGAGCCAGGAGCCAACCATCCGGTCACGCCGGCGTGCGCGACGTCCCCGGACCGCCCTCGCGGCCCTGGGGTGCCTCGTCGTCGCGGCGTGCACGGCCGGGGGTGAGCCGCTGCCCACCACGTCCCCCTCGCCGTCGCCCAGCCCGGTCGCCGGCCCGGAGGAGCCGCGCGGGCCCACCGTGGCCTTCGTGGTCGTGCCGCCCGGCGGCGCGGCCGACCGGGAGCGCCGCGCGCTCGTCGCGGCCGTGCCGCCGGTGGTCGCCGCGGTCGACCAGCGGCTCGCCGGCCACCGGGTGCTGCAGGCCGACGGACCCGAGTTCCTCCCGGACCTCGTGAACCTCGCGGCCGAGGACGGCGCGGACCTCGTGTGCGTGCTCGGCCACGGTGGGGCCGAGGTCGTGCTCGACGTCGCCCGCTCCTTCCCCGGCACCCGGTTCTGCACGACCGAGGACCCGGCGTCGGACGTGACCGTGCCCTCCAACGTCCGGGCCCTGCCCGTCGCGACCGCGGAGGTCGCGCTCGTCGGGGGGTTCGCGGCCGGCGCCGTGGTCGGCAGCGGACCTCCGGCCCTCCTCCTGCCGCCCGACGGGGACACCGAGGGACCCGCGGCCGACGCCTTCCGGCTCGGCTTCGCCAGCGCCACGGCGTCCGATGACTCCGCGGCGCCGGTCAGCGTCGCGCCGACGGACGGCGAGGCCCGGGAGGGGGCGGTGGCGCGTCTGCTGACCTCGGCCGCGGTCGTCGTGGACGTGTCCGCCACCGATGCGGACCCGGCGCTCGCCGCCGTGGCCGACGAGGAGGACCCGAGCGCCCTGGTCGCACTCGCCGACGCGCTCGGGCTCGAGGTGGGGCCGGCGACGGGGGCGTCCGCGTCGCCCAGCCCACCCCCGGCCGCGCAACCACCCCCGGATCCCGAGCTCGACCCGGCCGCCGCGCCGCTCGTCGCCGCGCCCGGCGCCGGCGGCGTCCCACCGGGTGTCCTGCTGGTGGTGACGGTGGACCGGGTCGCGCAGCTGGCGACGGTCGTGGCCGAGCTGCTGGACGGGTGGGTCGGCGGTCGCACGGCCCTCGGGTTCGGGTCCGGGGTCCTCGACGTCGCCCCGGGCTCGGTCGTGGGGTCCACGGCGGCCGTGGCCGCGGCGCGCGTGGCGGTCGGACGGCTCGACGCCGGTGAGATCGCGCTGCCGACCCCGAGCCCGTCGCCGCCTCCCTGACCCGGATCGTCCCGGCGCCCGGCCCCCGCCGGGCGGCGCGGTGGAGACCGCACGGCTCCCGGAGGTCGCCCCTAGGATGGCGCCACCGACAGGGAAGCGCTGAGTGCGAAGGACCAAGATCGTCGCGACGCTGGGGCCGGCGTTGCAGGAGCCGGCGACGCTCAAGGCGGCGCTCGCGGCGGGCATCGACGTGGTCCGGCTGAACTTCTCGCACGGCTCCCACGCCGACCACGCCGAGCGGCTCGGCGAGGTCCAGCGGGTCGCGGAGGAGCTTGGCCGCAACGTCGGCAGCCTCGGTGATCTCCAGGGACCGAAGATCCGCCTCGGGATCGTCCCCGAGGAGGGCGTGGTGCTCGAGGACGGCGCGGCCGTGGTCCTGGTCTCCGGGGTGGAGGAGCTCGACCGGTACGACGACGGCGCCGGCACCCCGGTGCTGCCCGTCGTGTACGAGCACCTGCACGAGGACGTCGAGCCCGGCGCGCTGGTGCTGATGGACGACGGCCTGCTGCGGCTGGTCGTGAGCCGGGTCGACGGCACCCACGTGCACGCCCGAGTGGTGGCGGGCGGTCCCGCCAAGTCTCGGAAGGGCGTGAACCTGCCCGGCGTCGAGGTGAGCGCGAAGTCCCTCACCGACAAGGACCGGGAGGACGTCGCCGCCATGGTGGACATGGGCGTCGACTGGATCGCGCTGTCGTTCGTCCGCCGCGCCGAGGACGTGCTCGAGGTCCGCGACCTGGTCCGCGCGCTCGGCGGGGACCAACCGATCGTCGCGAAGCTCGAGCGCCCGGAGGCCGTCGACAACCTCGAGTCGATCGTGGAGGCCACCGATGCGGTCATGGTGGCCCGCGGCGACCTCGGCGTGGAGATCGGCCCGGAGCGGGTCCCCGCGCTGCAGAAGCAGATGATCGACCTCGCCAACCGTGAGGCGAAGCCGGTGATCACGGCCACCGAGATGCTCGACTCGATGATCCGCAACCCCCGCCCGACCCGCGCCGAGGCCTCCGACGTCGCGAACGCCATCTTCGATGGCACCGACGCCGTGATGCTGTCCGGCGAGACGGCCGCGGGTCGCTACCCGGTCGAGGCGGTCCGCACGATGGCCCGCATCATCGAGGTCGCGGAGTCGTCGGGGCACCTGGTGCACCCGCCCATCCCGCTGCAGGGCGCGCTCCCGATCTCGCGCACGGTCGCGAAGGCGGCGGTGCAGGCGGCCGCCGACATCCGCGCCAGCGCCATCCTCGTCTTCTCCTTCTCGGGCTCATCGGTGCAGCTGGTGTCGAAGTTCCGCCCCTCCGTGCCGGTCATCGGGCTGACGACGTCCCGGGCCGCGCTGCAGCGGCTCGCCCTGATGTGGGGCACCGAGGCGGCGCTCGTGCCCGAGAAGGACCACACCCAGGCCCTGATCGTGGCCGCCGAGGAGACCTGCATCAAGGGCGGGTGGGCCCAGCGGGGCGACACGGTCGTGATCGTGTCCGGCATCCCGGGCGGCCACGGGGGGACGAACCGCGTCATCCTCCACCGCCTCGGGGACGCGCCGGAGTGACCGCCGTGACCAACCGGCGTGGGTCGGGCCGACCGGTACGACGGCGCTTCGCGCTGGCGCACGCCGTCGCGGTCACGTACGCCGCCTTCACGCTCGTCTCCCTGGGGGCGTGGGTGCTCGTCGGTGACGCCTGGTGGACGCAACCGGTCAACCTGACCACGTTCTGGTGGACGGTGCCGGCCGTGCTGCTGGCCCCCGCTGCCTGGCTGCTGCGGTGGCCGGTCGTCGCGGCGCTGCTGGCCATCCCGGCGCTCACGTGGGTCTGGTCGTACGGCACCGCGTTCGTGCCGGTCGGGGACGTCGAGGTGCCGGCGGCCGACACGGTCCGCGTCGTCTCGTTCAACACGTTCGTCGGTGCCCCGGACCACCAGCACGTCCTCGACCTCGTCGCCGAGCACGACCCCGACGTGCTGGTGCTGCAGGAGGTGTTCCCCGACCGCGAGGCGGCCCTGCGCGAGGCGCTCGCCGGCTCGCACCCGACGCAGGTGGTCGTCCAGTCGGAGGGCGTCGGCGGGGTCGCCGTCTTCAGCCGCTTCCCGCTGCTCGGCGAGACGCGGGTCGGCGACGCGTCGACCAACTCCCGCTCCACCGAGGTGGTGACGCTCGACGCGCTGGGCACGCCCCTGCAGGTCGTGCCGGTCCACCTGATCTCACCGTGCCCGACCTGCGGGCGCTCCATCGTCGAGCGGCTGGAGTTCGAGGGTGAGGTCCGCCGTGCGGAGATGGGCGCCGTCCTCGACGCGCTCGACCCGGACCTGCCAGCCATCGTCGCCGGCGACCTGAACTCGACGGAGCGCTCCGAGCCGTACCGCACGCTGGCGTCCGCGGGGTTCGCCGACCCCCAGCGCGCCGCCGGCGCCGGGATGGGCTTCACCTGGCCCAACGAGGGCCGGCTCGGGCCGGTCATCCGGATCGACTGGGTGCTGAGCCGGGGGCTGGTCCCGGTCGCCGCGTGGGTCGGCGACGGCGGCGCGAGCGACCACCGGCCGGTGGTCGTCGACCTCGCGCTGGCACGACAGGACGGTGGCTGATGGAGATCGCCGACGACGTGCGCGACGAGCGCTACTGCGTGCTGACGACGCAGGGTCGGGTGACCGGTCGACGCCACTCCGCGGAGCTGTGGTGGGTGCCGTCGGAGGGTGGGGCCTGGCTCATGAGCGGCTCGGGCGGCCTGACCCAGTGGTGCCTGAACCTCCAGGCCGAGGAGCAGGGGGTCGTGCGCATCGGTCACCGGTCCTGGCTCGGTCGCGCCTCCTTCCTGGCGCCCGACGACGACGAGCGCGAGGTGGTGCTCCAGCAGTTCCACGAGCGCTACGACCCGCCGGGCAAGGACCGCACCGACCCGTGGGTCCGCAACGCCGTCGTCGTGCAGATGGTGTTCGTGCGCGAGCTGACCTAGCGACCCGCCGGCGGGTGGCCCGACCAGGTCGTGCGCGGCACGTCGTCGGCGACGCGGGCCAGCACGTCGACGTCGACCCAGCCGTCGTCGAGCCGGACGGCCGCGAGGGCGTGGCCCTCCACCCGGAAGCCGGCTTCCTCGAAGACCCGCCGGGATGCGGGGTTGTCGGGTGCGACGTGGGCGACCAGACGGACGAGTCCGGCCTCGCCGAGCGCCCAGTCGGCCAGCAGGGCCACCGCGCGGCGGGCGACCCCGCGCCGGCGGTGCGCCGGCGCCACCCAGACGCCCACGTCCGCACGACGCGCCCACGGGTCGAGGTCCCCGAGCCCGACGAACCCGAGCGCCGTGTCGGCTGCGTCGGCGACGGCGAGGGCGATGCCGCGACCGTCGTGCAGCCGCTCGTGCTGCCGTGCCACCCAGGCCCGGGCGCCGGCGGCGTCGACACCCGCGGGTATGGTCGTCATCGACACGACCCGTGGGTCGTGCGACGCGTCGAGGACCGTCGGGACGTCGTCGTCCTCCCACGGCCGCAGCGTCACGGTCCCGTCGCCGGGGCGGGGCCGTGGCACCCGCAGGACCAGCTCGTCGTCCGCCGGCGGCGGCGCGCCGGTCACGCGTCGGGGAGCCGGGGGCGGGCCGCGCGGGGCGGCGCCTCCGGCACGACCTTCGAGGCCAGCACGTCCGGCACGTGGACCTCGACCTCGTCGCCGTCCCGGGTGCGGATGGTGAGCACGTCCTCGTCCGACCAGGCCAGCAGGTGCCCCACGACGTCGGCGGGCCGGGCTCCCCGCTCCGGGTCCTCGATCCACCGCCGCACGGACACTCGCGCGCCGATGTCGTCGCGGGTCAACCGGTGCACGTACCGGGCGCGCACGTCAGCCCGCCCCGGTGAGGTGCTCGACGGCGTCGACCAGCGCCCCCGACACGTCGGGCCCGTGCTGGGAGAGCAGGTGGTCGCCCCCCTGGCACAGCACGAGCGAGCCCTCTGCCGCGAGCTCCGCGAGCGCCCGGACCCGGTACAGCGGCGCGACCGTGTCGTTCGTGCCGTGGACGAAGGTCAACGGGACGGGCAGCGTGCGAAGCTGCTCCGCGTCCACGCGCAGCGCGTCGCCCGTGGTCAGCGACGGGGCCAGCCCGACGCCGATCCACCCGGCGACCTCGTCGGCGTGGTCGGCCACCCAGCGCAGCGCGACGCCGGCGCCGAAGGACCAGCCGG
The DNA here is from genome assembly GCA_046566145.1 of Actinomycetes bacterium. Classification (GTDB taxonomy): domain Bacteria; phylum Actinomycetota; class Nitriliruptoria; order Nitriliruptorales; family Nitriliruptoraceae; genus JBKHXF01. The sequence goes on from JBKHXF010000032.1 coordinate 153,007, forward strand.
CGACGACCAGCGGGAGGTCCGGCGTGTCCGCCCGGAGCCACCCGACGGCGGCGTCGAGGTCGCGCAGCTCCCCGGGACCCTCGGAGAACCGGCCCTCGGACCGTCCCACCCCGCGGAAGTCGAAGCGGAGGGCGACGCACCCGGCCGCGGCGAGCGCATCCTGCATCAGCGGGACCAGCCACGCGTCCATCGAGCCGCCGTGGAGCGGGTGGGGGTGGCAGACGACGGCGACCGCCCGGGGATCACGGACCGGTCGGGCGACGTCCCCCTGGAGGGTCAGCCCGTCGCTGGTCGGGAAGGTCACCGGCTGCACGTGTGGTCCTCGCGTCTCCCGTCGGTCGGGGCGAACCCTACTCCGGGTCCTGCGCGGTGCTGCGTGGTTCCCCGCCCACCCGGTCGACCAGCTCGAGCCCGACTCCGAGGGTCCGGCGGAAGAGCTGGGCCCGGCGTTCGAGTTCGGTCCGGGCGAGGTGGAGCTCCCGTCCGTGGAGCACCACCCGGACGGCGTCGCCGCGGTGCTGCACGGAGACGTCCTCGACGGACTGGTCCCGTGCCCGGTCGAGCCCGTCCGCGACCTGGAGGAGCGCCAGCATCCGCGTGGTGCGCTCCTGCCGATCGGTGGCCATCGCTGCGAACGGTGGGTAGGCCGGGTCGATCCCGCGGGACGTGTGGAAGCGCGTCAGCGTGATGATCTGGGCGAGCTCACCGGGAGAGAAACCCCGCAGCTCGGCGTTCTCGAGCAGGTAGGCGGAGTGCAGGGGGTGTCGCCGCAGCGCCAGCGAGGCCCCGACGTCGTGGACCAGGGCGGCGTGCTCGAGGAGCGTCCGGTCCTCCGGTCCGAGGCCGTGCACGGCGGTCGTGCCGTCGAACAGCCGCCCCACCAGGTGGGCGACGTGCGGGGCGTGCGGTCGGCCCGGCAGGAAGGCGTCCCGCATCCGTGCGACCTCCCGGGCCCGGAGCGTGGGGCCGTCCGGGACCGACGAGAAGCCGAGGGCGTCGAGGATGGTCCCCTCGCGCAGCCCCCAGTCGGACACGACCAGCCGGTCGATCCCGAGCGCGGACATGGCCGCGCAGACGATCACGGCGGCCACGTGGATGCGGTCGGCACGCCGGGACTTCATGCCCGGCAGGGCGGCCCGCCCGTCGGCGTCGAGCGCGAGGAGCTGGTCGCGGAGGGCCTCGAGCCGCCGCCGGCGGATCACGAGCTGGTTCAGCGTCGCGGGGAGCCAGTCGTGGTCGACCGCGGCGACCACCCGGGCCAGTGCCCGGACGGTGCCGCCCACGGCGACCGTCGCCGCCGGTGCGTGGCGCTCGACCTCGGTCCGCAGCGGTGTGAGCTCGTCGGTCACGAGCTCGGCGAGGCGACGGACCTGGCCGGCGCGGGGAGGGTCGTGCCGCAGCCGGGTCGCGAGCCGCGAGACGCCGAGGTCGGTCGAGGTGGCCCAGTCGACCTCGGCGCCGGTGCCGACCGCGAGCTCGAGGCTCCCGCCACCGAGGTCGAGCACCAGCACGGAGCCCTCGGGGGCGGCGACCGAGGCGCGGACACCGAGGTAGGCCAGCCGCGCCTCGTCCGCCCCGTCGAGCACGCGCACGGGTGTCTCGCAGCGCTCCGACATCTCGGCGATGACCTCGGGCCCGTTGCTCGCGTCCCGCAGCGCGGAGGTCGCGACGGCGAGCCGGTGCGTCGCGCCGGCGCGACGGGCGAGCTCGGTCAGGTGGGCGGCCGTGTCGAGGGCGAGTCGCCGGGCGTCGCCGGGGAGGTGGCCGTGCTCGGCGACGACCGCGCCGAGGTGCAGCATCTCGCGCTCCCGCAGGCGCGGCACGACCGTCCCGTCGGCGGCCGCGTCCGCGACCAGCACGTGGAACGAGTTGCTGCCGAGGTCGAGGACGCTGGTTCGCACCCGACCGAGACTACGCCGGCGGTGGCAGGTACCGGGCATCGACCACCCGGCCGTCGGTCACGTCGAGCACCCAGGTGGCGCCCTTGCCGTCGAGCGCCGGGTCGGCCGGCACCCCCTCGGCCACCAGGACCCTCAGCAGCGGGGTCAGCAGCCCACCGTGGGTGCACAGCACGAGCCCGTCCGTGCCGCTGCGGACAAGCGCGAGCGCCCCGGCGGGGTCGGCGTCCTCCAGCAGCGCGTCGTCGGTGCGGACCGCGACTCCGCGGGCTGCACCGAGGGGGTCCACGGTCTCGGTGCAGCGCCGCGCCGGCGAGGAGCGCACGTCGGTGACGGGCAGGTCGGCGAGCAGCGGGACGAGCGCCGCCGCCTGCCGCCGACCGCGCTCGTCCAGCGGGCGGGCCAGGTCGTCACCGTTCCAGTCCTCCCGCACGCCGGCGAGGGCGTGCCGGACCACGAGCACCGTGCTCACCCGTCGACCTCGCCGCCGGCGCGGTCGAGCGCCTCGCGCAGGAGCCGGCGGTCCGTCTCGTAGGACAGCAGGGTCCGGGCCCGGGCGATCGTCACCCAGCGGGCCGCGTCGATCTCGGCATCGGCCTCGCGGTGGCGCGGGGCGCCGGCCACGGGGGTCATCATCCACCAGCGGACCGTCTTCGGCTGGCCCCGGCGGTCGGTGTAGTGCACGGCCGAGAGCTCCGGGCCGAGCTCGACGGTGACGCCGGTCTCCTCCAGCACCTCCCGCCGGGCGGCCTGCTCCCAGGACTCGCCGGGATCGAGCTTGCCCTTGGGCAACGACCAGTCGTCGTAGCGCGGGCGGTGCACGACCAGGACCTCGGTGTCCTCCTCGCCACGGCGCAGCACGACGCCGCCCGCGGCGGTCACGAGCGAGGGGACGTCGAGGACCTCCTCGGTGGTCCCGACCCGGCGGGGGCGCGTGCGGTCGAGCGCGAGGTCCTGCAGCCGTGCCTGCGCGTCGAGCTCGCCGGTGGGCGGGACCTTCTCCCACGCCCCGTCCGGGCACAGCACCCAGGCGAGCTCGGTGTCCGCGAGCAGGACGTCCAGGATCTCCTGGAGCCGGCCCTGGAGCCGGGGGTCGGTGACGGGCAGGACGGCCTCGACGCGCCGGTTGAGGTTGCGCGGCATGAGGTCGGCCGAGCCGATCAGGTAGTCGTGGCCGCGGGCACGGCTCCCGAAGCGCAGGATGCGCGAGTGCTCGAGGTAGCGCCCGACCAGGGACCGGACCGTGATGTTCTCGCTGAGGCCGGGCACGCCGGGGCGCAGGGTGCAGATGCCCCGCACCACGAGCTCCACCCGGGTCCCCGCCGCCGAGGCGGCGTACAGCTCCTCGATGATGTCCTCGTCGACGACGTTGTTGCACTTCACCACGATGTGGCCGTCGTCGGCCTCGGCCTCGCGCCGGATGAGCTCGGTGAGGCGGTCGCGCAGCGACGTCGGGGCCACCAGCAGCGTGCGGTAGCTCGACTGGCGGGAGTACCCGGTGAGGACGTTGAAGAGGTCCGACAGGTCGGCCCCGACGTCGGGGTCGGCGGTCAGGACCCCGACGTCCTCGTAGATCCTCGCGGTCTTGTCGTTGTAGTTGCCGGTGCCGAGGTGGGCGTAGCGCTGGATGCGTCCCTGCTCGGAACGCACGACGAGCGCGACCTTGGTGTGGGTCTTGAGCCCGACGACGCCGTAGGCGACGTGCACGCCGGCCTCCTCCAGCGCGCGGGCCCACTCGATGTTGCGCTCCTCGTCGAAGCGGGCCTTGAGCTCGACGAGCGCCACCACCTGCTTGCCCTCGCGGGCGGCCTCCATGAGGGCCCGGACGATGGGGCTGCCCGGACCCGAGGTCCGGTAGAGCGTGATCTTGATCGCGAGCACGTCGGGGTCGCGCGCGGCCTCCTCGATGAACGCGGTCACCGAGGTGGCGAAGGAGTCGTACGGGTGGTGCACGAGCACGTCGGAGTTGCGCACCACACCGAAGAGGTCGAGCTCCTCGCCCGCCTGGGCGGTGAGGCGGGGCTGGGTGGTCGGGGTGAACGGCTCGAAGAGCAGGTCGGGGCGGTCGAGCTGGAGCAGGGAGCTCAGCCCGGCGAGGTCGAGCGGCCCCGCCGAGACGTGGACGTCGTCCGGGTGGATGTCGAGCTCGCGGGTCAACAGGCCCAGCGTGGCGTCGGGCATGTCCGGCTCGACCTCGAGCCGCACCACCCGGCCGAAGCGCCGGCGGATGAGCTCGGTCTCGATCGCCTGGAGCAGGTCGTCGGCCTCCTCCTCCTCGACCACCATGTCCGCGTTGCGGGTGACCCGGAACGCGTGGTGCTCGACGATCTCGAGCCCCGGGAAGAGCCGGTCGAGGTGGCCGGCGATGACCTGCTCGAGCGGGACGAAGCGCTCGCCGTCGGGCAGCACCACGAACCGCGGCAGGATCGGCGGGACCTTGACCCGGGCGAAGCGCGTCTCGTGCGTGATGGGGTCGCGCACCACGACGGCGAGGTTGAGCGACAGGTTCGAGATGTAGGGGAACGGGTGGGCCGGGTCGACCGCCAGGGGGGTCAGCACCGGGTAGACCCGCTGCTCGAACACGGTGTCGAGGTGGGCCCGGTCGTCGTCGTCGAGCTTGCCGACGTCGCAGAACCGGATGCCCTCGGCCTCGAGCGCCGGCACCAGCACGTCGTGGAACAGGGTGGACATCCGGTCGGTCATGATCCGGACGTGCTCGCCGATGGCGGCGAGCTGCTGCTTCGGCGTCATCCCGTCGGGCGGCGTCGGCGCGATGCCCATCGCCACCTGCTCCTTCAGGCCCGCGACCCGGACCTGGAAGAACTCGTCGAGGTTCGACGCGGCGATGGCCAGGAACTTCGCGCGCTCCAGCAGCGGCGTCGTCGGTGCCGCGGCGATCTCGAGGACCCGCTCGTCGAACGACAGCCACGACAGCTCGCGGTTGAGGTGGCGGCGCCCCTCCGACTCGCCCGGGTGGGCGGGGAGGATCGGGGTGGTGCGGTCGACGTGCACGGCGGGGGCCTCGGGTCGCAGGACGGCCCCGAGAGCCTACGTCCGCGCGGGGTCGTGGGCCGGTCGAGCGGGTGAACGGAGGGTGACGGACGAGGACCCGGCCACGCTGACGACCGGGTCGCACGCTTCCCACGACGCGCCGTCGTCCTCTAGGGTGCGCGCTCAGGGACCCGTCCGACCCGCCCCCGGCCTCGGATGACCGGCGACCACCGCCACCCGACCACCGCTCCGACGAGCTCGAGGAGTTCCGCGCCGTGACGTACACCATCGCCGAGCCGTGCATCGACGTGAAGGACAAGGCCTGCGTCGAGGAGTGCCCCGTCGACTGCATCTACGAGGGCCCGCGGATGCTCTACATCCACCCCGAGGAGTGCATCGACTGCGGCGCCTGTGAGCCGGTCTGCCCCGTCGAGGCCATCTTCTACGAGGACGACGTGCCGGACGAGTGGTCCGAGTTCACGCCGATCAACGCCGACTACTTCAAGGACGAGGTCTCGGGTCTCGGCTCGCCCGGCGGCGCCGCCGGCGTCGGGGCCTCGAGCGTCGACCACCCGAAGGTCGCCGCCTGGGAGTGACCCACGGCGCACACCGTCACGAGCACCCGCCCCGGCGGGTGCTCGTCGCGTCCGGGCGCCCTCGACGCGTTCCGGCCGGCGCGGGCTGTCTTGTAGACTCCGCGGCCGAACCCGCCCGTGCGAGCCACGGTGCCGACCCCGCCCACGAGGACCGCCCCAGATGACCTACGTGATCGCCGAGCCGTGCATCGACGTCAAGGACCAGGCGTGCGTGCAGGAGTGCCCCGTCGACTGCATCTACGAGGGTGACCGCACGCTGTACATCCACCCGACGGAGTGCATCGACTGCGGTGCCTGCGAGCCGGCCTGCCCGGTCGAGGCGATCTTCTACGAGGACGACCTGCCGGACGAGTGGGGCCAGTTCAAGGCCATCAACGCCTCGTTCTTCACCGCCGAGGTCACGGGTCTCGGCGACCCGGGCGGGGCGTCGTCGGTCGGCAAGACCTCCGTCGACCACCCCGACGTCGCGACCTACGAGATCGCCTGAGCGTGTCGTCATCGGACGACGCCACGGCGGACCCGACCGGGTGGTTCGAGCCGCTGTACGAGCGCGCCGGCGGTGATCCGTCGGCCGTTCCGTGGGCCCGGCTCGCCCCGTCGCCGCACGTGCTGGCCTGGCTCGACCAGCCCGGTCTCGACCTGACCGACGTCGACGCCGTCGTCGTCGGGTGCGGGCTCGGTGACGACGCCGCCGCCCTCGCGGAGCGGGGCGCCCACGTCGTCGCGTTCGACGTCGCCGACACGGCCGTGCGCTGGGCTGCGGAGCGGTTCGCCGACCCGACCTGGCCGGGCAGCGTGGAGTGGCGGGTCGCCGACCTGCTCGAACTCCCCGACGACCTCGTCGGCAGCGGTGGGCTCGTGGTCGAGGTCCGCACCGTCCAGTCGCTGCCGGAGCCGGTGCGTCCCGCGGCGCTGGCCGCGGTCGCCTCGCTGGTGGGGGAGGGCGGGCTGCTGCTGCACGTCGGGTTGGTGGCGACCTCACCCGCCGGCGCGGCGCGCTGGCAGGGCCCGCCGTGGGCGCTCGCCCCCGACGAGCTGCGCGCCTACGAGGCGGCCGGGCTCGAGCGGATCAGCCTCGCCCACCCGGGCCGCGCCGGCGAGGACGCGATGGAGGTCGTGGCGCTGTACGAGCGGCCGCTGCCCGACTGACCCCGACCGACCCGCCGTGACGGGTGCGTGTCAGTCGGCGATCGGGAGCAGTGCCGGCGCCCGGTGTCCCTCGGGGAGCAGCTCGGCGGGCCAGCGCCTGCGGGACACCGTGGAGAGCCGCGTCAGCAGGTCCATCGCGACCTGGTCGTCCTCCGCCGGACGGACCTCGACGAGTCCCGCGTCCACGACGCCCTTCATCCACTCCTCGCCGCGCTCGGTGCGCACGAGGGTGAGGGTCCAGTTGTCGTCGGCGCCGATGCCGCCGGTGGAGATGTCGGCGTGCTGGGCCGCGAAGTCGGGGCAGAGCTTGCAGCCCGGGCGCGTGTACGGGTGGAACTCCTTCAGCGGCAGCTCGTGGTAGGAGCCGTCGCGCAGCCACACCATGTAGCGGCCCTTGATGTTGACCTTGACGACGTCGGCGATGTCGATGCCGTGCTCGGCGAGGACCTGCTTCTGGCCCTCCCACGTGAAGGTCTTGGAGCAGAGCAGCCCGATGGTGAGCGCGATCTTGCGCTTGTACTTCGCGACCCCGTAGGCGTCGACCGAGCCGTTGATGGACGCCTGGCAGGACATGCCGACCAGGGCGAGCTGCTTGAGCCCCCGCTCCTCGGCCTCGGCCATGGCCAGCGGGTTGGCCGAGTACGTGTAGCGGCTCCCGGCGGTGGCGAGGACCTCCTCGCGGGTGGTGGCGAGGAACGGCTCGGAGTCGAACGGGCCGCGCTTGTCGACGATCTCGGACGTCAGCGCCCCGTCGATGCGGCCGGTCTCGAGCCCCCAGATCAGCAGGGTGGAGACGAGCCCGCCGTCCTGCCCGGCCTCGTGCACCCCGTCGTCGGCGGCGCGGACCAGCAGCAGCGAGCGGGCGTGGCCGTACACCTCGTCGGTGGTGCGGGGCCGGCCGAAGAGGGCCTCGTCGAGGTCGGACTCCCACGCGCGGAACCGCGGGCAGGCACGCGTGCAGATGTCGCAGCCACGGTCACCGATGGCGCACTGGTCGTGGGCCATCCCCGCGCCCTGCTGGAACGGCACGTACTCGTCGGTGTAGCCGAGGACGTCCTGCGGGCAGGCCATCACGCACGCGGCGCACCCGGTGCACAGGCCCGTGTCGACGACCTCGCGGTACAGCTCGCGCCAGTGCACCTCGCCCACCGCGGGGTCTCCTCGTCTCCGGGTCCGTGCCGTGGGCGGCGACCCTACCCCTGCGTGACCCGCGTCCGGGCGGTCCCCGCGATCCGGTCGACCGTGAGGACGCCCGAGCCGGCCGATGGGAAGGTGACGAGCAGGTCGTCCCCGTCTCGCTCGACGGTGAGCCCGGCCCCCGAGGTGAGGTCGTCGAGCAGCGGTCCGAGGGCGAGCGCGCCGGCGAGGCGCACGGTGGCGGGCCCGTCGGTCGTCCACTCGAGCCGGAACCCGGTCGCGTCCTCGCCGAGGTCGACGCCGGTCCGCGCCGTGTCGACCGTCAGCGAGGCGACGTTGTCGAGGTCCAGGCGCAGGCCGTTCGCGACCGCCGGCGCGGTCAGGCCCGTCGCGTCGGCGAGGTGCTGCAGGCCGGTGCGGACGTACGGCGTGGAGTGGTCGGGTGGGGACACGGCGCCGGCGTCGGGCACCGTGACGACCGCCGGCGCGGGGATGGCCAGCGCCGTGGCGTCGACCGTTCCCCGGACGGCGTCGACGGGTCGAGCCGTGGCGGCGTCCCGCAGCGGGACCTCGCGCACCACGACGTCGTCGACCCAGTAGGCCCCGTCGGGTCGGAAGTCGAACGTCGCGCCGGCGGGCGGGTCGACCCGGTTCACGGCCCACACCAGCGCCGGCACGACCGTGTAGGTCACCTGCCGCGGGTCGGGGTCGAGGGTGTGGCGGTCGAGGTAGGCCGCACCGTCCGCCCACTCGTCGACGATCGCCTGCGTGAAGTGCTCGTAGCCGAGGAACCGGGTGAACCGGTGGACGTAGCCGAGCTCGGTGAGCCGGGCCGCCATCCGCTCGATGCCGCTGACCGGCACGAGCTCGTCGAAGGTGCCGTGGTCGATCGCGACCGGCACGTGTCGGAGGTTCGCGAGCGCGTGGAAGGTCAGCTGCGCCCGCGCGTCTCCCTCGTTCGCCTCGATGTAGCCCTGGCCCTGCGCGGGGTCGGGCAGCCCGGTGTGGTCGCTGCCGACCCACGCGCCCTGGGTGATGGCGCCGGACTGGATGTACGCGCCGGCGAAGAGGTCGGGGTAGAGCGAGGCGAACAGCCACGATCCGTAGCCGCCCATCGAGTAGCCCGACACGTAGCGGCGGGTCGGGTCGACGGTGACCAGAGACTCGGCATCGGCCATGACCTCGAGCACGTCCTGGTGCGACTCGGTCACGTACCACTCGCTGGTGCCGCGCCCGTGGGGGAACACGACCACGTTGCCGCGCTCCTCCCCGAGCTGCGTCGTGAGGCGTGGGTTGATGACCGTGCCGGAGTGGGCCTTGCCGCCCCGGTAGTGCAGCCAGTACGTGGTCGGTGTCGGCGTGCCGGGCTCCCAGCCGGTCGGCACGAAGAGCCCGTACGGCTGCCACACGCCGTCGCGTCCGCGCTCGGACGAGATGGCTTCGTCGGAGCGGAAGAGGCGCTCGTGGTAGCCCGGCCCGGGGCGCACCGCGGTCTCGGTGCGACCGCCCACGAGGTCCGCGACCGCGATCGGTCCGGACGAGAACCGGTCGACGGTGCCGCGCAGCAGGTCGAGCGCCTGCAGGCGGTCCGAGAAGATCTCGACCGGCTCCATCCCGCGGTAGGCCGCGTTGAGCGGGGTGACCCGACCGTCCGGCTCGAGGCGCACGGTCACGACGGCCGCGTCGAACGTGGGCCCGTCCGGGCCGTCGCCGGCGAGCAGCGAGGTCGGGAACGACGCCTCCACGTGGTTCTCCCACCCGGACGCGGCGACGGCGACCTCGACCGCGTCGCCGGGCAGGTCGGTGTCGGTGGTCAGGTCGCGGACCCGGGCGCCGGCGGCGGTGAGCAGCACGGCCCGGTCGAAGCGCTCGGTCGTGAGCCCCGACCCGAGCCCGATGCTCGCGCCGCCGCCCACCTGCCGGTCGACGAGGACCAGCACGCCGAGACGGGCCGGGTCGACCAGGTTCGCGACGCTCGCGAGCAGGTGGACCCGCGACGGGTCGGTCGCGCCCCAGCGCACCTCGACGAGGTCGCCGACGTCGAGGCCGCCGGCGACGTCGCCGTACGCGTCGGGCGCGCCCAGGGGCGCGGGGACCCCGAGCTGGGAGCCGGACGTGCGCAGCACCTGGTCGATGCGCTCGGTCCGGGTCTCGGCGTAGAACAGCCCGGCGAAGTCGGACAGCCGCCGGGCGTCCCGGCCGTCGTCGGCCCCGTTCGCGTCGAAGACGAAGTCGGTGTGCACGTGCTCGCCCGCGTCCCACACGGTCGCGCCGCCCACGCGCGCTGGCGTGCCGAGCCAGTCGGACGCGTCGCCGTCGACCACCTTCGCCGCCGGCGCGACCGCCGGCGCGTCGGCACGCAGCACCGGGCCGCGGCGGATCGGCTCGCTGAGCACGGGGCCGCGGTCGGGGACCTCCTCCGGCGCCGGCGCGGGCAGCGCCGCGACCCCGCCCAGCAGGACGGCCACGAGCGCGGTCACGGGGGCAGGGGCGAGCAGATGGGGGTGGCGCTGGCGCACGGTCGGGCTCCCACGGCGAACGGAGGCGCGGTCACCTGCAGGGTTCGACACCCCGTGGTCACGACCCTGCTGCGGCGTGCGACCCACGTCCGTTCCGTCCGTTAGGGTGCGGGGAGGGGGACGCCGACCGGCACCAGGAGCGCCTGTGGGCGAGCACGCCGCGACCACCGTGCTGCACATCGACGACGACGAGGCACTCGAGGCCCCCGAGGGTGCGCTGGTCTCCATCGGGAGGCAGGTCGCCCGCGCCCACGGGTGGCGCGGGGTCGCCGTGGACCTCGATGACGGGTCGCCTCCGAGGGTGGTCTCGGGCCACCTGGACGCGGGTCGACTCGTCCGGGTCGAGCTCCCTCCCGAGTGCCTGCCGGCCCGTGCGCTGGTGTTCGCGGGTCCCCCCGAGGACGAGGTGGGAGCGGCGGCGATCGAACGCGCGGCTCCCGCCATCGCGAGGACCGCGGCCCGGCTCCAGCGTCGGGACGAGGACGGGCACCTCGCTGCGCTGTCGGAGTCCTTCCTCGTGGTCCTCGACGCCGGCGGGACCATCCGGTCCGCGAACCGCTCGTTCTGCCAGCTCGTCGGTCGGACGCGGGAGGCGCTCGTGGGCACGGAGGTGTGGCCGCTGGTCCACCCCGCCGACCGTGACGAGGTGGCGGCCACGCTGCGCTCCCTGCTGGAGGACGACCAGCGCGGGGGGACACGTCGGTCCACCTTCCGGACCCTCGAGGCTTCGGGTGGGCAGCGACGGCTGGCGTGGCGACTCTCCGGACGGCCGTTGGAGGGCCGGGTCCACGCGGTCGCGCAGGACATCGAGGTCTCGCTGCGAGCCGCCGACTTCGACCGGGGCCACCGCGGGATCCTGCGGGCCATCGCCGAGGGGCAACGCCTCGAGGATGTCGTCGCCGACCTCGCCGACCTGCTCGAGCAGCGCCTGCTGGACGTGCGGGTCACGGTGCTGCTCGCGGACGAGGAGGGGGTCCTCCACGTCGTGCACGGCGAGGTCGGCCGTGAGGTCGTGACCGCCGCTGGGGGCCTGCCGATCGGGCTGGTCAGCTCGCCCTGCACCCTCGCGGCCCGCGACGACGAGCTGGTGGTGGCGTCCGACCTGGCCCGGGACGCGCGGTTCGCCGACCTGCGCGACGTCCTGCTCGAGCTCGGCATCGTGGCCTGCTGGTCGATGCCGGTCAGCGACCGTTCCGGGACGCCCTTGGGCGTGATCGCGGCCTACCCGGCACACCCACGGCCCCCTCGCCCCGCCGAGGTCGAGGCGCTCGAGACCGCGCGGGAGCTCGCCCGGCTGGCGGTCGCGACGGGGCAGGAGCGTGAGCAGCTGCGGCTGAGCGAGGAGCGGTTCCGGCTGGTCAGCACGGCAGCCACCGACGTGATCTACGACCACGACCTCGAGCACGACCTCGTCCGGTGGGGCGGCGACCCCGAGGAGTGCTTCGGGTGGAGCGACCGACCCGAGGAGACCCCCGTCGCGTGGTGGGACGAGCGGGTCCACCCGGACGACGTGGCGCGGGTCCGTGAGGCCCGTCGACGCCTCGACATCGGGGAGCGGCGGTGGTCCTACCGGGTCCGGCGCGTGGACGGCAGGTGGGCACACGTCGAAGACCGGGCGCACGTCACCGTCGGACCGCACGGGCACCTGCACCGCGTCGGGGGCATCACCGACGTGACGGCCCTGCGCGAGGCCGAGGAGGCGCGGCTGCGGGTGCAGCGGCTCGACTCCCTCGGGGCACTCGCGGGCGGGATCGCCCACGACCTCAACAACGTGTTCACCCCGATCATCATGGCGGCGGACCTGCTCGGTCACGCGGTCGCCGCAGAGGACCGACCGAACGTCGAGATGATCGCTCGGGCCGCTCGGCGCGGCGCGGACATGGTCCGGCAGGTGCTCGCCTTCGCCCGCGGGATCGCCCCCGACGGCCCCGCCGAGGTCCCCGTCGCCGAAGCCGTCGAGCAGATCGCGGCCACCCTGCTCGACGCCATGCCGCGCAGCGTCCACCTCCGGGTGGACGTCCCGGCCGATCTCCCGAGGGTCGCCATCGACAGGACGAAGCTGCAGCAGGTCGTGGTGAACCTCGTCCTCAACGCGAGGGACGCGGTCGGGGAGGGCGGACGGATCGAGCTGCGGGGCTGGTCGCGCCGCCGGTCCGACGGGACGGATGCGGTCTTCCTGGCCGTGCGCGACACCGGGTGCGGGATCCGGCCGGCGGACCTGCCCCGGGTGTTCGACGAGTTCTTCACCACGAAGGAGGAGTCCCAGGGAACGGGGCTGGGGCTGCCGATCTCCGAGCGCCTCGTCGCGGCGGTCGGGGGCACCATCACCGTGGCGAGCGAGGTCGGGGTGGGCACGACGTTCGTGGTCTCGCTCCCCGCCTCGGCGACCGCGCAGGTGCAGGAGGCCGGGAGGGAGCGCGAGGCCCTGATGGAGGGGCGCGATCGCCACGTGCTCGTGGTCGACGACGAGCAGGCCATCCTCACGCTCGTGGAGCAGACCCTCGTCGCGCACGGGTTCCGGGTGACCGGGGCGTCGAACGGAGCCGACGGGCTCAGCCGCTTCGCGCGGGAGGCCGACGACCTCGACCTCGTGCTGCTCGACCTCGACCTGCCGGTCCTCGACGGCAGGACGGCGCTCGTCGCCATGCGCCGCCTGTCGCCGCATGTCCCCGTGATCGTCATGACGACGCCGAGGGACCACGAGGACCTCGACGGCGTCCCCGTGCTGACGAAGCCCTTCGACGCCGCGACGCTCGCCCGAGCGATCGACGCGGCGATGGGCACGACGACCGAGGGGGTGCTGCACCCGCCGGGTCGGAACGGCTCGGGGGACGGTGCCCCCGGGTAGCATCGGGCCGTGACCGCGCTCGGAGAGCAACCGATGGATCCTGAGCTCGGACGGCGTTCCGCCGGTCTCCTGCAGAACGTCCGCGACGGGGTCCTGCTCCTCCGGGCGGACCTCACCTGCGCCTACGCCAACCCGTCGGCGGCACGAGAACTCGGTGGGTCCGGGCACGTCGGACGACCGCTGTGGGACCTCGCGCCCGCCATCGTCGGGACCCCGCTGCTCGACGCGCTCGAGTCGGTCGCGCGGGACCGTCGCGAGGCGCACGACGTCTTCTTCGTGCCCGGCGTCGACCGGTGGTACGACGTCCGCGCCTCGCCGCACGAGGGCGACCTCCTCGTGCTGTTCCGGGACGTGACCGACGCGCGTCGCGCCGAGGTGGTCGACCAGGTCGGGCACGAGCTGCTGCGGGCGACCGTCCACCCCGACGGGAGGGACCCGGTCAGTCAGGTCTGCGAGCTCGTCCTCGAGGCCATCGGATGGGACGAGGTCGCCGTCCACGGCCCGGGTGAGGTGGCGCCCGATCCGGGACCGCAGGGTTCGCCCACGACACCCCGTCGGTCGGTGGACGTGCTCCTCAACGACCCCGTGCCGGGCCGGAGTGACGGACGCACGTTCGTGGCGTCCTTCCGGTGCCGGACGTCGGATCCCGGCGACGGCGCGCACCTCCTCGAGCGGGTGGCGCCGCTGCTCCGCGCCACCATCGACCGGCTGCGCCGCATCACCGACCTCGAGCTCCTCTTCGCGTCGGCCAGCGACGGCGTCGTCGTCGCGCGCACCGACGGCTGGTTCGAGACCGTCAACCCGGCGTTCTCGCGGATCCTCGGCTGGACCCAGGAGGAGCTGCTCTCGAGACCCTTCGCGGACTTCGTGCACCCGGACGACCTGCGGGCGACCGACGAGGAGCTCGGACGGCTCGCCGACGGGGGGTCGACGTCCGGGTTCACGAACCGGTACCGCCACAAGGACGGCGGGTACCGGGTGCTGGAGTGGCAGGCGGAGGTGTCCGCCTCGCACGACCGCATCTACAGCACCGCCCGGGACGTGACCGAGCGGGAGGCGACGCGGAGCTTCGAGGCGTGCCAACGGGTGACGCTCGAGATGATCGCGAGCGACCGCCCGCTTGCCGACATCTGTGCCACGCTCGGGGTTGGGCTGACGGCGCGACATCCCGGAGGCCCCAAGGCCATCGTGGTGGCGGAGGAGCTCGGCAGCGGCCCGGCCACCGTGTGGGCCTCCGACGGGTTCGACGCGGGCCTCCGCGATCTCGCCATCGCCCACCTCGCCGCGCTCGCGCCGACGGGCGAGACGTGCGTCGTGCTGGCGGCCGATGCGCTGCCCGAGGGGCTGCGTGGAGCAGGAGTGATCGCGGTCTCCGTGGCCTCGTGCCACGACCGCGCCGGTCGGACCGTGGCGACGGCGCTCTCGCTGACGGTCGCCGGCTCCGGAGCGTACCCCTCAGCCCGGTCGCTCGAGGTCGTCGCCGCCCTCGCCGGCGTCGCGGTGGAGGCCCAGCGGCGCCGGCGCGCGACCCGGGAGTCCGAGGAGCGGTTCCGGCTCGTGAGCGAGGTGGCCACGGACGCCATCTACGACTGGGACGTCGTCGGGGACCGGATCGTCTGGAGTCGAGGGCTCGAGGGCATCGTCCGGGGCGAGCTGCCTGAGGTGACGGACTTCGCCTGGTGGGAGCACAGCGTGCACCCGGACGACCGCGAGGCCGTGGTGTCCGGGCTGCTGGCGGCGATGGAGCGCGGCGACGAGGCCTGGGAGGACGAGTACCGCTTCGCGCGCCAGGACGGCTCCTACGGGTGGGTGCTCGACCGGGGCCGGTTCCTGCGCGACCCCGACGGGACGACCCAGCGCATGGTCGGCGGCATGGCGGACCGGACGGTGCACCGGACCAACGAGGAGATGCGCCTGCGGGCCCAGCGCGTCGACAGCATCGGGGCGCTGGCCAGCGGGATCGCGCACGACCTGAACAACGTGCTGACCCCGATCCTCATGGCGTCGGAGCTCCTGCTCGACGAGGACGCGACCGACGACTCCGTCGGGATGATCCACGCGGCCGCGAAGCGCGGCGCGGCGCTCGTGCGCCAGATCCTCGCGTTCGGTCGGGGGATGACCGCCGAGGGCCCCGCCCGCACGGTCCTCGACCACGTGCTGGCGGAGACCGGACGCCTGCTCGAGGAGACCCTGCCGGGCACCGTCCGCTTCCGGATCGACGTGTCGGACGGCGGGCTGGTGGTCGCGATCGATGCGACGCAGCTCCAGCAGGTGCTCGTGAACCTCGTGCTGAACGCCCGCGACGCGCTCGCCGGCCGCGTGGGCGAGGTGGTCGTCCGCGTCCGGCGCCGCTGCGCGGAGGGGCGGGAGCTCGCCGTGCTGGAGGTGGTCGACGACGGGCCCGGGCTCGATGCGCGCGACCACGACCGGATCTTCGAGCCGTACGTCACCTCGAAACAGGCCGGCGGGGGCACCGGGCTCGGGCTGCCGACGGCACGCGAGCTCGTCGAGCGCGCCGGCGGTGCGATGGGCGTGCGCAGCGAGCCCGGTCGCGGGGCCACCTTCTGGGTCGAGCTCCCACTGGTCGACGGTGCCGGGGAGGACGAGGACGGATGGCGGGACCGGATGTCGCTCGGGGACGGCTCGTGGGTGCTGCTGGTGGAGGACGAGGCAGCCATCCGCGCCATCGTCGAGCAGGCGCTGCGTTCGAACGGCTACCAGGTGCTCGTCGCCGCCGATGGCGGTGAGGCGGTGGCGACGTTGGCCCGCCGCCGGCTCGACCTCGCCGCCGTCCTCCTCGACGACGACCTGCCCGTCCTCGACGGCAGCGACGTCGTCGCAGGGCTCCGCCGGCTCGGGGTCGACGCCCCCGTCATCGGCATGACCGGGCGGTCGGACGGCGGGGGGGTCGTCGCGATCGCCGACGCGGTCCTGCGCAAGCCGTTCTCCGTCGAGGAGCTACTGGCGAGCGTCGGCGAGGTCGTGGGCGCCGGCGCGGACCACGCGTCCGGTACCGTTCCCGACGGGAGCGCGTGAGGGTCCTGGGCAGCCGGGGGGCTGGCGGAGCACGTTCGGGTGGAGACCATCGAGTGGCGGGATGCGCGGGTCCTCGTCGTCGACGACGAGGCCCCGATCAGGCAGCTGGTGCAGCTGTCGTTGCAGCGTGCCGGCTACCGGCACGTCGAGACGGCGAGCGACGTCGCGAGCGCCGTCGAGGCCGCCGGTCGGATGCTGCCCGACCTGGTCCTGCTGGACATCCACATGCCCGGGGGCTCCGGGCTGCTCGCGCTCTCCCGGTTCCGTGAGGACCCGGACCTCAGCGAGGTCCCGGTCCTCATCATGACCGGGGCCGGGACCCCGCAGAACATCGCCTCGGCCCTCGAGCTCGGGGCGGTGGACATCGTGCACAAGCCCGTGGGCCGGGTCGAGCTGCTCCTGCGGGTCCGCAACCTGCTCCGCCAGCGACGCCTCGGCCTGTCGCTGCGCGAGCACAACCGTCGGCTGGACCACCTCGTCGCGGAACGGTCCGAGGAGCTGTCGGTCCTCGCCGAGGTCCTCGACCGGATGCCCGTTCCCGCGTTCGTCTTCGAGCCCGACGGACGGTTGCGGTACGCCAACGCCCGTGGTCGACAGCTCGAGGCCCCCGGTGGCGGCGAGATACACGGAGTGGTGGGCGAGGCTCTCGACCGGGAGGGCCCGATGGTCGTGCGGGCCGAGGATGGGACCGGCACCCGTCGCTACGAGTGCGTCGTCCACCGGGACGGCGCGGAGCGTGTCACCGTCCTGCTGCACGACGTGGAGACGCACCTCGAGGTCGAGGAGCGCCTCCACACGCTCGTCGCAGCGGAGCAGGACGCGCGTGAGCGCGCCCGTCGCCTCGACGACCTCCGGGAGGACATCGCGACCGCCGTCTCCCATCGCGTCCGGACGCCGCTGACGGTGGTGAAGGGGGCGGCCGAGGTGCTCCACCGTCGCGCCGATGAGCTCGAGCACCTCACGGTGTCGCGCATGCACCGGTCCCTGTACGACAACTCGCTGGTCCTCGAGCGGATGCTGCTGGACCTGCTCGACCTCGCCGCGATGTCCCGCGGCGACACCTCGAACCGGCGCGTCGGCGTCGACCTGCTCGACATCGTCGGGAGCGCGGCGACCAGGACGACCCTCGACCTCTGCACCGTCGGGCTGGAGCCCCACCGGCTCGTCGGCGACCCCGAGCTGCTCCGTCGCGTGTTCGCGAACGTCCTCGACAACGTCGTCGCGCACGTGGGCCCGGAGGCGCGGGTGGAGGTCACCTCGTCGCGGTGCGGCGACGGGTGCGTGGAGGTCCGCCTCGCCGACCGTGGCCCGGGGATCGCGGCGGAGGACCGCGAGCGCGTCTTCGCCCGCTTCGAGCGGGGGCAGGACGTCGCCGTGCACGACCCCACCGTCGGGCTCGGCCTCAGCGTCGTGCGCGAGCTCTGCGCCCTGCACGGCGGCGAGGTCCACGCCGAGGAGACACCCGGGGGTGGTACGACCATCGTGGTCCGGCTGCCGGAGCTGCGGGACCCCGTCAGCCGTCCAGGAACGCCAGCAGGGCCGTGATGTCGTCCTCCAGGCCGTCGAGGACCCGCTTGGCCGTCGTGGCGCGCAGACGCGCCTTGGTGCCGGCGTAGGCACGGGCGGGCAGCGCAGCCAGCTCCACGGCCTTCGCCGTCGCCACCTCGAGGACGTCCTCGACCGGTGCGAGCTCGTCCGCGTAGCCCACCGCCACCGCCTCGGCGGCCTCGATCATCGCGCCGGGGAGGATGAGGTCCTCGAGCCGGTCGGCGCGGACGTTGGCGCGGGCGAGCTCGAGACCGAAGACGGGCATCTCGAAGTCGATGCGGGTCTCCGTGAGCCCCCACTTGTGCGGTCCGTCGGAGGCGACCGTGTGGTCGCACGCCATGGCGTACATCGTGCCGGCCGCGACCGCGTGGCCGCGGACCGCCGCGACGGTCGGGCGCGGCTCCGTCCACAGCCGCATCAGCGACCGGCCGAAGTTGACCAGCAGGGTCTGGATGCCCTCGCGCCCGGCGGTCGCCATGAACTTGACGTCGAGACCCGCCGAGAAGATGTCGTCCCGGCCGGTCAGCACGATGGCGCGGGTGCCCTCGGGCGCCCCGTCGAGCGCGGCGACCAGCCCCTCGAACGCCTCGATGGTGAGGGCGTTCTTGGCGCCGTCGTCGAGCGTGACGGTCAGCACGCCGGTCGTCGCGTCGAGGTCGCTGGTGATGTCCACGCGTGGGGCTCCCGGTGATCGGTGGGTGGGCCGGGAGCCTAGGGCGCCGTCGCCGCAGTCAGGGTGTCAGCGCCACGTCACGCGTGGTCGTGGTCGTGTCCCACAGCGGCGTCGCCGAGGCCCACCCCCACGTGCGCGCCGTCAGGTAGGTCAGCGCGGCGGGCCGCTCCAGGGTCGTGCCGGTTGCGAGCGCGGCTCGGAGCACCGGGTCCGCACGGTCCAGCGCGACCGTGAAGGTGACCGTCTCGTCGTCCAGCGTGACCGCCTCGAGGGGCAGCGCCCCGTCGAGGAACGTGTAGGCGTCGGGGAACAGCCGCCCCGTCGCGCACGAGCCGCCGACGCGGGCCGTCGGCCCGCCGAACTGGTCGATGCGGTCCTCCCAGACCAGCACGTGGTAGCAGGTCCGCTCGCCCTGGGGTCCGGTCCAGCCGACCACGTAGGTGGTCCCGTCCGGTCGGCCGGCGACGTCGCCCGCCAGCGTGACGGTGAAGGCGACCTCGAGGAGGACGCCCGTCTGCGGGTCGAAGGTCGGGTCGACGTGCAGCGCGCACACGTCGAGGGCCGGGACCGACTCGCCGGCGGGTGTCGGGACCCGATCGGGGTCGGGGACCGAGGCGTCGGGTGTGCCGCACGCGTCGGTCGCGACCGGCTCGCCGGGTGGGGCGGCGGCGAGCGAGCCGAGCGTGGTGAGGCCGGCGACGAGCAGGACGGCACGGGGACGACGACGAACGTGCACGGGACACCTCCGCAGGTGTGGACGATCGTGACCGGTGGCCTTCGCCGCCCCGCGTCGGGCACCCTCCCCGCTCCGCGCGCTCGCGTGCGGCCGACGGACGCGGTGCCCCGCGCCTTCCCGTGACCGACAGGACCCCCGTGCCCGACCCCGGCTCGGACCGCCCCGATGCGGCCCCCGTCGTGCCCCGGCTCGACGGGCGGGAACGGCGGCGTGCGTTGCTGCTGGGCCTCGCCACACCGGTCGTGGTGGGGCTGCTGATCCTGCCCTTCGTGCTGCTCGGCGTGCTCACCCTCGCGGACCTCGTGGGAGGCGTGCTCGTGTACGGCGGGCTGCTGGGGCTCACGGTCGGCGTCGTCGCCGTCGACCGCCAGCACGCACGGCAGTGCCGCCGGTGCGGCGGACGCAACCCCCGCCGGGCCGAGGCCTGCGCCTCGTGCGGCTACGACCTCGCCACGTCGCCCCGCTGGGCGTGCCCCGAGGGCCACGGCGTGCGGCTCGAGGCCGGGCTGTGCGACTGCGGTCGACGGCTCCACGAGCTGCCGCCGGTGCGCGGCGTCGGCCGCGAGGTCGTCGTCATGCTCAAGATCGGGGCGTGGCTGCTCGCGTTCCTGCTCGGTGTCGGCCTGCTGCTGCAGGTCACCAGCGGCTGACGTGCGGCGGCTCAGTCGATGAGCTGGTGGTGGTCGAGGTCGAGCACCGGCACGCCCTCGAGGCCGTCGAGCAGTCGCACGCGGACGTTCGAGCGCAGCAGGAACTCCTTGACGCGCTCCCACCCCTCGTAGCGGCCGCCGGAGGCCACCACCTCGGCGATGCCGGAGTTCGCGATGAGCTTCGCGCAGCCGAAGCAGGGGGCGCCGGTGCAGTACAGCACCGCGCCCTGGCGCTCCTCGGGCGAGGAGAACAGCACGGCGTTCGCCTCCGCGTGGATGGCGATGCACCGCTCGTAGTCGTGTCCCTGCGGCGCGTCGGAGCGCGCCCTCGGGCAGCCGCCCTCGTCGCAGTGGGGGTAGCCCGACGGCCCGCCGTTGTAGCCCGTCGACACGATGCGTCGGCCCTGCACGATCACCGCCCCGTGCTTGCGGCGGGAGCACGTGGCACGCGTCGACGTCGTGCGGGCCAGCTCGAGGAAGTACTCGTCCCACGACTGGCGGTGCGGGTGCGCGACGGACGACGGGTCCCAGTGCTGGGTCACGATGCGGGTCCTCGGCAGGAGCGGCGCGCGGGCGACGGCTCGGGGAACGGTCCGCGCGGGGTGCGAGCCCGATGCTAGGTCGGGCTCACCGGCGGCGCGGCCCGACGAGGAGGCCGGTCGCGTCGGTGGCCCGGTGGGCCGCGACGGCGACGTACAGGCAGATGGCCAGCGACCCGGTCAGCGCGATGGCGACGAGCAGGCCGCCGGCGCGGATCGCGCTGGCCTCGCGCCACGCCATCCAGCCCCACGTGACCAGGAACGCGAGCGTCACGTCGACGAGCGTCACCTGCCCCCACACCAGCCCGACGAGCTCGCTGCCCTCGGTGCCGAGCTCCCCGACCGTGAAGCCGTAGACCAGCGTCGCGGCCATGACGAGCGCGCCGGCGGCCGCCACGTTCCTCACCGTCGTCACGTCCTCGCCCTCCGCCCGGCCCGCTCGCTGTCGTGCGTACCCTGCCGGCACTCCCGCCCGAGGTCCAGCCCGACCGTGCGCCGCTCCGCCCGTTTCGTCGCCGCCGCCCTCCTCGGTGCGGTCACGACCGCGTGCGCGCCGGCGGCCGTCGACGGCCCCGACCGCGAGCTCGTCCGCGACGGGATGACCCTCGCGATGGAGTCGTGCGAGCGCGAGGGGGCGACGGGGACGCTGACGGCCGCCGGCGATGCTGCGCTCTCCGACGTGGCCTTCGAGGTCAGCTTCGTCGTCGACGGCGTCGAGGTGGACCGCGCGCTGCGGCGGGTCACGATCGTCCCCGGTCGCGTGCTGCGCTGGGAGGTGGATGCCCGCCGGCGGCCGTCCGGCATGACCTGTGGGCTCGGTTCGCTGCACGTGTCCGAGCGGGACCCGGCCGCCGACGCCGACCTGGCGGGCACCGTCACCGGCCGGATCGCGCTGTGCGACCCCGGGACCGGCGCCGCCGGCGAGGTCCGCTCGTCGGCACGCGAGGCCGTCGACGCGCTCGTCGAGGTCGACTTCTCCGACCGGACGGGGCGCGTCGTCGCGCGCCGCGTCGACCTCGTCCGGGTCGCGGCGAACGGCGGGGCGCGGTTCACCGTCCCCGTGCGGGGCGCCGACGGCCCCTACACGGTCTGCGAGATCGCGGCCATCACGCCGCTGCGCCCCCCGGGCTGACCGGTCAGCGCCAGGTCGGGCGACGCGCGAGGGTGGCCTCGCTCTCGGGGATCTCGTGCACGGTCGCGGGGTCGACCTCGGGCGTCGGGCGACGGCCGGAGCGGGCCTCCTCCCACAGGCGGTCGAGCGCATCGACGAGCGGCGGGGCGAGGGTCCGTCGGTCGATGCGGCGACGGTCGTCGACCTCGACATCGCCCCCCGCGGCGTCAGCGTCGGGGGTGTGGGGGTTGTCCGTCTGCACGTCGGCCTCCTGCGGCGCGTCGGGGGAGGCTACGCGCTCGACCGGCCGCGGGGGCCCGTCCGTCAGGACGCCGGACCGACGACCCCCGTCGGCGCCACGTCGACGAGCACGGGCTCGGCCGGGGTGAGGGTGATGCCCAGCGAGACGCGCGGCTCGTCGGTGCGCGGACCCAGGCGGTGCCGACCGACCAGCACGGCGAGCGCCAGCACGCCCTCGAGCCGGGCGAACCGCTCGCCGATGCAGGACCGGGGCCCGCCCCCGAACGGGAGGTAGGCGTAGGGGTCGCGCTCCTCCCGGGCCTCGGGCAGGAAGCGGTCGGGGTCGAAGCGCTCCGGGTCGGGCCAGATCGCGGGGTCGCGGTGCAGCGCCCAGAACGAGGTCGCCACCACGTCGCCGGGGGCGACCTCGAACCCGTCGACCACGGCCGGCCGGCCCGCCACCCGGGAGGTGATGAAGGCCGGCGGGTGCAGCCGCATCGCCTCGTCGAGGACGCGCCCCGCGACGTGCAGCCGCCAGGCGTCGGCCGCGGCCGCCGGCGCGGTGCCGGCGAGGACGTCCGGGCCGAGGACCTCGAGCGCCTCCTCGCGGACCGCGTCCTGCCAACGGGTGTCGCGCGCGAGGTGCCAGAGGGCGAAGGTGAGCGCCGTCGACGTCGTCTCGTGGCCGGCGAGGAGGAAGATGACGGCCTGCTCCCGCACCTCGTCCTGCGTCAGCGGGGCGCCGGTCTCGGGGTCCTTCGCGGCGAGCAGCAGCGCGACGAGGTCGTCGCCGTCGCCCTCGCCCGCCGCGAGCACGCGTCGGCGCTCCTCGACGATGGCATCGACGTCGGCGACGACCCGCTGCTGGATCGCGGCGAGTCGCCGGTTCACGCGGGTGGGGAGCCACGCCGGCGGGGCCCACGGAGCCTGCCCACGCAGCACGACCTTCTCGCTCAGCTCGGTGATGTCGTGGAGGATCGGGACGATCCGGTCGGTCACGTCGACGCCGAACAGCGTGGTCGAGACGGCCGTGAGCGACAGTCGGCGCATCTCCTCGTCCACGTCCACCGCGCCGGCGGCCGGCCAGCGGTCCGCGGTCGCCACGGCCGCTGCGGCGAAGTCGGCCGCGTACCGGTCGACCCGCCGCGGGGTGAAGAGCGGCTGCAGCGTCCGCCGCTGCGCGACCCAGCGGTCACCGTCGCTGGTCAGCAGGCCGTCGCCGAGGACCCGGGCCATCTCCTCGTACACGGGGGAGGCCTTGCCGAAGGCCCGGTCGGTGAGGGCGTCGCGGACGCCCCGGGGCGTGGTCGTCCACCACATCGTGGGGAGCACGGGACCGGGCGGGGCGGTCCGGAACGTCCCGTGCCCGGTGGCGTCCCGGCGGGCGGCCGGCCAGCGGGCCAGGTCGCCCCGGACCTCCAGCAGGTCGCGGACGGCGGCGAGCCCGCTCGTGCCGGGGACGCTGCCGGTCGTCGACGTGTCCGGGGTCGTGGCCGGGCTCGTCACGGGGACCTCCTCGGTGGCGTGACGGGGTGGCCGCCCCAGCCTGCCACGCCGCCGGCGGCGCGGCGAACCTCTCAACATGAACCACACCAGTTGACAAGGCCAACAGATGTGGCAGCATCCGTGGGCCGCGTCGACCCCGAGGTGTCCCATGACCGTCCAGCACCGGCTCTTCGACCCGTACGCCGTGGACCGTGCCGTCGACGACCGTCGGCGCCGGCGGTTGCCGGTCACCGACCAGGAGCAGCTCGTCCTCGAGCTCGTCCACGCTGCTGGTGGTGTGGTCACCGGTCGCGTGCTGCTGCGCCTCGTGCTCGACGCCGGGATGACCACGGACCAGGCCGGCGACGCCGTGGCCAGCCTCGCGGCCCGACGCGCCATCACGACCGAGGGCGACCTCGTCCGTCTGGCGGCCTGAGCCGCAGCCGCGCAGCGGCCCCCTTCCCCGAGACGCCCCGCGCTGCCCGTCGCGGGGCGTCTCGCGTGCCGGCGGACGTGTCCGTGAACGTGCTCACCGGCACGCAGCGGGGGATGCGTGCGGCACGGAGACGGCCGAGGGACGTCCGTAGCGTCCTCCTCGTCGCCACCACCGCGCACCAGCGCCGCACCGGGAGCCCGACCATGTACCCGCAGCACGAGTTCACCAACGTCCTCGCCGAGCACACCGCCCGCGTGGCCCGTGCCGAGGCGCGCCGTCAGGCCGCCCCGATCGCCCGGACCCCGCGCCGCACGCGCTTCCGGCTCCGCGGCGCGCCGAGCGGACGACCCGCCGGCGTGGGGTGGCTGCGATCCCGACCGGCCTGACCGAGACCGACCCGCCGCACGCCACGCCACGAGGAGACCGCCGTGGACACCACCACCCAGCCGACCGCCGTCCTGCCGCTCCCGGACACCCGCGGACCCGACGTCACCGCCGACCAGCTCGCTGTCGACCTCGGCCGGATCGGCCCGTGGGACGCCCTCACGGCGGCGGAGCGCGCCGCGGTCGTGGCCGCCGGCCGCTGGAAGCACGTCGCCGCCGGCGCGACGCTGGTCGCGCAGGGTGACCCGGGGGACGGGATCTGGACGCTGCTCGAGGGCCGCGCCGAGGTCGTGGTGCAGGTCGACGGGGACCGGGTGCGGGTGGGGACGCTCGCCGCCGGCGACACCTTCGGGGAGCTCGCGGCGCTGACCGGCGCCGCCCGGACGGCGAGCGTGGTGGCCCTGGAGCCGTCCCGCCTGTTCGTGCTGCCCCGGGCCGCGCTGGGGCGGGCGGTCGCGGCCGCCCCGAGCCTCGGGCTGGCGTTGGCCCGCGGCGTCGCGGCGGACCTGCTCGACGCGCTGGGCGTCCGTGACGAGCAGGCGGCCCGCGCCGGGGGTGGGCCGGTGGACCTGCCGGCGGCGGACCTCGGGGACCTCCGTGCCTACAAGCGCCGGTACTACGCCAGCGCCGTGCGCAACATCGCCAAGCGACACCGGCTGCTCGTCGACGACGAGGCCCCGCGCTACCGCACGACGTTCCGGCTGAGCACCCAGGAGCAGGTGCGCTGGTTCGAGCTGTTCGGTGCCGAGGGGGCGGCGCGGCGCTCGCCGTTCACGTTCCACACGACGTCGGGGACGTTGCTGCTGATGCGGATCGTCGAGGACGTCGGCGTGAACTTCCGCCACCTGCTGCACCTGCGCAGCGACCTCGTGGCGCACCCCGGGGGGCGCACCATCGAGCCGGAGGTCGACCACGTCCTCGAGGCCGAGCTCGCCGACGTCGTCGAGGTCGGTGACGACAAGGTCGCGCTGCTGATCGACACCCGGGTCCACGCCCCGGACGGCGAGCTGGTCGCGATGCACCGGGAGGCGTTCGTCATCCTCGCGATCGAGCCCGACGCCATGGCGGCCCTGCGCGCCTCGCCGCGCTTCGGCGCGACGGACGCCTCGCACCTGCAGGGCCTTGCGCGCAGGGAGCGTCGGCTCGACCCGTCGACCGCGCGCGTCGTCGAGGTCGAGGTGCCCGAGGACCTCGGGGCGCGGTACGGCGAGGTGTCCGGCGACCTGAACGTGGTCCACACCACCCCGCGGGCCGCGAAGCTGTTCGGCCACCCGCGCCCGTTCGTGCAGGGCCTGTGCACCGCCAACCACGTCGCCGCGGCGATCGCCTCGGTCACGGGCGTGCCCGTCCAGCAGCTCGACGTGTCGTTCGCCCGGCGGGTGTTCGTCGGCCAGACCGTGCAGGTCCTCCTCGACGGCGGTGCCTTCGAGGTCGTCGACGCCCGCGGGAGGCTCGCGGCCTTCGGGACCTACCGGCTGCTGGGGGCCTGAGGGAGACCGGGCCCACCGACGGCGACGATCGAGTCGCGTCCGGCCCGGATCACGACGACCCCCGCACCGAGGTGCGGGGGTCGTCGCCCATCGGAGGGTCAGGCGTCACGCCGCCGGCGGAGCGCGGCGGACCCGGCGAGCGCGAGCGCCCCCGCGAGGATCGCGCCCCCGCCGGTCTCGGGCAGCGCGCGCGTTCCACCGGTCGACGGCGCCGGCCTGACGCCGCTGCCCGAGGCGGTCTCGACGCAGAACTCGCCGAGGTCGGTCGTGTCGCCGCGGTCGACGACCACCTCGCGTTCGGCCAGCGTGGTGCCGTCCAGGGCACAGGTGACCGTCCACGCCTCCGTGGCGCCGGCGGTGAAGAGCTCGTCGGGGCGCTGCTCGTCGTCGGCGATGGTCCCGACCTCGATGGCGAGGGTGTAGGGGCCGGTCGCCGAGAAGTTCGTGACCCGTGCGACGTACTGGCCCGGACGGATGCCGGACTTGCGCTGGAACACGACCCGCTCGTCGGACGAGCCGGTCGCGGAGCTGTCGAGCACGACGAGGTCGGGCGAGATCAGCTCGAGGTCCCAGTCGTCGGCCGGGTTGGTGGCCGACATCTGGACGATCACGGAGTCCGCCCCCGCGGGGACGTCGATGGCGACGTCGCGGGTGGGGGTGGAGTCGGCGGGGGTCCCGCCCTCCTCGGTGGTCGTCACCGGCGTCGTCGGGTACTCCTCGAAGAGCTCCTCGGTGTAGGGCCGCGACGCGACGAACGGGCGGGTGGACGGGTTGACGTGGTAGTCGAACGTCCCGTCCTGCCCGACCTGCATCGTCGTGGACACGGTGTCCTCGAACGGCGTGCCGTCCCAGAGCGGGAAGGTCCCCGCCCGCGTCACGGTGATCTCCGCGCCCGCGGGCGCCTCGCCCGAGATGACGGAGTGCGTCGCCGTGTCGGCCGCGTTCTCGAGGGCGATCCAGTACGCCTCGGAGAGGCCGCCGCCGACGACGTCGTGGTCGACGGGGTCGCCGTCGCACTCGCGCCCCGCGATCGTCGTCAGCTCCGACACGAAGGCGGGCTCGACCGAGTCCGCCGCGGCGGTGTCGCCGATGTACTCGGCGACGAACTCCTCGAACGGCGGGTGGAACTGGTCCGGGCCGATCTCGAAGGTGTAGCCGTACCCGCCGGTGGCGTTGTACGAGTAGTCCTCGGTGGTGCCGGTGGTGTCGTACAGCTCCCAGCCGAACTGGTTGGAGTACCCGGTCTGTGCGGTCATGCGCTCGCCGAGGGCCTGCATGCCCGCCTGCTGGCCGGAGTCGTCGGTGAAGCACTCGTCCGGCGCGAACCCGACCGGGAAGCCGTCCGGTCCCTCCGTGGTCGGCACGACGCCCACGGGCCGCAGCAGCAGGTTCGAGAAGGTGTGGTTGGAGATGAGCGTGGTGACCTGCCTGGTGGAGATGAGCTGGCGGATCGCCTGGGTCTCGGGCTCGGAGAAGGGTGCCGGGCCGCGGTAGACCGGGCTCGCGGTGTTGGGGGCGCCCTCCGCACCGGGGCCGCCCCAGAGGGCCCCGTAGTTGCGGTTCAGGTCGACGCCGATGCCGAACCCACCCGGCGAGGACGCGAGCACGCAGAACCCGGCGGGCTGCGTCTGCCCGTCGACGAAGCGGCAGTTCTTGCGCTTGTAGGCGTTCCCGGGCGTGGCGAGGATCGAGACGGTCCCCCCGCCCTCGACCGTGTTCAGGTCGATGAGGTCGCCCGAGGTCCGGGAGGCGTCGAAGCCGTCCGGGTTGGAGACGGGGACGATGATGACCCGGGCGCGGGACAGCAGGTCACGGGCACGGGCCTCGCCCTCGGCGTACCGCTGCAGCAGGTCGTGGGCGAACTCCATCGGCGCCTCCGCCGACGGCCACTCACGAGCGTGGTGGTTCCCGAACATCAGCAGGACGGGACGCCCGTCATCGGGCCCGTCCACACCCTCGCCGATCTCGATGCCGGTCAGGTCACGACCCTCGACGGACTTGCCCAGCGAGATCCGCTTCGCGAGGCCCGGGTTGTCCGCGACGAGCTGGTCGATCTCGGTCCCGAAGTCCGCGAGCACGCGGTAGGTGGTCCGGCCGGACGGCAGCGCCGTGAGGGTGCCGGCGGCGCGGAACGAGCGGTGGTACTCGGCGTCCGCGAGGATCCGCTGCGTCTCGAGCGCGATCAGGTCGGGGGTCACCACCTCCCACGCGTAGCCGAGCTCGTCGAGCACGGCCTCGTCGGCGGTCGAGTACAGCACGACCTCGACGAAGCCGTCGCCGGCGTGCTCGGTCACGTCGAGACCCGAGGCGGCGACGGCCGAGCGGTCCTCGAGGGTGGGCGTGCGGACGCTGACCAGCTGCGGCGCGTAGTCGAGGCCGGCCTCGAACGCGTCCGCGGGGAGCTGGGCGAGGATCTCGTCGGGCAGCTGTGCTGCCGTCGTGATGACCTCGTCGGTGGTGGCCTGGGCGGCGGTGTCGCCGGAGGCCGCGGTGGTCGCCACGAGCGCGGCGACCGCCGCGCACGCCGCGAGCGCGCGGGTGGTCCTTGATGTCACGTGTGGGTCCCTGGTCGGGTGGGATGGGGATCGGTCGGCCCCGGCCCCCAGGGATCGACGGCGCAGTGTTGCGGCGACCGTGGGGCGACGGCAAGCCGTGCAGGTCACGCGCCCACCTCACCCCGCGCCCCGGGTGGGCAGTCCTGGGGGTCGGCGAGAGCCGGCGGAGTCACGCGAGGTCCGCGAGGTCGGCGACGTCGGTGACGCCGCGCCGGCGGCCGTCCGGGTCCACCACGGTCAGCTCGAAGGAGGCGTCGGTCAGCTCCACGACCAGCACGACCGACGAGGTCCCGTCCACGCCGTCGAACCGCAGCGACAGCACCGTGTCGTCGGGGCCGGCGCCGGTGGGGTCGGCGACGGACCAGCTCCCGGCGAACGCCGGGTGGGTCGCCCGCAGCCGAAGCAGCCCGAGCAGCCGCTGCGCGTAGGGGGCGTGCAGCGCCGCGTCGCGGGTGACGGCGTCGACGTGCGGCCGGTTGATGTCGCGACCGACGCCGGTGCGCTCCAGCAGGTCCACGTCGTTGCGCAGGCCGAGCAGCCCCACGTAGTAGACCTGCGGGATGCCGGGGACCATCACCTGCAGCAGCCGCGCGACGAGCCCGAGACGCTCGTCGCCACCGAGCGCGTCGAGGTAGGTGGTGTTGACCTGGTAGAGGTCGACGTTCGACGCGGCGGCACCGGTCGCACGCCGGGACGCCCCGCCGGTGCGCACGTGGACCTCCTCGACCAGCGCGTCGAGCTCCTCGTCGGGCACGAGGCCCGGCCGGGTCCGGTCGGTCGCGTCGGTCGCGACGTCCATCACGCCGATGCCGTCGTGGGTGTCGAGCACCGTGACGCAGTTCGTCGGCCGGACCCCGAGCCAGGCGCGGAGCCGGTCGGCCCGGTGCAGCAGCAGCGCGTGCAGGACCAGCGGCGGGAGCGCGAAGTCGTAGACGAGGTCGACCTTCCGCGCGATCGCGGCCTGCCGCTCGTGGTGGGCGTGGACCTCCACGAGCACCCGGATGCCGCGGGCCCGGCACTCGGCGGTCAGCTCGTCGACGAAGTCGAACGTCTCCGGCGTCATGAAGCACGACGTGCCGGGCGTCTTCACGGCGTAGCCGACGGCGTCCATGCGCACGTGCGTGACACCGGCGGCCTCGAACCGGTCGAGGATCTCGGTGAGGTAGGCGCGGGTGGCCGGGTGGGTGACGTCGACGTCGACCTGCTCGGAGGTGAAGGTGGTCCACAGCACCACGCGCCGGCCGTCGGCGAGCCGCACCGGGGTGAGCGGCAGCCCCGGCCGCGGCCGGTAGACGGTGAGCAGGTCGGCCTCGGTCGCCCCGTCCGGGAACACGGCGTCGAGCGTGAGGAACATCCCGTCGTAGGGGGAGTCCGCACCCCGCTCGGACCAGTCCGTGAACCGTGGTCCGCGCGACGACACGTGGTTGACGATGAGGTCGGCCATGAGCGCGCGGCCCCGGCCGAGCGCGGCGACGTCGTCCCACGTGCCGAGGCGCGGGTCGACCTCGGTGTGGTCGTCGGGGTCGAACCCGGCGTCGGCGCCGTCGATCGGCGGGTAGAAGGGCAGCACGTGGACGCCGCCGAACGCGCCGGCGAGCGGCCCGTCGAGCAGCGCCTTCAGCCCGTGCAGGTCGCCGGCGAGCCGGTCCGCGTAGGCGATGAGCTGGGGGGAGTCGGGCAGGAGGCTCACAGGTTCCCGCGACGCTCCTGGGCCCGCTCGATGGAGATGAACAGGGCCTTGAAGTTGCCGACACCGAACCCGGTCGCACCGTGGCGCTGGATGATCTCGTAGAACACCGTGGGGCGGTCCTCGACGGGCTCGGTGAAGATCTGCAGCAGGTAGCCCTCGTCGTCGCGGTCGACGAGGATGCCGAGCTCCTGCAGCGCGTCCCACTCCTCGTCGATGTCGCCGACGCGCGCCTTCGCGTCCTCGTAGTAGGTGTCGGGGACGTCGAGGAACCGCACGCCGTTGGCGCGCAGCTTCGTGACGGTGTCGACGATGTCGCCGGTCGACAGGGCCATGTGCTGCACGCCGGGACCGCGGTAGCTGTCGAGGTACTCCTCGATCTGCGACTTCTTCTTGCCCTCGGCCGGCTCGTTGATGGGGAGCTTGATGCGTCCCACGCCGTCCCAGATCACCTTCGACATCAGCGCCGTGTACTCGGTCGAGATGTCCTCGTCGGAGAAGTGGCGGAACTGGGAGAAGCCGAACACGTCCGCGTAGAACGCCGCGGTCTTGTTCATGTCGCCGAGCGCGACGTTCGCGACCACGTGGTCGATGCCGGAGAGGCCGACGGGCGACGCGATCGGGTCGGGATCGAGTGCCTCGAAGCCTGGGAGGTACACGCCGGTGTACTCGTCGCGCGACACGAAGGAGTGCAGCGTGTCGCCGTAGGCCTCGACCGACGCCTTCACGACCTTGCCGTGCTCGTCCTCCAGCACCGTCGGCGCGAGCGCCGGGCGGGCCCCGCGCTCGACCGCGATGCGGAACGCCTCCTCGGCGTCCGGGACGGTGAAGGCGACGTCGCGCACGCCGTCGCCGTGCAGGGCGACGTGCTGGGTGATCTCGTGGATCGGGGTCAGCGCGGTGGTGAGCACGAAGCGGATGCCGCGCTGCTTGAGCACGTACGACGCCCGGTCACGCACACCCGTCTCGGGGCCGGCGTACCCGACGAGCTGGAACCCGAACGCGGTGCGGTAGTAGTGGGCCGCCTGCTTCGCGTTGCCGACCCAGAACTCGATCGCGTCGTAGCCCTTGATCGGGAAGGTGTCGTCGTTCACGGGTGCGCTCCCTGCAGCTCGCGGACCCACAGTGTGGCACCGCTGCCCGGGGCGTGCGCCCGCCCGTCCGTCTCGTGCGCGTGGTCACCCGCCGGTCGGCACGCCCGAGAGGTCGACGACCGTCCCGTCGATGCGCAGGTCGAGCGCGACGAGCACCGCCTCGGGGAGCCCGTCGGGACCGACCGACCGGTACGCCACCGGGATGCCGGTGGGGTGCTCGACCACCTGCGCCCCGTCTGGCAGCGTGCGTGTGATGAACTCGGGAGTCTGGGGACCCGTCACCCGGACGAGCTCGCGCAGCGGCCGCTGGAACCAGGAGCCCGGCGCCACCGTGGCGAGGTCCGACGCGTCGAGGTCGAGGACGTCCGGACCGGTGTCGGGTTCGGTGATGGTCAGCCGGCCCTGTGCGAGCACCTCGGTCGTCCCGGGCGTGCGGTGGAGCTCGACCCGGCCGGCTCCGTCGGCGACGTCGGTGGCGCCCGGGACCTGCACGGTCTCGCCGGAGAGCCACGTCAGCGTGTACTCCTCGGGCGAGGCCGAGCGCAGCTCGAACGTCTCGACCGTGGTCGGGACCCCGGCGGTGAACTCCGTCAGCTCCCACGTCCCCACGAACGCCGGGTAGGACGACGGCGGTCCCGCGGCGACCTGGGGGCTGGCCGTCGGTGCGCAGCCGGTCAGGGCGAGACCGAGCGCGAGCACCAGAGCGGTCGCGCCGATCGGGCGTCGAGCGCGAGAAGCCGTGTTCCTGATGGGTCGCATGTCACTTCCACCCGGGGGAGTAGAGCTCGTACGTCCGCGTGGTCGCGAAGCTGGAACTCGATGAGCCCGCCTCGGGCGGGTCCAGGTGGTGGTCCTGGCCCACAGGTGGGACCCACCTGCGCGGCTCGACCAGGCCGAGTCGTCCTCCCGGCGCAGGGACGTCACACCCCCCCAGTCGAAGGCGTCGCACGTGCGCCAGCACGCGACCGCGAGTCCGCCCCAGCATGTGCCCCTCCGAGACGTACGATGCTCGGCGGACGATAGCCCCCCGGGGGGGGCTGGCGTCAACGGCCCTGTGGGGCTCTGGCCGTCGCGCTCGGAGCCGCCTGTCCCTCGCCGCGCCCCCGTACCCTGTGCCGCGATGTCGACCGTCCCCACCCCGCTCCCCGCCGCCGGCGCCCGTCCGCCGGCGCACACGCTCGTGCTCGCCCCGATGATGGCGCGCACCGACGAGGCGTTCCGGTGGATGCTCCGGCACGTCACGCGCCACACGCTGCTGACCACCGAGATGGTCGCCACCCGGGCCCTGCTGCACGGCGATCGTGACGGGCTCGCCCCGGTCGCCGAGGACGGCCCGGTCGCGTACCAGCTCGGCGGCAACGACCCCGCCGAGCTCGCCGAGTGCGCCCGCATCGTGGTCGACCGCGGCTACGACGAGGTCGACCTCAACTGCGGCTGCCCGTCCGACCGCGCCACCGAGGGCACCTTCGGCGCCTGCCTGATGGAGCGCCCGGAGCTCGTCGCCGCCGGCGTCGCGGCGATGAAGGCCGCCGTGGACGTGCCGGTCACGGTCAAGTGCCGGATCGGCACCGACCGGACCGGCAGCTACGCGGAGCTGCTCGACTTCGTGGACCGTGTCGTCGCCGCCGGCGCGGACCGCGTCCACGTCCACGCCCGGATCGCCGTGCTCGGGGGCCTCGACGGCAGCGGTGCGCTGTCGACCCGGGCGAACCGCTCCGTGCCGCCCCTGCGCCACGACGACGTGCGCCGGCTGAAGGCCGAGCGCCCCGACGTGCCGATCGTGCTCAACGGCGGCATCCGCACCCTCGACGAGGTCGAGGCGCACCTCGCCCACGTCGATGGGGTGATGCTCGGCCGGGCCGCGTACGACGACCCGTACCTGTTCGCCGCGGCCGACCAGCGCGTGTTCGGGGACACGTCCGAGGCGGCGCTGCGGCCGCCGGCGCGGACCGACGTGGTGCGCGCGTTCGCCGCGTGGTCGGAGGACCGGTTCGGCGCGGTGCTCCCGAAGCACGTCGACCACCTCGGCGGCTGGTTCCACGGTGTGCCCGGCTCGCGGCGCTGGCGGCAGCTCCTCGCCGACCTGCGCCGGCTCCAGCGCATCACCGCCGCCGACGTCGACGCGGCGCTGGCGCGGCTGCCTGACGAGGCGCTCGCCGCCTGAGCTCCGGGGCATCCCTGAGGCTCGCGGCGGCGCCGGCGGTCCACCATGGGCCTCGGCCCGACCGACCGGTCGCCGCCGCACCCGAACGGAGCCGACGTGCCGACACCGACCGCCGCCGTCCCCACCCCGCCTCCCCCCGGACCCGAGGCCGGTCGCCATGTGTCGGTGCGTGACCGGGTTGCCCGCTTCGGCCGGACGGCGCCGGCGTGGCAGCGCTGGATGCTCGCGCTGCTCGTGTGCGCGCCCCTCGCGTACCTCGTCCTCGGCGCCGCCTTCCTCGGGTTCGTCCTGACCACCGGCTGCTTCTTCACCTGCGAGGACCCGCAGCCCGAGTACGGGCTCCCGATCCTCGGCATCGGCGTCGCCGCGGTGGGCACCATCGGGTGGGTGCTCACCTGGGCGGCCGGGCGGCCGGACCGGGCGAGCCAGGGCGCCTGGGTGGCGGTCGGCATCGCCCTCGTCGGCACCGCCACCCTGCTGGTGTTCGGCATCTGACCGGCCGGTCGGCGGTGGCGACGCCGCGGGCGCCGTGGAAGGGTCGGCACGCTGCGGGCGTTGCCCGCGGTGACCGCCGCCGCCCTCGACCGGAGCCCTCGTGACCGACGCCGCCACCATCGACCGTGTGCTCGACTCGGCCCGACGCATCGCCATCGTCGGGTTCTCCGCGGACCCGATGCGGGCCAGCCACGGCATCGCTGTCGGGCTCGCGGCCGCCGGCTACGAGGTGGTGGGGGTGAACCCGACCCTGGATGCGGCGGAGGTCGCCGGCATCCCGGTCGTGCCCGACCTCGCCTCGGTCGCGGGCCGCGTCGACGTCGTCGACGTCTTCCGCCGCGCCGAGCACCTGCCCGACGTGGCGGCCGAGGTCGCCGCGCGGGGGGACGTCGGTGCGTTCTGGGCGCAGACCGGGCTGCGCTCCGACCAGGCCCGCTCGACCGTCGAGGGCGCCGGCATCGACTACGTCGAGGACGCCTGCATCGAGGTGGAGATCTTCCGGCGCGGCGCCACGCCCGCCGGCGGGTGAGCCGTCAGAACGTCTTCTCGATCGGGGGGATCATCCCCGGCGGCAGGTCGGCGCGGCCCTCGAAGGGGCTCAGCTCGAACTCCTCGCGGCCGATGCGGAGGAACTCGACCGGCTCGTCGTTGAGGAGGTGCTGCTCGCAGATCAGCGGGACGTCCTCGACCGTGACGCCGCCGTACCAGACGTCGTCGGGCGCGACGTAGATGGTCGGCCCGACCATGCACGGCTCCAGGCAGCCGGACGCAACGACCTTGATGTCGACCAGCCCGAGCTGCCCCGTCGTCTCCCGGATGGCCTCGAAGACCCCCGCCGCGCCCCGCCGGATGCAGGAGGGGCGCGGGTGCTCCTCCGGGCGCTCGTTGATGCAGACGAAGACGAACTTGCGGGGCATCCCTGCGCGGGCCACGGCGGCTCCTCGGGTCGCGGGTCGGTCGCGGGTCGGGTGACGGCCGTCCGCGGCGGCCCGTCACGGGCTCGTTCGTTGCGGTGCGGCGTCCGTGTCGGCCACGCTAGCGACCACCCGCCCCCCGTCGCCGAGCCGACTGGACCCCCGTGCCGCGATACGACTGGCTGCTGCTCGACCTCGACGGGACCGTGCTCGACTACACGCGCGCCGAGACCGACGCGCTGCACGCGACCCTCACCGGGCTCGGCCTCGCCGTCGACGACGCGCTGACCACCGCGTACCGCGAGATCAACGCCGCCGCGTGGACCGCGTACGAGCGGGGGGAGCTCTCGCCGGCCGAGCTGCGGGTCCGGCGGTGGCGGGAGCTGATCGGCCGGCACGGGCTCGACGCCGACGCCGAGGCGACCGCCCAGGCGTACGTCGAGAACCTCGCGGCCGGTCACGTGGCGCTCGAGGGGGCGCTGGACGCCGTCGAGGCGCTGGCCTGTCACCACCGGATCGGGGTGGTGACCAACGGCTTCGCATCGGTGCAACGTCCACGGATGGCGGCCAGCGGGGTCGACCGGCACGCCGAGGTGGTGGTGATCTCCGACGAGGTGGGCCACTCCAAGCCGGACCCGGCGATCTTCGACGTGGCGTTCGCGGCGATGGGGCAGCCCGACCGCCGGCGCGTGCTGATGGTGGGCGACTCGCTCGCCTCCGACGTCGCCGGCGGCGTGGCGTACGGCCTCGACACCGCCTGGGTGGCCCCGCCCGGTGCGGCGGTGCCGCCGGCCGACCTCACGCCCACCTTCCGGGTCGCCGCCCTGTCGGAGCTCGTCGAACTGCTCTGATCTCGCCGCCGTGACCTGCCCGGTGTCCCCGCCCCATCGGAGCGCGCCACTGGCCGGGCACGCGTCTGCGTGCCCGGCGAGCGGGGCGAGGGTGGCGGTGCGGGGTCCGTGGGAGTCGTTGGGTCGTCGTCGCACCCGGGGCTGGTGGGCGGGGTTCAGCCGTCGGGGCCGTCGGGGTCGCCGTCGCGGGGGTGGCGTGTGGGTCCGCGGGGTGGCCGCCGGCGCCGGCGGAGCCGGGTCGCCTTGGGCACGGAGGTGGCGGTGAGTGCGCCGGTGGGTGAGGTGATCGTGACGGTCCGGGTCGCGGCATCCATCGTGATGTGCCAGCCGTGGTCGTGGTGGGCGCGGTGGTGCCGTCGGCAGAGGGCGACGAGGTTGCCGTCCTCGTGTTGGCCGCGGTGTGAGCGGTAGCGGAGGTGGTGCAGGTCGGTCCAGGTGATGGGCCGGTCGCAGCCGGGCCAGCGGCAGCCGGCGTCGATGGCGCCGATGGCGATGCGGGCGTCGGTGGGGATGGCGTCGGTGGGGCGGGAGACGGCGAGGGGCCGCATCCCGTCGCGCAGCACGACCCGCAGCCGTGCGTCGAGGGTGAGCCGTTCGATGGTGCGGCGGGTGAGCCAGCCGCCGGCGCCGGGCAGCCGGCCCTCCAACCGACCGATCAGCGTGGCGTCGGGGTCGGTGAGGTCGGTCAGGTCGACGTGGACCACCAGCGACGGACGGGCACGTCCCGACCCGCCGCCGGCGAGAGCGGTCAGACAGAGATCGACGAGCGCGGCGGCGCGTTGCCGGGCGCGGGTGACCGCGCCGACCTTGCGGCCGTTCTGCGGGGTGTCGGCGTGTGCGTCGAGGGCGGCGACGACGGTGGCGGTGTCCGCGGCGGTGAGCTCCCCGAACAGCCGCGACCGGCCGT
>JBKHXF010000033.1:0-66880 GCA_046566145.1 Actinomycetes bacterium
GGATGAAGCCGGTCGCCGAGCTGTCGTACTGGCGCCCGGTGCCGAGGACACCGTGCCGCGAGTAGGCGTACCCGTCGACGTTGACGACGGGGACGACGATGTTGCGGGTGGTCCTGACGAGGTGGTGGAGGCGCAGGTCGTCCAGCTCCGTCGACCCGGGGGCCGTGCCGGCCTTGCCTTCCTCGACCCGGGCGTGTGCCTCGAGCAGATCGATGGCCCACATGATCGGAACCTCTGCTGCCGGCCACTCGCGGGCGTGATGCACGCCGTCGTTGTAGAAGACGGGACGACCATCCCGGCGGGCGACGTTCTCAGCGATCTCCAACCCGAAGACGGGGCGGCCCTGGAGCGACGGCTCTGGCAGGACGAGGAGCTTGCAGTGCGCCGAGTAGTCACGGGCGAGCCGCTGCATGTCCGCGTTGAACCGGGCGAGGTCGCGGTACTGGCCGTCCTCGGTCTCGCCGGGCACGGCCGGGAGCCCATCGGGACGCGTCCCGCGACCGTCCCCGAAGCGGAGCGCGTCGGTCGCGGCGAAATCGCGGTCGGTGACCTCGTAGGGCAGTCCGGTCGCGCGGAGCCGCGCCTCGTCACCGGGCCACAGCAGCAGCTCGACGGAGCCGTCCTCGAACACGTTGTGGGTGTCGTCGAAGTCGCCGAGGAGGTGCGCGGTCGAGCGCGACACCCAGACGCGGGCGAGCTGGAGCAGGCCGGCACCGTCGGCGGCGCCGGCGGTCCCGGCGGTGCCGAGCAGCTTGGAGCCGGTAGGGACGGGGGCGGCGGCGACGGTGCCCAGGGTCAGGGCACCTCCGACGGCCGCACCGGTGTGCTTGATGAAGTCACGACGCGAGGTTCTGCTCACGGTCGGATCGCTCCCGGTAGTGGGGGTGGGGATCACGACTGCTTCCACGTCGAGACGTCTGGTTCCTCCCCCGGCCGTGCGGACGGTGGCCGCCGCCGTCCGTTGGGCGCTCCGCGCCGGCGGCTGCGCGCCCACCGCCGGCGCCGCCCTCCACGGATCAGGGGCCGAGCAACGCCAGGGGAACGACCGCCACCCCGTCTGGGCGTCGGTACGCCTGCGGGCCGGTGCACAGCACCACCTTGTCCAGCAGCCGGTCTCCGATCCTGCCCTCCAGCCACTGGAGGTGGCGCACGTCGGCGTCCGTGACCGTCGACGCGAGCTTGACCTCGATCGCCACGACCCTCCCGGCGCCGGTCTCCACGACGAGATCGACCTCGTGCTCCCCTCCGTAGGTCCGCAGGTGCGATACCCTCGCCTCGGCCTGCTGGGCGAACACCCGAACGGAGAGCGTCGCCAGCGACTCGAAGAGCCCGCCCAGCAGAGCCCCGTCGCGAGGGGCCGGGAGGCGGTCCGCCGTGCCCGCGACGAGGGCCTCGGTGTCGAGGCCCAGGAGACGGACCGCGAGGGCGGGGTCCGCGAGGTGGTGCTTCGGCCCCTGCGTGAGCCGGCTCAGGTGGTTCCGGCCGGGGAGCCACGCCGGCAGCGGATCGAGGACGCGGAGCCGGGTGAGGACGTCGATGTAGGGCAGCGTGGTGGTCTTCGCCGGCTTGTCGCCGTGTCCGGGGGTCGCGGCGTCACGCACCTTCTCGTACGACACGGCCTCCCCGACCGCGGCGGCGTAGGCCGTCAACCACGCGCGCAGGGTCGCCGGCCGCCGGACCTCCTGTCCCGCCTCGGGGACGTCCCGGTCGATGACCCGCTCGACGTAGCCGTCGAGCTGGGTCCGCAGCCCCCGCCCCGTGAGCCCACGGAGCCCGGGGAACCCGGACCGGACGATCTCCTCGGCGTAGTCGAGCAGGGCCAGCCGCGTGCTGCCGCTGATGGGCGGGCGGGCCCCTCGCAGGAGCTCGGCGAGACTCACGGCCGGTTCGCAGACCCCCCGCTCCGGCAACGTCATCGGCCGCATGCGCATGGCGACGATCCGCGCCGCACCCGAATGGGTCGCCCCGTGCGACGCAGCCGATCCCGTCAGCAGGAACGTCCCGGGGGCAGCCCCCGCGTCGACGGCCCGCTTGACCGCGTCCCACACCGCAGGCAGTCGCTGCCACTCGTCGACGAGGATCGGCGGCTCGCCGACCGTGACGAGGTTCGGGTCGGCCTGCAGGATCGCGAACTGGGCCGGGTCGTCCAGGCGGCGGACCGTTCGGGCGCGCCGGAGCGCGGTCTCCGTCTTGCCGACACCCTTGGGCCCGTCGAGCATGACCGCCGGCAACTGCGGCAGGAGCTCATCGAGCTCGTCGTCGACGACACGTCGGACGTACCCGGTCACATCGCCCCCGAGCGCGAGATCAGCAGCCAGGTGGGTGCCGCGGGTGAGCTTCTACACTACCATCCATCGGTGCCCAACACTACCATTCATCGAGCATCTACGAGACCATCCATCGGAGGGGCCACCGGTGGGGCCATGGGTGGCGGCCCCTCGAGGTCCTCGAGGAGCTCCCACGCCGGCGCGTGCTCGCGCAGGCGCCCCTCGGCGGCGCGCCGGCGGACGTCGGCCTCGCCCTCGGGGCACATCGACAGGAACGGGCACCAGCCGCAGAGCGCCGTCACGCCCGGCTCGTACCCGAACGTCTCGTGCTTGGCCGCGATGTCGGTCCACACCCGCCCGACCTCGTCGGCGACGGCGTCAACCGACGGCTCGTCGACCCCGACGGGCCACGGCGTGCGGGCCGCGACGTAGAGCAGCAGCCCGGACGAGGGCAGCTCGCCGGTCGCGGCCCGGTGCAGCCCCGCGTAGAAGCGGACCTGGCGCGCGTACTCCTCCGAGGGGAAGCGCGGGTCGGGGGCGCGGCCGTTCTTGTAGTCGACGACCCGGACCCGCCCGTCGGGCATCCGGTCGAGCCGGTCCACGACGCCGCGCACCGGCACGTCACCGTGCGGGGTCGACCACGTGGCCTCCAGCACCGCCTCGACGTCCACGACGTCGACCCGCGACGGGTCGCCGCCCATGTCGAAGTAGCCGGTCACGCCGGCCATCGCCGCCTCGCGGAGGTCGGCCGGGTCGAGCCCGGCGAGCACGCACTCGACGACGACCCGGACCAGGTGCGGGTCGGTGTCCTCGGGCAGGGTCGGCTGCCCGTCCTCGTCGAGCGACAGCGCCGCGGCGGCGGCGCAGGTCGCGTCGACCAGCGCCTCGTGGAGCGCGAGGGCCCGCTCGCGGGTGCGCTCCGCCGGCGGCAGCGCGAACAGCGCCTCGAGCACGGCGTGGACGTGGGTGCCGGTGATCGCGGCCGGGTGCGGCACGACCGGAACGGTGTCGTCCCAGCGGTCGAACGCCCAGCGCCGCTCGCACGCGAGGTACGAGTTCAGCGACGAGGCGGAGAGCCCGCTCGGCAGGCGGTGCCGCTCGGGGTCGGGCCAGCCCGCCGGCGCGAGGTGCCGGTGGTCGGGCACGCCCTCGGCGTCGGCCGGGGCGGCCACGCCGGCGGCATCGGCCGGGACGGCGGCGGCCGCGGCGGGGTGCATGGGTGTCGTCGAGGTGTCCATCGCCCGCAGCATGCCGCACCCCTGCGACATCCCGCCCCAACCCGATCGAGTGAGCGTCCACCTGCATGGCGTGCAGCAGGACGCTCACTGGACCGGAGGGGGGACGGGCA
Source organism: Actinomycetes bacterium (assembly GCA_046566145.1). GTDB lineage: Bacteria > Actinomycetota > Nitriliruptoria > Nitriliruptorales > Nitriliruptoraceae > JBKHXF01. The sequence continues at coordinate 3,616 of JBKHXF010000033.1, forward strand.
GGGGTCGCCGGGCGCGGCGTCGAACCTCCCGGGGACCGATCGCGGCCGACCGCCCCTGCGGGCCGCGCGGACCCCCGCCCGACACCGGAGCCCCCAGTGCGCCGCATCCCCACCGCACTCGCCGCCGTCGTCGCCCTCGTGGGCTCGACCGCCGCCCTGCCCGCGACCGCCGACCTCGGTGCGCTCGCCGCCGGCGGCGCCGGCGCGGGCCAGCAGACCGTGTGCCTGCCCGACGACGTCGCCGCGACCGCCGGCGCGCCGCTGACCTCCGACAACGTCGAGTACGTCTGCACCATCCCGCTGGAGGCCCCGGGCAACGCCGGCAACGTCACGACCGTCGACGGGCGCACGCGCCTGTACGTGTCGAGCCGCACCGGGATCGGCATCTACGACGTCACCGACCCGACCGCGATCACGCTCGAGGGCCGGCTGCCGTTCCAGCACTGGCAGAACGAGGACACCTCGGTGTCCACGGACGGGACCCGGCTCGTCGTGGCGGCCGACGGCGGGCCGCCCTTCCCCGACCAGGTGTCGCGGGGGCTGTTCGTCTTCGACGTCTCCGACCCGGCCGACATCACGCTCGTCGGCGTCCACCCCGACGCGCCGCACACCGCCTCGTGCGCCGACGACGGCTGCACCGTCCTGTACGCGTCCAACGGCAGCATCTACGACGCGTCCGGCGCGACCGCCCCGATCGCCCTGCAGGACGGCATCGTCGCCGCCCGCACCGGCCAGGCCCGCGGCATCGTGAAGAAGGGCACGTTCACCGCGAAGCTCGGCGGCGGCACCGTCGCCTCGCTGCACGCCGTGCAGCGTGACGCGTCGGGCCTCATCACGACCGACTCGAACCCGCGGCTCATCCTCGACCCGCGCGAGGACCCCCTCGCCCCGACCATCGTGGCGCAGTTCTCCCCGGACCCCCGCGACCCACGTCTGCAGCACGGCAACCTCCGCCCCGACGCCGACGCCTACACGCCGCGTGACCCGCAGGCGCCGGTCGGGCCGCTGGCCGACGACCCGCTGCGGACCGGCGAGCTGCTCGTGACCTCGTCGGAGTCGAACTTCAACCCCAACTGCAACAACGCCGGCTCCGTTGCGACGTGGGACCTGCGCGGCTTCGACCAGGGCCGCACGCCGAAGCTGCTCGAGGTGTTCCGCCCCGTGAACGGCCTCCCGCCGTCGGAGAACCCGGTCGCGAACGGCCCCGGCTGCTCCGCCCACTGGTTCGACTACGAGGACGGCCTGCTCGCGAGCGCCTTCTACGACCACGGCACCCGGTTCCTCGACATCGACCCGGAGACCGGGAGGATCGCCCAGGTCGGCTGGTTCCAGCCGCGCGGCGGCATCGCCACCGCGACGTTCTGGGGCGCGGACGGGTACGCCTTCACGGTCGACAACGCCCGCGGCATCGACGTGGTCCGGCTCGACACCGAGGCGCCGACCCCGTCGGCCGACGCGTTCCTCGCCTCGTGGCTCCGTCCCGCCACCGCCGAGCGTGCGGTCGCGACCGAGCTGCAGCGCTGGTGCGTCCTCGGCGCCGGCTGACCCGACACACCCGCCCCGATCAGGTCGGGTGAGCGCCCACCTGCATGGGATGCAGGTGAGGGCTCACTCGACGCGGGTGGGGCGGCGGTCGCGGAGGGCGACCGCGCCGGCGAGCGCGGCCGCGCCGAGCCCGAGCGCGAGCGAGCCGCCGCCCGTGGCGGGCAGCGCGCCCGCGACGCCGGCGGTCCCCTCGTCGGCCCCGCCGTCCGTCCCGGCCGCCGTGCGACCCCCGCCGAGGCCGGCGAGGTCGAACGGCGCGGCCATCACGAGCTCGACGTTGCGGTCGCCCGGCTCGCCGAGCGCGCCCGCGACGTCCCCCTGCGGGTCGTTGAAGGCCAGCTCGCGGCTGATCGAGGCGAGCGCGAGCACGTCGGCGGCGACGTCGGCCTGCGCCGGCCCGGCGTGGTCGACGACGGTGACGTGGATCGACAGGGTCCCGTCGGCGTTGTCGACCAGCTCGACGATGCGGCTGTGCTGCGGTGCGTCGACGTGGGCGGCGGTGATGACCTCCCAGAACCCGCCGGTGACGCCGGCGGGGTCGGGCCGCTCGATGACCCGGTTGACGTGGCTGTGGCCGTTGACCCACGCGACGACGTTGGGGAACCGGTGCAGCAGTTCGAGGACCACGTCGCCGGTGACGCGGGCGTCGTCGGGCATCTCCGGGTCCGGGATCGGCGCGTTCAGCGACGCGATGTTGTGGTGGCTGAACAGCACCACGAGCTGGTCCTCGTTGCCCGTGACGACCTCGGCGCCGCCGGCGTCGAGGTGCCGCCCGTGCGTCTCGACCAGTCGCGCCTCGAGCCAGTCGAGCTGCGCCTGCCCGACCGACCCCTGCGGCGACCCGCCCCGGTTGGTCGTGTCGAGGCTGATGCCGAGCACGCCGTCGGCGATCGGGAAGGTGTAGTGGAGGATCCCGGACTCCAGCGCGTCCTCGGCGTAGCCGTGGCCGTTCGAACGCGCGGCCGTGGACGAGTCGAGATGGGCCTGGATCCACTCCTGCGGTGAGACGTAGGCGCGACGGGCGTCGGGCGTGACCGGTCGGCCCGGCGCCGAGGCGAGCGCCGCGAGGGCACCCGGCTCCTGCGCCTGCAGCCCGTCGATGAGGTCGGCGGAGGTGACGCCGGCGGGGCGCGACGTGATCTTGAGCGGACCGGTGGAGATGGCCGTGAACACGGCGTTCTGTGGGGCGTTGCCCTGCACGAGCCCGTCGTGGTTGCCGTACGCCGAGTACCACGGGATCCGCAGCCCCTCCGGGGTGAACGGCGCGATGGCGGCCTCCAGCAGCCCCGGCATGTCCGGGAACCCGAAGACGGACTTGTAGCGGTCGGGCCCGCGCGGGTCGTCGATCGGGTCGGGGTGCCAGTAGTGCACGTCGTAGGTGGTCGCGTCGGTGTCCTGCACGCCCTCGTAGCGCTCGAGGTCGCCCGAGTTCGGTTCGACCGGCCGCCCACCGTCGAGCACCCCGATGAACCAGTCGAGCTCGTTGACCTGCTGGTTGTCGATGTTGTCGCCGGTCGACACGGCGACGTCGAACGGACGGCCCGCGATCGGCCCGACCGCGATGGTGTTGAGCCGTCTGATCATCGCGTCACCGACCTGGCAGGTCATCGTCTCCTGCGAGCGGTAGGCGGAGCTGAACGGCACCGGGTCCTGCGGCGGGTCGGAGTCGCGGTCGAGGAACTCGACCCGCGTGGTGGACTGGGCGTCGATGACGTGGACGTCGGTGAGGTGGACGATCGTGGCGAGGGCGGTCCGGCGGTCCTCCCGCCCGGCCCTCGGCTCGGCCCCGAGCGCGCGCACGACCTGCGGGTACCCGGGAGCCTCGACCAGGCGCACGTAGCCGTCGGTCCCCGCCGGCGCGAACGTCGAGAGCAGCGTGGTGCCCTCGGGGGCGACGGCGATGCCGAGCGTGCGGGTGCGCGCCCGGGCGGCGCCGGGGAACCACAGCGACGCGCCCCAGGTCGCGGCGGTCAGGCCGGCGCTGCGACGCAGGAAGGCACGGCGGGTGAGGTCGCGGGCCACGGACGGGCTCCCTCGGCGGTGTGACGGGTCACACAGGAGTTCGCCGCCGTGGGCCGTCGCCCCTCCCGGGGTCGGGGACGGCGCGGACCCGGCGTCCCACCGCCTCAGAGCGTCAGCAGGCCCCGTTGACCCAACGTGACCAGCGCGTAGGTGGCCAGCACGGCGCCGACGACGACACGCACCCAGAGGGCGACGATGCGGCCGGTCGACACCTCCTGGGGCTCCTGCGACGGGTCGGCGCCCGGGAACGCGCCGGTGCGGTGGAACCGCAGCAGCGCCGCCGCGGTGCCCAGCGCCAGCGCGGCGCCGACGGCACCGAAGCCGCCGATGACGAGGAAGGTCCAGGACGAGTCGCCCATGGTGGGGGGCTCCGGGTCGGATGGTCGGGGACGGGGCCGGCAGGCGCGCACGGAGGTGTGCGGGTGGCCGGGCGGGGGTGGTACGCAGGGGTTCGGAGCGGCGAACATCGGGGGACCTGCCGCCCGCCCCCACCCACAGAGGTACCACCGATGGCCCGCATCACCGAGACCCTCGAGGTCGAGCTCCCCGCCGACGAGGTGTTCGACCTCGTCGCCGACTTCTCCAACACGGGCACCTGGGACCCCGGCATCCGCTCCGCCCGGCGCCTCGACCCGGAGGCCGCCGCGCTCGGGCTCGGCAGCCGCTTCGAGCTGCTCGCCGACCTCAAGGTCGTCACGCCGCCGCTCGTGTACGAGGTCACCACGTTCGAGCGGCCCCGGCGGGTCGTGCTCGAGACGTCCAGCCTGCTGGTCCGCGGCGAGGACGACGTCACCGTCGAGCCGATCTCCGACACCCGCAGCCGGGTCGTGTGGCGGGCCGAGTTCGCGCTCCGCGGACCCGGAGTGCTGCTCGACCCGCTGCTGGCCCCCGGCTTCCGCTGGGTCGGCGCCCAGGCCGTGCAGGGCCTGACCGAGTGGCTGCAGGGCAAGGCGCGGGAGCGCGCGGCCTGAACGCCAGCGCGTCGTGACGAGCTCCGGGGAGCTCCCCCTCGACCACCCCGGGCTGCGCGTCGTGGTGGTGCACGACGGGCGGGTCGGCGAGCGCCGCGGGCTCCCCGCCGGCGCCGAGCCGGGCGAGGTCGTCCGGGTCGCCGACGACGTCGTCGTGCTCGACGCGGGCCGGCACCCCACCGTCGACCTCACCGGCCTCGCGCTCGCGGACCCGCGCGAGGCCGCGCTCGCCTCCGACGACCCGACGACCCTGCTGCGGGCCCTCGGGTTCGGGTTCTGGCACGCGAGCCACCGGCACTGCCCCGCCTGCGGCGCGCGGCTGGCCACCGAGGCGGCGAGCCGCGTGCAGCGCTGCACCGGCTGCGGCCGCCAGCAGTTCCCCCGCCTCGAGCCGGCCGTGATCGTCCGGGTCCTCGACGCGGACGACCGCATCCTGCTCGGCCGGCAGGCGACGTGGCCGGCGGGGCGCTGGTCGGTGCTGGCCGGGTTCGTCGACCCGGGCGAGACCGCCGAGGACGCCGTGGCGCGGGAGGTCGCCGAGGAGGCCGGGGTGCCGCTGACCGACGTGCGCTACGTCCGGTCGCAGCCCTGGCCGTTCCCCGCCTCGCTGATGCTCGCCTACGAGGCGCGCGCGACGGCGACCGCCATCCGCCGGCGCGACGAGGAGCTCGCCGAGGCGGCGTGGTTCTCGCGCGCGGACCTGCGAGCCGCGGTGGACGCGGGCGAGGTCGCGATCCCGCCGGCGCTCTCGGTCGCGCACGGGCTCATCACCGAGTGGCTCGGCCACACGCCCGACGCCGGCGGGGTCTGGCGCTGACCATCCCGCGTGGCAGGTGGTCTGACCACTTGACCACTGACGAGAGCAGCGCGTAGCCTCTCGACCGTCGGACCGCCCCGGTCCGTCGGTTCCCGGGAGGCAGCGCGTGGCGTTCGAGCCGATCACCCGTCGGTCGCTGACCGACGAGGTCGTCGACCGCCTCCTCGACGAGATCGTCGCCGGCAACCTCGACGCCGGGTCCACGCTGCCGTCCGAACGCCGGCTCGCCGAGGCGCTGGGCGTCTCCCGCCCGGCCGTCCGCGAGGCGCTGTCACGGCTCTCCGCCGCCGGCGTCGTCGACACCCGACACGGGGGCGGCACCACGGTGGCCGACTTCCGTCGCACCGCCGGCCTCGACCTGCTCCCCCAGCTGCTGCTGCCCGCCGGCGAGCTCGACCTGTCCGTCGCCCGCTCCCTCATCGAGGTGCGTGCCGCGGTCGGGCCGCACGTGGTCCGGCTCGCCGCGTCGCGCGCCACCCCAGATTGCGTCGCGGCCATCGACGCCCGCGTCGACGACCTCGACCTCGCCGCCGGCGACCCCGTGGCACTGCAGCACGCGGCCCTCGACTTCTGGGACGCGGTGGTCGACGCCGCGGACAACATCGCGTTCCGCCTGATGTACAACGCGCTGCGCGCCGCCTACGAGCCCACGGTCGAGGCGCTCGCCGGGGTGCTCGTGCGCGAGGTCTCGGACCACGACGCCTACGTCGCCATCGCCGACGCGATCCGCGACGGTCGCCCGGCCGCCGCCGCCGCGGCCACCGTGCGGCTGCTCGACCGGGGGACGCGCGCCGTGCTGGAGGTCATCGACGACCTGCTCGCCGCCGAGGGGGACCCGACCGACCCGACCCACCCGGAGACGCGCCCGTGAACCCGATCCAGACCCCCACAGGGACGGCACCCCCGACCTCGCGCGTGGCCTCCGAGGACACCGTCACGGGCGTCCGCCGGCGCAGCATCAGCCTGGGCGAGGCCGCGGCCGAGTTCGCGCGCTGGACGTCCCCCCGCATCATCGCCGCCACCCTCCTCGTCGCGATCGTGGGGCGGGTCGCGGCCGGCGGCTGGGGCCTCGCCGACACCGTGCTGGTGCTCGCCCTGCTGGCCGCGCAGCCGTTCGTCGAGTGGACCACCCACGTGTTCCTGCTCCACCTGCGACCGCTCGAGGTCGGCGGGCGGACGTTCGACCCCATCTTCGCCCGCAAGCACCGCGACCACCACGCCGACCCGCGCGACACGAGCCTCGTGTTCATCCCCGTCCGGGTGCTGCTCGGCCTGCTGGTCGGGGTCGGGCTCGTCGGGCTGGTGGCCGTGCCTGCCCTCGGGTTCGCGGCCACGACCGGCTGGACCTACGTCCTGACGATGGCGACCGTCGGCATGGTGTACGAGTGGACGCACCACCTGATCCACACGGACTACCGTCCCCGGACGCGGGCGTACCGGGCGCTGTGGCGCCACCACCGCCTGCACCACTTCAAGAACGAGCACTACTGGTTCGCCATCTCCAACCCGGTCGCCGACCGCGTGCTCGGCACCAACCCCGACCCCGGGTCCGTCGAGACCTCCCCCACCGTCACCAACCTGCTCGGGCGTGAGCGCGCGGAGGCGTGATCGCTGCCTGAGCCGGCCCGGAGCACGTCACCACCCCCCCCCTCGGTGGCCGCTCCGGTGGACCCGGCGGCCGCCGGCACCATCCCCCCTCGGAGCCGGCGGCCGCTCGGGTCGCCCTCGCCCGGCGACCCCACCCGCCACGCCGGCGCTGCCCGGGGCGGCAGCGGCCGTCAGTTGAGGCTCGGGTCCTCGGGGAAGGTCGCCAGCAGGGCGAGCCGGCCCCGCTGCCGCGCGAGCACGTCGTGCCACAGCGCCGCCGGGTCCGACGTGAACGCGTCGAGGTCGATCGCGTCGACGACGAACCAGGCGTCCTCGGCGAGCTCGGTCTCGAGCTGGCCGGGCCCCCACCCCGCGTAGCCGGCGAAGAACCGCACCTCGGCGACCTCGAGGACCGCGTCCACCGGGTCGCCCGTCGGGTCCACCGCGCGGAGGTCGCCGACGATCGGGATCCAGCCGTCCTCCGGTGGCGGCGTCCGCGACAGCCCGACCCCGACGACGGCGCCGGGCTCCACCGGACCGCCCTCGTGCACCACCGCCGGCGCGGCCGCGAGCCGCTCCCACCCGGGCATCACCTCGTCGAGGTCGATGACGGTCGGGCGGTTGAGGACGATGCCGATGGCGCCGTCCTCGTCGTGGTCGAGCAGCAGGACGACGGTGCGGTGGAAGTTCGGGTCGTGCAGCGTCGGCGCCGCGACCAGCAGGCGCCCCGTGAGGGACGCGTGCCGGCGGCCGCCGGCGCTGGACTGCTGGCCTCCGGTCTCCACGGGGTCGTCCCTCGGTCGTCGTCGCTGGTGGTGGTGGAAGGGGGTTCGGTGCCGACCTGCTCCAAGGCTGCCACGCCGGCGGTCGGCGCGGGCCCGTCCGGGGGAACGGTTCGGCCGGCGGCGCCGGCGGCGCGGTCGGCGCGCGAACGTCGGGCCCGTCGACCGCGCGGGCAGGAGGTCGGGGCGCACGGGTCGAAGGGCCGCGACAGCCACCCCATCCCCGGAGGACCTTCCGATGCTGTCCCGACTCGTCCGCCGGCGCGGTGCGCTGAGCCGCGCGGCCATCGCCGCCCTGACCGTCGCCTCGGTCGCCGCCGTGAGCGGCACCGACCTCTTCGCGACCGCCGAGGCCCACCGTGGCCACGCCGCGAAGACCGACGGGTTGCTGTCGGCGAGCGCGAACTTCGTGCCGACCAAGGGGTACGGCCCCGCCGCCTGCGTCGACGGCCTCGCCGAGGTGTTCGAGTGCTCCGGGCTCGACCTCGCGAGCTACACGCCGAACACCGCGTTCGTCCCGACCAGCCGCTTCGCGGCGCTCGGCGACCAGCGCCTGTCCGACGTGTGGGGCTGGGTCGACGAGGAGACCGGCGACGAGTACGTCATCCTCGGCCAGACCAACTCGGCCGGGCTGGTGCGCGTGACCGACCCCGCGAAGCCCGAGTTCCTCGGTCGGATCGACGGCGAGCCCGGCGCCCAGCTCGTCTGGTACGACATCAAGGTCCACGAGGACCACGCGTTCATCGTGTCCGAGTCCAACCCGGCCGGCATGAAGGTCTTCGACCTCACCCGCCTGCGGGGGCTCGAGGCCGACGAGGACCGGGTGTTCCAGGAGGACTTCTACTACCCGCTGTCCGTCGCGGCGCACAACATCGCGATCAACGAGGACACCGGCTTCGCCTACATCGTCGGCGGCAACGCCGGCCTCGTCGCCAACGACGTGTGCCGCGCCGGGCTGCACATGGTCGACATCTCGACCCCGAAGCTGCCCGTGTTCGCCGGCTGCTACCTGACCGACGGCGGCGGCGGCACGGCCGCCGGCGTCGCGGGTGCCCGTGGCCCGCTGCGGGGTGTCACGGCCGCGTACGTCCACGACACGCACTGCGTCGTGTACGACGGCCCGGACGAGGAGCACCAGGGCAAGGAGATCTGCATCAACTCCGCCGAGACGTTCGTCGACGTCGTCGACGTCACGGACAAGGCGCTGCCGACCCAGCTCGGCTCGGTCTCCTACGACACCGCCCGCTACACCCACCAGGGCTGGCTGAGCGAGGACCACCGGTTCTTCTTCCTCGGGGACGAGGCCGACGAGAACAGCGGCACCGTGAAGGGCACGCACACCTACGTCTTCGACGTCAGCGACCTCGACGACCCGAAGCTCATCGGCCCGTACGTCGCCGAGTTCAACGCCATCGACCACAACATGTACGTGCGCGGCGAGCTGCTGTTCCAGTCGAACTACGAGGCCGGGCTGCGCGTGCTCGACACCGCCCCCCTCTACGACGAGGACGACCCGCGCCTGCTCGAGGAGATCGCGTTCTTCGACGTGTTCCCGGGCCGGACCAACCCCGTCTTCAGCGGCACGTGGTCCAACTACCCGTACTTCCCGTCGGGCAACGTCGCCGTCTCGAGCTACACCGGGCTGTTCATGCTGACCCCGTCGGCCGAGGCGCCGGAGAAGCTGCTCGACACGCTGCTGCCGGACGCCCCCACCGACTGACCGCCGGCGGCGGTCGCCCGCACCACACGACGAGGCCCCTCCCGGTTCGGGACGGGCCTCGTCGTTCGCAGGACGGGCCGGAGCGCGCCCGGCAGGGTCAGCTCGCGATGGTGCACTGCGCCAGGCGGGTGGCCGAGGGGTTCAGCTCGACGCGGGTCGGGGTCGCGGCCGAGTCGAAGAGGTAGGCGCCGCCGCGTCGGCCGGCGGTCAGCGGGCGCCGAGGAGGTCCCGGACCCGATCGCGCAGGAGCCCGACGTTGACGTTCTTCGCCGCGCTGACCCAGAGGACGTCCTTCTCCCCGACGCCGCAGCCCTCGGCGAGGTCGCGCCGCCGGCGCGTCCGAGCCGACGACTTCACCTTGTCGTGCTTGGTCGCCACGATGGTGAACGGGACGTCCGCGGCGCGGAGCCAGGTCAGCATCTCGAGGTCGGCCTTGGCCGGCCCGATCTCGCCGTCGACGAGCAGCATCGTCATGACGAGCGGCTCGCGCTGGGTCAGGTAGCGCTCCATGCGCCGCTGCCAGGCCGCCCGGTTCTCCTTCGACGTCTTGGCCCAGCCGTACCCGGGCAGGTCGACGACGGTGGCGCCGGAGGGGATCCGGAAGCAGTTCAGCAGCTGGGTCCGGCCGGGCGTCTTGGAGGTGCGGGCGAGCCCGTCCTTGCCGGCGAGCGCGTTCAGCAGCGACGACTTGCCGACGTTTGAGCGCCCCACGATGGCGACCTCCGCCGGCGAGGGCGGCAGGGTCCGCGGGTCGTCGGCGGAGGCGACGAAGGTCAGGGGCAGCGGGGCGCTCATGGTGCGGCAGTGTGCCCGACGACCCGGGCCGGTCAGACCGGCGTGGTCGCGCCCGGCGGTGGGGGCGCCGGCGGCATCGGCGACCCACCCCCGTAGCCGTTCCCGCCGCCACCGCCGCCACCACCGCCGCCCGGGGCGCGGGCGAGGTTCGCGAACTTCGTCAGGTGGTTGAGGAAGGCGAGCTTCACGGTGCCGGTGGGACCGTTGCGGTGCTTGGCGATGATGAGCTCGGCGATGCCCTTCTCGGGGCTGTCCTCGTCGTACACCTCGTCGCGGTAGATGAACCCGACGATGTCCGCATCCTGCTCGATGGAGTTGTGCAGGAGCAGCCCCTCGGCGACGAAGCAGTGGTGCTCCTCCACCGTGGCGTCGAAGACGTCCTGCTCACCGAGTGGCTCGACCGACACGATCCGGTCCCACAGCAGGTCGGTCGTCGCCAGCGCGGAGAGCTCCGCGTCCGCGAGGACGTCGGCGATCTCGCCGAGCCGGGCGCGGCTCGGCGCCGTCGCGAACAGGGACGCCCCCCCGTAGGCCCGACCGCGCAGGCGTGCGAGCTCCCGCTGGCTGATGCCCCGCTCGCGGCACCGCCGACGGACGGTGTCCCACACCTCGATGGGCACGGTGTCGACGTTCGGGCTGCCGTCGCTGCCGCCGAGCCGGCGCAGCGCCTCGGGGACGACGTCCCCGCGTGCGCCGTGGGCCCCGACGAGCTCGAGCAGGCGGCGCTGCTCGGAAGCCCCGCTGACCACCACGTGGTGCTGGTCCCGTGCGCCGGGCTGGGGCACGGCGCGAACGCGGGCCCGGATGTCGAGCCGGAGCAGCAGGAGTTGGACGTCGCGGGCCAGCTCCGGGCTGGACGTCGCGTAGTACGTGCGGACCAGGGGCCCTCGGCCGCTCTCCGGGCGCACCCAGATGCAGCCGTCCGTGGCCCAGAGGTGGTGGAGGAAGGCACGGACCTGCTCGTCCGGGAGCGCGAAGACGGCGGCGGGGAGCCGCTTCTCCCAGGCTCGGCGGTCCCACAGCCCGAGACCGTCGAGCCAGGCCGCGATCGGGTTGCGTCGTCCGTGGGTCAGGTGGTGTGGGCTCGGGAGGTACAGCTGCGTCGTCCGGCTGGACCGGCCGTCGGCAGCCCGACGAGCGGTGATGCCGAAGCGGTGCCAGGCGGCCTTCTCGACCGCGTCGAGGTTCGCGTCGTCCGCCGAGGTGTAGTGGACCGGCTGCCCGGCGACGATCGTCCCCTCCCCGATGAGGTGGGCGAGGAGGACGAGCTCGTCCGTGTCCATCGGCACCGGCGCCGACGGCTCGGGGAGCCGCCGAGCCACGCCGACGCGGTCCCCGGGCGCGAGATCGCCGAGCGGGCGCCACCCGTCGAGGGTCCGGAACGGGTGGTTCGCGGTCGCCTCGACGACCATCCCGGAGGCGAGCGTCACCCGGTGCACCGCCTTGCGGCCCGAGGGGAACGCGTGGGTGAGCCTCCCGGCGACCAACCGACCCGCGTGGTCGCTCGCCCAGACCGGCACGTCCCGCAGGTCGCCGTCGAGCAGCTCGCCGAAGGTGACGGGGGCGCCCGTGTCGGCCCGGAACAGCCGGGTCCCACGCGTGAGGCAGCCCGACTCACGGAGGTCGGCGAGCTGGGGCCGCTTGTCGGTTCGGGACTCCGGCTGACGCGACAGCTGCGACAGGGCGATGACGGGGACGTCGAGCTCCTTCGCGAGCATCTTCAGCCCACGGGAGATCTCGGCGACCTCCTGCTGGCGGGAGTCGACCCGGCGGTGCGACTGCATCAGCTGGAGGTAGTCGACGATGATGAGGTCGAGGCCGTGCTTCTGCTTCAGCCGCCGCGACTTCGCCCGGATCTCCATCAGCGTGATGGAGGGCGTGTCGTCGATGAACAGCGGTGCCTCGGAGAGCCGGCCGAGCGCGTCGCCGAGCTTGCGCCAGTCGGCGTCCTCGAGGCGGCCGGTCTTGATCTTCGACGAGTCGATCCGCGCCTCCGAGGAGAGCATGCGGTTCACGATCTCGATCTTGCTCATCTCCAGGCTGAAGATGATCGCCGGCCGCCGCAGCTCGACGGTCACGTACTGCGCGAGGTTCAGCGAGAGACTGGATTTTCCCATCGCCGGCCTGGCGGCGACGATCACGAGGTTCTGGGGCTGCAGCCCGGCGGTGAGCCGGTCGAGGTCGTTGAAGCCGGTGGGCAGGCCGGTGACCTCGGAGCGGTTCTCCGCGAGCTTCTCGATCATCTCGAAGCTCTCGTTGAGCAGCTCCGACAGCTTCGAGTAGTCGCTCTTGGTGCCGTGCTCGGCGATCTCGTAGATCATCGACTCGGCCTGGTCGACCACCGTGGCCGCGTCCTCGGTGGCCTCGTACCCGAGCCGGGTGACGTCGGTGCCGACGTCGATGAGCCGGCGCAGGAGCGCCTTCTCCTTGACGATCTGGGCGTAGTGGACGGCGTTCGCGGCCGTCGGCACGGCGGCGGTGAGCTCGTGGATGGCGGCCGGGCCGCCGATCTCCTCGAGCCGGCCGTGCCGGTTGAGCCACTCGAGCACCGTGACGCTGTCGACGCCGGTGTTCACCAGCGCCATGACGGCCTCGTACACCGCACCGTGGGCCGAGCGGTAGAAGTCCTCGGGCTTGAGGTGGTTGACGATCTCGTTGGCGGCCGACGGCGACAGCAGGGCCGCCCCGAGCACCGAGACCTCGGCCTCCAGCGAGTGCGGCGGGACGCGGTCGTAGGCGGACCGCGCGCGACCGTTGCCGTTGCCGTTGCCGCCCGAGCGGAGCTGCACGTCGAGGCTCGAGACGTCGAGGACGTCGCCGTAGCCGTCGGACGGGCCGTCCGGCGGGGGCGCCGCGCTCGGCGGGGGCGGGAGGTCGTCGCTCATGGTCTCGAACCTACGGGGTGGGTGGGACACGGCGGGCGGTCGACGCCGGCGGTGTGCGTCGTCCACCACCGGCGTCCCGCACAACGTTCAACAGGATGTGGACGGGTCCGGTGGACGAGCTGGGGAGGAGCTGTGGACGTCTGTGGAAACCGGGGCCCGGAACGGCTCGAGGAGGCCCGTCCGGGCCTCCTCGAGTCGGTGTGCGTGCGCCGTGGCGCCGGCGGAGGTCAGGCCTCCACGGGCTCCTCGGTGTCGGCGTCGGCGCCGGTGTCGGTGTCGCCGGCCTCGGCCTCGGCGGCGAGGCGCTCGGCCTCGAACTCCTTGGCGGCCTCGAGGGCCTGCTCGGCGAGCACGTCGACGTCGGTCTCGCTGCCCTCGGCGGCGTCGGCGGCCGCGTCGACCACGGCCTCCTCGTCGACGGCGGGCTCGATGTTGCCGCCGGCGCGGAGGACGACGCCCTCCTCGTCGACGACCTCGACCTGGACGGCCGCGACGACCTGCGGGTGCACCTGGACGGGCACCTCGTAGGTGCCGATGACCTTGATGCCCTGCTTGAGGTCGATGCGCTTGCGCTCGACGTCGAAGCCGCGCTCCTTGAGCACGCGCTGGACGTCGACGGCGCTGACCGAGCCGTAGAGGTTGCCGCGGTCGTCGACACGCGCCTCGATGCGCAGCGTGCGGGACTCGAGCGAGTCCTTGGCCGCCTGGGCGTCGCCCAGGGTCGAGGCCTCACGCGCCAGGCGGGCACGCGTCAGGGCCTCGGCCTCCTTGACCGCCCCCTTGGTGGCGAGGATCGCCAGGCCACGGGGGATCAGGTAGTTGCGACCGAAGCCGTCCTTGACGTCGACGATGTCACCGGCGAGGCCGACGTTGTCGACCTCCTGCTTCAGGATGACCTTCACGGTGTTCTCCTCAGCGCGCGGTGTACGGGATGAGCGCCATCTCGCGGGCGTTCTTCACGGCCTCGCCCAGACGCTTCTGGCACTTGACGCACGCACCGGTGGTGCGACGACCCTTGATCTTGGCCCGCTCGTTGAGGAACGGCTTCAGGACCGACAGGTTCTTGTAGTCGACGTACTCGATGCCCTGGCTGCAGAGTGGGCACGGCTTGTCGCGGCGCGGCTTGCGCTTCTTCTTCTTGGACGGCATCTGCGGACTCCTCGATGGAGGACGTGTGGGGTGCGGCCCGGACGTGGGGTCGGGGTCGCGGGGTGATCAGAACGGGACGTCGGCGTCGCTCGGGGGCGGCGGGACGTTCGAGCCGTAGGAGGAGCCACCACCACCCTGGCCACCACCGCCTCCGGAGCCACCGGACGTGCGGCTGACGGTGGCGCGGGCCCAGCGCAGGCTGGGGGCGACCTCGTCGGCCTCGATCTCGGTGACCCAGACGGTCTGGCCCTGCTGGTTCTCGTAGGAGCGGACCTTGATCCGCCCGATCACGACGACGCGGTCACCCTTGTGCAGCGACTCGCCGATGTTCTCGGCCATGTCCCGCCACACGTTGCAGGTGATGTAGGTCGTCTCCTCGTTCTGCTCGCCGTTCTGCCCCGTCCACCGCCGGTTGGAGGCGATGCGGAAGTTGCAGACGGCCGCGCCGTTGGGCGTGAAGCGCAGCTCGGGGTCGTCGACCAGGTTGCCGACCATCGTGATCAGGTTCTCGTGGAAGGCCACGGTGGGCTCCTTCGCTCTGGGAGGGGTCTCGGTGCGGTCCGTGTCGGAGGGTCGCGGTGAGACTTCCCGGACGAACGGCTGCCGGTCAGCCGGGCTTCTTCACCCGGATCTCGGGACGCACGGTCTTGAACCGGACCACGTCGTCGCGCAGCGACAGCTGGCGCTCGAGCTCGGTCAGGCCCTCGGAGGACGCCTGGAAGTCCAGGACGCCGTACCAGCCGTGGTTCCGCTTGGCGATCTCGTAGGCGAAGCGACGCTTCCCCCACCAGGCCTCGTCGTTGAGCTGACCACCCTGCTCGGAGAGGACCGTCTTGGCACGGTCGAAGACGCCCTGGGCGTCCTCCTCCTCGAGGGTGTCGCTGATGATGAGCATCATCTCGTAGTGGCGCATCTGGGTGCGCACCTCCCATGGTCGTGCCCGGGCACCGCAGGGCGGTGTGGGGCGTGCGTGGCCCCCGCGGACGCGGACCGACGTTGCGCGTGTGGTCCGCCGCTGGGAGCAGGGGTGCGTTCCGGTCTCCTCGCGTGTGCGTTCGGGTGCGAGCGTCGTGCTCGTACCGGGCCCCGACGTGACGCGGGCACGGCGCGGCGACGCGACGTGCACACGAGGAAGGAGCCCCGACCGGGGCCGTGCGACGGTACCCCGTCCCGCGACCCTCCGACAACCCGCACCCTAGGGGCCGGGTGTGACGAGCGCGCCGGGGATCGCCACGTCCCTGTGGACGGCGGCCGGGAGGCGGCCGGCTCAGCCCCAGGACGGGCCGAACAGCACCAGGGTGGTGAAGGCGCCGGCGGTCGCGCACCACGCCAGCGTGGCCACCGCGAGGAGCACGGTCCGGTCGCCGCCACCGCCGCCACCCGGGGCGCCGACGACCACGTCCCCGTCGACGTCGTCGACACCGCGCTCCGGCACGAACTCCTCGAGCTCGACGTCGCCGGGAGCGGGCTCGTCGCCGGGGTCGGGCTCGCCGGTGACGGTGGGGAGCGGCGCGGTCGGTGACGGCGCCGGCGGCCCGGGCGCGCGCCGCGGTGGCGTCGCGGTGCGGGTGGGGCGCGGGCTCGCCTGCGGGGTCGGCGACGGTCGCGACGGCGCGGCGGTCGCCGTCGGGGACGAGCGGCCCGTGGTCGTCGGGCTCGGGGACGCGGCCGGGGGCGGCGGCGACGGGGGCGGACCGGCCGGGTCGACGACGACCGTGCCGACCATCCCGTCGGTCATGTCGTGGAGCTTGCACCGGTAGGTGACGGTGAGGGGCTCGGTCACCTCGTCGGGTCCGGGGGCGGTCCAGCTGAACGTCGTGCCCGGCCCGCCGCAGTTCTCCCGGAACGGGGCCGGCTCGGCGGCGCAGGTCGGGTGCGAGTCGAAGCGGCTGCGGTCGTCGGCGGTCACCGAGTGGCGGGAGTCCCCCTCCCACGTCCACGTCACGGTCGCCCCCGGCGCGACGACGACCTGTGCCGGCGTGTAGACGTTGTCCCGCACCGCGACCGCCGCCGGCGCGGGCTCCTGCTGGGCCGCGGCCGCGCCGGCGGTCGCCGCGAGCCCGACGAGGGCCAGCGTCGAGGCGCCGAGCAGTCCCGCGAGCACGCCGGCGGCGACCCGCCTCGCCGAGCGGCGCGGCGGGGGGAGGACGGGGCGGCGGGCGGGGCGCGTCATGCTGGGACGGACGGTACCGGCGACGGCCCCCGCGGCTCGGGCCGGCGCGGGGCTCGGGCCGGCGCGGGGGCTCGGGCCGGCGCGGGGGCTCAGGCCCCGGCAGCGCCCCCGGCGGCCCCGTCGGTGGTGCCGGCGCCGAGCCGCTCGCCGATCGCGTCCAGCAGCCGCCCCCACCGCGTCACGTCGGCGGCGGTCGCGTTCGCCCGGGACCACCCGACGAACGCCGACTTCGCCGCCGGCGTCAGGTCGTGGTGGGGCTCGGGCCCGTCGGTGCCGGTGCGCAGGGTCCAGACCGCCCGGACGGCGCGGGGTCCCTGCTCGGCGACGAACCGGGCGACGAGCCGGTGGTCGAACATGTCCTCGGCCTCGGTGCCGTGCGGGTGGTCGGGCACGAACTCGGCGTACGTCGTGGCCTGGCGCCGGCGGTCGAACCCGAACCTCGACGTGAGCGTGTCGCGGCCGCGCCGTCCGGGGTCGTCGTTGTCGAACAGCGCGAGCAGCGGCAGCCCCGACTCGGCCCGCAGGACCACCGCCTGCAGGGCCACCGACATGGCGCCGCCGGCGGGCTGCACCACGATCCCGTCGAGCTCGCCGGCCCGGCCGAGCGCCTCCGCGGCGATGCGCAGGTACGCCTCGTCGGTGCCGCCCTCGACCAGCAGCACGCCCCGGGTGCCCGCCGGCAGCGTCGCGGCCCGGTCGAGCACGCCACCGAGCCCCGGGTCGCGCAGCAGCCCGCCGAGCAGGGGGGCGTGCGGCTCGTCACCGCGCGACGACCCGACCACGTGCGTGCGGCCGGCGTCGTCGCGGGCGAGCGCGACCACGCGGTCGTCGGCGCCCCTCGGCAGCGCGAACGGCGAGCGCGTGGTCAGCACCACCGGCGCGTCGGCCTCGACGGCGAGCCGCCCGAGCAGCCCGCGCAGCACCTCCTGCGCCGCCGGGTGCAACGACGTCTCCGGCTCCTCGACCACGACGCAGGCGAGCTCCGCACCCGCGTCGAGCGCGGCCTCGGCGAGGCCGAGGGCCACCGCCGCGCGCAGCCCCGTGGTCGTCGGCAGCGGCGTGCCGTGCCCGTCGGTCGCGACCACCGCCGGCGCGTCGGGCGGTCCCTCGACCCGGACCGACGCGACGTGCGGCAGGACGGCGGCGACGGCAGCCGACACGGCCCGCGTGAGGTCCGCCGGCGCCAGCCCGACCTCGTCGAGCAGGGCCGCGTGGCGGGCCACCAGCGCCGGCAGCGCGACCCCCGCCGGCGCGTGCACGACCCGCGCCGGCGGTGCGCAGGCGTCCGGCACGCTGCGCGAGTCGGCCTGCAGCCGACCGCCGGCGCGCCACGTCACCGTCCGCACCACCTCGCGCGCGCACCCGTCGACGTGCCCGTGGAACGTGAGCGCCACCTCGGGCTCCCGCCCGAGCGCCGCCCCGCCGGCCGTCGGGGCCTCCGGCGCGGCCTCGTCCACGGCGGCCGCGAGGGCACGGGCCACGGTCGTCGTCCCGGCGCCGTTCGGTCCGACCAGCGCCGTCAGGTCACGCGCGAGGTCGAGGTCGAGGTCGGCCCCGCCCGGTCCCAGCGCGGGGAGCCGACGCAGCGCGACCCGGTGCAGTCGCACCTGCGCCTCCTCGCGTCGGGGCCGCCCGGGCTAGAAGCAGCCGTTCTCCTGCGCGAACGCCTGGATCGCCTGGAAGTCGGCGTCGTTGGCCTTCCAGTGGTCGTTGAGCGTCTCGCGGTAGTCGACCCCGTCGGCGGCCTGCTGGGAGGCCTCGATGTACACCGGTGCGGCCGCGTCGATGACGGGCTGCAGGTCCTCGGGGGCGGTGGTGCGGGCGTCGGTGATGGCGGCCAGCAGGTCGTCGACCTCACCCTGGAGCGCGGCCGCGTCACCGGCCTGCTCCTCCATCGCCGCGAAGGACGCGTTCATGTCGCCGAGCGCCTCGCAGAACGCCTCGGGGTCCGGGTCGCGCTCCACCTCCGCGGTGGCGGCGTCGCCGGGGATGGTGATGACCCGGCTGTCGGGCACGCGGTCGCAGCCGGCAGCGGCCAGCGCGAGCACGGCCGTCAGCACGGCGGTGGCGGTCCGGACGGTTCGCACGCGGGGCCCCTCCTCACGCGGTCCACGGGGTCGTGGTCGGTCGTGCGACGGTACCGGCCGACGGTCAGCGGAACCGTGCCAGGTGGTACCGCTTCTTGCCGACCCGGAGCACGAGCGTGGTCGGGGTGACGAGGTCCGCGGCGGTGACGGTGCGGCCCGGGTCGTCGACCTTCTCGTCGTTGACGCGCACGCCACCCTGCTGGACGAGCCGGCGGGCCTCGCCGTTGGACGACGCGGCGCCGGCGGCGGTGAGCAGGTCGAGCAGGCCCATCCCGTCGTCGAGGCGGGTGCGGGCGAGCTCGACCGACGGGGCCGCGGCGAACGCCATCTCGAGCGCCTCCTCGTCGAGGTCGGCGATCGCGCCGGAGCCGAACAGCACGCCGGCGGCCTGCTCGGCGCGGCGGACCCCGTCGTCGCCGTGGACGATGCGGGTCGCCTCGCGGGCGAGCGTGCGGTGGGCCTCGCGGGCGGCCGGGTCGGCGGCGTGCGCCTCGGCGAGCGCCTCCACCTCGTCGAGCGGCAGGAACGTGAACAGCTCGAGGAAGCGCACGACGTCGTCGTCGTGGGCGTTGAGCCAGTACTGGAAGTAGGCGTACGGCGAGGTCATGTCGGACGAGAGCCACACGGCGTTGCCGGCGGACTTGCCGAACTTCTGGCCGTCGGCGGTCTCGAGCAGCGGCCACACCAGCCCGTACGCCTCGCCGCCGTGCATCCGGCGGATCAGGTCGATGCCGGCGGTGATGTTGCCCCACTGGTCGGAGCCGCCGCCCTGCAGCACGCACCCGTGCTCCCGGTACAGGTGGGCGAAGTCGTACGCCTGCAGCAGCTGGTAGCTGAACTCGGTGAACGAGATGCCCTGCTCGCGGGACTCGAGGCGGCGCTTCACCGACTCGCGGGCGATCATCTGGTTGACCGAGAAGTGCTTGCCGACGTCGCGCAGGAAGTCGAGGAACGTCAGCGGCGCGGTCCAGTCGTGGTTGTCGACCAGCAGCCCGCCGCCCGTCTCCGTGAGGTCGAGCACGAGCCCGAGCTGGGACCGGATCGCGGCGAGGTTCCGCTCCAGCGTCGACTCGTCGAGCAGCTCGCGCTCGGCGTCGCGGCCCGAGGGGTCGCCGATGCGGCCCGTGGCGCCCCCGGCGAGCGCGATGGGGCGGTGGCCGAGGCGCTGCAGCCACGCCATCGCCATCATCCCGACGAGGTTGCCGGCGTGCAGCGACGCGGCGGTCGGGTCGAACCCGACGTAGTACGTCACCGGGCCCTGGTCGAATGCGGCGCGGAGCGCGGGCTCGTCGGTGATGTCCTGGACGAAGCCGCGCGCCCGGAGGACGTCGACGGGGTTCTCGCTCATGGCGCGGGACCGTACCCCGGCGACCGGCGTTGGCCCCACCCTCGGGCGGGGCGTGTCAGCGGCGGGGGACGCCCTGCCACGCGGCGGGCGCGTCGGCGCCGGCGGGGGGCACGAGCGCCGGCGTCTCGGACGCGACGCGCCAGTCGTCCATCCCGTCGGCCCACACGTAGGTGTCGGGACCGACGTCCCCGGCGAGGACCCGGTCGCGCACCTCGGCGAGGTCGAACGGGCCGGTCTGCTCGCCGTCGACGAGCACGTACCAGCGGGCGGGCTGCAGGTCGTCGGTCACGGGGTCCCCGGGGGCCGGCGTGGACACGCGACGGCGGTCGCGCGGGGCGAGGGTGCCACACGCCACCCGGGCCGCCCACCCACGACCACGGGCCGGACCCCGTGAGGGATCCGGCCCGGGCCGCGTGCGCGGTTTCGTGCTGGCGGCCACCACCGCGCGACGCACCCGGCCGGGGCGGTGCCCCGGCCGGGTGGTCGTGATGCTCAGGCGAGCCCGCCGAGCCGCCGGCGTCCGAGGACACCGAGGCCCGCCGCGCCGCCGAGCAGCCCGAGGGCGATCACGGAGCGGCCACCGTCGCCGAGACCGTCGGTGGAGACACCGGCGAGCTCGTACTGGTAGACGACGCTCGCGGCAGCCCCGTCGGCGGCCGGGTACGGCATCGCCTCGGTGCGTCCACGCTCGTCGGCCGCCCGGAGGCGGGCCAGCGTCAGGTTCGTGCCCGCGGCGGCCTCGTTGACCTCGCCGGCGAGCACCGAGGTGCCCTTCGACTGGAGGTCACCCGCACCGGTCGCGACCTGGCCTGCACCGATCCGGGCGAGCGCGAGGCCGTCGGCGACCTGCACCGCACCGTCCTCGGCGCTCACCAGGCCGTCGGCCAGCTTGGCGCCACCGTCGTCGAGCTGGACCAGCCCGTCGAACAGGTCGGAGCCACCCGCCGCGGCCCTGCCGGCGCCGGCGGCCAGGGCCTGGCCACCGTCGTCGAGCTGCACGAGCCCGTCGAGCAGCGCGTTCGACCCGGCGGACGCCTTGCCCGCACCGTCGGCGAGCTTCCCGCCGCCGGCGTCGAGCTGGGCGAGCCCGTCGGCGAGCGCTGCACCGCCGGCGGACGCCTTGGTGGCACCCGCGGCGAGGCTGGCCATGCCGAACAGCAGGGTCTTGCCCGGTGTCGTCGTCGAGCCGAGTCCGGCGTTGACCGCGGTCAGCGCATCACCGAGCCCGGTGTCGAGGGCGGCGAGGCCGCCCGCGACGAGCTGCAGCCCCTGCAGCAGGCCGCACGGCTGGAGGCCGGAGGTCCGCGCGCAGGTCGGGTTGTAGCCGGGGTTGGTGTCGTCGAACGCGACCGGGTTGGAGGTCCCGCCCTGCAGGCGGGTCACGCCGTACGCGAGGGTGGCGCCCGGCGTGTTCGCCGTGCCGATCCCGGCGGAGAGCCGCTGCGCACCGCACTTGATCAGGGTCATGGCGGTCAGCACCGACGGCTTCCCGAGCGGGCTGGCCGTCTCGGCCGCCGCCTGGGTCTGCGCCGCGGCGCAGTCCGCCGGGATGGTCCCGACGCCGGCGACCAGCCGCGACGCGCCGCCCTGCACGGCGGCCAGACCGCCGAGGAGGGTGGTCGTGCCGCTGCCGGTGGTGCCGATCCGGGCGAGGGTCCCCGCGGCGAGCCCGGCGGAGGCCGGGTCACCGTTCGCGGCGATGAACGCGAGCACGTCCTTCGACCCGCACGGCGTGTCGTTGGTCGCGTCGGCGTCGAGCAGCGTCGGCACCGAGCAGCCCGCGACGTTGTCCACGGCGGCGATCATCGCGCCGGCACCGTCACGGATCTGCCCGAGTCCCGGCACGACCGCCGCGTTCACGCCGACCGCGAGGTCGTTCGCGCCGGTGGCGATGGCGTCCGAGCCGCCCTTGGCGACGACGAGGCCGCCGGCGAGCTGCGACAGGCCGCCGAGCAGGGTGTCCGCCTGGCTCGAGGAGCCGATGCCCGCGATGAGGCTGGCGACGCCCGCCTCGAGCTGGTCGACACCCGCCCGCGCCGTGGGGAGCCCGGCGTTGAGCGAGGTCTTCAAGGTCTCGAGACCGGTCAGGAGCTGCCCGGCGCCGGCGTCGAGCTGGACGAGACCGTCGGCGAGCTGCGCCCCACCGGCGTTCGCGGACCCGAGGCCACCCGAGAGCTGGGCGGCGCCGGCGTCGAGCGCGGCGAGACCGTCGGCGAGCTGCCCACCGCCGGCGCGGGCGGAGCCCAGACCGTCGGAGAGCTTGCCCGCACCCTCGGAGAGCTCACCGAGGCCGTCGGCGAGCTGGCCGCCGCCGGCGCGGGCCTTGCCCAGGCCGTCGGAGAGCTGGCCGGAGCCGTCCGCCGCATCACCGAGGCCGTCGGCGAGCTGCCGCGACCCGTCGGCGAGACGGTTGACCCCGTCGAGCAGCGTCCCGGCACCCGTCGCGAGACGGAGCAGGTTGCGGTCGATCGTCACCGCGCCCTGGGTCAGGGCGTAGGTGCTGTCCGACGCGCCGCGGTAGGTCTCCTCGGCGTTCGCGAGGGACGCGAACGAGGTCGAGTTCACCGGCAGGACCTGGACGGTCAGCTCGGGGAGCACGGCGTCGACCACGTCGGCGGTCCAGGACAGGACGGCCGTGTCCTCGCCGAGGGGCTCGAAGAGCAGCAGCGACCAGTTGACGACGGTCGAGCCGCGACCGTCGGCGGCGACGACCGCGCCGGGCGCGTCGATGCCGATGAAGCGGCTGTCGAGCACCGTCGAGGCCGACCCGACGAGCGGGACGGTCACGTCGACGGTCTCGGTGCGCGACACGCCCTGCGCGTCGGTGTAGGTCAGCTCGGTCGACTCGGCCGTCTCGTTGACGACCGTGATGGTCGTGGTGAGCAGGCCGTCGGCGCCGGCGACGTCGCCCGCGTCGATCGACTCGCCGTCGAGCTCGTAGGCGATGGAGATCGAGATGGGCTGGTCGGCGTCGTAGTCGGCGACGGTCCGCTGGGGGCCGTCACCGGACAGCACGAGGCGACCGTCGACGACCTTCGGTGACCCGAAGCCGTTGAGGTTGCGCAGGCCGCCGGTCGGGGCGTCGGGGAGGGCGACGTCGCCGTCCTGCCCGGACACCTGCGTGAAGACGCGGGACGCCTTGGGCGCGCCGGAGCCGTCGATCGCGGTGAGGACGGCCTGGCGCGACGCGAGGTCGCCGGCCGGCTCACCGGAGGTGGCCGCCGCGGCGGGGGCCACGGCGAGGGCCGCGAGCCCGAGGGCCGCGACGATGCGGGTCATGGTGCGGGCCATCAGCGGGTCCCCTCCGCGGTCGCGCCGTCGACGGCGGCGGTGGTGGCGGACGTCTCGTCCGGGATGTGGAGCACGAGCCTGAGGTCGTCGGCCGCGGCCGTGAGCTCACGGTCGTCGGCGGGCGCGTTGGGCGTCATCAGGTCGGCCGCGGTGGCGGCCACCGCGCCGATGGCGAGGGCCAGGACCGTGGTGACCAGCGCCGCGGGGGCGTCCGCGAGGAACGTCGTCGGCGAGGCCTCGAAGACCGGCAGGTAGACCGCCTGGAAGAGCGCGACCCCGACGACGCCGGCCCACAGCGGGAGGCGGTTGCCGGACACGGCGCTGACGAGCGTCACCGCGGCGATCGCGACGACGGCGCTGATCGCCTCGGACGCGGCGACCGCCGGCAGGACCGCCGCCTGGAAGGCGAGGGCCACGATGCCGATGACCGCGCCGGCGGCCAGGGAGCCGATGCGGGCGAGCGAGGGCCGGCCGGGGGCCAGCAGGACCGCGCCGGCGAGGGCGACCGGCCACGCGGCCGGGAGCCCGAGCGCGGCGCCGAGGAGGGCGCTGAGCGCCACGGCGAGCGCCAGGACGGCGCCGCGCGTGAGGGTGGTGGTCATGGTCGGGGTGCTCCTGGGTCGGGCGTCGCCGGGCTCCCGGTCTGGACGTCCTGGTGGTTGGCGTGTGTCGTCCCGCCGGCGGTGCCGGTCGGGGCGTTGCGTCGTGGTCCGCGTGAGCTGGCGGGCTGCAGAACAGCGAGGGATCTCGTCAGACACGGACCGGCGCGTACGCCGGGACCCCCGACCGAGGCGCCGCCACGACACGCGACCGGGGATGACGAGGACTGTGACGGAGCGCGGTCGCGCGCACCATCCCCGGGACGGGTGGTCTTCGACGGTTGAACTCCAGTTCAGGTGACTAGTCCCGACAGGCGGCCGACGCACGAACGGACGGACGTCGGCGACGGCCGGGCGGCCAGCGCCGCCACCACGGCTCCCCGGCCGGGCGGCGTACGCTCCGACACTGGCACACCACCGACGGCGTCGACCGGGGAGCCCATCCGGTGATCACCTGCCGCTGCGAGGCCCTGAACAACATCACCGGCGAGGCGGCGCGCGACTACGCGCGCCAGCACCTCGACGAGACCCGCTCCGACGGGCAGGGCCGGACCTACTTCCGCTGCCCGGAGACCGGCGTGAGCTGGGTCGAGGAGCGGCCCAAGGGGCCGTACGGTGACGCCGGGATCCGGCTGCGCCGCTCGGAGCGGTGACCCGGCGGACGAGGAGGCCACCGTGGGGTTCGTGACGCGACGCGAGGACGACGAGGACGACCTCGGCGGGCTCCTTCGCGGTCAGCGCCGCGGCGAGGACGACGCCGGGGACCCGTCGACGGGGCTCGACCTCGGCGACGAGCTGCTGCGCTGCCAGGTCTGCCGGCGTGAGCTGCTGCCGTGGGAGACGACCTGCCCGGACGACGGCGGCCCGGGCGTGCTGCCCTCCCAGATCGCGGCCGCGACCGATCCGCTGCTGGAGCGCCTGCTCGCCGAGGAGGCCGGCGACGCCGAGCGCCCGGACGACCCGTCCGACGACCCGTCCGACGACGCGGCCGGGGAGCGCTGACGGGGCTCAGCCGGTGAGGGGGTCGCCGACCCGCACCGTCGTGCGCGCCGCCGGCGCGAGGTAGACCCCGAGGTCGCCATCGGCCACCCGGCGGACGTGGCGGAGGACGTCACGCTCGACCGCGAGCGCGGGCAGGCCGCCGCCCGCCGGCTGGGCGTGGGTGGTCAGCACGCAGCGTCCGGTGCGGGCGTGGACCCGGCCGGGCAGCGCCCCGAGCGTCACGTCGCGGCCGAGCAGCAGACCGTCGAGGTCGTCGACGTCGTCGCCGCCGGCGAGCACGACGTTGGGACGGAACCGCCGCACGTCCCACGTGCCCTCGGGCAGGCCCGCGCCGGCGGCGTGCCGCGCCAGCACGGTCCGCGCGAGCAGGTGCAGCACGGCCCCGTCGAAGAACGTGCCCGCCGGGGAGACGAGCTCGACCTCGCGGTCGTCGCCCTCGACCGGGTCGGCGGGCATCAGGAAGCTGGCGCGCTCGACCTCGGCGGCCGCCACGAGGCGGACCGGCTCGCCGAGCCACGCCGACAGCTCGACGTCGAGCGCCGGATCGCCGGCGGTCCCCTCCGTGCCGTCGGGCAGCTCGACCCGGACCGCACCCGCGTCGGTCCACGCGCGGGCCTCGAGCAGCCGCGCGTCGGACTTCGCCGACCGGATGCGCCCGTCGCGGCCCTGTACCGCCCAGGCGCGGTCGCCGACCATGCCGGCCGGGCCGACGGCGGCCTCCTCGACCCGCTCGCCCCGCAGCGACTTCACGGGGTGGCGCCACAGCTCGGCGACGGCCAGGTCGTCGGGCAGCGGGTCGGAGCGCGGGCTCACGCTGCATCTCCCGGGGTGTGCTCGATCGAGGGCAACGACGGACCGGCGAGGCTACCCGCCCCCTCCGCCCCGCGATCCTGTGCGCCGATCGCACAGGAACCCTCCCGATCCAGGGCAGGAGCGCACACCTGGCGGGGGAAGTGGGGGGGTTTCGGGCCGGATCGGCAGGAACGGCAGGTGCGGCGGGGCGAACCGCCGTGGTGGACACGTGGACCAGCCGTGGAGGGCGGCCGGGCACGTGTCCGACCGACACGCACAGGAGCAGCACGTGCAACACACACACACACTGAGGTCGGGAGGAGCGGTCGGCGGTTGCGCCGGGCGCTGGCTGCGGTGACCGCGGGGCTGATGGCCCTGTCGCTGGTCGCCGCAGCGGACGACGACCGGGACGTCACCGCGGAACTCGCGATCGCCTACACCAGCACCGCCACCGACCAGCGCCAGGCGCTGGCGGCCGAGGCGCAGCAGGTCGCGGCGGACAACATCACCTGCACGATCGGGACGTGGACCGCCGTGAACCAGACCGCAGCGGAGGTCCGCGGGGTCGTGTTCGTCAACGGTCGGGACGTCGGCACCGCCGACGGGGCGTGCAGCAACGCCGACGTGCTCGGCAACCCGGCCGAGTTCCGCTCGTTCCTCGACATCACGTTCGAGTTCCTCGACCCGCAGACCCGCACCTGGGTCGAGTTCAGCGAGGACGACTGCCGGGCGAGTTCGGCGTACGGGCAGGCGGTGTTCACGCGGTGCACCCACGTGCACCAGTACCTCGACCGGTCCGACCCGATCCAGACCTACGTCCGGCGGGCGAAGTTCGAGCTCGGGGTGTTCGACGGGGCGACCAAGGAGGTCCGCAGCACCCGCTACTTCGGGCCGTTCGCCGACCGCGCCGCGTTCGAGCTGATCACCATCTCCGGGCCGCAGGGAGGCTGAGATGTGGCACGGCATCAGCGTCAGGGTGGTTCGTGCGGCTCTGGCCGTGACCCTCGGTCTGGCCGGACTGTTCACGATGGCGGCGGGCGACGCCCCGCCCAACGACCCGGCTGATGTCCCGGTCGTCCGGAGCACCACGGTGATCCGGACGACCGGCCACGCCGGCACCCGCATCGTGATCCCCGACGGGGTCCGCCTCGCCGACAACGACGTCACCCTGGAGGTCACCGACTCGGCCTACGGGTTCGCCGGACTGTCCGACCGGGCCTGCCCCGACCCCAGGCAACTCTGCCTGAACGTGTACGCGTTCGCGTTCACCGAGCTGCCGTTCTCGACCGACGGAGGCAAGAGAACCCCCGATGGTGGGCTCGTGCCCGCTGGGGTGTACGACGTGTACCTGCTGACCGACGGGACCGCGGAGCTGACCCTGCGGTTCCGTGGCGCCCCCGACGGGGTGCTGCAGATCGACGCCGACGGCCGCATCGACGGCCACGTCGAGCAACTCACCCCCCGGTGTCTGGAGGGCGACGACGGCCAGGACCGCTGCCTGGACACGGCCTACGGCAGCGCCACCCACACCGTGACCGCACCCGCGTTCGCGGCCGCGGTCGCGTACACCTACCAGGAGGGGCCGGGCACCGGCGCGGTCGAGTCGTGCCTCGACCCGCACTTCGGCACCACCCCCAGCGGCGCGGCCAGCTCACGCTACGGCTGCCCGGTCAGCCCGACCGACGAGTCCTGGAACCCGGGCTCGACGTCGAGAATGGTGCTCGGCTCAATCCCGATCCCGACCAGCGGGTCGATTCGCACGTCGAAGTTCAACCACAGCCCCGACGGGGAGGTCTACGTCGGGTTCATCGCCCGCGACCAGAGCCCCACCACCGGCCAGGGAGGCTACGCCGGGTTCGGGTTCTGGCTCAACGGCGGCATCACCTTCCCACCCTGACCGGACCGAGGCCGTCGTCCTCGAGGGCGATGCGGATGCGGCGGAAGCCCCTGCCCTTGTTGTCGACCTTCGCGACCCGGACGCGGCCGACCTCGGCGGTCGACGCGACGTGCGTGCCGCCGTCCGCCTGCCGGTCGAGCCCGACGATGTCGACGACCCGCACCGTCCGCAGCCCGGCCGGCAGCAGCGACACCTTGGTGCGGATCAGGCTCGGGTCGGCGTCGGCCTCCTCGCGCGGCAGGAACGCGATCTCGACCGGCCGGCCGGCGGCGAGCTGCGCGTTGAGCTCGTCCTCGACCGGCTGGCGGTCCCGGTCGCCGTCCCAGTCGGGGATCTCGAAGTCGAGCCGGCCCTCGCCCGGCTCCATGTTCCCGCCGGTGACGGGCGCGCCGAAGCGCTCCCACACCACGCCGCACAGGGCGTGCATCGCGGTGTGGGTCCGCATCAGCCGGTAGCGGCGGTCCCAGTCCACCTCGCCGCGGACCGACGTGCCGACCCCGGGGACGGCCGCGGCGGTGCCGTCGGTGGTGACCACCCGGTGCCAGACCGTGCCGCCGGCGCCGTGCCCGACCTCGACCACGTCGAGCCGGTCGTCGCCGATCGCGAGCGTCCCGAGGTCGTGCGGCTGCCCGCCCCCACCGGGGTAGAAGACGGTGCGGTCGAGGACGACGACGCCCTCGTCGGGGTCGACGTGCACGACGGTCGCGTCGACCTCGCGCTGGTACTGCTCGGTCGCGTACAGCTTCTCGGTCACGCGGCTCGCTCCCGGTCCGACACCGTCGGCGCACCCACCGCGCCGGCGGCGGCGACGCTACCCCCCGCCGGGGCCGCGTAGCCTGCGCGCGTGCCCACCTGCCCCCGCTGCCGCGACGAGTACGCACCGACGCAGACCACCTGCGCCGAGTGCGGCATCGCGCTGCTCCCCGACGGCGCCCCGCTGCCGCCGCAGGTCGACGCGCTGCTCGGCACGTTCGACCCCCGGGCCGCCGTCCCGGTCGTACGGCTCCTCGAGCACCGGGGCGTCGCGCACGACGCGCTGCACCTGCCCCCGGCCGACGCCGGCGACGACCCGACCGACGTCGCCACCCGGGCCGTCGAGGTCGTCGTCGACCGCGAGTTCCGCGACGACCTGCGCGCCGAGCTCATCGTGAACTGGGGGGCGCTGCTGCGCACCCTCGAGCCCGACGACCTGGTGGGGGTGCTGCAGCGCGGCGGGCAGCAGCCCGGGTGGCTCGACCCGCCCGCCGGCGCGTGGGTCGACGGGCAGGGGCGCCTGCAGGTCGCGCGCACCGAGGCCGAGGAGCGGGAGGAGGACGCGAACCGCGTCGTCGGCCCGGTGCTGGCCACCCTCGGCGGCGTGCTGCTGCTGTTCGGCTGGTGGTCCGGGCAGTCCGACATCGCCGTGGTGCTCGGCGGGCTCGCGCTCGTCGTCGGGGTGTTCCTGCCCCGCTGACCTGACGTGCCCGACCGCGCGTTCGGAGTCAGACCGCGCCGGCGGTGCGCAGCGCGGCGACGAGCTCTGGCTCGCACCCGAGCGCCGCGAGGACCTCGTCGGTGTGCTCCCCCAGCGCCGGCGGTCGGCGCGCCACCGGCGGGCGCACCCCGTCGACCCGCACCGGGGCACGCACCTGCGCGAGCGGCCCGGCGGGGTGGTCGACACGGGCGACGAGGCCGGTCGCGACGACCTGCGGGTCGGCGACGACGGCCGGCAGGTCCTGCACCGGCGCGCACGGCACCCCGGCCGCGTCGAGCACCTCCCGCCAGCGCGCGACGTCCGCGGTGGCGAGCCGCTGCTCGAGCGTGGCGACGAGGTCGTCGCGGTGCGCGACCCGGTCGGCGTTGGTGGCGTACCGCGGATCGCCGGCGAGGTCGGGCACGCCGAGGGCGGCGCACAGCGCGGCGAACTGGGCGTCGTTGCCCACCCCGACGACGAGCAGCCCGTCCGCGCAGGCCAGCGGCCCGTACGGCGAGAGGTTCGGGTGGGCGTTGCCGAGCGGCCGCGGCACCACGCCCCCGACGAGGTGGTTCGCGGCCTGGTTCACCAGCCCGGCCACGACCGACTCGAGCAGGCCGATCTCGAACCGGCTGGCCTCGAACCGGCTGGCCTCGACCCGCGTGGCCGTGCCGCCACGGCCCCGCCCGTGGAGGCCGGCGAGCGCCGAGACGGCCGCGTGCAGGCCGGCGAGCACGTCGCCGATGGCGACGCCGACCTTCGTCGGTCCGTGGTCCGGGTCGCCGGTGAGCGACATCAGCCCACCGCGCGCCTGCGCGAGCACGTCGTAGCCGGGCAGCGCGCCGGCGGGGCCGTCCTCCGCCGCCGCGCGGATCGACACCCAGACCGTGTCGGGGCAGGCGTCGCGCACCCGGTCGAGCCCGAAGGCGGCGAGGTGGCGCGGCAGGAAGTTCTCCAGCACCACGTCGGCCGCGCCGGCGAGGTGCGCGACGAGCGCCGCGCCGGCGGCCGTCGACAGGTCGACCGTCAGGGAGCGCCGGCCGCGGTTCACGGCGAGGAAGTACGCGGCGGTGTCGCCGTGGAACGGTGGTCCCCACGCCCGCGTGTCGTCCCCGACCCCCGGTCGCTCGACCTTGAGCACGTCGGCGCCGAGGTCGGCGAGCACCATCGCGGCGTACGGCCCGGCGAGGACGCGCGACAGGTCGAGCACGCGGACCCCGGCGAGCGGCCCGTCGACGAGCCCCGCCGGATCCGCCGCGGGCCAGCCGCCGGCGGCGGCGAGCGCCCGGGTCAGGCGGTCGACGAGCCCGTCCCCCTCGACCACCGCGCCTCCGTCCGTCCCGCCGGACGCCGACCCTATCCTCGCCCGCATGGCACACCGGGGCGGAGCGGACGACGGTGGCCGTCGCGCCGCGGTCGTGGCGGCGACGGTCGCGGTCCTCGGCGTCGGCGTCGCGCTCGCGCTGAAGTCGTGGTGCGGGGTCCCCGGCGCGCCGGACGACCTGTACCTGCGCTGGTGCTACTCCGACATCCCCCCGCTGTGGTTCTTCGAGCGGCTCCACGAGGGCGCGGTCCCCTACCTCGACCACCCGGTCGAGTACCCGGTGCTCACCGGCCTGTGGATGTGGCTCGCGTCGCTGGTCGCCGACACGTCCGGGCAGTTCCTCGCCGCGACCGGCGTGCTGCTCGCGGTCTCGGCCGCGGTGACCGGGTGGCTGCTCGGGCGGGAGGTCGGGCTGCCCCGGGCGCTCGCCTTCGCCGCCGCCCCGACGCTGCTGGTGTCGGGCGCCGTCAACTGGGACCTCCCGGCGGTCGCGCTCGCCGCGGCCGCCCTGGTCGCGCACCGGCGGGGCGCCGACGCGTGGGCCGGCGTCTGGGCCGGGCTCGGCACGGCCGCGAAGCTGTGGCCGGGGCTGCTCGTCCCGGCGCTGGCGCTCGGCGCGTGGCGGCAGCGGGGCCGGGCCGGTGCGCTGCGCACCGCCGGCGCGGCCGCCGGCGCGTGGCTGGTCACCAACGTCCCGGTCGCGCTCGCCGCACCCGACGGGTGGCTCGAGTTCCTGCGCCTCTCGTCGCGCCGACCCGTCGACTGGGACAGCCTGCTGCGGGTCGCGTCCGAGCGCCTCGGCCTCGGGCTCGGCGTGCCGACCGTCAACGTGCTCACCGGGCTGGCGTTCGCCGCCGGCGCCGTCGCGCTGCTCGCCCACGCGTGGCGCCGGGCCGACCCGGCGCGGCTCCACCTCGTGGCGCTGCCGCTGGTCGTGCTGTTCCTGCTGACCTCGAAGGTCTACTCGCCGCAGTTCTCGCTCTGGCTGCTGCCCCTGCTCGTGCTGGCGTGGCCCGGCTGGGGCTGGTTCGCGGCGTTCTCCGTGGCCGACGTCGCCGTGACCGCGACCCGGTTCCCGTACCTCGCGAACTTCGTCGACGGCGCCGGCGGCGGCTGGACCGTCGGGTGGTTCGACGCCGCGCTGGTGGTGCGCGCGGTCGTGCTCGTCGCGCTGACCGTGGTCGCCTGCCGGCGCGCCTACCGGGCCCCCGGCCCCCACCCCGAGCCCGTGGCGGACGTGGGTGCGGCGCCGGGCGCGGCCCCGTGAGCGCCGGCGGCCGCGCGGCGCGGACGCCGCTGCCGTGGCGGGAGGTCGCGCTGGCCGCCGCCGTGTCGCTCGTGCTGGCGGTGGCCACGTCGTGGCCGCTCGCGGCCCGGCTGGGGCAGGTCCTGCCGGGCGACCTCGGCGACCCGCTGCTGCAGACCTGGCAGCTCACCTGGGCCGGCCACGCCCTCGCCGACCCCGACGCCACGGTGCGCGCCACCAACGCGTGGTGGCCGCTCGACGACACGACAGCGTTCTCCGACCCGCCGCTCGGCTGGGCGCCGCTGTTCGTGGGCGTCGTGCCGACCCGCGGGCTCACCGACGCCGACGCGCAGGCCGCGGCGCTCACCCGCTACGGGGTCGCGTTCCTCCTCGCGCTGGCCACGGCGTGGCTCGGCCCGTACCTGCT
This sequence comes from Actinomycetes bacterium, assembly GCA_046566145.1. GTDB lineage: Bacteria > Actinomycetota > Nitriliruptoria > Nitriliruptorales > Nitriliruptoraceae > JBKHXF01. Next base: position 35,528 of record JBKHXF010000033.1, read on the forward strand.
CGCCCGGTCCCTGCGCGTCGGGCCCTGGGCGGCCGCGGTCGCCGCCGGCGCCGTGGCGTACGCGCCGTGGCGGCTCGCCCACGACGGGCACCTGAACATCCTGTCGACCGGCGGGGCGTTCCTCGCGGCCGCCCTCGTCGTCGCCGGGGTGCGCCGGCGGCGACCCGGGCTGCTCGTCGCGGCGGGGGTGGCGCTGGCCTGGCAGGTGGCGTGCTCGGCCGCGCTGGCGGTGCCGGTGCTGTACGCGGCGACGGCGGTGGCGCTCGCCGCCGGCGGCGTGCTGCTCGTCCGCCGGCACCGGACCGGCGAGCGCCCGGACGTGCCGCCGGCGCTGCTCGCGGGAGCGGCCGCCGGCGCGGCGATCGCGGGCGTCGCCACGGCGTGGCGGGCGCTGCCCTACCTCGCGGTGACCGCGGCCCACCCCGAGGCGGCCCGGACCGTCGGCGTGCTGGACGTCTACTCGCCGCCCGTCGCCGGGCTGCTGGCCGCGCCGGCGTCGAGCCTCGTGTGGGGTCGCGCCACCGGGCCGTTGCGGGAGGGCATGGCGTGGGCGCCGGAGATGACCCTCCTGCCCGGGCTCACGGTCCTCGTCCTCGCGGCGATCGGCCTCGTGCGAGGCCGGCTCGGCGGCGACGCGGTCGACCGCCCCCTTCGTATCGGCCTCGCGGTGGCCGCGGTCGTCGCGGCGGTGCTGTCGCTCGGCACGACCCCCGCCGGCGGCCGACTCACGTACCTGCCGCTGTTCGAGGCGCTGCCCGGGCTCGACGGGCTGCGCACGCCCGGCCGGCTCGTGCTCCTCACCTCCGCCGCGCTCGCGCTGCTCGCGGCCGCCGGCGCGGCCCACGTCCTCGCGCGGGTCGCCGACCGCCGCGGACGCCGCGCGGCCCACGCGGCCGGCGCGCTGCTGGCCGGGCTGGTGCTGCTCGAGGGGCTCGGCACCACCGAGCTGGTGGTGCCGCCGCCGGCGCCGGCGGCCGCACTCGCGCTCCCCGGCCCGGTGCTGCACCTGCCGAGCGCGGAGAACGAGGACTCGGTCCCGCTGCTGTGGACCGTCCCCGCCGGGCTGCCCGACACGGTCAACGGCACCGGCAGCTTCGAGCCCGACCTGCTCGCCGAGGTCCGCGAGCGCACGACGGCGTGGCCCGACCCCGGCGCGGTCGCGTACCTGCGCGACCTCGGCGTCGCCTCGGTGGTGTGGCACGCCGGGCGCGCCGGCGGCACGCCCGTGGCCGAGGCGGGCGTCCGGGCCACCGACCCGGCCACCCTCGCCCGGCTCGGCCTGACGCGTACGGTCCACCGCGACCCGACCGCCGGCGACGTCGTCGTCTGGCGGCTGGACCCCGACCCCCGACCCCGACCCGACCCAGGACCGACGCCGTGAGCCCGCTCGACGTCCGCCGGCGCTGGGCGGCGCTGCCGACGCGGTGGCGCCGCGCGATCGTCGCCGCCCTCGCGCTGCGCGCCGGGCTGGCCGTGCTGTCGGTCGTCGTCGCCGGGCTCCTGCCGGGCCTCGACCCGGTCGGCGTGGCCGCCCAACCCGGCTTCGCGGGGTGGGACGCCGCCGCGCCGGCGGACGTCGGCTGGGGCCTGCTCGGTGCGTCCCTCGAACGGTTCGACGCGCTCTGGTACCTGGCGATCGCGGTCGACGGGTACCCGACCACCGAGGCGGTGCCGCAGGCCGCCGCCTTCCTCCCGGGCCTGCCCCTCCTCGTCGCCGCGGTCGACCTGCTGCTGCCCGGTGGCGCGTGGCTCGCCGGGAGCGTGGTGGCGCTGCTCGCCACGGTCGCGGCGCTGGCCGGCGTCCACGCGCTCGTCGAGGCCACCGCGCCCGGCGACGCCGCAGCGGTCGACGACCGGGCCCGCCGGGCGGTGCTGCTGCTGGCCGTGTTCCCGGTGTCGTTCTTCCTCGTGGCGCCGTTCTCCGAGTCGCTGTTCCTCGCCGCGAGCGTGTGGGCGCTGGTCCACGTCGAGCGCCGGCGGTGGTGGGCCGTCGCGGTGCTCGGCGTCGTCGCCGGCGCGACCCGGGCGCTCGGGGTCCTGCTCGCGCTCCCGGTCGCGCTGCGGGTGCTGCAGCGCGACCGCACCGACGTGCGCACCGCGCTGGCGGGGCTGGTCGCCGGCGCCGGCGGCCCGGTCGGGCTCGGGCTCGTCCTGCTCCACGGCGGGCTGGTGTGGGGTGCCTGGCTCGCGCCGTGGCAGGTCCAGGGTGGCTGGCAGCGGACGCTCGCGTGGCCGTGGGACACGCTCGCCGACGCGTTCCGCTTCGCGCTGGCCACCCCCGGCGCGTACGCGACCGGCTACCACACGCTCGACCTCGTGGTCTTCGTGCCGGTGGTCGCGGCCACGGTCTGGCTGTGCGTCCGCGGGCCGCGACACCTCGGCGTCTACGCGGCCTCGCACGTGCTCGTGTGGCTGGTCACGCCGTTCCCGCCCCGCCCGCTGATGTCGACGCCGCGCTTCGCGCTCGCGGTCGCGCCCCTCGCGCTCGCGTGGGCCGCGTGGACCTCGACCCGGGCGCGCGAGACCGCGTGGGTCGCGGCGTCGGGCGCGCTGCTCGGCGTCGGCACCACCCTCGTGGTCGGGTGGTACTTCCTGTTCTGACCCGGCGCGTCCCGACGGGGCGCGCGGACCGGCTCAGCCGACCTTCGCGCCGGAGCGGAGCAGGAGGAACGACTCGAGCAGGTGGTGCCAGCGGCACCCGAGGCACACCTCGACGGTGAAGACCTTCAGGTCGCCGTGCCGCTCCACCTCGGTGGCGAGGCGCTCGCGCGGGACGGCCCGGCCGCCCTCGCCCTTGCCCTTGGCGGCACGGCCGGTGAACACGTAGGTCACGTGTCGCAGCGCGGTCGCCTCGCACACCGGGCAGGCGTCCTCGACGACGGTGCCGATGTGCGTGCCCGCCCGGACCAGCATCTCGTGGGCGTCGCACACGTCGGTCCGGGAGCGCAGGCCCGCCTCCACGTCGCGCAGGGTCGCGCGGCGCTGCATCCGGTAGTCGATCCGGCCGGTGCGCATCGGGTCCTCGTGGGGTCCGCGCGGGCCGCGCGGGCATCCCGGAAGGGTACGGACGCGCCGGCGGACGCGCGACGTCCGCGGCAGACTCCGCCGCACCCCCGGCGAGCCGCGACGACCCGCCCCCGGTCAGCCGCGACGACCCGCCCCCCGCCCACCCGAGGACGCCCGTGCCCGCCCCCTTCCCCGTCCGCCGCGACGACCTCGTCGAGGACCTCCACGGCGTGCCGACCCCCGACCCGTACCGGTGGCTCGAGGACCTGACCCACCCCGACACCCGGGCGTTCGTCGAGGCCGCCAACGCCCACAGCGGCCCCATCCTCGCCGCCCTGCCCGCCCGGGATGCGTTCACCGCGACGCTGACCCGGCTGTGGGACCACCCGCGGGTGTCACCGCCGGAGCGCCACGGTGCCGTGTGGTTCCAGCGGCGCAACGACGGGCTGCAGGACCAGGACGTGCTGTGGGTCGCGCCGGCGGACGGGGACACGCCGCCCCACGAGCTCCCCGCCGGCGCGTGGCGCGTGCTGGTCGATCCCAACCGGTGGACGGCCGACGGCACCGCGACGCTCGCCGCCGCGGTCCCGAGCCCCGACGGCCGGCTCGTCGCCTGCGCCCGGCAGGACGCCGGCTCCGACTGGCAGACGTGGCAGGTCGTCGAGGTCGCGACCGGCGAGCGGCTCGACGCGGACGTGTCGTGGGCCAAGTTCTCCTCCGCCGCGTGGCTGCCCGACGCCTCCGGGTTCGTGTACGGCCGCTACCCGGCCCCGCCGGCGGCCGGCCGGGAGCACGAGGCGGCGACGCGCGGCCACCAGCTCGCCCTGCACCGGCTCGGCACCGACCCGGCCGACGACGAGGTCGTGCACGCCGCCCCCGACGCACCCGAGCTGCTGCACGACCCGACGGTCACCCACGACGGTCGGTGGCTGGTCGTGACCTCGGGGCGGGGCACCGACCCCGAGACCCGGGTCGTGCTCCGCCCGATCCGGTGGGAGGGCGACGAGGACACCGGCCGCCTCGTGGTCGGCGACGCCCGTCCGCTGCGCGACGCCGACACCGACCAGACCCACCCGGTCGGGGTCGTCGACGGGCGCGTGCTCTGCACCACCACCGCGGACGCGCCGCTCGGCCGCGTCGTCGCGATCGACCCGGACGACCCGGCCACCCTGCACGAGGTGGTCCCGGAGTCGGGCGACCGCCTCCAGGCGGCCGTGCTGGTCGGCGGGGGGACCGCCGGCGCGCCGGGAGCGCTGGCCACCGTCCACCTCCACCACGCCGCGTCGCGCGTCACGCTGCACGACCTCGACGGCGGCCGGCCCCGCCCCGTCCCGCTCGACGACGTCGCCGGGCCGCTCGTCACCGCCGGCGGGCTGTACGGCGAGGGCGTCGGCGCGTCCCGCGACTCTCGGCTGCTCCACCTCGCGGTCGAGTCCTTCACCGCGCCGGCGGCCGTGCTCGTCCTCGACGTCGCCGCGCCGGACCGGCCCGCGCCGGCGGTCGCGTGGGCCCCCGACGTCCCCCCGACCACACCCGACGGCACGCCGCTCGAGGTCGAGCGGGTGTTCGTGCGGAGCGGCACGGAGGAGCGGCCGGTCCGGGTGCCGCTGTTCCTCGTCCACCGCGCCGACGTGACGCCCGACGGGACCCGACCGACGGTGCTGTGGGGGTACGGCGGCTTCGGCATCGCGGTCACGCCGGCGTACCGGACGGCGTGGCGGGCCTGGGTGGAGCACGGGGGCGTGCTCGCCGTCGCGTGCCTGCGCGGCGGGGGCGAGTACGGCCAGCCGTGGCACGACGACGGACGCCTCGCCGCCAAGCCGAACGTGTTCGCCGACGCGGTCGCCTGCGCCGGGTGGCTGACCGGCCGGGACGGCGTCGTCGCGGAGCACCTCGACGGCACGGTCGTGTCGTCGCCGGCGTGGTCGTCGCCCGAGCACCTCGGGGTGGAGGGCCGCTCGAACGGCGGCCTGCTGGCGGCGTCGCTGCTGACCCAGCGGCCCGACCTGCTCGCCTCGGCGGTGCCCGAGGTCGGGGTTCTCGACCTGCTGCGGTTCCACCGCTTCACGATCGGGTGGGCCTGGACCAGCGACTACGGCGACCCCGAGGACCCCCACGACGCGGCCGTGGCACGCGCCTACTCCCCGTACCACCGGCTCGCGCCGGGCACGGCCTACCCGGCCACGCTGGTGACCACGGGCGACACCGACGACCGGGTCGTCCCGAGCCACTCGTACAAGTTCACGGCGGCGCTGTGGGAGGCGCAGGGCGGCGACGCCCCGGTGGCGCTGCGGGTCGACGTCGCGGCGGGCCACGGCGCCGGCAAGCCGACGTCGAAGCTCGTGGCCGAGCGGGCCGACGTGCTCGCGTGGCACGCCCACCACACCGGGCTCGAGGTCGCGCCCGGTCCCGGCTGACGTCGGCTCAGCCGGCGAACGACGCCTCGAGCGTGATCGGCACCGACGCGAGCGCCTTCGAGACCGGGCACCCGGCCTTGGCCTTCTCGGCGAACTCGAGGAACGTGGCCTCGTCGATGCCGGCGACCTTCCCCACGGTGGTGAGGACGATGCCGGTGATCTCGAAGCCCTCGCCGACCTTGTCGACGGTGACGTCGGCGGTCGTCTCGATGGACTCGACCTCGTGGCCGGCGCGGGACAGCGCGCCCGAGAGCGCCATCGAGAAGCAGCCCGCGTGGGCGGCCGCGATGAGCTCCTCGGGGTTCGTGCCGTTGCCGTCCTCGAAGCGCGAGGGGACGTCGTAGCCGCCCTCGTAGGCACCGGAGCCGAGCTTCATGGTCCCGGATCCCCGGGCGAGGTTGCCGGACCAGACGGCGGACGAGCGGCGGGTGGGCATGGTGGCTCCCTGTCGGGTGGCGGTCGGTGGTGTGGTGCGCTGTGTACCGAACGGCGTCGGCGCGTGCGGCGCCGACCGGCCAGCCGGACCGGACCGCCGCGCCCGGCGGGACCGGGTCAGCCCCAGGGGGTCAGCCCCGGGGGGTCAGCCCCAGGGGGCCGGGACCGGGTCGAGACCGGAGACGGCGAGCAGGGCGAAGCTCACCAGCCAGTGGTCGGCGGCGTAGGACCCGCTGGTGACGCGCTCGAGGCCGTCGGCGAGGTGGCGGTCGGCGGCGTCGAGCGCGGCCGACCGGCGCGGGTCACGGCTCGGCAGCGCGCGGGCGATCGCCCGCCACGACCAGGCGCGTGAGAGCGTGAGGCCGGCGAGGTGCGCGAGGAGGCCGTGGCCGAGGTCGACGACCTCCACCGGGTCGGCGAGCGAGGGCGGCAGCACGCTCGCGGTGCCCGGCAGGAACCCCTCGTACCAGAGGCCGAAGCGGTCGGTCCCGAGGACCTCGCCGAGGAGGTGCGCCTCGGTGAGCGTGGGGGACAGGAAGTCGTACCCCGACGGCTCGTACCCCGCCGGCGCGTCGACGTCCTGCAGGTACAGCCGCCGGGCGTGGGTGACGACGGCGTCCTCGAGCTCCTCGTCGCGGGTGTGAGGGTCCCGGGCGTGGTGGAGGGCGAGGATGCACGCGAAGGCGGTGGAGGTGTGGGTGCCGACCCGCACGGGGAACGGCAGCCGTCGGAGGTCGGAGAGCAGCTCGGTGGCCATCGCGCGGCTCAGCTCGGACACGACACCGAGCGCGTCGGCGGCCACGCGGGCCAGGTCGGGGGCGTCGACCAGGTCGGCGCAGCGCGCCAGCTCGGTGTGCAGCTGCAGGGCCCACGCCGCGCCGTAGGGCTGCTCGAAGCCCGGGTGCGCCTCGACGTACGCGACCTCGGCCGCGAGGTGCTCGGGTCGCAGGTCGGCCTCGAGCCGCGCCAGCGCCGCGGCCTCGACCTCGGGGGACAGGTCACCGTCGCGCAGCAGCCGCAGCAGCGACCAGTGCATGTGGACGCTCGAGTGCCAGTCGAACGAGCCCCCGAAGGCCGGGTGCTGCTCGCGCGGCGTGCGCAGGTCGTCGGGGCCGGCGAGGACCCGACCCGTCACGTACGGGTACTCGCGGGAGATGGTCTCGGTCGCCAGCTCGACCCACGCGTCACGGACGTCGCGGCCGAGTCGTGCGTACATCGTCAGGTCCCTCCCGGCCCGTCACCCCGCCGAGCCGCATCGTCCACCTTGCCACACGCACGTCGACCCCGCCACCGGGCGGGGTCGAACGTGAGGATCCTCGTGCGTCAGCTGGTGAGCCACTCGGGCTTGCCGCCCTTGGTCTCCCAGAAGACCTTCGAGATCTCGTCGATGGCGTCGAGCAGCTTCTGGCCGTCCGCCGGGTCCACCGTCTTCTTGGCGGCGCCGGCGAGCTTGATGGCGTTCCAGAACTTCTCGTGGAGGTCGGGGTACTTCTCGGCGTGCTCCGGCTTGAAGTAGTCGGTCCACAGCACCGAGAGGTGGTGCTTGACCAGCTCGGCGCGCTCCTCCTTGATGGCGATCGCGCGGGCCTTGAAGACCTCGTCGTCCGAGTCCTGGTACTTGACGGCCGCCTGGTACACCGACTCGGCCTCGATGCGGGCCTGCTCGGGGTAGTACACCCCGCACATCAGGTCGCAGTGGGCCTGGACGGTGGCCGGGGCGCGGAACGGGTTGACGGCCTGCAGCGCAGCGGTGATGCGCATCTGGTTGGCTCCTCCTCGTGGGAGTCGGGGACGTTCGTGTTCGAACCTAGTCCACGGCTCGGGCGACCGACCTGCCCATCCGCCGAGACCACCGGACGAACGGACACCGCGCGTGGCACCTCGCCGCACTGCACGCCGCCCGGGAGGCACGCCGACCGGGTGGTTGGCCGCGGCCGCCGGCGCGTGGGGCCTGGCGCTGGTGGTGAACCGCTCGCTGCGCGACGTCGAGGGTGCCTCGATGGCACCGACGCTGACCGAGGGCGACCGGCTGGTGGTCGCCCCCCGCCTGGGGCTGCCGCGCCACGGCGACGTCGTGGTCCTGCGGGACCCCCGTGACCCCGAGCGCGTCACGGTGAAACGCGTCGTGGCCCTCCCCGGCGAGCACGTCGCCCTCCGGCGCGGGCGGCTCGTCCTCGACGGGGTCACCCACGCCGAGCCGTACACGACCGGGCCGACGCCGGGGAGCCTCGACCTCGTGGTCCCGGAGGACTGCGTGGTGGTGCTCGGCGACAACCGGGGCGGCTCGACCGACTCGCGCGCGTACGGGCCGGTGCCGCTCGGCCTCGTCGACGCCCTCGTCGTCGCGGTGGTCCACCCGCGGTTGCGCGTCGGCCTCCGGGAGGTCCCCCGCGCCCTCGGCGCCGCCTGACCGCCGGCGCCGGCGGCGGTCAGCCCCGGCGGCGGAGGTCAGCGCCGGCCGCCCCGCCCGCGCGCTTCCTCCGCATCCGCGGGGAACGCGGGCGACCGGAGGCGCGGGACCACGGCGGCCACCGAACGACGCACGGTTCCTCCGTATCCGCGGGAAGCGTGCCGGCAGCGGCGAACGCCGGACGAGCAGCGCGCGCCGGCGCCGGCGGACAGCGCGCGCCGGCGCCGGCGGACAGCGCGGGCCGGCGCCGGCGGTCAGCGCCGGCGGCAGACCAGGAGGAGCTCGGGGTCGTCGAGGCGGAGCTCGTCGGCGTCGTACCGGCCCGGCTCGCACCCGACGAGCTCCAGCACGTCGAGGCCGGCGTCGGCGCAGAGCCGCACCGCCTCGCCGGCGGTGTGCGCGGTCGTCCAGAGGTCGAACGTGCGGCGGGCGTGGTCGGGTCCTCGCACCTCGGCGAGCTGGTGGTGCACCCCGTGGACGACGTCGTAGGCGTCGCCCGGGGCGAGGTGTCGGGCGGCGAACAGGGCGTGGAACGCGGTCAGCACGACGAGGCCCCCGGGCCGCACGGAGCCGGCGAGGCCGGCGACCACGTCGGGGTCGGAGGCGGGCGAGGTCCCGAAGCCGCCCTGGCACAGCGTCCACGCCACGTCGACGCCGCCGGCGGCCGTCGCGTCGGCCACGGCCGGCACCGCCGCCAGCCGCCGGGCGTCGCCGACCTCGAACGCCAGCCCGCCTCCGCCGGCGCGCTCGGCGGCGGTCCGGGCGGCGGCGACGAGCGCCGGCGAGACGTCGACGCCGATCCCGGTGAGCACGCCGCGCCGGCGGTCCCACGTGGCGAGGGCGCGCAGGTGCCGGCCGTCCCCGCAGCCGACGTCGAGCACCGACACGTCGGCGAGGAGGTCCACGCCGTGCCGCGCCAGCCGCTCGACCAGCGCGGTGACCTCACGCTCGGTGCCGCGGGCGAAGGCGTTGCGGGCGTACGCCTCGCCCTGCAGGTCCATCATCTCGACGTAGAACGCGGGCTCGTCCGGGCCCGGCGCCGGCGGCCGTCGCACGGCCTCGTCACGGTGGTCGCGCCACGCCGGCGGCAGGTCGTCCACGCCTAGCCCTCACCGCCGACAGGGGCCTCGCCGCCGACAGGGGCCTCGCCGCCGGCGTCGGCGTCCTCGCCGGCCTGCCGCTCCGCCCACCACGCGTCGAGCGCGTCGAGCGCCGCCTGCTCGTCCATCGGGCCGTGCTCGATCCGCAGCTCCAGCAGGTGGTCCCACGCCTCGCCGACGACCCGGCCGGGCGGGATGCCGAGGTGCGCCATGATCGCGTTGCCGTCGACCGGCGGGCGGAGCTGGTCGAGCTCCTCCTGCTCCTGCAGCGCGGCGACGCGCTCCTCGAGCTCGTCCATCCGCGCCTGGATCCGGGCGGCCTTCCTCGCGTTGCCGGTGGTGACGTCGGCCCGGGTGAGCAGGTTGAGCCGGTCGAGCAGGTGACCCGCGTCCCGCACGTAGCGGCGCACGGCCGCGTCGGTCCACCCCATCGCGTAGGTGTGGAAGCGCAGGTGGAGCTTGACGAGCTCGGCGACGTCCTTCGTGGTCTGGTTGTCGAACTTGAGCTCGCGCATCCGCGCCTTGGTGAGCCGGTACCCGACCATCTCGTGGTGGTGGAAGCTGACGGTGCCGTCGGGGTGGATCTCGCGGGTGTCGGGCTTGCCGATGTCGTGCAGCAGCGCCGCGAGTCGGAGCACCGCGTCCGGGCCGCCGTCGGGGAGCCGGTCCTCGAGCGCGATCGCGTTCTCGACGACCGCGAGCGTGTGGGCGTAGACGTCCTTGTGCCGGTGCTGCGGGTCCTTGCACGCGCGCAGCTCGTCGAGCTCCGGCAGCACCCAGCGGGACAGGCCGGAGCGGACCAGCAGCTGGATGCCGGCGCGGGGCCGCTGCCCGCAGACGAGCTTCACGAGCTCGTCGCGGATCCGCTCGGCCGAGATGGTGGTGAGCCGCTCCCCCATGTCCTTGGCCGCCGCGAACGTGTCCTCCTCGGCGCGCGCGTCCAGCGTGGAGGCGAAGCGGGCGAGGCGCACCATCCGCAGCGGGTCGTCGCCGAACGACACCCGCGGGTCGATGGGGGTGCGCAGCACCCTGGCCTGCAGGTCGGCGAGCCCGCCGAACAGGTCGACGAACTCGAACGCGGGGACCCGCACCGCCATCGCGTTGACGGTGAAGTCCCGACGGGCGAGGTCGCCCTCGACGTCGTCGCCGAAGGTGACCTCGGGGTGGCGCGAGTCCGGCTCGTACTCGTCGGCGCGGAAGGTCGTGACCTCGACCTGGCGCCCGCTCCGCTCGGCCGACACGGTCCCGAAGCGGGCGCCCGTGAGCCAGACGGTCCCACGCTCGGCGGTCCACTCCCGCAGCAGCCGCTCGGACTCGTCGGGGCGGGCCGAGGTGGTGAAGTCGAGGTCGACGTCCTCGAGCGCCTCGGCGTCGCCGCCGGCGAGCAGCGTGTCGCGCACGGTCCCGCCGACGAGGTAGAGCTCGTGCCCGGAGGCGGCGAAGAGCTCACCGAGCTCGCGGGCCTGCGGGTACACGTCGACGAGCCGCCCGAGCTGGGCGGCCTGGTCGGCGGTGAGCCGGTTCGCGGGGGCGGTGCTCGACATGGCTGCGGGCGAGGCTACCGACGCCCCGACGCCTCACCCCGCCGGCGGCCGGGTCCGCTCCTCGCAGTCGAGGCGCCGGGCGAGCGTGTCGGCGAGCTCCCGGGCCCGCGCCACGCCGGCGGCGTCGAGCGGGCCGGCGTCGAGCAGGTCCTCGATCGCGCGCGCGTCCCGGCCGGCCGAGTGGAACCCGTAGGTGCCGGCCGACCCGGCGAGCCGGTGCGCCATGGAGCGGGCCTCGTCGTGCGTGACGGCGTCCGGCGAGCCACCGGCGAAGGCGGCGCGGAGCCCGGCGACCTTGCCCTCGATCGAGTCGCGGACCCGCTCGTAGAGCATGGCCTGCAGCTCGTCCTGGCCGTCGGCCGGCTCGCCGCTGCCGTCGTCGACGACCACGCTCAGCCCGACAGGCCCGCGGCGCGCAGCGCCACCCGGAAGTCGTGCGGGTTCGTGGCCGCCGCGAGCGCGTCGCGCAGGGTGACCTCGCCGTCCTTGTAGAGCTGCAGCAGGTGCTGGTCGAAGGTCTGCATGCCGTAGTACTCGCCGTCGGCGATGGCCTCCTCGATGTGGGCCGTCTGCGCCGGGTCGATGAGGAACTCGTACAGGCGGGTCGTCATCACCATGACCTCGACGACGGCGATGCGACCCTCGCCGGTGGCGCGCGGGACCAGCCGCTGGCAGACGATGCCCTTCAGCGAGTTCGCCATCGACAGCCGGGCCTGCTGCTGCTGCTCCTTGGGGTACATGTCGACGACGCGGTTGATGGTCTCCCGCGCGTCGGTGGTGTGCAGCGTCGAGACGACGAGGTGGCCGGTCTCGGCGGCCTGCAGGGCGGCCGTCACCGTCTCGATGTCGCGCATCTCGCCGATGAAGATGACGTCGGGGTCCTGCCGGGACACGGCCTTCAGCGCCGTCGGGAAGTCCTTGGTGTCGACGCCGATCTCGCGCTGGTCGATGATCGCCTGGTCGTCGCGGTGCATGACCTCGATCGGGTCCTCGATCGTGACGACGTGGCACCGGCGGCTGCGGTTGATGTGCCCGAGCATCGCGGCGGTCGTGGTCGTCTTGCCGGAGCCCGTCGGGCCGGTGACGAGGATCAGCCCGCGGTGCTCCTCGGCGAGCTTGCGCACCGCCGGCGGCAGGCCGAGCGCCTCGAAGTCGGGCGTGCCGGGCAGGACCCGCCGCAGGACGATCCCGACCGAGCCGCGCTGCCGGAACGCGTTGACGCGGAACCGGCCGACGTTCGGCATCGAGTAGGCGAAGTCGGCCTCGTTGTGCTCACGGAACTCCCGCGTGGTGCGCTCGTCCATCATCGACAGGGCGAGCCGCTCGGTGTCCGCGGGCGACAGCGGGGGCAGGTGCGTGATGGGCTTGAGGTCCCCGTCGATCCGCACGTACGCGGGGCCGCCGGCCTTCAGGTGCAGGTCGGACCCGCCCTTCTCGACGGTGAACTGCAGGTACTCGGTGATCGACACGTGCGTGCTCCTCGCCCCCGGGTCGGCACGCAGCGTAGGCCCTCAGACCTCGACGAGGACGGTGACCGGACCGTCGTTGACCAGCGCCACGTGCATGGTGGTGCGGAACCGACCCGTCGCGGCTGGGGGGGCGGGCACCGCGTAGCATCCCGGTCACCCGTCCGCCGTCCTCGAGGAGCCGTGATGGCGACCGCATCTCGGCTCATCCCCCCGGCCGCCGGCCTGGCGGTCGGGCTCGCCGCCCACGTGTGGTTCGGCACCGTGTTCGACGGCAACGGCACCTACGAGACCGGTCCCCGCGGGGTGCTCCTCGGCCTCGTGGCCGGCGCGCTCGCCTGGGCGCTCGCGACGGTCCTGCGGCCCGGCGCCGGCGAGGGGCTGCGGCGCGGCGCGGCCGGGCTCGCCGCCGGTGTCGCGCTGCTGCCGCTGGCGTGGATGCTGCTCGTCCTCGTCGGGTTCGGGCTGCCGGCGCCGACCTCGCCGGAGGGCCTGTGGATGTACCCGACCACTCTCGCCCTGGTGGCGGACGTGGTGCTGGGCGGGCGGCGGGCGCTGCGGGGCCGCTGACGACCGGCGGAGGCCGGGCACGCAGCGGACACCCCCTCGCTAACCTCCGGTGCATGGCCCGCTACCCGACCCGACGCGCCACGTCCGCCGGCGGTGTCGTGTGCGACGACCGAGCCGACGGGCGGCGGTGGGTGCTGCTGATCGCCCGCCGCAACGCGGCCGGGCGGGCCGAGTGGACGCTGCCCAAGGGCGGCATCGAGGACGGCGAGACCGAGGTCGAGGCCGCCCTGCGGGAGGTCCGCGAGGAGACCGGTCACGGCGCCGTCGCCGGTGAGCTGCTCGGGACGATCGACTACTGGTTCGTGTGGCGCCCCGACGAGATCCGCTACCACAAGTACGTCCACTACTACCTGATGTGGTGGGACGGCGAGGCGCCCGGCCCGCGCGACGACGAGGCCGAGCACGTCGAGTGGGTCCCGCTCGACGTCGCGCTGGTCCGGCTCGCCCACCGCAACGAGCGCGCGCTCGTGGCCCAGGCCGGCGAGGCGTCGCCGCGCGACGGGCTGTGGGTGGACGTGTCGGGCGGCGCCGCCGGCGTGGACCGGTGACGGGCACCCGCTCACCGGCCCGGGCCGTGCTCGCGGCCGCGCTCGTCGCCGTGCTCGCGACCGCCCTCGGACCGCTCGCGCCGGCGGTCGACGCGCAGGAGCCGGGGGACGTTCCCGCTGCCGGCGCGCGCCTGCTGGTCTCCGACATCGTCGCCGTCGTGGGGCCCGGCGCCCCGACACCGCCCGTCGCCGGCGCCGAGCCGCCGACGGACGTCTCGGCGCGGCTGCTGGTCGTCAACGGCACCGACGAGGCCCTGGCCGACCTGCGGGTCGTCGTCGAGCTGCACGAGCCCGTCACGACGCGCAGCGAGCTGCGTCGCGCCGTCGACGACGGCGTCCACGAGGGGCGACGTCTCGTGCTGCAGGACCTGACGGTGCGGGAGGACGGCGAGCTGCCGGGCGGCGCCATCGCCCAGCTGGCCGTGACGATCACGGCGGACGAGGGCGGCTGGGCCGAACGGCGCGAGTCCGCGATCCTGCCGCTCTCGATCTCGCTGGTCCGGGGGACCGAGGTCCTCGACGTCGCCGACACGGCCGTGGTCCACCTCGCGGAGCCGCCCGCCGAGCCGTTGGACACCGTCGTGGTCGTCCCGGTCGACGACGCGCCCTGGCGTGGTCCGCAGGACGTCTACGCGCCGGGGGTCGACGCCGCCGCCGACGACGACGCGCGGCTCGACCGGATCGTCGCCGGGCTCGAGGCGCACCCGCGGGCGGGCGTCACGATCGCCCCGGCACCGCACCTGCTCGAGGACCTGCGGGACCGGGCGGACGGCTACCGGGAGGCCACCTCCGACGGGGAGGTCCGTGAGGTGCCCCCGGAGTCGGCGGGGGCGCGCCGCGCGAACGTCCTGCTGCGACGGGTCCGCGACCTCGTGCAGACGCTGCCGTTGCCCCCGGTCGTCGGCCCGTACGCCGACGCGGACGTCGCCGGGCTGGCCGCGGCGCCGTCGCCGCTGCCGGGCATCGCCGCCACGAGCCTGTCGGAGGCGCGCCGGCGGCTGACCCGTCTCGTCGACCGGCAGCCACAGGCCGCGTTCCACGCGACGGTGCCGCTCGCCCCGGCGACCCTCGACCTCGTGCCCGGCGACCACCTGCTGCTGCCGTGGTCCGCGGTGGAGGGGCCCTCGCTCGACGTCAACCCGTCGTCCGACATCCCCGACGCGCTGCGCCAGACCCGGACGCCGGCCGGCCGCACGCTGACCGCGACGGTCGCCGACCCGTGGGTCACGCTGCTGCTCGACCGTCCCGACGTCACCAACGGTCCGGTGCTGGCCGGCCACCGGGTCGCCGTGGAGACGGCCGCGCTCTGGATGCGCGCCCCGAACGCCGCCGGTCGCGCGCTGCTCGCCATGCCGTCGCGGGACTGGGCCCCGCCGCCGCGGTTCGCCGAGACGGCCCTCGACGCGCTCACGGCCGCCCCGTGGCTGCGTCTCACCGACCCGGCCGCGCAGGCCGCGCGCGGCGGCACGCCGGCCGCGATGACGCTGCGGGACGGCGTCGGCGAGCTCCCGACCGACCTGGTCGGCGAGCTGCGGGCCACCGAGGAGGCGCTCGAGGCGGCGCGGGCCGCGCTGCCGGAGGGCGCCAACGACATCGGAGGCCGTGCGCCGGACGCGCTCCGCGAGCAGCTGCTGCGCGCGCCGTCGACGTGGCTCCTGCCGCTGCGGGTGGACCGGTCCCGGGCGCTGCTGCGCGACGCCCGCGCGGCGGTCGACGCCTCGCTCGGGACCGTCGAGGTCCCGGTCTCGGCCACCATCACGCTGACCTCCGACCGGGGGGCCATCCCGGTGACCCTGCAGCGCACCGAGGGGCCACCGGTCCGAGTGCGGGTGACGGTCGACTCCCAGGGCCGCCTCGCGTGGCCCCAGGGGGAGTCGCGGGACGTCGTCCTGACCGGGGACGGGGCCCAGACGGTGTCCTTCGAGGCCGTCGCGCTCGGGCGGGGAACCTTCCCGGTGACGGTCCGCGTCTCCGACCCGTCGGGACGACGGGTGCTCGAGCAGGTCACGCTCAGCGTGCGCTCGACGTCCATCTCCCGCCCGGCACTGATCGGGATGGGGGCGGTGATCCTGCTCCTCGTGGTCCGCGGGCTGTGGCGGCGGGGCGACGACGGCCCTCGGGGGCGGCGAGGGGACGGCCGGCGACCGGCGCGCCGCCTCGA
Source organism: Actinomycetes bacterium (assembly GCA_046566145.1). GTDB lineage: Bacteria > Actinomycetota > Nitriliruptoria > Nitriliruptorales > Nitriliruptoraceae > JBKHXF01. Next base: position 51,185 of record JBKHXF010000033.1, read on the forward strand.
GGTCGTGCGGTGAGCGGCCGGGCCGGGTTGCGCGGCCCCGCGGCAGGTTCGCGACCCGGCCGCCACGCACCTGCGACACTCCGCCCACACCGGGAGACCGTCGTCCCGGGCGTACGGAGACGGAGGTCGAAGGTGCGGCGAGAGCCTCGAGGGGGCGTGCACCGGGACGAGGCCGGGGGGATCATCACCGGCTGGCTCGGGCAGCTGCTCGTCATCATGGCCATCATCGGGTTCGTCGGCTTCGAGGTCGTCACCGTCGGCGTCACCGCCGTCTCGCTGCAGGACCAGGCCCGCGAGGTCGCCCAGGTCGCGGCGAGGGCGTACGTTCCTCGGCAGGACCTGCAGGCCGCCCGCGACGCGGCCGAGGCGGTCGGTGGGGCGCTCGGGGTGACCGTCCTCGACGTGACCGTCGAGGGCGATGACCTGACGGTCCGGGTCACCAGGGTCGCCGACACCCTCGTCATCCACCGCATCGGCTTCCTCGACGGGGTGACGAGAGCCACCGCGTCAGGGCGGGTCAACTGGCGCCTGTAGGGTCTCACGCCGACCTCGCCGCCACCGGCAGCGCGCAGCCCCACACCCCGACGCACCGCAGCACGGCAGCACCTCCACCGACCGGCCCACCAGACCCGGACCCAGATGCACGACGAGCCCGGCACCCGCGACGAGCCGCGGACACCCCGTCCCGACGCCTTCGGGGACGCCCCCACCCAGATGGGGGTCGACGCCCCTGCCCCGGATCGCCGCCGACCCGGGCAGCCGGCGTTCCCCGGGGGACTGCAGCGGCTCGCCGACCGCTACGAGCTCGAGGAGCCGATCGCGTCCGGGGGTGCCGCGGTCGTCTGGCGCGCGTTCGACGAGGTCCTGTCCCGCTCGGTCGCGATCAAGCTGCTGCACCCCCACCTCGCGGGCGACCCCACGACGGTGGAGCGGTTCCGGCTCGAGTCGATCAACGCCGCCCGACTGACCCATCCCAACGTCGTGCAGATCTACGACACCGGCCAGGAGGGCGACCTCGTCTTCCTGGTGATGGAGTACGTGGACGGCCCGTCGCTGCGCGACATCCTCGCCGATCGCGGGGCGCTCGAGCCGAGCGTCGTCGCCGCGCTCGGCGAGCAGGTCGCCTCGGCGCTCGGTGAGGCGCACGCGCAGGGCGTCGTGCACCGCGACGTGAAGCCGGCCAACATCCTGATGACCTCCGACGGCGTGGCGAAGGTGACCGACTTCGGCATCGCCAAGGCGCTGTCGGGCAACCAGGCCACCCTGACCGGCCCCGGCACGGTCGTCGGGACCGCGGCGTACGTCGCCCCCGAGCAGCTCAGCGGGGGTCCGGTGGACGCCCGCGCCGACGTGTACGCCCTCGGCGTGGTGCTGCACGAGTGCCTCACCGGCAAGCCGGCGTTCCAGGGCGACACCCCGACCGCCACCGCGGCCGCCCGCCTCACCCACGACCTGCTGCCGCCGCGGCAGCTGCGTGCCGACGTGCCCCGGCAGCTCGACGACGTCGTCGTCCGCGCGACCCGCCGGCCCGTCACCGACCGCTACGCCGACGGGACCACCCTCGCGCTCGCGCTCCAGCCGCTCGTCCGCGCCAAGCCGTCGGACGTCACCCGGCTGCTGATGTCCCCCGACGGCGCCGGCGGCTCCGGCGACCTCCCCATCACCGAGACCACCTACGACGCGACCGGCCGGCGTCCCCTCATGACGACGCAGACCCGCCGCACGGTGCTCGCGTTCCTCGCGGGACTCGGCATCGCCTTCGCGGGCTTCGGCGTGTGGCAGGCCGTCGGGGCCGACGACCCGGCACCTCGGACCGGCCAGGCCCCCGGCGCCGGCGGCACGCCGGTCGCGATCGTGGCCGCCGGCGACTTCGACCCGTACGGCGGCGACCGGGAGAACCCCGAGGACGTCCCCAACGTCACCGACGGCGACCCCTCCACCCGGTGGCGCACGCAGGTCTACAACGAGGGCCTCGACGCCATCGGCAAGCCCGGGGTGGGGCTGTGGTTCGACCTCGGCGCGGCCGCGAGCATCGAGGCCGTCGAGCTGGCCCTCGGCGAGCGGCCCGTCCGCGTGGAGCTGCGCTACCGCAACGACCCTCCCGACTTCGCGACCGAGACCGAGGAGGCCTGGACCGCGGTCGGGTCGGCCCAGCTGCTCAGCGGCACGTCCCGCCAGCCCGTGACCACCACCGCCCGGTACTGGCTGGTGTGGATCACCGAGCTGGCCGAGGTCGACGACGGCGGGTTCGCCGCCGAGGTCGCCGGTGTCCGCTTCCTGGGGCCCCGGTGACCGGCGCGGCGGGCGGCGACGTGGCCGAGGGCCGACGCGACGACCCGGAGCTCGCCCTGCTGCGCGCCTACGTCGACGCGACCGACCGGACCGAGCGCGACGCCGCCTTCCACGTCCTGGTCGACACCTTCGAGCGCCGGGTCTACGCGATCTGCTGGCGGTTCTTCGGCGACCACGCCGACGCGGAGGACGCCACGCAGGACACCTTCCTGCGGCTGGCCCGCAAGGCCCACACGTTCCGCTCGGACGCGAAGGTGTCCACCTGGGTGTTCCAGGTCGCCACCAACGCCTGCCGCGACCTCGCACGCAAGCGCGCCCGCCGCCCCCAGACCCCCGTGGGTGACGTCGCGGGGGTGCTCGACCGGGCCGACGACGCGCCGGCGGTCGACGACCTCGCGGTCACGGCGGCCCTCGGCGACGCGGTGCGCGACGCCCTCGACCAGCTCGACGAGCTGTCGCGCACGCTGGTCGTCCTCTGCGCCATCGAGGGACTGCCCTACCCCGAGGTCGCCGCCACCCTCGACCTGCCCGTCGGCACGGTCAAGAGCCGCGTGCACCGCGCCCGCGCGAAGCTCGCGGAGCTCCTCGCACCGGCCCTCGCCGACGAGCCGCCCGCGCCCCGGGCCACTCGCGCCGACGACGTGCCGACCGCCGGCGCGGGCCGCACCGAACGCCCGCGCGGACCACCGTCCGGCACCACGCCCGTCTAGGACGCGCTGCAACCGTCGTCACGGACCCGGCGTCCCACCACCAGCCCCCTCCCGTCGCCATCCGGCGACCCCTGAGCACGAGGACCCCACGTTGGAGACCGGCGAGCGTCTCGCGGCCTACCTGGCCGGTGAGCTGCCCGCGGACGAGCACGCCGCCGTCGAGGCGGCCCTCGCCGCGGACGCCGGCCTGCGCGCCCACCTCGCCCGGATCCGGCGCATCGACACCGGCCTCGCCGACCTCGCGACCCGCGACGTCGCCCCCGCGCCCGACTTCTCCGCCCGGCTGCGTGCCGCGGTCGACGCGGAGCTCGCCACCCTCCCGCTCGGCGGCGTGGACGACGACGCCCCGGTCGCGGCCGCCGCGTCGACCCGGGCCGACGCGCCCACCGACGAGCTCGCCGCCCGTCGGGCGTCCCGCGGGTACCCGCGCTGGCTGCTGCCGGCCGCCGGCGTGGCGGCCGCCGCGGCGGTGCTCGGCGTCGTCGGGGTGGGGGTCATGACGTCGTTCACCTCGGGCGACGACTCGGGCGAGGAGTCGGCCGCCGGGCTCTCCGAGGAGAGCGACGCCGCGATGGACGCCGAGATGGCGCAGGCCCCGGCCTCGGCGCTCACCGGCCCGGTCGTGGTCGCCGAGGGCGCCAGCTACGACGCCGACGGGCTCACGGCCCTGCTCGACGACCAGCGCATCGCGGAGCTCCGCGACCTCGGACTCGACGACGCCGGCGCCAGCGAGCTCGCCGGTCGTTACGCCGCCGCCCTCCAGCTCGCGCCCGCCCGGACGTCGGCGCTGACGACCGAGTCCGCGCAGGCGGACGACGGCGCCGACGCGGCGGCCACGTTCGGGGCGGCACCGCTGCAGTACGCCGGGGAGCCCCCCGACGCGACGACGGCCGAGGCGATCTCCCGCTGCCTGCCGCCGCTGCTCCAGGCCTCCAGCGGCACGGTCGTGCCGGCCTACGTCGAGGTCGCCGCCTTCGAGGGCGAGGAGGCGCTGGTCTACGGCCTGCTCAGCCGCGATCCCGACACGGGCACGTTCTCACGCGTCGAGGTGTGGGTGGTCGCCCCGGCCGACTGCCAGGTCCTGCGCTTCATCCAGGGCTGAGCCGACCGGGCGCGGTCGCCGGGTCAGCGGTCGCGGCCCTTCGCCTTGCCGCGCGGTCCGTCCCCGCCCCGACCCGCGCCCTTCTCCCCCTTCTCGCCCTTCCCGCCCTTCGCGTCCGACGCCCGCTCCCCGGTCCCCGGTGCGTCGGACGTCTCCGCCTCCGCAGCCGGCTCCACCGGGGTCGGCTCGTCCGACGCGGGCACGTCGGCGACGACGCCCTCGAGGTCGACCTCGGCGAGTCGGTCCTCGGCGTCGAGCCGGAGGTCGTCGCCGGCGGACGCCGTTCCCCCGCCCGCGACGAGGGCGAGGATCAGGAGGGCCACGAGCGCACCGAGCACCGCGGCGACGGCGGGCTGCCGGTGCTCTCGGGGGAGGGACGGGACGCGCACGTGGGAGGCTCCAGAACGGGGGCCGGAGGCGGGCTCCTCGAGGTGTACCTGCCGTCGTGACGCGCCCACCCGCCGTGACCGGGATCCGCCCCGGCCATCGGGAGGGGGCCGGGAGCGGCGGTGGTGGCCGCCCGGACGGGGCTCAGCGGAAGCGCAGGTGGGCCCCGTAGACGCCGACCGCGACGGCGAGCAGCGCGAAGGGGTTGCGGAACACCGCGAGCGACCCGGCCGCGAGGACCATCCCGAGGAAGACCGTCAGCCCGGCGAACCCGTAGGCGAGACGGCGGAACGGTTCGGCGGCGTTGTTCTCCGACCCCCAGCGCACCGCGATCGCGACGGCGTACCCGGCCACCCCGGAGGCGATGAGGGTCAGGAACCCGGCCCGGTACACGGCGGTGAGCAGGAACGCACCGACGAGCGCGGCCCCGAGGCCGGCACCGATCGCCTTCGTGTACTGCTCGGGCTTGCCGAGCGCGCGGGCGGAGCGGTCCTGCTTCCCACACGACGGGCACTTCTGCCCGACGGGCGCGTCGACGGCGCAGCGCGGGCAGATCGGCGTGCCGCACTGGGTGCAGGCGAGGCGCGTCTCGACCTTCGGGTGCCGCGCGCAGGTGGTCGCGCCGGGCGGGGTGGGGGCGGTGGTGGGCTCGTCCATGGTCGCGGAGGGTACGCGCCGGAATGGTCGCGCCGGGCCCAGCGTTAGGCTGCGCCGAACCCTCCACGTCCGCTCCCGCACCGAGGCCCACCCACCGTGTCCGACACCACCACGAACCCGACCGAGACCTCGTCCCCGACCGCCGCGCAGGTCAACGACGTCGTCATCATCGGCTCCGGCCCGGCCGGGCTCACCGCGGCCGTCTACGCCGCACGCGCCAACCTCGAGCCCCTGGTGGTCGAGGGCGTGGTCGAGGGCGGCCCGACCGGCGGGCAGCTCACCCTGACCACCGAGGTCGAGAACTTCCCGGGCTTCCCCGAGGGGATCATGGGCCCCGAGCTCATCCTGGCGATGCGCGGCCAGGCCGAGCGGTTCGGCACCCGGTTCGTCACCGAGGACGTCACCGAGGCCGACCTGTCGGCCCGGCCGATCCGCCTCTCGACCGCGTCCGGCACCGAGATCCTCACCAGCGCGCTGATCATCGCGACCGGGGCGAAGCCGAAGCGGCTCGACATCCCGGGCGAGGACACGTTCTGGGGCGGCGGCGTGTCGGCCTGCGCGACCTGCGACGGGTTCTTCTTCCGCGACAGGCACGTCGTGGTCGTCGGCGGTGGCGACTCCGCGATGGAGGAGGCCACCTTCCTGACGAAGTTCGCCTCGAAGGTGACGGTCATCCACCGTCGAGACGAGCTGCGCGCCTCCAAGATCATGCAGGAGCGCGCGTTCAAGAACGAGAAGATCGAGTTCGCGTGGAACAGCGCACCGGTCGAGATCCTCGGTGCCGACGGCATCGTCACCGGCATCGTGCTGGAGGACACCGTCACCGGTGAGCGCTCCACGCTGGCGTGCGACGGCGTGTTCCTCGCCATCGGCCACATCCCCAACACGTGGCTGTTCGAGGGCCAGCTCGACACCGACGAGACCGGCTACCTGCTCGTCGACGAGCCGACGACCCGCACCAACGTCGAGGGCGTGTTCGCCTGCGGCGACGTCATGGACCACACCTACCGGCAGGCCATCACCGCGGCCGGCACCGGCTGCCGCGCCGCCATCGACGCCGAGCGCTGGCTGACCGAGCAGGGCTGACCCCGCGCCCCGCGCTCATCCGGTTCTCACGTCCGTGACGGATGGTGCGGGGATGCATGCGCTCGGTGTCGACACGAGTTCGCCCCACCAGCTGGCCGATGCCTACCTCGCGGCGCTGCTCAAGGGCGAGCGCCGGCGTGCCATGGAGCTGGTCGACGCGGCCGTGGAGGGTGGCCTCGACGTCGAGGCCCTCTACCTCGACGTGTTCCAGCCGGCGCTGCGGGAGGTCGGTCGGCTGTGGGCCTGCGGCCAGGCGAGCGTCGCGCAGGAGCACGTCGTCACGTCCGCGACCCAGGTCGCGATGGCGCGCATGTACCCCCGCATCGTGGCGACCCCCCGCAACGGCGCCCGGGTCGTGGTCGCCGCCATCGGTGGGGAGCGGCACGAGATCGGCGCCCGGATGGTGGCCGACCTGTTCGAGCTGCACGGCTGGGAGGCGCAGTTCCTCGGGGCGAACACCCCGACGGGCTCCGTCGTCGAGGCGGTCCTCGCGCACGAGGCGGACCTGCTGGCCCTGTCGGCGACCCGGACGGAGGCCGTGTCGGACGTCCGGGAGGTGATCGCGGTCGTGCGCGACGCCGGCGACGTCCCGGTGCTGGTCGGTGGCCGGCCCTTCGCGATGTACCCGGACCTGTGGCGCTCGGTCGGCGCCGACGCGACCGCCCCGGACGCCCGCAGCGCGATCGCGATCGGGGCCCGGCTGGCGGGCCTGGCGGGCGCCCCGTCGCTGGAGGACGCGCTCCTGCTCGCCCACGTCGCCGAGACCCCCGAGGAGCAGTTGGCCACCCGGGCGGCCGACGCCCTCGACGCCACGGGGCGGCGGGAGTCGCTCGAGCACGCCGTCGCCGACCTGTCGGAGACCGCCGGCGAGCTGGCCGGGCTGCACCGACTGCTGACCAAGCAGGCCGCCGAGCTCGACCGGGCGAACGCGCGCAAGGACGCGCTGCTCGGGATGGCCGCCCACGACCTGCGCAGCCCCCTGACCGCCATGACCGGGTTCACCTGGGCGCTGCGACGGGTGCTCGGCCCCGACCTCGACCCGCAGGCCGCGATGCTGCTCGAGCGCATCGAGAGCTCCACGACCCGGATGCTCGGGCTGGTCGAGGACCTGCTCGAGACCGCCGTCCTCGCCGACGGCACGGTCGACCTGGTCCGCGGGCCCGTGGACGTCGCCGCGCTCGTCCGAGAGGTGGTGGCGACCCACCAGCAGGGAGCCCTCAGCAAGGGCATCACCCTCGCCGCGGCCACCCCGGCCACCCTCGTGGCCGACGTCGACGCGGCCCGGCTGACCCAGGTGCTCGACAACCTCGTCGCCAACGCGGTGAAGTTCACGCCGCCGGACGTGGGCGCCGGCGTCGAGGTGACGGTCCTGCAGGACGCCGGCGAGGTGCTGGTGCGCGTCCGCGACGAGGGCGTCGGCGTGTCCGACGAGTTCCTGCCGCTGCTGTTCGAGCCGTTCGCGCACGAGCACGGCACCGGCACCGCCGGCGAGCCCTGCACCGGCCTCGGCCTGTCGATCACCCGCTCGCTCGTGGAGGCCCACGGCGGCCGCATCGAGGTGGTCTCCGCCGTCGGGGAGGGCACCACGTTCGTGGTCCAGCTCCCGCTCACGGAGCCCGCCGGCTGACCGCCGGGGCGGACCCCGGCCCGGCCGTCCGGACACGGCCGCCGTGGGAAGCACGCCGCCGGCGCGTACGTTGTGCACCCCGACGACGACCCGGACGTCCGCGCGTCCCGGTCCTCCGACCCGCAGCCACCCCACCCCGAAGCCACCGAACCCGAGGAGGAGCCCACATGGGTGCCACCCCGACCACCGACGCCGCCTGGGCCTCCGAGGTCCTCGAGGCCTCCAACGACACGCCCGTCCTCATCGACTTCTGGGCCGAGTGGTGCGGTCCGTGCCGCATGGTCGGCCCGATCGTGGACGAGATCGCCGACGAGAAGGCGGAGGCCCTGAAGGTCCTCAAGCTCAACGTCGACGAGAACCCGGCGACCGCCCGCCAGTACGGCGTCATGAGCATCCCGACGCTGCTGCTGGTCGAGAAGGGCGAGGTCACCAAGCGCATCGTCGGCGCCAAGTCGAAGGCCGCGCTGCTCAGCGACCTCGGCCTCGGCTGACCCGACGTGTCCCACGTGCAGCGCCCCGGCCCCACGCGGCCGGGGCGCTCGCGTTCGCCCCGCAGCGGTGGGGTCCCCGGGCTCCATGGGGTCCCGCCGGCGCGCTGAGGAGGTCCGACCGTGGTGGAGCTGATCGGGTACGTCGGGTCGGCGCTGATCGTGCTGAGCCTGACGATGACGTCGGTGCTGCGGCTGCGCGTCATCAACCTCGTCGGCGCCGTGGTCTTCACCGTCTACGGGCTGCTCATCGACGCGCCGCCCGTGTGGGCCGTCAACGCCGCCATCGTCGGCATCGACGTGTGGGCCATCGCCGGGCTGCTGCGTCCCTCCCGGTCGGCCGCCGGCGAGGTCCTCGAGGTCGGCCCCGACGACCCGTACCTGCGCCACGTCCTCGAGGCGTCGGCCGAGGACATCGCCCGGTTCGTGCCCGGCTTCGACGGGGTGCGGCCCGACCACCGGGCGCTGCTGGTGCTGCGGGACCTCGCGCCGGCGGCCGTCGTGCTGGCCCGGCCGCTGCCCGACGGGACCGCCCACGTCGACCTCGACCACGCGCCGCCGGCGTTCCGCGACCTCGCATCCGGACGGCTGCTGTACGAGGAGGGGCACCTGTACGACGCGCTCGGGGTCGACGTGCTCACCGCCGGCGCGGGCACCGAGGCGCACACCCGGTACCTGCGGCGGCTCGGCTTCGAGCCGACCGACGCCCCGGGGTTGCTGCGCCGCCGGCGGTGAGCCGCCGGCGCTGAGGGCGGGATCGGACGCCGAGCGCTTCCGCGGAAGCGCTCGCGACCGGCAGGTCAGGGGGCGACTGACCCGCTCGTCATGCCCGCGCGCAGGGCCAGCATGCCGAGCGCGAACAGTGCCCCGAGCATCACCAGCGGGATGACGACCACGACGATGGCCTGCACCCGCGTGAGCCCCATTACCTCCTCGAGCGCCCTGACGAGCAGGACGGCGAACGCGATCGCCGAGGCGATCGAGCCGACGAAGGGGACGATGGCGAGCACCTGCGCCACGTTCGCGTGCGCGTAGACCCGCCCCATCTCGTCGTACCTTGCCCGACCGCCGAACAGGCGGCCGAGGCCCCACACCACGAGCGTGCCGATCACCACCCCGAGCGTCGCCGCCGCGATGGCGGTGAGCACCCACGTCGTGACGTCGAACCGTCCCGGCCGCACGATGGCACCGAGGCCGCCGACGAGGGTCGCCACGAACGTGATGAGCATCCCCTGCGTGAACGCCCGCGGGTCGTCCGCGATCTCGCGGAACACCCCCGGCTCCCGCCTCACGACCCGCTGCACCCGCGCGATGATCACGTCCACGTCGGTCCCCCTCGCCGCCGGCGCCCCTGTGGCGCCCCCCGCGACGGGGCGCATCCTGCCACGGCCGCCGGCGGTGGGCGGAGCGCTTCCACGGAAGCGCTCGGATCCCCGTCCGGCCGGCTGCGCTGGTGGATGACGCAGACGTCCGCCGGCGCGGGATCGGGAGGGCCCTTGCCGCGATGACTACTCCGTAGGCGTCAGCTTCAGCTCCCCGCCCTCATCGCTGACCAGTGGCGGCATCACTCGGTCGAGAAGCTCCCGGTACGCGGTCCCGAGGTCCCGGATCTGGTCTGGCCCCCAGTCACCGAAACCCGTAGGACAGAGGTCGGCAGCCCTGCGGGGGGCGACCTCCGGTCCCATGCTGGCGAACTCCGGTCGCGAGGCCAGCGACTTGGCGATGAGGTAGCGGTCGTCGGAGTCGCGGTAGACGCCGGAGAGTTTCTGCAGCGCCGCAGTGGCTCCGCCGGACGCGTTGACAGACGCATCGAGCAGCACGAGGTTCCCGATTCGGTGGACGACATCGTCGGCCGTCTCCGTCATAAGCGCGTTGCCGTCCGACTGCGGCCAGATGTGCTCGATCTGCGAGGAGGCGAACTCTGGGCTGTCGGCGTTCGCTCCCATAAGCGTGCTGTTCCTGTAAACGCGGAAGACGCCATCGTGCAGCTTCCTCAACACGATAGAGACGACCGGCTTCGCCTCGTCGTAGGTGAGCCTCAGGAACCGCTCCTCGTAGAGTCCGTCCTTGCGGATCTCTGCCGCGACACTGTCTATCGCCCCCGCCAGCACGAGCACGGACTCGTCGCCGGGTGGAAGGCTCCGAGCCCGCTCCGTCAAGGATCGGATGTCCCGCTCCAGCGCCTGGGAGCGGTAATCCGTGACGTAACTGAAGAAGAGCAAGCGCTCAAGGCCTCGTGCCACGGTCTCGAAGTGCGCCGCGTCCCATGTCGCGACCGCGAGCAGCAACGGCCAGTGCTGCTTCTGCCTCATGCCGCCCAGACGCCGGATTCCGGCCAGGTAGGGCGAAAGGGCTCCCGAGGCCGGATTGCGAACCTCCATCGCCATCTGTCGCAGAAGGACGGCCTTCGCCTCGAGCGAATCGACGTAGGCACGGGCGTCCATCCCGTTCTCGTCAACATGCTTTCGGATCTGCACGTAGAAGTTGCGCTTAGTGCTGTAGAACCCTCCCGCCTGCGCCAGGTGGTACCAGCGGAGGAAGTCGATGATCTGTACCTGCTTCGTCTCATCGACCGCCGTCTGCAGTGACCTCCAGGTCGTCGACAGAGAAGCGAAAGCGTCCGTGGGGGCGTTCTGGAAGATCAGGTTCTTGAGCAGGTCCGACGGGTCGAGCGGACGGCCTCGGAAGTTCGCCCTCTCGAAGACGACGAGCGCCTGTCCGACGTCGTCCGTCGCAATCTCGATCAGCTTCACCGAGTTCCGCACGAACATCGCGAAGTCCCAGACCTTCTCCGGGTCACTCGGCAGGTCATCGGTGATGCGATCGAGGATGTGATTGAACCCGTGGACAAGCCGTCGGTGGGAGAGCGAGGCGTTCGTTCCCTTTGGCCGGGGAGTCCCCGGGACGTAGCTCGCGACGGTGATGAGGGCGGTGTTCGCCAAGTCGTCGTGATGACGGATCCGGGGGGCGTCGCGGTTCTCTCTGTCGTCGAAATCCACTAGGGCAGACGACAACGCGTTGACCCATGAGTCGCTCGCCCCGAGCTCGAGGAGTCTTGCACGGAGGCCAGCTAGCAGCAGGAAGAGGGTCAGCACACGCTGTTGTCCGTCGATTACCTCGGGGACCGGCTCGCTGGTGACGACGATGGGACCGAGGAGGTAGTCGTCCTCCTGCCCACTCGCGAACACACCCTCCGGGGGCAGCCCGAAGTGTTCGAAGAGGTCGTCGAGCAGTGCACTGATCTCAAGCGTTGGGCTCCACGCATAGTCGCGCTGGTACGCCGGAACCTTCTTCCTCTTCTCGAAGAGTGTCCTGACCGTGATGGTGCCGGCAGTGATCGTGCTCAACTCGGTGGCCCCTCGGTAGTCCGATCGTCGAGCGCGTACGTTAGGCGGGTGAACCGCTCCTCGACCGCACACCTGTCCCGAGCTGTGGAGGCGATGCGCCTCACGCGCGATCCCGACCGTGTGGCTTGGCAGTCGCTCGGGAACAAGACCGAGCCGTACGACGAGCTGGTCTACATCCTCCTCACGTTGATGACGCGGTCCCAAGCTCGGCTCGACCGGGCGTTCGAAGGGCTCCACTCCGCGACCGGTCAGAGCTGGAGCTACCTCTCGGAGGTGCCCCCCGAGGACCTGCACGCCATCTTGGCGCCGCTCGGGTTCGCGAACCGGCGGGCCGAGCAGCTGCTCGGTTGCGTCCGGCGGATCGAGGACGACCTCGGCGGCACCCTCGAGCCGCTACGGGAGTGGAGCGATGAGGACGCGCTCGCGTACCTGATTTCGCTGCCCGGCGTCGGGACGAAGACCGCGAAGTGCGTGATGATGTACTCGCTCGGGCGGCAGGTGTTCCCGGTCGACATCCACGTGCTGCGGGTCGCGAAGCGTCTCGGGTGGGTACCGATGGACGCATCGTGGACGGAGGCCGACCGGCTTCTCGAGCAGATCGTCCCGGACGAGTTGAAGTTCGATCTGCACGTGCTGGTCGTCGTCCACGGGCGGGAGGTCTGCAAGAGCCGGGACCCGCAGTGCGACGACTGCGTGCTGGCCGACATCTGTCCGTCGTCTCACGACACCCCTAGGCTCCGTGCCGACTTCGTCTGAGCCGGGGGACCACCGTCCGATGTCGTACGACGCGACCGATCCCGAGAGCATCGAGCGCTACGCCAGGCGGCTCGTCGACCGTCCGATCGGGGACCTGCTGCCGGTCCAGGCCGGCGAGCGCCAGGGCACCTACACCAAGGGCCACGTCGGGCAGCACTACGAGCGCTACTTCGGGCTCAGCGTCAACAGCGAGCAGCGCCCCGACTTCGAGGACTGCGGCGTCGAGCTGAAGGCCGTGCCCATCGCGGGCTCCGGGAAGAACCAGCGGGCGAAGGAGCGCACCTTCGTCACCGCGATCGACTACGCGACCATCGCCCAGCAACCGTTCGAGGGGTCCGCGCTCGACCTGAAGACGCGGCACTCGCTGTTCGTGTTCTACGAGTGGCGGCCCGATGTCGATGCCGCGTCGTTCCGCACGCTCGCGGTCGTCCGTCACGAGCGGGACGAGCTCGACGAGCTCATCGTTCGGGAGGCCTACGACCACGTCCGGCGGCGCGTCCGGGAGGGGCGAGCGCACGAACTCAGCGAGGGCGACACGTACGCGCTCGGTGCCGCCACCAAGGACAGCCGCGCGCGGGACATCCCCCAGCCGTACTCGACGCTGCCGGCCCGCCGACGCGCCTTCGCGTGGAAGCCCGACTACACCACCCGGCTCTGGCAGGCGTCCCGTCTGCGAGGTGGGGTCCCCACGGTCACCGCCCCCGACCGGATGACCGAGCTCGAGGAGCTGCTCGAGTCGCGGCTCGACGCGTGGCGTGGGGAGTCCGTCCGCGGCATCCGGGACCGACTGGCCCCCGGGCTCTCCGACTCGTTCAAGGCCATCGCGAGCAACGTCACCCGCCGGGTCCTCAGCGCATCGGACGGGACGAAGGTCGAGGAGGTCGACCGGCTCGGCATCACGCTCCGCACGATCAGGGTCCACCCGGAGACCGCGCTGCCCTACGAGTCGGTGTCGTTCCCGGCGTTCCTCCCCGTCGAGCTCGCGAACGAGGAGTGGGATGGGTCCCGGCTCGAATCGCAGCTCCGGGCGATGTTCTTCGTCGTGCTCGAAGCCTGGCCGGACGACGACGTCGTCGACGCGCGGCTCCGAGGCGGCTTCTTCTGGCACCCCACCCCGAAGCAGATCGCCACGGCCGCGTCGGAGTGGGAGGTCTTCCGCCGCCACCTCGCCGAGAGCCGACCGGACCGGATGCCCACCCCCTCCGAAACGCGCATCCTCCACGTCCGTCCGCACGGCCGCGACTCGACCGACCGGGTCCCGCTGCCCGACGGGACCCCCTGGCAGCGCTCGTCGTTCTGGCTCAACCGCGAGTTCGTCGGTCGGCTCGTCGCCGAGCACCTCTGAAGCTCGCCCGGCTTCAGACCAGGAGGTCCCGGGCCGGGTAGTGGTCGTTGCAGTAGATGTCGCCCTCGTCGTCGAGGAAGGCCTCGCCCTTCTCCGTCTCGAGCTCCAGCCCGCAGACCGTGCAGTCCTCGATCTCCTCCATCACGCGCTCCTCTCCGCCTCGATGGTGCCGGCGACGCGTCGCTCGGCGATGACCGTCCCGATCCGGTCCACGATCCCGATGACGAGCGCGTTGCCCATGCAGAAGGCGCGCTTGCCATCGGGCATCCCGGCGGTCCAGCCGTCGGGGAACATGTCGAGCCGCTCGAGCTCGACCGGTGTCAGGCGCCGGTACACGACGCTCTGCCCGCTGTCCTCCGGGTCGAGATCGTCCCACACCTCGCTCGACACGGACCCGTCGTCGATGAGCTCGTCGGGGACCTCCTGTTCGACCACGAGCTTGAACCGGGACGGCGAGCGGCCACCCTCGCCCGTCAGGATGGTGCGGGAGGCCCGATCCTTGGGCTCCGGGAACGCGACCGCGCCCTCGGTGTAGAAGTACGTGAACCCGCCCTTCTTCTGCCGCTCCTCGCGCTTCGCGCCCTTGAGGTAGTTCCAGGTCGACCGCTTGGGTCGCGCCGAGAAGTCGAGCTGGTGGGCCGGGATGACGACCTCGGGGTGCTCGCGGAGCACCACGTCGATGGGGAGCAGGACGTCGCCGAGCGTGAGCTCCTCGCCTCCGTAGGCGCTCTCGACGTCCATCGTGACGGCGACCCCGCCCACCATCACCCCGGCGTTCCGCCACGGGCTGACCTTGTGCTGCTTCCACGCGAGGGAGATGTCGTGGGGGTCGATGTCGGCCGCGGTGTCCCCGAGGCTGACGACGTCCTCCTTGGGGTGCTCCGGCATGCGGCACTCGAGCGCCTCCGCGAGGACGCCGGTGGAGGTGAGCCGCTCGCGGCCGACCTCCTGCACGAGGGCCTCCCACCTCGGCGGGTCCGCTTCGTAGCGCGAGACGTCCACGCCGTAGCGGGTGAACCACGCCTCGTCGCGGGTCGCGTAGATGAAGACGCGCCTGCGGCGCTGCGGGTAGCCGTAGTCGGCGGCGTTCACGACCCGCCACTCGACCGCGTACCCGAGCTGGGCGAAGCAGGCGAGCATGACCGCGAAGTCCCGCCCCCGCTGTGTCGACGGCGACTTCAGGAGCCGGTCGACGTTCTCGAGCAGGACGTGGGGGGGCCGGTACTGCTGGAGGATGCGCGCGATCTCCCACCAGAGCGCCCCCTTGTCGCCGCCCATCCCCGCCGCCTGGCTCAGCGGCTTGGCGACCGAGTAGTCCTGGCAGGGGAAGCCACCGACGAGGAGGTCGAACTCGCGCGGGAGGGACCCCGGGCCGGTGTCGACCTCATCCCAGGGCGCGACCGTGTGACCGTCGTACCTCGGGACCCCCGCCCGGTTCAGGACCTCCGCGATGTCCACGTTCGAGTGCTCGCCCCGCCCGGCGAAGCGCTCGGCGTAGCAGTCGAAGGCGGGTTGGCTCTTGGTGGACGGCTCCCACTGGTTGCCGAAGACGACCTGCCAGTCGGCGCCGGCGCGGTCCTCCCAGAGCCACCCCTGCTCGGGGTCGAAGGCGTCGACGCCACCCGGGAGCTCGCGCTCGAGGCCGATGCGGAACCCCCCGACGCCGGCGAAGAGCTCGACGACCCGACCCGGCTGCTGCGACATCCCACACCTCTCACGAACGATCGTTCGGATCCTCGCCGATCGAACGGCACTTCGCAACTAGGCGTGCGATCGGCGTGCGGATGACCCGCAGGATCGCGCGTGAGCGCCCCGAACCGATGGAGTTTGTCGCATCCGGCGACTAGGGAGGACCACCGGCGCGACCGCTTCCGCGGAAGCGGTCGAGCGACTCCGCGG
>JBKHXF010000034.1:0-78729 GCA_046566145.1 Actinomycetes bacterium
TCTGGTCTGGATCAGCCAGGTCGGTCAGGTCGACGTGGACGACCAGCGACGGGCGCGCCGTGCTTCCGGTGCTGCCGGCGAGGGCGGACAGACAGAGGTCCACGAGCGCGTTGGCGCGCTGCCGGGCGCGGGTGACCGCGCCGACCTTGCGGCCGTTCTCCGGCGCGTCGGCGTGTGCGTCGAGGGCGGCGACGACGGTGGCGGTGTCGGCGGCGGTGAGCTCCCCGAACAGTCGGGACCGGCCGTGGTAGAGGTCGGGTTGGATCGCGAGCCACGACCCGGCCGTGTCCTGCCGCTCGGCCGAGCGTTCCAGCGAGCCAGAGGTGCGCAGCTGTGCGACGAGGTCGACGAGCATCCGGTCGACCTGGTCCGCGTCCGCCGCAGCCAACGTGTCGGTCTCGGCGCGCAGGGCGTCGTCGAGCCCGGCGAGCTGGGCGGTGTTGCACCGGGCCGTCTCGCCGATCAGCAGCCGGACCTGGGACCAGCGCAGGATCCGGCGGCGCCACAACCACATCACCGCAGGGGACGCGGTGACGAGGCGGGCGGCACGCACGTACGTCCGCCCCTCCGAAGAGCTCACCCCGAGGGCGGCCAGGACGGTCTCGAGCGAGGCCCGCTCGACCGCTTCGGCGGCGCAGGTCGCGATCGCCTCGGCCGTGGCGGCGACGACGTTCATGAGCGCGACCTCGGCCGCGTCGACCTGACCGAACAGCTCGTGGAGGGTGTCGGCGCACGCGGTCAGCGTCGGCGCGTCGGGGCCGCCGAGCTGGGTGGGGAGCGTCGCGTTCGAGTGCATGAGAGGACTGTAGGTCGAGGGTGCGACATGGTCGAACACATGTTCGACCATGCTGTGGACAGGTGCACCCACCGCGCCGGAGCCGGCGCGCCGGCGGTGCGCACGCCACCACCCGCAGGACCCGCCAGGACGGGACCCACCGCGCCGGCGGTGCGCCCGGCTCAGGCCACCACGACGTCGACCGGGGGCGCGCTCGTCGCGGCGGCGAGCCGGTCGGGGAGCGGTGCCCGGCTGGCCCCGGGCTCGCGCGGGACCGGGAGGTGGCCGTCGGCGAGGACGAACGGCTCGGTGAGGTCCTCGACGACGTAGCGGTCCGAGGCGGAGGTGTCGCCGGGGAACCCGATGCCGTCGAGCCCCGCGAGCGCGACGTTCACCGCGCGGGCCACGCCGGTCTCGAGCATCCCGCCGATCCAGGTCGGGACGCCGCGCGCGACGCAGGTCGCGTGGACGGCCAGCGTCGGGAGCACCCCGCCGATCCTCCCCGGCTTGAGGTTCAGGATCGTGCACGCACCCAGGTCGAGCGCGTCCCGTGTGCGGGTGACCGAGGTGATGGACTCGTCGAGGCACAGCGGGGTCGCGAGCCGCTCGGCGAGGCGGGCGTGGTCGAGCAGCGCGTCCGCCGCGAGCGGCTGCTCCACGAGCACGAGGCCGAGCTCGTCGAGCCCGGCCAGCACGTCGGCGTCGTCGGGCCCGCCACCACCGAGCACGTACGCGGCGTTGGCGTCGACCTGCAGCGCGGCGTCGGGGAAGGCGGCGCGGACCGCGGCGAGCGGCGCCACGTCGAACCCCGGCTCGACCTTGCACTTCACCCGCAGGTAGCCCTCGTCGAGGTGACGGCCGACCGCGTCGACCAGCGCCGGCGGCCCGCCGGACGGGATCCCGACCGACACGCCGCACGGGACCCGGTCGACCTCCACGCCGAGGGCGTCGGCGAGGGACGCGCCGGCGGTGCGCAGCGCGGCGTCGAGCACGGCCTGCTCGAGCGCGGCACGGGCCATCGGGTGGCCCTTCGTCGCGGCGGTGACCCGGGCGACGTCGGTGACGTGGAGGTCGCCGACGCCGACCACGGCCGGCGCGAGGAACCGTCGGAGCACGTCGAGGGCGCCGGCGGCGTGCTCGGAGGAGTAGACGGGGTCGGCCGGCGCGACGCACTCCCCCCAACCGGTCGCACCGTCGCCGGTGGTGACCTCGACCAGCACGACGTCGCGGTCGGTCTGGGTCCCGAACGAGGTGCGGAAGGGGGTGCGCAGCGGCACGGCGAGCCGGTGCAGCCGGACCCGGCGCACCGCGACGGGCGGCAGCGCGGCGATGCCCGGCGGGGGTGGGGGGACGCGCGGGTCGACGCTCACCCCGCCAGCTCCGTGGGGCCGCCGCCGGCGCCGGCGGCCAGCGCGATCCAGCCGTCGCGGGTCGCGCCCACGACGCGAGCGCCGGCGAGCAGGGCCGTGCCGAGGGTGTCGCGGACGGCCGTCGACCAGGCGTGCGCGAGCTCGGGGTCGGAGGTGCGCAGGGCCTCGACGTCCTCGGGCACCCGGACGAGCCGTCGGGGCGCGTCGGTCGCCACGGCGACGGGACCGCCGTCGGGGCCGACGTCGAGGGCGACGACCGCGCCGGCGCCCCGCAGGGCGGCGACGTCGGGCTCGTGCGGCCGGCCGGCCGCCGCCAGCTGGACGCGGCGCTCGGTCAGGTCCCACATGGCCACGAGCCGGTGCGACGGGGTCCCGGCGTTGCGCGCGTCGGGCATGGGGCCGTAGAGGTCGTCCGCCCACCCCGACACCCTGGCCCCGAGCGCGACGAGGTTGAAGGCGACGTTGCGACGGATGAGGGGGTCGAAGGTCCACCGCACGGTGGTGATGCCGCGTTCGAGGGCCCACGCCCGCTGGTGGAGCTTGAGCGCCCGGCCGACCCCACGACGCTCCGTCCCGGGCGGGACCGCGGTGACGTGGGAGTGCAGGACCACCTCGCCGTCGTGCAGCCCGACCAGGGCGGCCGTCGCGCCGGCGAGCTCGTCACCGGCGCGGGCGACGCTGACCTGGCAGCCGGCGTGGCCCATCGCGACGAGGAGCTCGGGTGGCAGCACGCGCCCGGCCTCGCGTGCCCGCCCCCACGCGGCGTCGAAGAGGTCCGCGGCCTCGCCGGCGGCGTCGCGGTCGTGGACGTCGAGGACCGTGACGTCGGCCGCCCGGGCAGCGCCCGTCGCGGCGTCGCGGGCGGCCGCCACCGTCGCGGCGTCGGGTGCGGGACGGTCGGGCACGGCGGGACCTCGAGGGCGGGACGCTCGACGCTACCCGTCCCCGCCTGCGACGCTCACCCGATCGAGACGGACTCCGGCTCGGCGAGCTCCTCGGCCACGACCGACCCGGCCGGGTCGAACCACGAGTAGGCGAGCGAGCGACGGAGCTCGAAGGCCACGCCGTCCATGCCGCGCCGGTGCTTCTCGAGGACGACGACGCTGCGGTCCCGGTACTGGCGCGCCTTGGTCCCGTCGAACGCGGTGTGCCGGCGCGACACGGCCTGGAGCTTGTCCTCGAGCACCAGCACGAGGTCGGACTCGTACGCGAGCGTCGCCGAGCCGCGCAGGTGGGCGAGCCGGACACGCGGGACGCGCAGCCCCTCGTGGTCGGTCGCCGAGATGGCCAGCACGGCCGCGCCGGTGTCGAGGGCGAGCCCCTTGCAGTCGCGGGCGGCCTCCTCGGCGTGGACGTCGCTCGGGTCACGGGTGAGCTTCTGGAGGTAGTCGACGACGAGGAGCCGCCGACGTCCACCGTTGGGCATCGAGGCGACGATCGCGTCGAGGTCGAGGTGCGCGCCGCAGACGAGGGTGAGGTGGTCGCCGAGCGCGGTGAGCCACTCCTGCGCGGCCTCGAGCTGCGGGACCTGCGCGACGGCGCGGGACCACGGGGTCGCGCCGGCGAGCACGGACGCGAGCAGCGCGCGGGTCTGGGCGGCGGGTGGCAGCGAGCCCCGCCCGTCGCCGCCCGCGGCGACGCGGGCGAGGAGGAGCCGCTCGACGAGCTCGCCCGGGTCGTGCTCGAGGCAGGCGTAGGTGACCGCCACCCCGTCGGCGGCCGCGGCGGCCGCGATGGTCAGCGCGAGCGCGGTCTTGCCGACGGCGGGGCGCCCGCCGAGGACCGTGAGGTCCCCGGGCCGCATGCCGCCGGCGAGGAGCGTGTCGAGCGGCTCCAGGCCGGTCGGGATGCGCCCGTCGACGTGCCGGCCGCGACCGGCGAGGAGCTCCTCGACGAGGGTGCCGACCGGTCCGCCCTGTCGGGGTCGGACGCTGCGGGTGGTGTCGCGATCAGGGTGCACCGCCGCCTCCTCCGAAGAACTCGGCCATGCGGATGCCCGCCGGGCCGAGGATGACGATGAACAGCGACGGCAGGATGCAGAGCACCAGCGGGAAGACGAGCTTGACCGGGATCTTCGCCGCGTGCTCCTCGGCGAGCTGCCGCCGACGGACTCGGACCTGCCGGGCCTGCGTGCGCAGGATGGTCCCGATGGGCAGGCCGTACCCCTCGGCCTGGACCAGCGCGAGGACGAAGCGCTTCAGCTCGTCGACCTCGGTCCGCTTCGCCATCCGGCGCAGGGCGTCGGCACGGGTCGCCCCGACGCGCATCTCCTGCAGCGTGTAGCGCAGCTCCTCGTTGAGGGGGCCGTCCGAGGCGCGGGCGACACGGGCCATGGCGGCCTCGAAGCCGAGCCCGGCCTCGACGCAGATGGTCATCTGGTCCAGCGCGTCCGGGAGGGCGATGCGGATCGCGGCCTGCCGCTCCGCGGCGCGGCTCGCGATGATGCCGTCGGGGAGCAGGAACCCGGAGACGGAGAGGGCGGTCAGCAGCAGCAGGCCGCGCGCCGGATCGAGGCCCGGCAGGACCAGCAGCGCGACGAGGGCGCCCGTGAGGGAGAGCACGACCTTGCCGGCCAGCACCCGCTCGAGCGGCCACGTCGGTGGGTGCCCGGCCAGCTCGAGCTTGCGGTCGATGCGTTCGAGCATCCCCACGGGGGAGAGCCGTCGGGCGAGCCGGGCGATGGCCGCCATGGAGGGGGTGACCGCGCGCTGCGTCGCGGAGCGCTGGAGGACCAGCTGGCGGAGGTTCGACGCCGGCAGGTCGCGCGCCAGGTTCTCCCGGGCCCCCGCCGCGGCGCGCTCCGGCCGCGCGCTGGACACGACCCAGACCGCGGCGGTGACCCCGCCGGACACGGCGGCGGCGGCGAGCAGGAGCAGCGCGGTCACGACGACCTCCTAGAAGACGAGCCGGATGAGCCGACGGATCCACAGCCCGCCGACCGCGAGGAGGGCGACGCCGACCGTGATCATGATCCACCCCGCGGTGCTGGTCGTGAGCTCGACGAGGTAGTCGGGGCGCATGAGCTGCAGCATCACCACCATGAACAGCGGCAGGGCGAGCATCACCCACGCGGAGAAGCGCCCCTCAGCCGACAGTGCCCGGATGCGGCCACGGACCTCGTCGCGCTCGCGGATCGTCGCGGCGACGGCGTCGAGCACCTCGGCGAGGTCGCCACCGACGTCGCGGTGGATCTCGATGGCCTGCACGACCCACTCGAGGTCGTCGATGTCCATCCGCGCCGCGAGGTCGTGCAGCGTGTCGTCGAGGTCGCGACCGAGCCGGGCCTCGACGACGACCCGCCGGAACTCGGAGGCCACGGGCTCGGGCGCCTCGGTGGACACCGACTCGAGCGCCTGCATGATCCCGTAGCCGGCGCGCAGCGAGCCGGAGAGCAGCTGCAGGGAGTCGCCGAGCTGGTCCGCGAACGCCTCGCGCCGGCGGGTGGCCCTGGACTGCAGCACCGCACGAGCGAGGAGCGGGACCGTCGCGGCGCCGACGAGCCCGAGGCCCCAGCCGAGCAGCAGCGGCAGCGCCGCGGCGGCCACGAGGGTCGCGATGAGGACCGTGACGACCCACTCCGCCGGCCGCAGCGCGAGGCCCGCGGCCTCGAGACGGGCGTCGAGCGCGTCCCCCGTCGCGCGGTGCTCGAGCAGCTCCGTCACCTCGCCGAGCACCCGGCCCCGCACGTTCGCCCGCGTGTCGCGCCGGCGGGTGAGCTGCGTGCGCGGACGACGCACCGCGGCGGTGCCGAGCATCCCGGCGAGCGCCAGGAACAGGCACAGGGCGCCGAACAGCAGGGCCGCTCGGGAGCCGAGGAGACCGGCCGAGTGGACCGTCGGGTCGGGCCGCGTCAGGGTCCGTTCGACCGGTCCGGTCGACGGGGCGAACGGCAGGACCACGCTGTGGGTCGCCGTCGCGGCGACCCCGTCGCGGTCGAGGGCGACGTCGAGGCGTGCCGTGCCGAACGCCTCCGAGGTGTAGCTCAGCCGGTACCGGTTCACGAGGCGGGCGGCGATCGCCGCGAAGACGTCGCTGAGCGCGGCGGGTTCGCCGGCCGACACGACGGTCCCGCCGGCGGCGTTGGCCAGACGCTGCAGCGCCGAGGTGTCGGACTCGTCGGAGGCCAGCGCGACGGCGTCGAGGCCGACCTCCCCGGCCGAGAGCGCGAGCACCGCCTCGTCGATCGTCGTGGTCGAGACGGTGTCCCCGCCGTCGGACAGCAGCACGATGGCACGACGGGTGGCCGGTGGCGTCGGGAAGGCCGCCAGCGCCCCGACCAGGCCGTCGTACAGGGCGGTCTCGCCGGCGGCCGCGAGCCCGTCCACGGCCGCGGCGAGCGAGCCGGCGTCGGAGGTGAAGTCGGCGGCGACGACGGGGGTCGAGCCGAACCCGTGGACGGCCACCCGTGCGCTCGCGGGCATCTGCGCGAGGAAGGTGGCAGCCGCCTGCTTCGCGCCGGCGAGCGGCTCGCCCTGCATCGAGCCGGAGGTGTCGATGAGCAGGACGACGTCGACGGTCTCCTCGCTCAGCGGCGTGACCGACACCCCCCGCGCCTCGCCGTTCTCCGTGAGGGTCAGGTCGGCGGGCCCGAGCTCCGTCCGGGCCAGCTCCGCCGGCGCCGTCACGGTCAGGCGGACGACCGGGTGGTCGGATGCGTCGACGTCGACCACGTCGAACGTCGCGGTGCCCTGTGCCACCGCCGGCGCGGCCAGCGCGGCGAGGCCGACGGCGACCGCCCACGCGAGGACCCGCGTGGTGCGGGTGGGCCGGCCGGACCTGGGCACCGTGCTCACCTCCGCCGCCGGCGCGTGTCGAGCTCGACGTCCACCGCGGTGGCGGCGTCGCCGAACACCTCGGCCGGCACCTCCACCCCGCTGTCGGCGAGGCGGTCCACGAACCCGGGCCGGATCCCCGTGGCGCGGAACTCCCCGGTGACGACCCCGTCGTCGTCGGTGCCGCGCCGCTCGAAGCGGTAGATGTCCTGCAGGGTGATGACGTCGCCCTCCATCCCGTGGACCTCGGCCACCGCGACGACGCGGCGGCGACCGTCCTTGCCGCGGGAGAGGTGGACGATGAGGTCGATGGCGGAGGCGATCTGGTCCCGGATGGCGCGCAGCGGCAGGTCCATGCCGGCCATGAGCACCATGGTCTCGAGCCGGCTCATCGCGTCCCGCGGGGAGTTCGCGTGGACCGTCGAGAGCGAGCCCTCGTGCCCGGTGTTCATGGCCTGCAGCATGTCGAGCGACTCGGCGCCGCGGACCTCGCCGACGATGATGCGGTCGGGGCGCATGCGCAGGGCGTTGCGGACGAGGTCGCGGATGGTGACCTGGCCGCGACCCTCGATGTTGGGGGGTCGGGACTCGAGCGTCACGACGTGGTCCTGGTGCAGCTGCAGCTCGACCGCGTCCTCGATGGTGACGATGCGCTCGTCCTCGGGGATGAACGAGCTCAGGACGTTCAGCAGCGTGGTCTTGCCGGTACCGGTGCCGCCGGTGACCAGGACGTTGAGCCGACCCTCGACGCAGGCGGCGAGGAAGTCGGCCATGTCGGCGCTGAAGGTGCCGAAGCCGATGAGGTCCTCCACGCCGTACGGGTCGTGGGAGAACTTGCGGATGGTGATGGTCGGACCGGACACGGCGAGCGGCGGGATGATCGCGTTGACCCGGGAACCGTCCGGGAGGCGGGCGTCGACCATCGGCGACGACTCGTCGATCCGTCGACCGACCTCGGCGACGATGCGCTCGATGACCCGCCGGACGTGGTCGTCGGAGAGGTAGCGGGCCTCGGTCCGCTCGAGCCGTCCGCCACGCTCGACGTAGATGGCGTTGGTCCCGTTGACCATCACCTCGGTCACCTCGGGATCCGACAGGTGGCCCTGGATGGGGCCGTACCCGAGGACGTCCTCCGAGACCTGCAGCACGAGCCGGCGCCGTTCGGCGGCCGTGAGCGGGGCACGGTCCTCGTCGACGACCGTGGTGAGCTCCTGCTGCACGAACTCCTCGAGGAGCTCCGGCGTCAGCGACGCGTCGTACAGCCGGGAGCCGAGCCGCTTCATCAGCGCGCGCTGGGTCCGCTCCTTGAGCACGACCAGCGGGTCGGGCGCCCGGACGACGTTCTCCTCCGCCGTCGTCGCCGCCCCGCCCCGGGACCCCTTCGCGGGTCGCGCCGGCCGGGTCTTCTCCATCCGCTCCATCAGGCCCATCGCGCGCTCCACCGTCCGAGCACCGAGGCGACTCCCTGCTCCGCCGCCGGCGCGGGTCCACCGAACCGCGCGACGAGCTCACGGAGCTCGCGCTGCAACGGTCCGGACTGCCGGTCGGCCAGAAGCGGCCGACCCTGGTTCATCGACAACGGCACGAGCCGCGACGACTCGAGCGTCACGTCGATCCGGCACCCGAGGGTGCGCTCGACGTCCTCGGTGGTGAGGCCGACCTTGGTGGCGGCTCGGTTGAGGACCACGTGGCGCTGCTGGTGCACGAAGCCGAGGTCGTCGAGGGCGATGATCGCCTTCTCGAGGCTGCGGATGCTCGGCACGTCCATCGTGCAGACGAGGACGACGTCGGTCGCGACGTCGAGGGCGGCGAGGGTGTGGTCGTCCATCCCGGCCGCCGTGTCGACCACGACGTGGTGGAACGATCCGGAGAGCGAGCGGAGCAGCTCCGTGGCCTGGGTCGGCTCGACCAGCTCGGCCTGCTCCGGCGTCTCCGGCGCGCACAGCAGGTACGTGCCCGTGTCGTGCTCGGTCAGGTAGAGCTTCGGCCCCATCGAGCCCTCGGTGGCCATCGCGGCCACCGCCTGGGTGACCGTCTGCTCCGGCGTCACCCCGAGGGCCGTGGCCACGTCGCCGAACGCGAGGTCGAGGTCGACCAGGACGACGTCGCCGCGCCGCACCTGCGACAGCCCGACCGCGAGGTTGCTCGCGACGGTGGTCTTGCCGGACCCACCCTTGGGGGAGAGGACCACGGTGATGTGCGGCGAGTCGAGCGTCGGGGCCGTCTGCGACGTCCGCCGGCGCTGCGTCGCCTCCGCCGCGTGGTCGAGCGCCCGTGACAGCGCCGCCGGCTCCATGTCCGGAGCCAGCACGTCGCGGCACCCGGCGCGCATGGCCCGCTCGACGAGGTCGTCCTCCGGCCAGGTCAGCAGCACCAGGCTGGTGTCCGGTCGGGTGGCGTCGACGAGCTCCGCGATCCCGAGGGCCAGCCCGACCTCGAGGTCGGGCCCGAGGGCGATGACCTCGACGTCGGAGCCCGTGGGCCCGGTCAGGTGCGCGGCGACCCGGGCGGCGTCGCCGCCCGAGTCCACCGTCGACACCCGGCGCAGGTCGCCGTTCGAGGTCGGCAGCACCTCGCGCAGGTACCGCTCGAACTCGACGTCGTCCGACGCCAGAAGGATCTTCGTCATCGGTAGATGTTCTCCCGGGTCACGATGCGCGTGCCGTCCTCGGGCGCGTCGTCGGGCTCGGACGCGAGCCACACGGTCCCGTGCTCCTTCGCGAACACGAGCGTCTCGAGCGACGGCGCGTCGACGGCGAGCGTCACGAGCAGGGAGCCGGCCGGTGCCTGCTCGTTCTCGTTGGCTGGGGTCCCGTCCGGGTTCGCCGACGTCGCCTGGGTCCGCTGCACCCGGGTCACGAGCACCTTGTGCAGGACGAGGCTGGTCGAGTCCACCTCGTCGAGCACGGCCGTCCCCTCGGTGTCCTCGGTGACCACCGCCTGCAGCGAGGCGACGACCGCGACCTTCCCGCCGGGCACGATGACGCCACCGACGGCGCGCTCGGGTGTCATCTCCACGGTGACCTCGAGCAGGCCGCTCGGGACCTGCACGGCCCCCAGCCCGGAGGGCTCGACGAACCGGGTCGCGAGCACCTGCTCCCCCGGGACGAGGTCGACCTCCGCGACCAGGCCAGTGAGGTCGCCGAGGTCGCTGACGGCGTCGGCCGGCAGGACCTTCGTCGGCAGCCACTCGGTTCGGACCTGGCCCGCGAGCGCCTCGGCGGGGGTCCCTCGGGGGATCTCGGCGTTCACGACGAGGACCTCGACGGTCTCCTCCCCGGCCAGCGCACGCGTCTCGGCCGTGCGGACGTAGGCGACGAGCACCAGCGTCCCCACCAGCGCGAGCGCGAGCGAGACGAGCAGGGCGATGAAGCGCTTGACCATTGTCGGCTCCTACCGGATCAGTCGAGCGGTCCGGACGCCGAGGTCCGGCGCCGTCGGGTCGGGCACCCCCGTGAGGGAGGTGAAGCGGACGAAGTGGCCGCCGATGCAGCGCTCGTCGCCCGAGCGGGGGCCGGCGCGCCCACACGGGGCCCGGGCGACGCTCGGCGCGTAGTACTGGCCGCCCAGGTACCAGCCGGTGATGCGGAAGCCCGCGAAGCCGATGACGTGGTACTCGGTCCCCTGCCCCTGCCCCGTCGCACGGTCGAAGATCGGGATGACCTGCACCGTGTCCAGCAGGGTCTGCGTGGAGCGGTGGAAGCGGTCCCGGCAGTCCTGGTCGACGCTGTTCCCGGGAGTCCCGCCGGTCGTCGCGTCCGCCTCGATCTGGGCGAGGCAGTCGTCGTTGTCGAGCCAGCCGAACTGCCCCGGGGCGTTGGCGTGGGCCGGTCGCGTCGCGCAGGGGTCGGGGGTGTTGCCCTCGTGCAGCATCAGCACGATCTCGGGTCCGGGGTAGACCGTCCCGCCGCCGCTGCCGCGGCGCCACTCGCACTCGGAGAAGGTCAGCGCGAGGGTCGTCTCGCTGACGCTCGGGCCCCACTGGGCCACGGCGAGCGCGCGGACCGGTGTCTCGGCCCCGACGGCCTCCCAGGTGGTCGACAGCGACACCGTGCCGTCCGCGGCCCCCTGGCCGGGCTGCTGGGAGCGCAGCGCGACCGCGACGGACTTCGGCGGCAGTGGCACGCCCGCGTCGATGCTGACCATCGTGAGGTTGAACGCCGGGTTGGTCAGCAACCCGGCCGTGGGGTCGATCGCGTGGCGCCCGTCCTGGGCGTTGCCGTCGGCGAGGGACTGGGCCCGGCCCGTGGCACCGACGAGGCAGGTGGTCTCGTCACGGGCGCAGTCGAAGCCGAGCGCCAGGGCGGCCGCGTCCGCGCCGTTCTGGAGCATGTGCCGCTCGTCGGTGACGCGGCCCGTGTCGACCGCCACCGCGACGCTGAAGAGCAGGATGGCGAACAGGACGGCCACCGTGACGACCATCGCCCCGTCGTCGTCCGACGCCCTCGTCGGCCGTGCGGCGGTCGTCAGCCACCGCATCGCATCACCGCCCGGGCCGAGAGGTCGAGGTTCTGGAGCGGGACGAACGGGACCGGCATCGCCATCGTCGTCGAGGTCTGGACCCACGCCTGTGGCGCCGGGGAGCCCGGCGCCAGGGGGTTCGCGCAGTTGCCCGAGGTGGTGACGGCGATGGTGAGGTTGGGGGCGGCGCCCCGGGCGACGGCGACGGGGTCGCCGCTGCCCAGGGCGTAGGCGCGCACGCCCTCGCGGGCGGCCTGCTGGAGCGTCAGCTGCGCCGAGTAGCCGATCCCGAAGGTCACGGCCCCGGCCAGCATGAGCGCCAGCAGTGGGAAGACGACGCCGAACTCGACGACGACCGCCCCGTCCTCGTGCGCATCCATCCCGCTGCCCCTCCCGCATCCCTCCCGTTCGGGTGCGCGGGTCAGCCGCCCGGCTGCCCCGAGATGAAGTCCGCGATGTTGCCGAACCACTCGCCGACGCCCCCGACGAGCACCCCGACCACGGCGATGAGCGCCAGGGCGATGAAGACGGTGATGACGCCGTACTCGATGGTGACCGCGCCCTTCTCGTCGGCGTGGAAGCGCTCGGCGAGGTGGGCGGAGACGAACTCGATCTGCTGCTGCAGCATCGCTGGGTCCTTCCGGTGTCCGTGCCGGGACCGGTCGGTCCCGCGCACCACCACCGTGGCCACGCTGCGCTACCGCGTCCTCACCGAGGTGGGCGAACCTCGTTCCCGCGTCCGAGGTAGGGCCGGACGCTCGGGGGACCAACGCCGTTCGCGGGCCTAGCCCGGACGGGTCACGGCGTCGACGGCCCGGGTGGTGGACCCACGGCCCCGTTGGGTCACCGGGGTGTCGACCGGGGCCGGGTCACGGACCCAGGTGCTCGTCGCGGCGACCTCGTCGCCGGCCGACTCGTGGAGGCGGTCGGCGTCCGGCCACCCCGCGCGCCGGGCCAGCGCAACGGCGGCGAGCTGCGAGTGGACGCCGAGCTTCTGCAGGATCGAACGGATCTGCGTGCGGACCGTGGCCACCGAGACGGACTCGAGCTCCGCGATGAGGTCCGCGGTGTGGCCCTCCGTCAGGTGCACGAGGATGTCGCCCTCCCGGGGCGAGAGCGCGGCGAACCGCGGCCGCAGCGACTCGACGACCCGGTGACGCGCGGCCGCCTCGTCGCGCACCTGGGCCGCCAGGGCCGGGGAGCGCAGCTGCTCCAACGCGCGGTCGTCGCCGCGGACGGCTCGCTCCAGCACGTCCCCGGAGGGGCTCGACGCACCGCCGGCCACCGCCTGCGCCCAGGCGGCCGCGACGTTCGGGGAGACGCACGGGCGCTCCTCGGCGGCGGCGCGGACGGCCGCGACCAGCAGGGAGAGGCCGCTGGCCTTGTCGACGAACCCGGTGGCGCCGGCCCTGACGGCGGCCGTGACCGTGGCCTCGTCGGCGTGCCCGGAGACGAGCAGCAACGCGCCCTGCCAGTTCGCGGCACGGAGCCACGAGACGACCTCGATGCCGTTCTGCTCGGGCAGCTCGACGTCGATGACGGCCACGTCCGGCTCGGCGCGCAGCACGGCGGCGATCGCGTGCATCCCGTCGCCGACGGCGTCGACGACCTCGATGCCCTCGTCGGCGAAGCGGATGGTGAGCAGCTCGCGGAGCAACGCGTGGTCCTCCGCGAGCACGAGCCGGAGCGGACGCGTGCGGATGCTGTCCGACATGGAGCTGTCCCCTGTCCAGGTCCCCCTCGCCGCCACGGCACACCTTACGGCGAACGGGTCGCCGAGGTGCGCGTTCCGGCCGACGAGTTCGATCCGCACCGCGCACCGCCGCGGGGTGGTTGACCGACGCGTCGCGACGCGTCACACTCCCCGACCGATGCAGACGACCCTCGCTCCCACGCACGGCCGGCCCACCGCCGGCCGCTTCGGCGTGCGCATCGAGGCCCTCCTCGCCGTCCTGGGCCTCATCCTCGTCCTCGTCATCCTTTGACGCCGCGTCGCTGTCCTCGCCCACCACGACAGCGCCGCGGAGGGTCACCGGGCCAGCACCCCACAGGATGAGCCGCGTCCACGCGGCGACGAGACGAGCAGGAGCAGCAGATGGGATCCCCCGTCGACACGGCGGCAGCCCGCCACCTCGGTGACGACGTCGTCATCTTCGACACCACCCTCCGCGACGGCGAGCAGTCGCCCGGCATCTCGCTGGACGCCCGCGAGAAGGTCGAGATCGCCGAGCAGCTCGCGCGGCTGCAGGTCGACATCATCGAGGCCGGCTTCCCGGCCGCGTCGCCCGGCGACTTCGACGCGGTGAAGGCCGTCGCCGAGGTCGTGGGCAACCAGACCGCGGCCGACACCGACGACCCGGCCACGCCGCGCGTCGCGCCGGTCATCGCCGGCCTCGCCCGCGCGCTCCCGGGCGACATCGAGGCGTGCGCGAAGGCGCTCGCGCCGGCGGCGCGCCACCGCATCCACACGTTCCTGTCCACCTCGGACATCCACCGGCGCTACATGCTGCAGGCGTCCGAGGACGAGATCCTGGCGCAGGCCGTGCGGGCCGTGGAGCTCGCGCGGACCTACACCGACGACGTCGAGTTCTCGCCGCAGGACGCCACCCGGACCGACTTCGACTTCCTCGTCGACATGGTCGCCGCCGTCGTCGAGGCGGGCGCCACGACCGTCAACATCCCCGACACGGTCGGCTACGCGCTGCCGCACGACTTCGGGCGCTGGATCGCCGAGCTGCACGAGCGCGTCCCCGCGATCGGCGAGCGCGGCGTCGTCATCAGCGTCCACTGCCACAACGACCTCGGCCTCGCCGTGGCCAACTCCCTGGAGGCCGTGCGCAACGGCGCCCGCCAGGTCGAGGTGGCCGTCAACGGCATCGGCGAGCGCGCGGGCAACTGCTCGCTCGAGGAGGTCGTCATGGCGATCCGCACCCGCGCGGACCTGCTCGGCGTCGACCACCGGGTCAACACGCCCGAGCTGACGCGCACCTCCAAGCTCGTCTCGAGCCTGACCGGGTACGGCGTGCAGAAGAACAAGGCCGTCGTCGGGTCCAACGCGTTCGCGCACGAGTCCGGCATCCACCAGCACGGGGTGCTGCAGGACCGCCAGACCTACGAGATCATGAGGAGCGAGGACGTCGGGGCCGACGGGTCCACGATCGTCCTCGGCAAGCACTCCGGTCGCCACGCCTTCGTCGAGGCCGTGACCGGGCTGGGCTTCGAGCTGACCGACGAGGAGCTGCAGGCCGCGTTCGCGCGGTTCAAGGCCCTCGCCGACCGCAAGGGCGAGGTCAGCCACGAGGACGTCCGTGCCATCGTCATCGCCGAGACGCACGTCAAGGCCGATGACGGCTACGAGCTCGTCTCCCTGCAGGTCGCCGGCGGCACGGTCGGCGACCCGCGGGCCGAGGTGGTCATCCGGGTCGTCGCCGACGACCGCGAGGTGTCCGCCGAGGCGACGGGGGACGGCATGGTCGACGCGGCGTGCGACGCGATCCGTCGCGCCGTCGGCCGGGACGGGGTGACCCTCATCTCGTTCCAGGTGTCGGCAGTCACGGGGGGCATCGACGCCCTCGGTGAGGTGACCGTCACGGTGGAGGTGGAGGACGGCGCGCGGTTCACCGGCCGCGGCGTGTCCACCGACATCGTCGAGGCGAGCGCCAGGGCCTACCTCGACGCCCTGAACCGCTCGCAGCGCATCGTCCACCGCAGCGAGGAGTTCCGGCCCTGACCGACCGGCCCCGCTGACGCGCCCCACGTCGGGGAGAGGCACGACGCGCACGCTCCCGACACGCACCACGAGAAGAGGAACGAGGACCGCATGACCGTCATCCGACTGAACGTCCCGCCGGACCACACGCCCGAGGAGGAGGCCGCGCTGGTGGCCATGGTCGCGTCGGCCTACGCCGACTCGAGCTCCACCTCCGACGACGTGACGATCGAGGTCAACCGCCCCGACGAGGTGGACTACCGGACCACCCGCGCCGGCCAGGCCTCGCGCTGGGTCAGCTGACCCGACGCGTCGTGCGACCGTGACCCACGGCGCCGCCCCCACGGGCGGCGCCGGGGCCCCACGGTCGTGCACCGCCGGCGCTGGACCGTCCGACCGCACGCCCGACCACACGAGGAACCGCCGCGTGGCACCGAAGACGCTCGCCGAGAAGATCTGGGACCGACACGTGGTCCGCGCCGGGGAGGGCGGCGAGCCCGACCTCCTCTACGTCGACCTGCACCTCGTCCACGAGGTGACGTCCCCGCAGGCCTTCGACGGCCTCCGGCTCGCCGGCCGGACGGTGCGTCGTCCCGACCTGACGCTCGCGACGATGGACCACAACGTCCCGACCGACCCGCAGCAGGTCGCCGGGGTGCTCCCGCTGGCCGACGAGCAGTCGGTCGCGCAGATGGAGGCCCTGCGGCGCAACTGCGCCGAGTTCGGGATCGAGCTGTTCGAGATGGGCAGCCGCAACCAGGGCATCGTGCACATCATCGGGCCGGAGCTGGGGCTGACCCAGCCGGGCCAGGTCATCGTCTGCGGTGACTCCCACACCGCCACGCACGGCGCCTTCGGGTCGCTCGCGTTCGGGATCGGCACGTCCGAGGTCGAGCACGTCCTGGCCACCCAGACCCTGCCCCAGAAGCTGCCCCGCACCCTCGCCGTCGAGTTCGAGGGGTCCCGCCCGACGGGCACCACGGCGAAGGACCTCGTCCTCACCGTCATGCGCGTGCTCGGCACCGCCGGCGGGGTCGGCCACGTCGTGGAGTACCGCGGCGAGGCCATCCGTGACCTCACGATGGAGGAGCGGATGACGGTCTGCAACATGTCGATCGAGGCTGGCGCCCGCGCCGGGCTCATCGCGCCGGACGAGACCACGTTCGCGTACCTGAAGGACCGGCCCCACGCCCCGCAGGGCGCCGACTGGGACCGGGCGCTCGAGGACTGGCGCGAGCTCGTCACCGACGACGACGCGACCTTCGACCGCGTCGTGCGCATCGACGCCTCCGACATCGAGCCGACCGTCACGTGGGGCACCACCCCGGCCCAGTCGGTGCCGGTCACCGGCCGCGTCCCCCGCGCCGAGGAGTTCGACGACCCCCAGGAGCGCGCCCAGGTCGAACGGGCCCTGGCCTACATGGGGCTCGAGGGCGGCGAGGCCATCACCGACATCGCGGTCGACACCGTCTTCATCGGCTCCTGCACCAACGGGCGCCTCTCCGACCTGCGCGCCGTCGCCGAGGTCGTCGCGGGCAAGCGGGTCGCCGAGGGCGTCCGCGCGATGGTCGTGCCCGGCTCGGGGCTGGTGAAGGAGGCCGCCGAGGCCGAGGGCATCGCCGACGTGCTGCGCGAGGCCGGCTTCGACTGGCGCGAGCCGGGCTGCTCGATGTGCCTCGGCATGAACCCCGACCAGCTCGCCCCGGGGGAGCGCGCCGCGTCCACCTCCAACCGCAACTTCGAGGGACGGCAGGGGTTCAAGGGCCGCACCCACCTCGTCAGCCCCGCCATGGCGGCCGCCGCGGCCCTGACCGGCCGCTTCGTCGACGTCCGAGAGGTGCGCTGAGCATGCAGCCCGTCACCACCGTCACCGGGACCGTCTGCCCCATCGACGCCGCCGACGTCGACACGGACCAGATCATCCCGAAGCAGTACCTCAAGCGCGTCGAGCGGACCGGGTTCGGGCCGTTCGCGTTCGCCGAGTGGCGCTACCACGAGGACGGGACCCCCAAGCCCGACTTCGCGATGAACAAGCCCGAGCACCAGGGCGCGTCGATCCTGCTCGCCGGCGCGAACTTCGGCTGCGGGTCGTCCCGGGAGCACGCCCCGTGGGCGCTCGAGGACGCCGGCTTCCGCGCCATCGTCGCGCCGAGCTTCGCCGACATCTTCCGCAACAACTGCGGCAAGATCGGCGTCGTGGCCGTGCAGCTCGACAACGCCGAGGTGCGCACCCTGTTCGAGCTGGTGGCCGCAGACCCGTCGCTCGAGGTGACCGTCGACCTCGAGACCCAGACCGTCACGGCTCCCGGGTTCAGCGCCGAGTTCGACATCGACGCCCACACGCGCCACTGCCTCATGCACGGCCTCGACGACATCGCACTGACGCTGCAGCACGTCGACGCGATCGCCTCCTTCGAGTCCGGCCGTCCGGCCTACCGGCCCAGCATCGGGGCCTGATCCGTGACCGAGGGGGGATCGTCGTTCCCGCCGCCGGCGGTCGGACCACCGCCGGTGCCCACGACGGGGCGGCCGCGACGCACGTGGCTCCTCGTCGCCTCGGCGGCGCTCGTCGCGCTCGCGGTCGGGTTCGCGTCGGGGGTGGTCCTCGCCTCCTTCGACGCGCCGTACCAGACGTTGGTCACCTACGAGGTGGTCGACGGGGAGCTCGGTCAGGCCGACACCTACCCCGTCTCCGACGGCTACCTGGACGCGCGTGACGACACCGCGCGCCACCGGGAGATCTGGGAGGCGTGGGGCCTCGTCGCCGTCGACCCGTGGGCCGAGCTCGTCGTGCTGTTCGACCTCTCCAGCGACGGACGCGACAACGACCTCGGCGCCGTCTACCTGCTCGACGAGACGCGGGAACGGTGGGCACTGGAGGTCGACCCTGCCGACGCCGGCGACCCGGAGCTGCTGCTCGACACGCTGGTGCACGAGCTCGGGCACCTCGTCTCGCTGGGACCCGACCAGGTCGAGGCCGGTCAGGGGTTCGCGACCATCGCCGAGGCGCGTGCGGAGTGCGACGGTCCCGGGGTGGAGGACGGCTGCCTCCTCGACGGGGCGCACCTCGCGGCCTTCATGGAGGCGTTCTGGGACCCGGCCGAGCTCGACGAGGTCGACGCCCGCGTGCCGGTCGAGGACCGGGACGCGGCCGCGACCGAGCGCTTCGACGCCGACCCGGACCGCTGGGTGTCGCCGTACGCGGCGACCCACCCGGTCGAGGACTTCGCCGAGTCGTGGCTGACGTTCGTCCGCCTCGGCGACGAGCTCGACGAGCACGACTCGGCCTGGGCCGAGAAGGCGCGTTGGTTCGCGGGCCGCCCCGAGCTGCGCGACGCCGCCGAGGAGATCCGGGCACGGCTCTGATGGGCTGCCCGGCCTCGGCGGCGCCGCGGCCCGGCGGTGCTCAGTTCGTGACGGTGACGGGACCACCGTCGGCCTCGACCGTCGCGGCGGTCACGACCCCGTCGGTGATGGTGACCGTGATGCGGCCCATCACGTAGTCCTCGGTGAGCATGTAGCCCTCACCGTCCTTCTCCCCGACGCGGTACGGGCGGCCGTCGATCGCGGCCTGCTCCTCGGCGGCGGCCTCGGTGAGGCCGATGTAGGCCTGGGCGACGACCTGGGCCTCGTCCTGGCTGACCGGGCGGTCGCCGTCGGCCGGCGGGGTGTACCCCGGGTCCGCGGGCATCGACGTGTCGCCGGCGGCGTCGCCGTCGGTCGCGTCGCCGCCGGCGGCGACGTCGTCGACCTGGGTCTCGTCGGCGCTGCCACCGCACGCGGTCACGGCGATCGCCACGGCGGCGAGGAGGGCGAGCAGGGAGCGGGTCACGGTGGTGTCCTCCGTCAGGCAGGTGGTCGGCCGGGTGGTCCGGTCGGTGGTCGGGGCCGGCGGTCGTGCCGGCACCGTGCGGGGTCCGACGCCGCGCGGGGTGTCACGGTTGCACGACGCTGAGCGGCACCCGCACCTCGTCCGGCGTCAGCCCGCCGTGCTGGCCGCGGTGGCGGCCCCCGTGCGGGTCGACCCGCTCGTGCACCGAGGTGCCGACGTGGTGGACGACGAGCACGTCGCCGACGAGCGCGTCGGCGGTGGGACCCAGCGGCCCGCCGAGGAGCGGGATGGCCTGCTCGCGCACCAGCACCGTCGCCCGCCGGCCGACGTGCCGCTGCCACCGGGCGGCGACCGTGACCGGGTTGACCCCGTTGTCGAGCGCGAGCTGGCGGACCCGGGGCTCGCCTGCGAGCACCCGCACGCCGTCGAGCAGCTCGGCGGGGGCGTCGGCGAGCTCGTCCACATCCGCGTCGGGCACGTCGACCATCCCGTGGTCGGCGGTGACGAGCACCGCCACGTCCGCCGGCACGTCCAGGGCGGCGACCGCCCGGTCGAGGTCGGCGACGGCGTCGCGCCACTCGGGCGCCCCGGGGCCGTGGACGTGCCCGGCCCAGTCGACCACCGGGTGGTGCGCGTAGACGAGCGTTGGGGCGTCACCGCTCGCCGCCGCCTGCACGGCCGCGTCGAGCGTCGCGTCGATGCCCCGGGCCGCGACCCGCTGGCCGCCCCGCAGCGCCGCCCTGGTCAGGCCGGAGTCGAGGACCTCGGGGTCGAGGACGGACGTCACCGTCACGCCGGCGGCCGCGGCGAGCTCCAGCGCCGTCGGCTCGGGCTGCAGCGCCTCCGGGACCACGGCCGTGCGGGCGTCGAAGCCGCCGGCGCGCAGCCCGATCCGCCACCCGAGCAGGTTCAGCGGCTGGTCGTGGTCGGGGTGCGGCAGCGCGTAGCCGGCGAGCCCGTGGGCGGCCGGCGTGCGCCCGGTCCCGATCGATGCGAGGCTCGCGACCGTGGTCGTCGGGAACACGGCGTCGAGGACCGTCCCGGGGGCGGCCGTGAGGGTCGGTGCGGCGTCCGGCGCGTCGGCGAGCTGCTGCGCCCCGAGCCCGTCGGCGACGAGGAGCACGAGGCGACGCGGCAGCGCCGGCAGCCCGGCGAGGAGGGGATGGGTGTCGGGCTCGCCTCGGAGGTGGCCCGTCAGCGCGGGCAGCAGGTCGGCCAGGCTCGCCGCGCCGTAGCGCGGCAGCGTCAGCGACGGCAGGTCGTGGGGTCGCATCGGGCCGTCAGCGCGTGGGGCTCACGCGGCCGCGAGCTCCTCGGCGAGCGACGCCACCCGGTCGAGGACGGGCAGCACCTCGTCGCGCCCCGCCGGCGGCAGCCACAGCATCGTGGTGGACACGCCGAGCCCCGCGTAGAAGCGGAGCTTGTCGGCGTCCGGTGAGGAGCCGTAGACCATCACCTCGAAGGCGTCGGGGTCGCGCCCGCCGGCCTCGAGGGCACCGCGGAGCTCCGGCAGCTGCTCGCGCAGGCCCGACCCGCCGATCGGCATCCAGCCGTCGCAGTGGTCCACCATCGCGGCGATGGAGCGGGGCCCGAGGGCAGCGCCCAGCAGCACCGGCGGGTGCGGGACCTGCACGGGCTTCGGCCAGGCGTAGGACGGTCCGAAGCGGACGTGCGTGCCGTCGAAGGAGGCGACCTCCTCGGTCCACAGCGCCTTCATGGCGTGGACGGCCTCGGTGACGTGGTCGCGCCGGTCGTCCCACGCGACCCCGTGGTGCTCGACCTCCGGCCGGTTCCAGCCGTAGCCGATGCCGAACGCGAACCGGCCGCCCGAGAGGTGGTCGACGCTCGCGACCTGCTTGGCGAGGTCGATCGGGTCGTGCTGCGCGACGAGGCAGATGCCGGTGCCGACCCGCAGGTCGGTGGTCGCGGTGGCCGCGGCGGTGCAGGCGACGAACGGGTCGAGCGTGCGGAAGTACATCTCCGGCAGCTCTCCACCGGCCGGGTAGGGGGAGTGGTCGACGGGGATGTGCGTGTGCTCGGGGAACATCAGCGTCGACAGGCCACGGGCCTCGACCTCGCGCGCGAGCTCGTCGGGCGGCATCGCCCGGTCGGTCGGGAACACCATCACACCGAGGTCCACGCTCGCTCTCCCGTCACGTCGTCGTGTCGGGGCGGACGCTAGCGGCGCCGGCGGCCGCCGGCCGTGGCCGGTGCGCGCGTCAGTAGCCGGCGTCCACGTCGACGCCGCCGACCAGGTCGTCGCCGGCGAGGAACCGGCGCACGTTCTCGGTCACCCGCGCGGCGAGCAGGGGGCGGCCCATCTCGGGGGTGTTGGCGGTGTGCGGGGTGATCAGCACGCCCGGCAGCGTCCAGAGCGGGTGGCCGTCGGGCAGCGGCTCGGGGTCGGTCACGTCCAGGCCGGCGCCGGCCAGCCGACCCGACCGCAGCGCGTCGACGAGCGCGTCGGTGTCGACGTGGCGGCCCCGGGCGACGTTGACGAGCACGGCGTGGTCGGGCAGCGCGGCGAGGGCGGTCGCGTCGACCACCCGCTCGGTCTCGGGGGTGAGCGCCAGGGCGAGCACGAGCACGTCGGTGTCGGGCAGCACGTCCAGCAGCTCGTCGCCGCCGACCACACGGTCGGCGCCGGCGAGCGGGCGCGGTCGACGCGTCACCACCGTGGTGGTGCAGCCCCACGGTCCGAGCAGCCGCAGCAGCGACGCGGTGATCTCGCCGCCGCCGAGCACGGTCACCCGGGCGCCGAGGAGGTTCCGCCCCGCCGGCGCCGACCACGAGGTCGCCCGGGCGTAGCCGTCGAGGTTGCGCAGGACCCCGAGGGCGAGCGCGAGCGCGGCCTCCGCGACCGGCTCGGCGTAGACGCCCTTGCCGCAGGTCCACACCCGGTCGGTGTCGAGCACGTCGAGGAACGGCTCGACGCCGGCGAACGGCAGCTGCACCCAGCGGATGCCCGGATGGCGGTCGAGCAGGTCGCGCAGGTCCCCGGGGTCGTGCGGGTCCGTCCACACGATGGCCTCGACGCCCGCGAGGTCGTCCGCGTCCATGGCCGCCTGCGCACCGCCGGCGCGGACCGCGTCCGCGAGCCACGTCGGGTCGGAGGTCGACGGCCGGTCGGGTCGGGCGGCCGGCAGGACCGCGATGCGGGGGACGTCGCCGGGGGAGTCGGTCACGGGGGCCTCGGGCGTCGGGGAGTGGGCGGGGTGGGTCGGCGGGGGAGCGAGGCTACGCGCGCCGGCGCCGGCGGACGGAGGCACGCCCCGGCGTGGGTACCGTCCGCCGGCGATGGACGAGCGACCGATCGGCGTGTTCGACTCGGGCCTGGGCGGGCTGACCGTGCTCCAGGCCCTCGCCGACCTGCTCCCCGCCGAGCACCTGCTGTACCTCGGCGACACCGCCCGGTACCCGTACGGGCCCCGCTCGGGCGACGAGCTGCGCGCCTTCTCGGCCCAGATCGCGGACCTCCTCGTCGCGCAGGGCGTGAAGATGCTGGTGGTGGCGTGCAACTCGGCGACCGCTGCAGCGCTCGACCACCTCCGCGACCTGCACGACCTGCCGATCATCGGGGTGGTGGCGCCGGGGCTGCGCGCCGCGGCGGCGGTGAGCCGGACGGGGCGCGTCGCCGTGATCGGCACCCAGATGACGGCCGAGAGCCGCGTCTACGAGCGCACGGCCGACGCGCTCCGGCTCGACCTCGACGTGGCGGTGACGCCGTGCCCCGGCTTCGTCGAGCTGGTCGAGGAGGACCGGACCGAGGGCCCCGAGGCCCTCCGGGTCGTCCGCGACGGGCTCGCTCCCGTGCTGACCGCACGGCTCGACACGCTCGTCCTCGGCTGCACGCACTACCCGCTGCTCGCCCGGACGATCTCGGAGGTGGTCGGTCGCGACGTCACGCTGGTCTCGTCCGCCGACGAGACCGCCTTCGAGGTGCGCGACATCCTCGAGCGGACCGGGTGGCTCCGTCGGGGCGACACCCCCGGGACGCGCACCTACTGGACCTCGGGCGACCCGGTGCGCTTCGCCCGGCTGGGGGAGGCGTTCCTCGGCGCGCCGCTCGGCGACGTCCGGGCGCTGCGCTGGCCGCCGGCGTGAGCCGGACGGCTCCGCGCCGGCGGCGCGGTCAGGCGTCGAGGTCCGGCGTGACGTGGTCGCGGGCGGCGACGAAGTCGGTCGTGCGCAGCCGGTCGCGCAGCGCGGGGGACGTGGCCGCCTGGATGGCGGTGCGCGCCATCCCGACCGCGCCGTCGCGCACCGCGAGGTCGGCCGACGGCGTCGCGCAGGCCGCGGTGAACTCGGGCTGGTGGTTCACCGCGTCGGTGTCGAGCCCGAGCATCGGGTGGATGGTCGGCAGGTACAGCGACACGTTCGCCATGTCGGTCGATCCGGGCGCGCCGGCGGCCCGCGGGGAGCGGCCGAGCTCGCGCGTCATCACGTCCGCGAACACGGCCTCGAGCTCGGCGTCGGGCGTGAACTCCGAGTACGGCGGGCTCGAGGCGGACACCTCGAGGGTCGTGCCGGTCGCGAGCGCGCCCGCCTCGAAGCACGCCCGGACCCGGGGGTACAGCTCCGCGAGGTCGGCGAGGGTCGAGGCGCGCACGTACCACGAGCCCTCGGTGCGGTCGGGGACGACGTTCGCGGCGTCGCCGCCGTGCGTGACGATGCCGTGGATCCGCTGGTCGGCGGTGATGTGCTGGCGCAGCAGCCCGACCCCGACCTGCGCGACGGTGAGCGCGTCGGCGGCGTTGCGGCCCCGCTCCGGGTAGGCGGACGCGTGCGCCGTGCGACCCGTGAAGGCGACGTCGAGGTGGGCGACCGCGAGGCACGACAGGCCGACCTGGTCCTGCACGAAGGGGTGCACCATCATCGCCATGTGGAGGCCGTCGAAGGCGCCCCGCTCGAGCATGAGGACCTTGCCGCCGCCACCCTCCTCCGCCGGCGTGCCGAGCACCCGCACCGTCAGCCCGACGTCGTCGGCGACGTCGGCCAGCGCCCGGGCCGCGCCGAGCGCCGCGGCGGCGATGACGTTGTGGCCGCAGGCGTGCCCGATGGCCGGCAGCGCGTCGTACTCGGCGCAGATGCCGACGACGAGGGGGCCGGAGCCGATCTCCGCCACGAAGGCGGTGTCGAGGTCGGCCGCGCCGGCGGTGACCTCGAAGCCCCAGCCGTCGAGCAGCTCGACGCAGCGGGCCGACGCCTCGTGCTCCTCGAACCCGAGCTCCGGGTTGGCGTGGATCGCGTGGCTGAGCCCGACCAGCACCTCGCGGTGGGCGTCCACCACGGCGGTGGCGGCCGCCGCGGCGCGGGTCGCGGCGGCGGTCGGGTCGGCGGTCGGGTCGGCCACGGCGGCTCCTGCCTGCGGGTGCGTTCGGGGGGCGACGCTAGCCACCGCGCCCCGACCGCCGCAGCGACCACCGAACCTGCCCGGGTACCGTCTCCGAACCCCGCGCGTCCCCCGCCGCGACCGGAGCCCGACGTGACCCGCCACCTGCGCCGCACCGCTGCCCTCGGGGCAGCGCTCGCGCTGGGACTGGCCGCCTGCGGTGGCTCGACGGGTGCCGACCAGCTCGTCTCCGAGCCTCCGGTCGGCGGCACCGAGTCGCAGGGGCAGGACGACGCCGGTGCGAGCGCGGGCACCGGCGACGCGGCCGCCGGCGCCACCGCGCCGGCGGGTGACCCCGACGGCCTCGCCGTCGCGACGGAGCTGCTCGACTGGACCGCGCCGACCCTCGACGGCGGCGAGATCCGCGGAGCCGACTTCGCGGGCCGCGACGTCGTGCTCTGGATGTGGGCACCGTGGTGAACGTCGTGCAACGAGGAGGCCCCCGCGGTCGCGGAGGCAGCAGCGAAGTACGGTGACCAGGTCACGATCATCGGCGTGCCCGGCAAGGACGACATGGGCCCCATGCGGGACTTCGTCGCCCGGCACGGCCTCGAGGACGTCCGGCAGGCCGTCGACGTCGACGGGCAGCTGTGGATCCGCTACGGCGTCGGCTACCAGCCCGCCTGGGTCTTCATCAACCAGGACGGCGAGGCCACCAGGCACGCCGGCGGCCTCTTCGGCGACGGCATCACCCGGGCCATCGACGAGCTGATCGCGAAGTAGCCGGCCGGTGGCCACGCAGGCAGCCGACACCACCCGGGTCGTGGCGCTCGACCTCATGGACACGCTCGTCCACGACCCGTACCGCGAGGCCCTGCGCGCCGCGACCGGGCTCGACGTGGCCGACCTCTTCGCGCGTCGCCCCGCGGCGTCCTGGCCGGCGTTCGAGCGTGGCGAGCTGGACGAGGACGCGTACTGGCAGGGGTTCCGGGAGGTCGGGATCGCCTTCGACGCCGAGGCGTTCCACGCGGTTCGGCGCGAGCGGACGACGCTGCTGCCCGGCATGGCCGAGCTGCTCGCCGAGCTGCGCCGGGTCGTGCCGGTCGTGGTCGCGTCGAACTACCCGGGCTGGGTGCACGAGGTCGTCGCCGACGTGCTCGCCGGTGCGGTGGACGGCGTCGTCGCGTCCTGCGACGTCGGTGTGCGCAAGCCCGAGCCGGCGTTCTACGCGCACGTCGTCACGGCCGCGCGGGACGCCGCCGGCGCGGCCGCCCTCGAGGCCGCGGCGGTGCTGTTCGTCGACGACCGCGCGGCCAACGTCGAGGCGGCGCGGGAGGCCGGACTCGACGCCGTGGAGTTCACGGGGCCGGCGGACCTGCGCGCCGAGCTCTGCCACCGCGGGGTGCTGCCCGGCTGAGCGCTCACCCCGCCCCGGACGCGAGCCACGACAGGCCCGCGACGGGGAGGTTGCGCAGCACCCAGAACGCCGACACGGCCACCGCGACGCCCATCCCGACGGTGCCCGACAGCTGCGGCACCGAGGCACGGCGCCCGACGGAGGCGGCCAGCCACCCGGCCCAGCCCCACACCAGGACCGGGAGCAGCAGCACGGTCAGCAGGTTGTGGTCGAGCGCCCGCAGGACGTCGCCGCCGCTCAGCGCGTGCACGGCACGCAGCGTCCCGCAGCCCGGGCAGTCCAGCCCGGTCGCGAGCCGGAAGGGGCACGAGGGGTACACACCCGGACGGTTGGGGTCGACGACGGCGAGCACCGCGCAGCCGACCAACGCCGTGGCCCCCACCACCGCCGGCGCGGCCCAGGAGGGCAGCGCCGCGGGGCGGTGGTGGAGGGCCTGCATCGCTCGTCGTCCTCGGACCGTGCCCGGGTCAGAACCCGCTGCCGGCGACCCCGACCGCGAAGAACCCCACGTAGATGACGATCACGACCAGGCCCACGCCGACCGACGCCAGCGTGAGCTTGCGGGCCGTGTCGGCCTTCGCCCGGGCCGTCACGAGGTCGCCGGTCCCGATCGCCGACTGCGCCTGCGCCGCGAACACGATCCCCGCGACCCCCAACGGCAGGCAGCACAGCACGGTGGCGACGATCGACTGCCACAGCCACGTCTGCGGCGGCTCGCCGCCACCGCCCCCGAAGGTCGAGGTGGTCTGCGACCACTGCGGCCCGGGCGGGGTGCCGCCGGCGGAGAACCCACCACCTGCCGGCGTCCCACCGGGGGCGTCCGGCTGCGCGAGCGGGGCGGTGTGCTCGGTCCAGGCCTGGCCGTCCCAGTAGCGCTGCTGACCGGGGGTGCTCGGGTCCGGGTACCAGCCGGGCGTGGGCTGCTGTCCGTCCGTCACGGGTCTCGTCCTCGCGTCGTGTCCCTGCGCCGGACCGACCCCCGGCCCGTCGGCGGGGGACCCTAGCCGTCGCCGCCGAGGGCGTCCCGCAGGGCGGGCCGCGACCGCGCCAGGGCCCCGTCGCGGAGCAGGTGGACCGCGTCGTCGTCGAGCCGGACCTCGCCCGTCGCCACCCACCACAGCCGCACGTGCTCGGCCCAGTCCGCCGGGAGCCTCGCGAGGTGCGCCAGCACCTCCCGGCCCTCCGCCTCGTGACCGTCGCACCAGACCTCGTCCACCCCGAGCGCGGCGACGCACTCGGCGCACAGCGAGCCCGGGGTGGACGGACCGCACCCGCGCACGATCCGCGGCCGGGCGCGGCAGCGGTCGCACTCGCCGGCGTCGACCGTGGTCGGGCCGACGTCGGGGTCGGCGAGCCACGGGGCGAGGTCGAGGAGCGCGGCGCGCAGGGCGCGACGATCCAGCGGGGTCGAGATGCCGGCCTCCCTGGCGTGACGGTCCCGGGGCGAAGGGCGCAGGAAAAGGGGGGCGGGCCGGACCACGGGGGGACGGTCCGGCCCGCCGACCGGAGCGACGGAGGCGCGCGGCTCGGGCGCTGGGGGGCAACGCACCGACCGCTAGCAGCCCCGACGTGGGTCTCCGGCCAACGCGGCACCACGGGGGGGAGGTGCCGACCCCTCCAACACTACCCCACCGGACGGTGATGCAGGCCACACCCTCGACCGTGCTACCACCACCGCGGGCCGGACCGGGTGGTTCGTGCGGTTCGGGCGGTCGGCGGCAGGTCCGCGACCGGGCCGGCAGGGCGTACGCTGCGCGGTCGGTGGTCGGCCACCGCACACCCCCACGGCTGGCCGGCACCACGGACGACGACCCGTCCCAGACAGGAGCACAGCACCCCCATGGCGACCCACCGCATCGCGGTCCTCGGCGGCGACGGCATCGGCCCGGAGGTCACGGCCGAGGCCCTCAAGGTCCTCGACGTCGCCGAGGAGGTCGGCTCGTTCCAGACCGAACGGGTCGAGTACGACCTCGGGGGTCGCCGCTACCTCGACACCGGCGAGGTGCTGTCGGACGAGACGCTCGAGGAGCTGCGGGGGTTCGACGCCATCCTGCTCGGCGCGGTCGGCACCCCGGACGTCCCGCCGGGGGTCATCGAGCGTGGCCTGCTTCTGAAGCTGCGCTTCGCGTTCGACCAGTTCGTGAACCTCCGGCCCGTGAAGCTCTACGAGGGCGTGACGTCCCCGGTCGCCGGGCTCACCCCGGAGCGCTGCGACCTCGTCGTCGTGCGGGAGAACACCGAGTCGGTGTACGCCGGCGCCGGCGGCACGCTGTACCGCGGCACGCCCGCCGAGGTCGCGACGCAGGAGTCGGTCAACACCCGCCACGGGGTCGAGCGGGTGCTGCGCTACGCCTTCGAGCTCGCCGGCCGCCGGCGCGGGAAGCTGACGCTGGTGCACAAGACCAACGTGCTGACCCACGCCGGCGAGCTGTGGATGCGGGCGTTCACGGAGCTCGGCGACGACGAGTTCCCCGCGATCGAGCGG
Source organism: Actinomycetes bacterium (assembly GCA_046566145.1). Classification (GTDB taxonomy): domain Bacteria; phylum Actinomycetota; class Nitriliruptoria; order Nitriliruptorales; family Nitriliruptoraceae; genus JBKHXF01. Next base: position 28,154 of record JBKHXF010000034.1, read on the forward strand.
GACTACGTCCACGTCGACGCGGCCTGCCTGTACCTCGTCACCCAGCCCGAACGGTTCGACACGGTCGTCACCGAGAACCTGTTCGGCGACATCATCACCGACCTCGGCGCCGCCGTGCAGGGCGGCCTGGGCCTCGCCGCGAGCGGCAACCTCGACCCGACGCGCCGGGCCCCGTCCATGTTCGAGCCGGTCCACGGCTCCGCCCCGGACATCACCGGCCAGGGGGTCGCCGACCCCATCGCCGCCGTCATGAGCGTCGGCATGCTGCTCGAGTTCCTCGGCGAGGACGGGGCGGCGCGCCGCGTCGAGCGGGCCGTCCACGGCCACCTCGCGGAGCGCGGCGCCGGCGCCGGCGGCCCGCTCCGCACCTCGGAGGTCGGGGACGACCTCGCCGCCCGCGTCCGCGCGGGCTGACCGACCGCACGCCCCAGCGAGGACCACCCGTGCCGAGCCTCACCGCCCAGCTCGTCCGCCGCAGCTTCGTGACCGCCCTGTGCCTCGCGCGCAGCCGCGCCGGCAGCACCCAGATCACCGGCGACTCGTCCGCGGAGGACCTCGCCCGCGTCGCGCTCGCCATGCGGGAGCAGACCGAGCGGCTCGCCACCGTCGGGCCGCAGCCCCGCGGCATCACCGTGACCCGGTTCGACGGCCCGGTCCCCGGTGACGAGGTCGCGCACGGCCGGCAGGTCGACAGCGACCGGGTCGTGCTCCACCTCCACGGCGGCGGCTACTTCATGTGCTCCCCGGCGACGCACCGCGGGATGGCCGTCGCCCTCTCGCGCACCGCCCGGGCCCGGGTCGTCCTGCCCGCCTACCGGCTCGCCCCCGAGGACCCGTTCCCGGCCGCGGTCGACGACGCCGTGGCCGCGTACCGGCACCTGCTCGAGCGCGGCGAGGACCCTTCTCGCATCGCGGTCACGGGCGACTCCGCGGGCGGGGGGCTCGCGCTGTCGCTGCTGGTGCGCGCCCGCGACGAGGGCCTGCCGATGCCCGCCTGCTACGCGGGCATGTCGCCGTGGACCGACCTGACCGGCTCCGGCGACTCCATGCGGGACCGCGACGCCGTCGACCCGTGGCTCAAGGCCGACCAGGTGCCGCCGGCGGCGCTCGCCTACGCCGGCGACGCCCCGCTCGACCACCCGCTGGTCAGCCCGCTGTTCGCCGACCTGACCGGGCTGCCGCCGATGCTCGTGCACGTCGGGTCCGACGAGATCCTGCACTCCGACGCGGAGCGACTCGTCGCCCGGGCGCGCGCCGCCGGCGTCGACGCGAGCCTCGGGGTCTTCGACGGGCTGTGGCACGTGTTCCACGCGTTCCCGCTTCCGGAGTCCCGGCACGCGCTGCGGGAGATCGGTGCGTTCGTGCGCCGGCACACCGACGCGGTGCGCCGCACCGCGGCGGGGCGGTCGTCGGCCGCCTAGCCTCGCGCGGCTCGCCCGCGACCCCCCGCGGGCGCCCCGCAGCCGACGGCTGCTGCTCGCAGGAGGACCCGCATGCGCTCCGTCGACGACCTCGAGTTCGGCCACGTCGCCGACACCGACGACGAGCACCAGCGCTTCGCCGAGACCGTCGCGCTCGGCTTCCACGAGACGCTGCTCGACGCCTGGCTGCCGTACTGGCGGGCCACGACGGAGTTCGACCGCACCTGGGTCGCGCGGGACGGCGACCGCCTGGTCGGGACCTGCGCGGTGCACTCCTTCTGGATGTCGCTGCCCGGCGGTGGCGAGGCGCCGTGCGCCGGGCTGACCGCCGTCGGCGTCGCGCCGGACTGGCGCCGCCGTGGCGTGCTGACCCGGCTGATGCGCTGGCACCTCGACGACGCCCGCCGGCGCGGTGAGCCGTTCGCGGCCCTCTACGCCTCCGAGGCCGCGATCTACGGGCGCTTCGGGTACGGGGTGGCGGCGCCGATGGTCGGGCTGCGGGTCCCGGCCGTCCACGCCGCGCCGGCGGGCGCCGCGGGGCTGCCGGACGTCCGTCTCGTCGAGGTCACCGGGACGCTCGACGCGCCAGCGGCCGCGCTCGACGAGCTCCGCGCGATCGAGCGGGCGGCGCGGGCCCAGCGCGGCGGGATGATGTCGCGCGACGACGTGTGGTGGCGGAGCTGGATGGCGGCCGACCCGCCGGACGACCGCGACGGGTTCACCGTCCGGCGCTGCGCCGTGGTGGACGGGCGCGGGTACGTGCTGTTCCGCACGAAGGGACGCTGGGAGGAGGGCGTGCCCCGCGGGGAGCTCGCCGTCGTCGAGCTCGTCGCCATCGACCCCGAGGCGACCGCGGCGCTGTGGGCCTTCCTCGCCGGGATCGACCTCGTCGAGACCATCACGTCGCCGCTGGAGCCGGCCGACACGCCGCTCCCGCACCTGGTGGCCGACCGCAACCGGGTGCGGGTCACGGCCGACGACCCGCTGTGGCTGCGGCTCGTGGACGTCCCGGCGGCCCTCGCCGTCCGGACCTACGACGTCGACGACGTGCTGGTGGTCGAGGTGGCCGACGCGCTGCTGCCGGCGAACGCGGGGACGTGGCGGGTCGAGGTCCGAGACGGGACGGCGACGGTCTCGCCCGCACCGGATGCCGACCCCGACCTCGGGCTCGACGTGTCGGGGCTCGGGTCGCTGCTGCTCGGCGGCGTCCGTGCCACCGAGCTCGCCGGGGCCCGGCGGGTCGTCGAGCACACCGCCGGCGCGTTGCGCCGCGCCGACCTGCTGTTCTCGGTCGGGGCGGCGCCGTGGAACCCGTTCATGTTCTGACGCGCGCGTGCGGCCCCCGTCGGCGGGGCTACGGTCGCGGCCCGGCCCCGTCGTGGGGCGAGACGTCACCCAGGAGCGATCGCGTGAGCCACGTGTACAAGAAGATCGAGCTGGTCGGGTCGTCGCGGGAGGGCGTCGACGACGCCATCCGCGGGGCGATCCGCAAGGCCGGCGAGACGATGCGCAACCTCGACTGGTTCGAGGTCCAGGAGATCCGCGGCTGGATCAAGGACGGTGAGCCGCAGCACTTCCAGGTCACCCTGAAGGTCGGCTTCCGCGTCGACGACGGCGTGTCGGGCTGACGAGGCCCACGGCGGGACGTGCGCGTGGCGTGCCGCGCACGTCCGCCGGCGCACACGCCGCCGGCGCGAGGTGGCGAGGTTCCCGCCCGGCCGTAGCCTCACCCCGCACGACCACGACCCGTGGGGTCCCGATGCCCGTCCTCGCCAGCACCGCCGCCCGCACCGCGGGTGCCGCCGGCGTGGACGCGATCATCATCATCGGCTGACTCCGCGACCGGGACCCCGGCCGCGGAGCGGCCGGTCCCACCGGCAGCGCCGCGCCCGACGTCCCGCCCCGATCAGAGGACGACGACGTGAGCGACACCCCGCTGCCCGACCCGGCGACCGCGCCGGCGGTCGCCCTGTACGACACGACGCTGCGCGACGGCACCCAGCGCGAGGGCGTGACCCTGTCGGTGACCGACAAGCTCCGGGTCGCCGCGCACATGGACGCGCTCGGCGTGCACTTCATCGAAGGCGGCTGGCCCGGCGCGAACCCGAAGGACACCGAGTTCTTCGCCCGCGCCGCCGCCGGTGACCTGCGGCTCGACCACGCGACGCTCGTCACCTTCGGGATGACGCGCAGCGCGAGGCACGAGGTGGACGCCGACCCGCTGCTGCAGGCGCTGCTCGACGCGCGCACGGACGTCATCTGCCTGGTCGGCAAGTCGTGGGGCTACCACGTCGACGAGGCGCTCGGTGTGGCGCGCGAGACGAACCTCGCGATGGTGTCGGAGTCGGTCGCCCACCTCGTGTCGCAGGGCCGCCGGGTCGTCTTCGACGCCGAGCACTTCTTCGACGGTTGGGCCCGCGACCGCGCGTACGCCCGCGAGGTGGTCGTGGCGGCCGCCGAGGCCGGCGCCGAGACCGTCGTGCTGTGCGACACCAACGGCGGCGCGATGCCGTGGGACGTCGCGCCCATCGTCCGTGAACTGGTGGACACCCTGCCCTGCGAGGTCGGCCTGCACTTCCACGACGACGGCGGGTGCGGCGTCGCCAACACCCTGCTCGGGGTCGAGGCCGGCGCGGTGCAGGTGCAGGGGACCGCCAACGGCCTCGGGGAGCGGTGCGGCAACGCGAACCTCTTCACCATCATCGGCGACCTGCAGCTCAAGCGCGGCCTCGAGCTGATCTCCCCGGCGCAGCTCGAGCGGCTCGCCGACACGAGCCACGTCGTGGCGGAGCTCACCAACCAGGCCCACCCGTCGGTCGCGCCCTACGTGGGGCACACGGCGTTCAGCCACAAGGCCGGCCTGCACGCGTCCGCGCTCGCCAAGGCACCCGACATGTACCAGCACGTCGACCCGGACCTCGTCGGCAACCGGCAGCGGCTGGTCGTCTCCGAGCTCGCCGGCCGGTCGAACATCGTGCTGAAGGCGAAGGAGCTCGGGCTCGAGGTGACCGACGAGGAGGCCGCCCAGGTCCTCGCCGTGGTCAAGCAGCGCGAGGCGGAGGGCTGGAGCTACGAGGCGGCCGACGCGTCGTTCGCGCTGCTGCTGCTGCGCGAGACGGGCCGGCTCGCCCCTGCGGACGAACCGTTCGTCACCCAGCGCTACCGCGTGACGGTCGGCGGCCGGCACCCCTCCGAGGCCCCCTTGGGCGCGCCGGCGGAGGCGATCCTCAGCGTCGAGGTGGCCGGCGAGCGCAAGCTCGGCGCCGGCGAGGGCAACGGGCCCGTCGACGCGCTCGACCACGCCTTCCGCAACGCCGTGAACGGCACGTGGCCGCACCTCGCGGACATCCACCTCGTGGACTACAAGGTCCGTATCATGGAGGCATCGCAGGGCACGGACGCGGTGACACGGGTCCTCATCACGGCGACGGACGGGGCAGACGTGTGGGACACGGTCGGGGTGCACCCCAACGTCGTGGAGGCCTCCTGGCGGGCCCTCTCCGACGCCTACACCCACGCGCTGCTGCGGGCTGAGACCGGTGGGTCGCCGCACACGCACCCGACGCCGGGGCGCTGACCGTGCTGCGCCAGGGGGCCGAGGACGACCTGCGGGGACTCGGCGCCCGGGCGCTCGCCGGGCTGGTCGACGCCACGCGTGAGCTGAACGCGACGGGCGACCTGCAGCGGACCCTCGACGTGGTGCTCGAGCAGGCGCTGCGCCTGCTGGAGGCGGACGAGGGGTCGGTGATGCGGCGCACCGAGGACGGGGGGTCGCTCGTCATCGGTGCCGCGCGCGGCCTCGCCCCGCACGTCGTCGCCGAGACGCGTGTCCTCCTCGGTGCGGGCATCGCGGGCTACGTGGCGGCGAGCGGGACCCCGCTGGTGCTCGGCGACGACCGCGAGGTCTCGCGGTACGGCGACGAGGAGGGGACCCGCCACCTGGTCAGCTCGATCTGCGTCCCCCTGCGGGCCGCCGGCGATGTCGTCGGTGTGCTGAACGTCAACCTCGTGCGCGACCGCGCGCGCCGACCCGCGTTCGACGACACCGACCTGCGCATCGCCGTCGCGTTCGCCGAGGTCGCCGCCTCCGCGCTGCGCCAGGCCCAGCTGTACGCCGCCGCCCGGACCCGTGCCGACGACCTCGCCCTGCTGTTCGAGGCGGGCACGGCGCTGGTCGGCGCGGCCCGGCTCGACCAGGTCGCGACGGCCCTGCTCGACGCCGCCCGGGCGCTCATCGGTGCCGAGCACGGGTTCGTCGTCGCCGCGCCCCCGGGCCGTGACCCCGAGCCGGTGGAGGTCCGGGGGCTCACGCTCGGCCGCGTGCTCGCGATCGTCCGTCGACCGTCGGTGCTCGCGACGCTGCTGCAGGGGAGCGGGCTGCGGGTCGTCGACGACGTGGCCACCGACCCGGCGCTGGCGACCCTGGCCGCGGGGGAGGGGACGACCCGAGCGGTGGTGCTGCCGCTGCACGGGCCGACCGGTCCGCTCGGGCTGCTCGTGGCCGTGCAGCCCGGCGGGGTGCCCCGGCCACCGGGGCACCGCATCCGGGTGCTCGCGACCTTCGAGACGCCGGCGTCGCTCGCGCTGGCCCGGTCGGTGCTCGCCGAGGAGCTGGTCGCCAAGGACGACGAGCTCAGCGCCCTCGCCATCGCCGTGCCGGACCCGATCCTGATCGTCGACGCCACCGGCGGCCTCGTCGCGATCAACCCGGTCGCGTCCGAGCTGTTCGGGCTGAACCCGACGTTCGAGACCGGCCGGGACGTGCGCGGGAAGCTGCGGTCCGTCGAGCTGGAGGCCCTCCTGCTCGACCGGAAGGACGCCGTGCGGACGGAGCTGACGCTCCTCACCCCGGACCCGCGCACGTTCCGCGTCCGTGCGTCGAGCACGGCGGCGGGCCCGGCGGGCTCCCGCATCCTGATCCTCGAGGACGTCACCACCGAGACCGAGCTCGACCGGCTCAAGAGCGACTTCGTGGCCGTCATCGGGCACGAGCTCCGCACGCCCCTCACGACGGTGCGCGGGTACGCGAAGGTCCTGCACTCGCGTGGGGACGACCTGCCCGATGCGGCGAGGCGCACGGCCATCGCGGCCATCGCCGAGCAGTCCGGTCGGCTCGAGTGGCTGGTCGAGGACCTGCTGCTGGTGTCGCAGGTCGAGCGCCACCGTCCACCGCTGCACCTCGAGGAGCGGTCCTTCGGGGCGACCATCGCGGAGCTCGTGGCCCGCGCCCGCGAGGTCCACCCCGGCCGCGAGATCCTGCTGCGCGAGGCCGCCGGCGAGCGGACCTTCCCCCTCGACCCGCTCAAGCTGGAGCGCGTCGTCCTGCACCTGCTCGACAACGCGGCGAAGTTCGCCCCCGACGGTCCCATCGAGGTGGTCGTCGACCTCGACCCGACCCCGCGCGTCCGGGTCACCGACCACGGCCCGGGCATCTTCTCGGGCGACCTGCCCCGCGTCTTCGACCGCTTCCACCAGGTCGACGGGTCCGGCACCCGCGAGCACGGCGGGACCGGGATCGGGCTGCACATCTGCAAGACGCTCGTGGAGGTGTGGGGCGGCGAGATCGGCGCCGAGAGCGACCTCGGCCACGGCAGCACCTTCTGGTTCACGGTGCCCACCACCCCGCCGGCGGCCGAGCCCACGGACCTCGTGGAGCTCGACGAGGGATAGCCTCGGCCGTCGTCCCCTTCGCTCCCTCCCCGAGGTCCGCGCCGCCGTGCCCCGCATCGTCCGCTTCGCTGGTCCACAGGGCCCCCGCTACGGGGTGCTCGAGGGCACCGAGGTCGCGGTCATCGAGCCGCACCCGTTCACGTCGCACCGTCCCACCGGGGAGGTCGTGGACGTCGAGGGGCTGCAGCTGCTCGCGCCGGTGATCCCGTCGAAGATCGTGTGCGTCGGCCGCAACTACCGCGACCACGCCGCCGAGCTCGGCAACGAGGTTCCCGAGGCGCCCCTGCTGTTCCTCAAGCCATCGTCGTCGGTGATCGGCCCGGGCGCCCCCATCCTCTACCCCTCGGACCACACCGACGAGGTGCACCACGAGGCGGAGCTCGCGGTCGTCATCGGCGCGATCGTGTCACAGGCGACCCCGGAGGAGGCGGCCCGCGGCATCTACGGGTTCACCGCGGCCAACGACGTCACCGCCCGCGACCTGCAGCGCGCCGAGCCGCAGTGGACCCGGGCCAAGGGCTTCGACTCGTTCTGCCCGCTCGGACCGGCCATCGCGACCGACATCGACCCGCACGACGTGCGCGTCCGCTGCCTCGTCGACGGGGAGGTGCGCCAGGACGGCACCACCGCCGACCTCGTCTTCGACGTGCCGACGCTCGTGTCGTACGTCTCTCAGGTGATGACCCTGCTGCCGTCCGACGTCGTCCTGACCGGCACCCCCGCCGGCGTCGGCCCGATCCTCCCCGGCCAGGTGGTGACCGTCGAGGTCGACGGCATCGGCCGGCTCAGCAACCCGGTGGTCGACCGGGACGCCACCCCCGACGCCTGACCGAACCGGAGCGCCACGACCGTGACCGAGACCTCCATCCCCAACGTGCTCGCCGGCCGCTACGCCAGCCCGGCGATGGTCGACGTGTGGTCGCCGCGCGGGAAGGTGGTGCTCGAGCGGCGCTACTGGATCGCGGTGCTGCGCGCACAGGCCGACCTCGGCGTCGAGCTCCCCGACGGCGTGATCGAGGCCCACGAGGCCGTCGTCGAGCAGGTCGACCTCGCCTCGATCGACGCCCGTGAGCGGGTCACCCGCCACGACGTGAAGGCCCGCATCGAGGAGTTCGCCGCCCTCGCCGGACACGAGCACGTCCACAAGGGCATGACCTCGCGCGACCTGACCGAGAACGTCGAGCAGCTGCAGGTGCGACGCAGCCTCGAGCTGGTCCGCGACCGCTGTGTCGCGACGCTGGCCCTGCTCGCCGAGCGCGCCGTCGAGCACCGGGACACGGTGCTGACCGGCCGCACCCACAACGTCCCCGCCCAGGCCGTCACGCTCGGCAAGCGCATCGCGAACGCGGGGGAGGAGCTGCTGCAGGCGACCCGCCGGGTCGAGGAGCTGCTGGCGCGCTACCCGCTGCGCGGCGTGAAGGGGCCGGTCGGCACGCAGCTCGACCAGCTCGACCTGCTCGGTGACGAGGCGAAGGTCGACGAGCTCGAGCGGCGCATCGCCGCGCACCTCGGCTTCGACGAGACGCTCACCAACGTCGGCCAGGTCTACCCGCGCTCGCTCGACCTCGACGTCGTGTCCGCGCTGGTGCAGGTCGCCTCGGGTCCGGCGAACCTCGCCAAGACGCTGCGCCTCATGGCCGGGCAGGAGCTCGCCACCGAGGGCTTCAGGCCCGGGCAGGTCGGCTCGTCCGCCATGCCGCACAAGATGAACTCGCGCTCCTCCGAGCGGGTCAACGGCTTCATGACGCTGCTGTCGGGCTACCTGACGATGGCGTCCGGGCTCGCCGGCGACCAGTGGAACGAGGGCGACGTGTCCTGCTCGGTCGTGCGGCGCGTGATGCTGCCCGACGCGTTCCTCGCCACCGACGGGCTGTTCGAGACGTTCCTCACCGTGCTCATCGAGCTCGGCGCGTACCCGGCCGTCATCGAGCGGGAGCTCGCCCGCACCCTGCCGTTCCTCGCCACCACCAAGGTCCTCGTCGCCGCGGTCCGCGCCGGCGTCGGTCGGGAGACGGCGCACGAGGCCATCAAGGAGCACGCCGTCGCCGTCGCGCTCGAGATGCGCGAGCAGGGCCGCACCGACAACGACCTGGTCGCCCGCCTCGCGGCCGACGAGCGCATCCCGCTCGACCGCGACGCGCTCGACGCGCTGCTCGCCGACCCGCTCGGCTTCGTCGGCCGCGCAGGCGAGCAGGTCGACGCCTTCGCGTCCCAGGTCGGTGCCCTCGTCGCGCGCCACCCGGAGGCGGCGGCCTACCGGCCCGGCGCCATCCTCTGACCCGCCCGCCTCCCCGCCCCTCCCGCCCGCCTCCCCGGAGGAGACCCCCGTGTCCGCCACCCCCCGCGTCCGCTTCGCCCCGGCTCCGTCCGGCTGGCTCCACGTCGGCAGCGTCCGCACGGCGCTGTTCAACTGGCTCCACGCCCGCCACCACGGCGGCACCGCCGTGTTCCGGATCGAGGACACCGACGCGTCACGTGCCACCGAGGCGTCGATGGACTCGATGCACGAGGCGATGGCCTGGCTCGGGCTCGACTGGGACGAGGGCGTGCGCGCCGGCGGTCCGTACGGCCCGTACCGGCAGTCCGAGCGCCGCGCCCTGCACGACGCGGTCGCCCGCCGGCTGGTCGACGTCGGCGCGCTGTACCGCGACGAGCGCTCCGCCGACGAGCTCACCGAGTGGCGCGAGGACCGGCAGGCCGAGAAGCTGCCGCCGATCGTGAAGCGCTCGACCGTGCCCGACGCCACCGGCGACGGCGAGGCGACCCTCCGGCTCGCGCTACCGGAGACCGGCACCATCGCCGTCGAGGACCTCGTCCGCGGGACCGTCACCTGGGACTGGGCGACCGAGTCCGACCCGGTGCTGGTCCGCTCCGACGGCTCGCCCACCTACGTGCTCGCCAACGCCGTCGACGACGTGGCGCAGGGCATCACCCTCGTGTGCCGCGGCGAGGACCTGCTGTCGGTCACGCCGCGGCAGGCCTTCCTCTACGACCTGCTCATCCGTGACGGGCTGGTCGACGACGCGCTCGCCGAGGTCGGGTTCCCGGCCCGGGAGGCCGGCTGGACCCACCCGAGCTCCTTCGCGCACCTGCCGATGATCGTCGGGATGGACCGCAAGAAGCTCTCGAAGCGGCACGGGTCGGTCGCCATCCAGCAGTTCGCCCGCCAGGGCTACCTGCCGGAGACGCTCGTCAACTACATCGCGCTGCTCGGCTGGGCGCCCGGCGACGGGCGCGAGCGCATGGACCTCGACGAGCTCATCGAGGCGTTCGACCTCGCGCAGGTCGGCCGCTCCGCCGCGGCGTTCGACACCGACAAGCTCACGGCGTTCAACGGCGAGCGCATCCGCGCGCTGTCGGTCGGTGAGCTCGCCGACCGGCTCGTGCCGTACCTCGACGGCACCCTCCCGCCGGTGGCCGACGACGTCGACGTCGACACCGACGCGCCGGACGAAGCGACCTTCGAGCCGCTCATCGCCACCCCGCCGACCGACGCGGAGCGGACGATGCTCGAGGGGCTCGTCCCGCACGTGCAGGAGCGGATGCAGCGCCTCGACGAGGTGCGGAGCTACGCGCCGGCGTTCTTCTCCGAGACGGTCGAGCTCGACCCGGACAGCGTCGCGAAGGTGCTCAGCAAGGCCGGTGCGCCCGAGGCCATCGAGGCGGGGCGTCGCGTGCTCGCCGACGTCGAGTGGAGCGTGGAGGCCATCGAGGCGGCGCTGCGCGCCCTGCCGGAGGAGCTCGGCATCGGGTTCGGCAAGGTCGCGCAACCGATCCGGGTCGCGGTGACCGGTTCGAGCGTCAGCCCGCCGCTGTTCGAGTCGATCGAGCTGCTCGACCGCCAGGTCGTGCTCGACCGGCTCGACGCGGCCCTGCCGGTCGCCAGGGCGCAGCAGGGCTGACCCACCTCGGGTGCGGGCGCCGCGCGCAGCCCGGTGGTCACCGCCGCCGGTTCGCGTCCCACCGGGGGTGTCCGTTACCCTCCGCGACGCCCTTCGGGGGTGGTGTAATTGGCAACACGACTGGTTCTGGTCCAGTTATTGAGGGTTCGAGTCCTTCCCCCCGAGCTGCGGTGAGCGTCAGAAGGTCCTGTCGGACTCGCTACACTCGCCGCCCGCCGGCCCCAACGGGAACGCTCCGTGAAGGTCGGCACACAACTGCACACGCCCCCGTCGTCTAGCGGCCCAGGACGTCGCCCTCTCAAGGCGGTAACGGCGGTTCAAATCCGCTCGGGGGTACCAGCAGCAACGGAGCCCGGTGACCACTGGTCACCGGGCTCCGTCGTCCTCGGCGCGCGCGTCACCCCTCGTGGCCGGCGTCCGCGCCGTCGTCCCGGGACGTCCTGCGGTCGAGGTCGCGCAGGAACGCCGGGTCGTCGTCGGGGCCGCGTGGTGCGGGTCGTCGGGGGGAGCGTCGTGACGGGGGGGTACGCCCCGCGGGCCCGCGGGGCCACGCGGGTCCTCGTCCGCCGTCGCCCTGCGGGCGTCCGAGGAACAGCCACAGCAGCCCTCCGATCGGCACGAGCAGCGCGACCACCACGAGCCAGATCCGCTTCGGCAGCAGGCGCACGTCGTCCGGGTCGGACGTGACGACGTCGAGCAGGCAGTACAGCCAGAACGCGAAGGTCGCGACGATCGGCAGCACCCGCAGCACGACGGCCCCCTACCCGGTCAGGAACGCACGCAGGCGGTCGTGGACGTCGACGAGCGCGTCGACCGGGACGTGCTCGCCGCGCTGGTGCGCCTGCGCGGTCAGGCCGGGGCCGTAGTTCACCGCCGGGACCCCCAGCTCGGCGAAGCGGGCGAGGTCGGTCCACGCCTGCTTGCCCGTCACCGGGACCCCGAGCGCGTCGACCAGCGCCGCGACCAGCGGCGTGTCGAGCCGGGGCGGCGCCGGCGGCGCGACGTCCACCACGGTGACCTCGGCCCGGTCGCCCACGAGGTCGCGCAGCACCCGCTCCGCCGCGGCGACGTCGAAGCGCGGGGCGAAGCGGTAGTTGAGGTTCACGGTGAACGTGCCGGGCACGACGTTGCGGGCGTTGTCGGTCCACGCCTGCGTGGCGGTGAACACGTCCCGGTAGGCGATGCCGTCGACCTCGACGTCGTCGGGCCCGCGGGCGTGCAGGTCCGCGAGGAACGCGCCGGCCTTGGTGAGCGCGTTCTCGCCGTGCCACGGCCGTGCCGAGTGGGCCTGCCGGCCGGTGAACACGAGCTCCGCGTGGATGCCGCCGAGGCAGCCCGCCTGCACCTCGCCGTCGGTCGGCTCGAGCACGACCGCGAGGTCGACCTCGGCGAGCCACGGCACCGCCGCGAGCACGTCGGCGAGCTCGTTCTCGTCGGCCGGTCCCTCCTCCCGCGCGTAGAGCACCAGCACGAGGTCGTAGGGGGAGGATGCGGCGAGCTCGCGGTCGTCGAGCAGCGCCATCGCGACGACGTTGCCGGCCTTCATGTCGGACGTGCCCCGCCCGACCACGACCTCCACCCCGTCGCGGGTCTCGACGCGGGGCTCCCGGTCGGCGTCGGTCGGTGGCACCACGTCGAGGTGGCCGACGAGCGCCACGACCTTCCGGTCGCCCGAGGGCGCGCCGACCACCAGCGAGTCGCCCACGCGGGTGACGGGCCGACCGCCGGCGCGGTACCGGGCCTCGAGCGCGTCGGCGAGCGCCGCCTCCTCGCCCGTGACCGACAGCACGCCGCAGTGCTCCAGCAGCGCGCCGACGAGGTCGTCGCGGGTCGCGGGCATCTCGGCTCCTGGCGGTCGCGAGTGGGTGGTCAGTTGGCGTGGAGCTGCTCGTTGAGGCCGCCCCAGTCGCCCTCGCGTTCGAGCACCTCGACCGCGCCGGACTGCGAGTTGCGGCGGTACAGCAGCCCGGACGCACCGGAGAGGGTCGCGGCCTTCACGACCTCGCCCGACGGCAGCGTCACCCGGGTCCCGCCGGTGACGTACAGGCCCGCCTCGACGACGCAGCCGTCGCCGAGCGAGATGCCGATGCCGGCGTTCGCGCCGAGGAGGCACCCCTCGCCGATGCGGATCACCTCGGTGCCGCCGCCGGAGAGCGTGCCCATGATCGACGCGGAGCCGCCGATGTCGGAGCGGTCCCCGACGACCACGCCGGCGGAGATGCGCCCCTCCACCATCGCGGCCCCGAGCGTGCCCGCGTTGAAGTTCACGAACCCCTCGTGCATCACGGTGGTGCCGGGGGCGAGGTGGGCGCCGAGCCGCACCCGGTCGGCGTCCGCGATGCGGACCCCGGTCGGGACGACGTAGTCGGTCATCCGCGGGAACTTGTCGACGCCGCGGACGCGCAGGTCGTGGCCGGCCGAGGCGAGCGAGAGACGCAGGTCCTCGAAGTCCTCCACCGCGCACGGGCCGAGGTCGGTCCACACGACGTTGGCGAGCAGCCCGAACGCGCCGGTCAGGTCGGCCTCGTGCGGGCGGACGTGGCGCTGCGACAGCAGGTGCAGGCGCAGGTACACGTCGTGGGCGTCCACCGGCGCGGCGGCGAGGTCGCCGGCGACGGTCACGACCGGCTTGCGTGCCGTGCGGGTCGGGGCGGTCTCGCGGTGGGCGGCACGCTGCAGCGCCGCGACCGTGTTCGCGTGCTCGACCGGGACGTCCTCCGGGGCCGGCAACGGCCGGGTCCCCGGGCCGCCGAGCGCCTCGGCCAGGTCGGGGTCGAGGCTCGTGGTGGGGAACCAGACGGCGAGGACGGTGCCGTCGTCGGCGACCGTGGCGACACCGAGGCCGACGGCGGGACCGGAGCGGGGTGAGGTGGACATCGTCGGGACGGCCCTCGGGGTCGGGAGCGGGCCGCGAGCCTACTGCCGGAGCCGGGGGTCCCCGCGGGTACGGTCCGCCGTCATGGACACCCACGCCGCGCCCGCCGAGCGCACCTCGCGCGACGAGGTCGCCCCCCGCCCCGCCCACGCGCCCGAGACGCACCCGCACGGCCCGCGGGCCGTGGCGATCACCTACGTGTCGGGGTTCCTGATGGGTTCCGCCGACCTCGTCCCCGGCGTGTCCGGTGGGACCGTCGCCCTCGTGCTCGGGATCTACGAGCGGCTCGTCGCATCGATCCGGCAGGGCGCGAAGGCGATGTCGCTGCTCGCCCGGGGCCGCATCGGCGACACCGTCGGGGCGCTGCGCCACGTGGAGTGGGTCTTCCTGCTGTCGCTGCTCGCCGGCATCGCCACCGCGGTGGTGACGCTCGCCTCGGGGCTCGAGCACCTGCTGGAGACGCAGCCGGTCCCGCTGTCGGCCGCGTTCCTCGGCCTGGTCGCGGGCTCGTGCGTCGTCGCGCTCGACGAGCTCGAGGAACGCACCCCGCGGCTGTGGGCCGTGATGCTCGCGGGCGCGCTGGTCACGTTCGTCGTGCTCGGGCTGCGCTCGGGACGGGTCACCGACCCCGGGCCCGCGGTCGTCTTCGCCTCGGGCGCGCTCGCCATCTGCGCGATGATCCTGCCCGGCATCTCCGGCTCGTTCATCCTGCTGATGATCGGGATGTACCAGACCGTCCTCGGGTCGATCTCGGACCGCGACCTCGGGATCATCGTGGTGTTCGGCGCCGGCGCCGTCATCGGCCTCGCGGCCTTCTCGACGCTGCTGACGTGGATGCTGGTGCGGGCCCGCGACCTCGTGCTGGCCGTGCTCATCGGGCTCATGGCCGGGTCCCTGCGGGTGCTGTGGCCGTGGCCGGCGGGGGAGGACGGCGTCGGCGACACGGCGCTCGGCGCCCCGGACGGCCAGGTCGCCCTGGCCGCCGCGCTCGCCGTGGCCGGCTTCCTCGCGGTCGTGCTGGTCGCCCGCACGGCACGCCGGCTCGAGGCCAGCGCGCTCGATGCCGGCTGACCCTCAGCCAGGCAGGCGCCCCGCCGTGATCGCGTCGCCCCACGCGGCGACGGCGCGCTCGCACGCCTCCACCGTCGGGACCAGGGCGAGGCGCAGCCAGCCCCGCCCGCCGGGCCCGAACGCCCGCCCCGGCGACGCCACGATGCGCTCACGCAGCAGCGCCTCGGCGTACGCGGCGTCGTCCCCGCCGGGTGCCCGGAACCACACGTAGAACGTCGCGGCGCTGCCCGACACCTCGATGCCCGCGTCGCGCAGGAACCCGAGCACGACGTCGCGCTTGGCCCGGAACACCTCGCGGCGCTCGTCGACGTGTGCCTGGTCGCCCCACGCGGCGGTGGCGGCGACCTGCACGAAGTCGGGGGAGGCCGTGCCGACGTTGGGGCGCAGGACCCGCAGCCCCCGCACCACGTCCGGGTCGCCGACGATGCCGCCGGCGCGGTAGCCGGTCATCCCGGAGCGCTTCGACAGGGACACGAACGCCACGACGTCGGTGAGGTCGCCGTCGCAGACCTCGAGCACGCTCGGTGCCGGCGCGTCGAACCAGACCTCCTGGTAGCACTCGTCGGAGCACAGCAGGATCCCGTGCTCGCGGGCGACCTCGACCTGCCGGCGCAGGTACGCGAGGTCCGCGACCGCGCCGGTCGGGTTGTGCGGGTAGTTGATCCACGCGATCGCCGTGCGGTCGAGGCGGTCGGCGTCGAGGGCGGCGAGGTCGAGCAGCCAACCGTCCTCGGCGGTCAGCGTCACCGGGTCGGACAGGCCGCCGGCGAAGCGGGTCCCGCGGTCGTACACCGGGTAGCCGGGGTCGCCCCACACCACCCCGCGCTTCTCCGCGTCGCGGTCGATCACCGCGAACGGCAGGTGGAAGATCGCCTCCTTCGACCCGGCGGACGGCACCACGTGCACGTCGGGGTCGAGGCCCGTCACGCCGTGCCGGCGCGCCAGCCAGTCCGCGATGGCCCGGCGCAGGGCTGGCTGGCCGGCGGCGGTCGGGTAGCGGCTCACCGGCCCGACGGCGTCCACGAGCGCCTCGCGGATGAAGTCGGGCGTCGGTTCGTCGGGGTCGCCGATGGAGAAGTCGTGCAGCTCGGCGCCGTCGGCCCGCAGCTCGTTCGCGAGGTCCTGCAGCCGGGCGAGCGGGTAGCCGCCGAGCTGGTCGAGCACCGGGTTCGTGGTCGCCACGGCGGGTCCTGTCTCGCGGTCTGGCGGCGTGGCGCACGGTAGCCCCCGCCGCCGGCGCGACGACCGTCCCGCCCGGGTGCGCCGGTAGGGTCGCGCGCCTGCCCCGCGCTCCGCCGTCCGACCCGGAGGCCCGCCGTGACCGTCGCGTACCTCGGCCCTGCCGGGTCGATCTCGCACCGGGCGCTCGTCGCCGGCGCCGGCGGCGTGCTCGCCGGCGACCTCGCCGACGGGCCGGACGGCGTGCCGCTCGCCACGATCACCGAGGTCCTCGACGCCGTCGAGGCCGGCGAGGTGGCCGCCGGCGTGGTGCCGGTCGAGGACTCCGTCGAGGGGGCCGTGCGCGAGACCGTCGACCACCTCGCCTTCCGGGCCGTCCGCTCCGCCGTGCACGACCAGGTCGTCGTGGACGTGGACCTGCGCCTGCTGGTCCCGCCCGGCACGAGCCTCGCCGACGTCACCGCGGTCGCCTCGCACCCGCACGCGCTCGCCCAGTGCCGCGCCTCGCTGGTCGCCCTCGGGCTGACCGCGACCGTCCCGACCCCGTCGTCGTCCTCCGCGTGCCAGCTCGTCGCGGAGGGCTCGCGGCCCGGGCTCGCCGCGCTCGCGACCCCCGAGGCGGGGGAGGCCGCCGGGCTCGTCGCGCTGCCCGACGACGAGGCGCACATCGCGCCGTCGTCGACGGCGTTCGCGGTCGTGCGCACCGGGCCGCTGCGCCACCACGACCGCGGCCGTGTCCTGCTGTTCGCGGTGCCGACCCGCAACCGTCCCGGGGTGCTGCAGTCGCTGCTCAGCCCGTTCTCGGTCCGCGGCATCAACCTGACCCGGCTCGAGTCCCGCCCGCTCGCCAGCGTCCTCGGCGAGTACGGCTTCACCGTCGAGCTCGACGGCGGCCTGCGCGACCCCGTGTTCGTCGAGGCGCTGGAGGAGCTCACCGCCGACCGCACCGCCCTGAAGCTGCTCGGCGCCTACCCGGTGGTCGACCGTGGCTGGGGGACGGTGCACCTGCGCGAGCTCGTCGGTCGGGTCGCGTCCGACCCGGCCGAGCTCGACGCGCTGCTCGGTGAGGTCGAGGCGTGAGCGGCACCGGCCCGGTGGGTGTCGTCGGCCTGGGACTCGTCGGCGGCTCGGTCGCGCTCGACCTGCTCGGCCGCGGCGTCGAGGTCGTCGGCACCGACCTCGACCCCGACGAGCGCGCGCTGGCCGCGGCGGCCGGCGTGGCCGTCGAGGACACCGCCGGCGCCGTCGCCGAGCGCTGTGACGTGGTCGTCGTCGCGGTCCCCACCGGCGCGACCGCCGGCGTCCTCGCCGAGCTCGACGACGCCGCCGCCCCCGGAACCGTCGTCACCGACGTCGCGAGCGTGAAGGCGCCGGCGGCGCTCGGCACCGCCGGCGTCGTCCACCGGCACCTGCGCCACGTCGGCGGGCACCCGATGTCGGGCACCGAGCGGGCCGGCTTCCGCGCCGCCCGCCGCGGCCTGTTCGACGGTGCCCCGTGGTTCGTCACCCCCGACACCGGCACCGACCCCGACGCGCTGGTGCGCACGCTCGAGCTCGTGCTCGGCTTCGGGGCCTGGCCCGTGCTCGTCGACGCCGACGAGCACGACGCCCTGGTCGCCACCCTCTCCCACCTCCCGCACGTGCTCAGCTACGGGCTGTACGCCACCCTCGCCGGCGCGTTCCCCGTCGAGACCGAGCTGCTGTCCGGCGGGTCGTTCCGCGACCTCACGCGGGTCGCGGCCTCGCGCCCCGCGTTCTGGTCGGAGGTGATGACCCGCAACCGCAGCGCCCTGCGCACCGGGGTGCTCGCGATGCGTGACCGGCTCGACCGCCTCGCCGACGCCCTCGACGGCGACGGTGACACCGCCGCCATCGAGGCGCTGCTGACCCAGGGGCACCGCAGCGTCGTTCGCGGCCGCGGCGACGACGACGTCGTGGTGACGCTGGCCGCCGGCGCCGGCGGAGGACTCGACGCCGAGGGCCTCGCCACGCTGCGCGACCTCGGTCGGCACGCCCACGGGGTGCGGACCGTGGCCCGGACCGCTGCCGGCATCGAGCTGACGCTGGCGCCGCTGTGACGCCGCCGGCGCGGGCGCGGCGGCGGGGGACCCCGCGGCCGCCGGTAGGCTCGCCGCGATGAGCGACCGCCACACCGTCCTCGTGCGCGTCTCCGGACGCGACCGCCCCGGGATCACCGCGGGCCTCCTCGGCCACCTCGCCGCCGGGGACGTCGAGGTCTACGACATGGAGCAGGTCGTCGTCCGCGAGCGGCTCACGCTCGACGTCCTCGTCTCCGTCGGCGCGCGCGACGACGTCCTCAAGGAGCTGCTGTTCTGGGCCTGGGAGGCCGGCGTCCAGGTCGAGTTCGAGGTCGTCGAGGACACCTCGCAGCGGGCCACCATGCCGCGCTTCGTCGTGACCGTCATCGGTCGCGCCCTCTCGGCCGACGACCTGCGCGCCGTCGCGGAGGCCATCGCGTCGGGCGGCGGGAACATCGACCGGATCCTGCGGCTCTCGCGCTACCCGGTCGTGTCGTTCGAGCTCGTCGTGGTCGACGGGGACATGGACGCGATGCGTGCCGCCCTGATCGGGGTCGCCGCCGCCCGCCCGATCGACCTCGCGATCCAGCGCGAGTCCCTCGAGCGGCGCGCGAAGCGGCTCGTCGTGCTCGACGTCGACTCGACGCTCATCCAGGACGAGGTCATCGAGCTGCTGGCCGCCGAGGCGGGGGTGCTCGCCGAGGTGGCCGACATCACGGCGCGCGCCATGGCCGGCGAGCTCGACTTCGAGGGGTCGCTGCGGGAGCGCGTGGCGCTGCTCGAGGGGCTCGAGGTCGCCGCCCTCGACCGGGTGCGTGAGCGCATCACGCTGACCGCCGGCGCCCGCACGTTCGTCCGGACCCTGAAGCGGCTCGGGTTCAAGGTCGCGATCGTCTCCGGCGGGTTCACCGCGTTCACGGACGCGCTGGCCGCCCAGCTCGGCATCGACCACGCCGTCGCCAACGAGCTCGAGGTCGTCGACGGCCGGCTCACCGGCGGGCTCGTCGGTCCCGTGGTCGACCGGGCCCGCAAGGCCGCCGTGCTGCGCGAGGTCGCCGCCGCGGAGGACATCGGGCTCGAGCAGACCGTCGCCGTGGGGGACGGCGCCAACGACCTCGACATGCTCGCCGCCGCCGGGCTCGGCATCGCCTTCAACGCGAAGCCGGTGGTGCGCGAGGTGGCGGACACGACCGTCTCGGTCCCCTACCTCGACGCGGTGCTGTTCCTGCTCGGCATCCGGCGCGACGAGGTCGAGCAGGCCGACGCGGCCGACCCCACCCTGCCGCACGGCGCGCCGATCCCGGTGCCCGGCACACCGCCCGTCTGAGCGCGCGGAGCGCACCAACCGCAGGTGGTGCATCCACCCGGGGGACGGGCGGGCCGACGGCTAGGGTCGTCGGCCCGTCGGACGCCCACCCCCGACGGGACACCGTGCACCGACCGTCTGGAGGGCGAGCCGAGCCGTGGGACCGTTCCGCGCCGTCGTCGCCCACCCGGTCGCCCGGGTGCTGCTCGCCGCCCAGGGTGCCTCCAGCCTCGGTGACTGGGTCGGGCTCGCGGGCCTGCTCGTGCTCGCCTACGAGCGCACCGGGCTCGTGACCGGGACGGCGTCGCTGCTCGCGACCACCGGCGTCTCGGCGATGCTCACGCCGGTGCTGTTCGGCCCCTACCTCGACCGAGTCGACCGCCGGCGCGCCCTGTCGGTCGTCTACCTGCTCGGTGGGCTGTCGGTCGGGCTCGTGCTCGTGTTCGACGGGCTCTGGCCCGTCTTCGTGGCCGCCGGCGGCCTGGGCATGACCCGGCCGGCCGCCGGCGCGCTGCGGCACGCGATCACGGGGACGGACGTCCCCGACGGTCTCATCACGCCGAGCGTGACCCTCGCGGGGTCGGTCGGTCAGGCGACGGCGACGGTGGGGATGCTGTTGGGCGGGACCGCGGCGGTGACGCTCGGCCCGGCCGTGGCGATCGCGTTCGACGTCGCCACCTTCGCCATCGCGGCGCTGATCGTGCTGCGCCTGCGGATCGCGCCCTCCCGACCCCTCGGCGCCGCCCGGCGCTGGAGCGACGGGTTCGCCGAGTGGCTCCGACCCGGCCGTCCTCGGCGCCTCATGCAGTTGCTGCTCGTGGCCGCGGCGGTGGGGTCGCTGCCCGAGGCGCTGGCGCCGGCGGCGGCGGCGGGATCCGGCTGGCTGCCGTTCGTCCTCGCGGGACAGGCAGCGGGTACGGCGCTCGGAGGCATCCTGTTCGGTCGGGTCCCCCGCTGGGCGACGATGCGCGGTCTGCGGGTGCTGGCGTTCGGGTGCGGGGCCACCCTGCTCGCCGGCGCGGCCGTCGTGGACCAGTCCCCGGCGCTGCTCGCGGCCGCGAACCTGGCGTTCGGCCTCGGCTACGCGCTCACGTCGCTGGCGCAGGGGGAGTTCACGCGGGCCGTCGACCGCGACCGGGTCGGCGCAGCCGTCGCCTCCGGGATCACCGCGACGATGATCGCCGACGGCCTCGGTGCCCTCGGGCTCGGGATCGTCGCCGACACGCTCGGGCCGCCCGCTGCGTACGTCGCGGCGGCCGCCGTCATCGTGGGGGCGGCGGCGTACGGGATCCTGGTCGGCGGCGACCACGAGGACGAGGTCGCCGTGCCGGCCACCGCCACGGTCGGCTGAACCGGTCCCGGTCAGCCGCCGGCGCGGAGCTCGAGCTCGAACACGTCGGTGCGCCGCACCACCTGCATGCCGGCGCGCGCGTACAGCCGCATCGCCCCCTCGAGCGTGACGTCGTCGACGTCGAGCCCGACGCGCCGCAGCCCCCGGGCGCGGAACGCCGCGAACCCGCTGCGCAGCAGCGCCAGCGCGATGCCCTCCCGTCGGCGGGCGGGCACGACGCCGAGGTCCTCGACGTAGCCGAGCTCCGGATCGGCGGCGATGCCGGCGCGGCCGAGCAGCACCCCGACGACCTCGTCGGCCTCGTCTCGCGCGACGAGCCACAGGGACGGGTCGAACCCGTCACGCTCGAGCCGCAGCCGACGCCAGTCCCCCGGCGACGCCGGCAGGTGGGCGTGGTGGTCGCAGAACGCCAGGTCGTACGCCTCCCGCACGTCGTCGTCGTCCGCGCCGGGCCGGTACGCGGTGATCCGCACGTCCGGCGGCAGCACCGGCGCCGGCGGCGGGACGCCGAGGTCGGTGCGGAGCTCGAGGAAGAACCGGACGGGTACGAACCCGTGGCGTGCGAACCAGGCCCGCGCCTCGTCGTCGGCGTCGAGCAGCGTCGTGCGCATGGCGACGCGGGCCGCCTCCGGGGCCCGCGTGGCGGCGCGGGCGGCCCGGTCGAGGGCCCGGGCCAGCAGGAACCGCCCGAGGCCCTCGCCGCGCGCGTCGGGTGCGACCCGGCCCTCCGTGTAGAGGTCGACCTCGCCGGCCGGCCCCGACCACGGGTCGTGGTCCTCCGCGAACTCGGCGTAGGCGACGAGCCGCCCGCCGCGCTCGACCAGCAGCGTGTCGCCGAGCCGGTCGGCGTCGAGCCACCGCTGCCGCACGTCCTCCTCGTCCCACAGCGCCACGCCCAGCCGCTCGACGCTGCAGGCGTTGTACAGCGCGGTCACGGCCGCGACGTCCGCCGGGCTCGCGCGCCGGACGGTGACGTCGCGGGGCGCGACGACGAGCGCCGGATGATCGGCGTCGTCGTCGAGCGGGGTGGGGGTCACGGGGCGGCTCCCGGCGCGGACTACGCTGCGAGGCGTGCCGTCACCCCGGAGCGTGCCCTGCCGACCGAGCCGCCGCTCGACGCCTCTGCCGTCCTCGCCCTCGCGGCGCGGCTCCGGGGGCTCCACGCTGCGGTCGACACCGCCCGCGTGACCGACGACCAGCGCCGGCGGTGGCAGCGGCGACTCGGCGCGATCGCCGAGGCGGGAGGGTCCGACCTGACCCGGGCCGAGGAGCTGCTCGACCGCTTCACGTCCGAGCTCGCCCGCCACGGGGTGGCGCCGGCCGAGCCGCACGGCGGGAGCTGAGCGCGGAGGGGCCACAGTGGCCCCGCGCTACCCTCCCGCGTCCGTTCCCGTCGTCCCACACGCCCGAGGTCCCGCCGTGGCCCGTGTCACCGTCCACCACCTGACGTCCCTCACGCACCTCCCCCTGATCGAGGAGGAGGGGCTGCGCACGCGGGCGGACATGTCGGGCCTGCTGGGCGAGCCCGGCGACTTCGACCGCGCCGCCCCGGGCCGCTACGCCCACGGCAAGCGCGTGTCGGCCTGGCTCGACCTCGACCACGCCACGACCACGACCTCGGAGCACGGGCCGGGCCTCGTCTCGTTCTCGGTCGACCCCGCGAAGGTGCTGGCCGCCCCGGCGTCGCTGCGCACCGAGGGCGACGTGGCCGCCTACTGGGAGGCCGCGCGCCCGCTGTCGGCGTGGCAGTCCGACGGCGACGTCCCCGCCGACCTCGAGGTGCACACGCCGGTGCCGGTGCGTGCGAAGTACCTCGCGATCCGGGCGCCCCGGCTCACCGCCGAGGAGCTCGGCCCGTACGCCGGCCTGGTCGAGGAGGTCGCGGACGAGGACCGGCTCTCCGCCAAGGCGCTGATGCACCTCGCCCTGATCGCGAGCGAGGGTGACTTCTCCTCGGAGGCGTTCGCGGCGGCCTGCGCGCTGGCGTGGCGCGACACGGAGGACCCGGACGACCTCGTGCGCGAGCTCATCGAGACCGACCCGGACAAGGTCGCCTCGGCGGCCCTGGCCATGTACGGCGCCGAGGCGCCCGAGGCCGTCGACGCGCTGCGCGGCGCCCTCGAGGCGACCCGCGAGTGGGGTGACGCCAACGGGGTGGAGCACGGCCGCGCGATCTTCACGCGCACCGCGCTCGTCCTCGACCTGCTCCCGTCCAAGGCCTGAGCGCGCCCCTCCGCGGGTGTCGGTCGCCTACAGCGTGACGATGTTCAGGTTGGTGACCCGGGTGCCACCGCTGGCGTCGTCGGCGAGCTCGAAGCGGACGCGCTGACCGAGCCGCAGCTCGAGGAGGCCGGACGCCGCGAACGCCTCGCGGTCGACGTCGAGCAGCGCGAGGCGGTCGTCGAGCAGCACGGCGGTGCCGGTGGCGGAGTCGAAGCTCTTGACGGTGCCCTGCGGCATGGGACGGTCCTGGGGTCCGGCGGGTCGGAGTCGGGCGGCAGGATAACCGGACGGGTCGTGGCCCCCCGAACCCGCCGCCGGCGCGGCATGCTGGGAGGACCGGCCGCGCCCGGGCACCGTCCCGGCTCGCCGGCACCCGCGACCGTGAGGAGCACGCCCGTGCGTGACCGCGACGACCAGCCGACCGACGCCTCGGACCCCGACGGGGCGACCCGCCCGCTCGACGACACCGCAGGGGAGCGCGCGCCGGGCGCCGCCCCGACAGGAGCGCCGCTGACCCAGCAGGTCGGGCGGGTCGTCGTCGCGGTCATCGCGGTGCTGTTCGGTGTCTTCGCGGTGTTCAACTCGCAGTCGGTGTCGTTCGACTGGATCTTCGGCGAGACCATCGCCGAGTACTCCACCACCGGTGAGCACCTCGCCGGTGGGGTGCCGCTGATCGTGCTGCTGGTCGCCTCTTTCGCGCTCGGCGCCGTGGTCGGGTGGTTCGCGACCTGGCGACGTGGCCGCCGGCGGACCCGCCGGGGCTGACCTCGCACGGCCTACGCCCCCGGCGACCAGCCCCCGTCGGGCACCAGGCGGTGCTGGCGCAGGAACGCGGCCGTCGCGCGGCCGATCGGGCCGCCGAGGAGCGCGCGCAGGTCCTCGAGCGTGTCGACGTCGTCGCGGAACCCGGGCGTGTCGACGGTGGTCACGGCGGCCCCCGCAGCGCGGGCCAGGCGGACGTGGCGCCCGGCCGACCCGGGCCCGTAGGCCGTGCCCACGATGGTCGCCGGCCGGCGTAGCAGCGCCCCGGTGCCCCCGTCCGCGGTCGGCGCGACCACCACCTGCCCGTCGGTCCCGACGACCCGGTCGACGTCGGTGGGGGAGAGGCGCGGCAGGTCCGCCATCACCACCAGCAGCGCGTCGGTCCGCCCGGCACGGGACGCCGCCGACGCCACTGCCTCGTCCAGCGAGGTGGTGCCCGGCGGGTCGAGCACCACGTCGAGGCCGAGCGCCGAGGCGGCCGACGCCCCGGCGGGACCGGAGGCCGCCACGACGATGCGCTCGACGCGGGACGCCCGCAACGCGGCGCAGACGTCGGCCAGCATCGCCCCGGCGAGGCCGGCGCGCTGCTCCACCGACAGCTCGTCGGCGAGCCGGGTCTTGCCCGCACCGAGCGAGCGCACCGGCACGATCGCGGTGACGCCGGCGACGGGGGGTGGGGTCGAGGACATCCGCCGAGGGAGCCTAGTCACGACCTGCTCGGGGCCCGACGGGCCCGGCGGGCCCGGCGCCCCCCGCGCCGCTAGGGTCGTGGCAACGTCGAGTCCGCGCGAGAGAGGACCAGCGGCTGTGGGTCGCGTCGCCGTGATGGGATCGGGGTCGTGGGGCACGGCCTTCGCGATGATGGCGCACGACGCCGGGTCGCAGGTGCGCCTGTGGTGCCGCCGTGCCGAGGTCGCGGAGGAGGTGAACGGCGCCCACACCAACGAGGCGTACCTCCCCGGCATCGAGCTGCCGGTCGAGCTGGACGCCACGGACGACCCCGCGCGGGCGCTCGACGGTGCGGACGTGGTCGTCCTCGCCGTGCCGAGCGTCGGCATCGCCGACCAGCTCGTCGCCTGGGGTGACCTCATCCCCGACGGGGCCACGCTCGTGTCCCTCATCAAGGGGGTCGACGTCGAGACGCGGCGCTTCGGCAGCCAGGTCGTGGCCGACGCGCTGGGGTGCGACCCGGACCGGGTCGTGGTCGTGTCCGGTCCGAACCTCGCCGAGGAGTGCGCGCAGCGGCTCCCGGCCGGCACCGTCGCGGCCAGCCCCGACCTCGGCCGCGCCGAGCAGGTGCAGGCCGCCGTGATGACGCCCTACTTCCGCGTCTACACCAACCCCGACAAGGTGGGCGTCGAGATCGGCGGGGCGGTCAAGAACGTGATCGCGCTGGCCACCGGCATCGCCAATGGCATGGGGTTCGGCGACAACACCAAGGCCACGGTCATCACCCGCGGGCTCGCGGAGATGCAGCGCCTCGGCGTGGCGCTCGGCGGTCAGCCGCTGACGTTCTCGGGCCTCGCGGGCGTCGGCGACCTCGTCGCCACCTGCACCTCGCCGAAGTCCCGCAACCAGACAGTGGGCACGAAGCTCGGTCAGGGCATGAAGCTCGACGAGATCATCGCCGAGATGCACATGGTCGCGGAGGGGGTGAAGTCGTCGCGTGCCATCGTCGACCTCGCGGCAGCCGCCGGCGTCGAGATGCCCATCGCGGAGGGCGTGGTGAGGGTCGTGCACGAGGACCTGGACCCCCGGGTGATGGTCAAGGAGCTCATGGGCCGGGAAGCGAAGCCGGAGCTCTACGGCATGGACTGAGCGGCGCACCGGGGGCTCGGTGCGCCGCGTCCGATGGCCTGGGCGAGTCCGGGCCGTCGTGCGTGGAGCGTGGCGCGGTCAGTCGAAGCTGATGCCGAGCGCGGTGACGATCTTGCCGGTCTGCTCCATGACGCCGGAGGTGAACTCCGCCGGCGCGTCGCCGAGCGCCATGACCCGGTCCCACTTGTCGGCCACGTCGTCGGGCGTGAACCCCGCGTCGAACGTCGCGCCCTCGCCCTCGACGATGGCCACGCGGGCGATGTAGCCGCCCCCGACGGAGAAGATGCGCCCGGAGTCGGTGCACGCCTCCGAGGCGAGGTAGCCGACCAGCGGCGAGACGTTCTCCGGCTCCAGCACCGCGAGCAGCTGCGGCGGCATGATGTCCTCGGTCATGCGCGACGCCGCGACCGGCGCGATGACGTTGGCGTTGATGCCGTACTTGGCGCCCTCGATGGCGAGCGTCCGGGTCAGCCCGGTGATGCCCATCTTCGCCGCCGAGTAGTTCGACTGGCCGAAGTTGCCGTACAGGCCCGAGCCCGACGTGGTGTTCACGATCCGGCCGTACCCCTGGTCCTTGAGGTGGGTCCACGCGGCCATCGACACGTAGAACGAGCCGTAGAGGTGGACCTTGAGGACCAGGTCGAGCGCCTCCGGCGTCAGCTTCGCGAACGAGGTGTCGCGCAGGATGCCCGCGTTGTTGACGACGATGTCGACGCGCCCGAACGCGTCGATCGCGCTCTGCACGACGCTCGACGCACCCTCGACGTCGGCGACCGAGGCGTAGTTCGCGACGGCCTCGCCGCCGGCGGCCTCGATCTCGGCGACGACCTGGTCGGCCATCTCCGAGCCACCGCCCTCACCGGCCCGGTTCCCCCCGAGGTCGTTCACGACCACCTTCGCGCCGCGGCTCGCGAGCAGCAGGGCGTGGCTGCGTCCGAGGCCGCCGCCGGCGCCCGTCACCACGGCCACACGGCCCTCGTAGTCGATCCCTGCCACGGCGTCGGTCCTCTCGTCGTCGGTCGGTGGTGATGGGCGCGCGCCGTCCGCCGGCGCGGCACCGCGGCGGAGGCTACTCGGGTGGACGGTCGCCCCCTCAACCCGGGCGGCTGCCCGGGGAGGGGTCCGGGCGGTGGGTAGCATCCGCCGGCGGACCGGCTCCCCCGCGCGCCGAGCCGGCCGCCCGCACGCGCCCGCCGTCAGACCGAGCCGACAGGACCCCCGTGGAGCCGCGCCCCGCACCGCCGCACGGTCGGCTCGCGACGCGCGCCGTGCACGCGTCCCGGGTCGCACCGCCGGCGCAGGCCCCGGTGGCGCCCGCGATCTACCCGACCTCGGCGTGGGTCGCCGGCGCGACGCGTGAGCTCGGGGAGCTGCTCACCGACGAGCGCGAGGGCTACGTCTACGGCCGCTACGACAACCCCACCAACACCTCGCTGCACGCGGTCGTGGCGGCCCTGCACGGCGCGCCGGCGGCGTGGTCGCTGTCGAGCGGGACGGCCGCCATCCACGCGGCCCTCGACGCCTGCCGCGCCGGCGGCCGCATCCTCGCCACCGACGCGCTCTACGGCGGGACGTGGTCGCTGCTGCGGCGCCTCGAGCGCGATCGTGGCTGGCAGGTCGACCACGTCGACCTCGCGCACGCCGCCGACCACCTCACCGACGAGCACACCGTCGTCTACGCCGAGACGATCGCGAACCCCTCCACCCGGGTGGCCGACCTCGGCGTGCTCGGTGACCTGTGCGCGGACCGCGGCGTGCACCTGCTCGTCGACAACACCTTCGCATCGCCGGCGCTGTGCCGCCCGCTCGAGCACGGCGCCACGGTCGTGGTCGAGTCGGCCACGAAGTTCCTGGCCGGTCACGGCGACGTGGTCGCCGGCGTGGTGGCCGGGCCCGAGGACATCGTGGCCGCGGTGCGCCGGCACACGTTCGAGTACGGCACGACGCTCGGCCCCTTCGAGGCGTGGCTCGTCGCCCGCGGCGCCCAGACGCTGCCGCTGCGGTACGCGGCGTCCTGCCGCAACGCCGCGGTCGTGGCGCAGCGCCTCGCCACCTCCGGGCCCGCCACCCACGTGGCGCACCCGTCCCTGCCCGACCACCCCGACCACGCGCGCGCGGCGACGCTGTTCGACGGCGACCAGCGCGGTGCCGTGCTGAGCTTCCGCCTGCCGACCCGCGGGGCCGCGGAGGCGTTCGCGGACGCCTGCGAGGTGTTCCTGCCCGCGACCACCCTCGGTGGCACCCACTCGCTCGTCCTGCACCCCGCCTCGACGTCGCACCGCGACGTCGACGAGGTCGGCCTGGCCGCTGCGGGCATCACCCTCGGCACGGTCCGCCTGTCGCTCGGGATCGAGGACGAGGCCGACCTGCTCGCCGACCTCGACCGCGCGCTCGCGGCCGCGTCGCACGCCCTGATTGGCACGCCCTGACCGGCACGCCCTGACCCCTGACCCCTGTCCGCCCACCGTCACCGGAGCACCCGTGTCCCGCACCCGCGTCCTCGTCCTCTACGGCGGCCGCTCGGCCGAGCACGAGGTGTCCTGCCTGTCCGCCCGATCGGTCCTCGCGGCCCTCGACGCGGAGCGGTACGAGGCCGTCCCGGTCGGCATCACCCGGGAGGGGCGCTGGACGGCCACCGACGGTCGCATCGAGGCAGCGCCGGGCGCGGCGCTGCCCGAGGTCGACGGCAGCGGCCCCTCGCTCGCCCTGGTCGGCACCCGGCGTGGGCCGCGACTGGTCGAGGTCGGAGACGACGGGACCGGGCGGGACCGCGGGCCCATCGACGTCTGCTTCCCCGTCCTGCACGGGCCCTACGGCGAGGACGGGACCGTGCAGGGCCTGCTCGCCACGGTCGGGCTGCCCTTCGTGGGCGCGGACGTGACCGCGTCGTCGGTCGGCATCGACAAGCGCGCCATGAAGGACACCTTCGCCGCGCAGGGCCTGCCACAGGTGCCGTTCGTCGCGGTCCACCGCGCCCGGTACGGCGAGGAGCGCGACGCGGTCCTCGCCGAGGTCGCGGACACCCTGACGTTCCCCGTGTTCACCAAGCCGGCCCGTCAGGGATCGTCCATCGGCATCACCAAGGTCGCCGACGCCGACGGGCTCGCCGCCGGCATCGACGAGGCGCTGCGCTACGACCGCGTCGTCATCGTCGAGGAGGGCGTCGACCGGCCGCGCGAGCTCGAGGTCGGGGTCCTCGGCAACGACACCATCGAGGTCACGCCGCCCGGGGAGATCCGGCCGAGCCACGAGTTCTACGACTTCGAGGCGAAGTACCTCGACGACTCCGAGCTCGTGGTCCCCGCCGACGTCCCCGCGGACGTCGCGAGCCGCATCGACGAGATCGCCCGCCGCGCCTACCGGGCGATCGGCTGCCGCGGGATGGCGCGCGTCGACTTCTTCCTCGCCGGCGACGGCACGCTCGTGCTCAACGAGATCAACACCATCCCGGGCTTCACGCCGAACTCGATGTTCCCGCGCCTGTGGGACGCCCAGGGGGTCGGGTACCCCGCGCTGGTCGAGCGGCTCCTCACGCTCGCGCTGGAGGCCGCCGCCGAGGAGTCCTGACCGGCTGTCAGAGGTTCACGGTCCGGCTGCGTCAGAGGTTGACGACGGGGCAGGTCAGCGTGCGCGTGATCCCGTCGATGCCCTGGATGCGGGACACGACCAGCCGACCGAGCTCGTCGACGTTGGCGGCCTCGGCGCGGACGATGACGTCGTAGGGGCCCGTGACGTCGTCCGCGGCGGTCACGCCGGGGACCTGCGCGGCGGCGGCGGCCACCTCGGCGGCCTTGGCCACCTCGGTCTGGATCAGGATGTACGCGACCACCACGGCGGGCTCCTCGCTCGGCTCGGCCACACGAGCCTAACCGGGCGGACGGGGCACGTGCGGCGGGTCGGGCCCCGTACGCGAGCGAGCCGGGCCCCAGGGGCCCGGCTCACACGGTGGTGCGGTCGCTCAGCGAGTGGTGACCGGCGGGCGCTGCATCTTGCCGGCCTTCAGGCACGACGTGCAGATGTTGACGCGCTGCACGCGGCCGTCCTTGAGGGCCCTGAGCTTCTGGATGTTCGGGTCCCAGCGCTTCGAGGAGCGGCGGTGGGAGTGGCTGACCTGCTTGCCG
This sequence comes from Actinomycetes bacterium, assembly GCA_046566145.1. Classification (GTDB taxonomy): domain Bacteria; phylum Actinomycetota; class Nitriliruptoria; order Nitriliruptorales; family Nitriliruptoraceae; genus JBKHXF01. The sequence goes on from JBKHXF010000034.1 coordinate 57,892, forward strand.
AACCACGGCTTCTTGCCGCAGTAGTCGCACACGGACGACGCCATGGTGGAACCTCCATCGGTGGCGGCCGCGTGGCGCGAGGGTGTGGTGCGCGCGGGGACCGGCCGGGGGACGTGCTGAAGTCTGGGATGTGGTGCTGACGCGGACGAGCCGCCCGGGCATGGGCGGCTCCACGTCGCCGTCGGATGCTACCAGTCGTCCTCGGTGGGCGCACCTCCCGGCCGGCGGCGCGCGCTCGACGAGACGCCCTGCGCCGCGTCGGTGACGCCCCGGGCGACGCTGCCGGCCCCGCGGACGACGGCCTTGCCGCCGGCGGCCACGACGCCCCCCGCGACCCGCGTCGTCGCGACCGGGACCGACAGGATCGTGCCGAGCACGGGGACGTCCAGCACCGCGCCCAGGCCCTCCCGGCGTTCCCGCGCCCGCTCGCCTTCCGCGTCACCGATCCACCCGCGCGAGCGGAACCAGGTCAGCATGACGACGACCACCACCACGAACGAGATGCACATCCCGAGGAAGCCCCACGGGGAGGTCAGCCCCGGGATGTCGGTGAAGTTGGTCCCGAAGATGCCGGCGATCACCGAGATGGGCAGGAGCACGGCGGAGAGGATCGTGAGGGTCGCCAGCATCCGGTTCTGGCGGTCGTCGAGCGCCGAGCGGTACGACGCGAGCGCCGAGTCGAGCAGCGCCCGGTACGACTCCGACAGCTCCGCCATCCGGAACAGGTGGTCCTGCAGGTCGCGGAACCGGGCGACGTCCGCCTCGGTGAGCAGTCCCAGGGGGTCGCGCACGAGCTGCCGGACGGCCTCCGCCTGCGGGACCAGCGCCCGCCGCAGCTGGATCACGTCGCGCTGCAGGCCGTAGATGTCGCGGCGGGTCTCCTCGGTGGGCTGCGAGAGGATGTCCTCCTCGACGACGTCGAGCCGCTGCTCGATGAGGTCGACGAAGGGCACGAACACGTCGTGCATGACGTCGAGGAGGAGGTGGAGCAGCTCGCCGGGCGTCGTGACCGCGGCCCGACCGTCGGCCTCGTCGAGCTGTCGCCCGACCAGCTCCACGCTGGGCATGTGGGCGCGGTGGTGGGTGACGAGCAGACCCTCCGCCAGCGCGACGTCCAGCTCGGTCGTGCTCAGCTCGACGTGGGCCGTGTCCAGCTGCATGCCGTGGACGGTGAGCGAGACCTGGTCACGGATGACCTCGACGCGCGGCAGGTGGCGGTCCACCAGCATGTCCTCGAGCACCAGCGGGTGCAGGTCGAGCACGGGGTGCCGGAGCACCTCGCCCTCGTCCTCGGTCGGCTCGGTGAGGTCGACCCAGAGGAAGCCATCCCGCCGCAGCGCCGCGTCGAGCTCCGAGCGGTCGACGCGGTGGACGCCGTCGGCGGTCACGTGGCGCAGGGTCAACACGTCGGGGTCCTCCGACCGGCCGTGGCACGGACGGCCCGGTCGTGGCGGAGCCTACGGTGGCGCACCCCCGGTCAGTAGGCTCGTCGGACGTCCGCGCGTGGCGCGGGTCCGCAGACGACGACCGGGAGCGGCGACGCACGTGGGTGGCCTCAGCCTCACCGACGTCCTCGTCCGCGTCCAGCGTCGGCTCGCCGCGCACCGGACCGAGGTCGACGACCTCAACGTGTTCCCGGTGCCGGACGGCGACACGGGCACCAACATGCTGCTCACGGTCCGTGCGGCCGTCGAGGCCGCCCACGCGCTGCCCACCGGTGCTCCGGCGGCCGAGCTGCGGGAGGCGGTCGTCCGGGCCGCGTTGCGCGGCGCGCGGGGCAACTCCGGGGTGATCCTCTCCCAGGTCGTGCGGGCGCTCGCCGAGGAGGTCGACGGCGAGCTCGACGTCGACGGGTGGCGCCGGGCGCTCGCCCGGGGCCGTGAGCTCGCCTGGCAGGCCGTCGCCGAGCCGGTCGAGGGGACCATCCTCACCGCGATCGCGGTCGCGGCGGAGAGCGCCGCCGGCGCCAGCGGCGACCTCGCCGACGTCACCGAGCGCGTCCGCCTCGACGTCCACGCCGCCGTCGCCCGTACCCCGCAGCAGCTCGCCGTCCTCGCCGAGGCCGGCGTCGTCGACGCCGGCGCCCGCGGGTTCGCGCTGCTCTGCGACGCGGTCCACGGCCTCGTCACCGGTGAGGACGTCGACGACGTCCCGCCGCCGCACGTCCACCGCACCACCCCGGTGGTCGTGGAGCGCGAGGCCGGCTCCAGCGAGTACCGCTTCGAGGTGCAGTACCTGCTCGAGCTGCCCGCCGACCGGGCCGAGCACGCCGACGAGACCGTCGCGGCCGAGCTGCGGCGCCAGCTCGAGGGCATCGGCGACTCGGTGGTGGTCGTCGGCGCCGGCGAGCTCCTCACCGTCCACGTCCACACCGACGACGTCGGCCCGGCCATCGAGCTCGCCCTGCGACACGGACGGCCGTCGCGCATCGAGGTCGTCGCCTTCGCCGAGCAGATCGCCGCCCGTGACGAGGCGCGCGCCGCGGCCGCCGCGCTCGGCTGCGTCGTGGTGCTGCCCGGGCACGGCCTCGCCGCCCTGGCCGAGGAGGTCGGCGCGGTCGTGGTCCACGGCGCCGGCGGCGCGCTGCCCTCGGTCGCCGACCTGCTCGACGGTGTCGGCGCCGCCGGCGCGGAGCGCATCGTGGTGCTCCCGGGGCACCGCAACGCCGTCCCGACCGCCCACCAGGCCGCCGAGGTGTCCCGCGCCGAGGGCGGGCGCGAGATGCTCGTCGTCGACGAGGCCGACTCGCCCGCCGGCGTCCTCGCCGCCCTCGCCGTGTTCGACCCGTCCGACCCGGACACGCTCGGGGAGATGTCGCTCGCCGCGGGCGCGGTCACCCCGGGGGAGGTCGTCGCGGCCGTCCGGGACGCCGAGACCCCCGCCGGCGCGGTGCGCAGGGGCCAGTGGCTCGGCGTGCTCGACGGTGACGTCGTGGCGGTCGCCGATGACCCGTGCGACGCCCTCGAGGCCGTCGCGGGGCGCTGCGCCGACGCCGAGCTCGTCACCCTCGTGGTCGGGGCGGACGTCGACGCCGACGAGCAGGCCCGCGCGCGCGACTGCCTCACCGCCGCCCTGCCCGACGCCGAGGTCGACCTCGTGGACGGCGGCCAGCGCCCGGCCCGCTACCTGCTCGGGTTCGAGTGACCGTGGGCCTGCGCCTCGACGACCCCGTCTCCGCCGTCGACGGCGTCGGGCCGACCCACGCCCGCACGCTCGCGTCGAAGCTCGAGGTGCGCACCGTCCGCGACCTCGTCACCCACTACCCGCGGCGCTACCACGACCGCGGCGAGCTGACCGTGCTGTCCGAGGTCGTCGAGGACGAGGCCGCCATCCTCGTCGGGACCATCGTCGAGTGGAGCGGGTTCACGAGCCCGCGGGGCCGCCGGGTCCGGGTCGACAAGGCGCTGGTGGCGGCCCAGGGCGGCGGCACCTTCGACGTCACCTACTTCAACCAGCCGTGGCAGCCGCGCGGGCTGCGGCCCGGTGCGACCGTGGCCTTCTCCGGGAAGGTCACGCGCTTCAAGGGCCGCGTCGGGATGAACGGCCCGGAGGCCATCCTGCTCGACGGCACCGACGCGGAGGGCATCACCCGGCAGCGGCTGCTGCCGGTCTACCCAGCCGCGGAACGGCTCACGTCGGAGCGCATCCGCGGGTTCGTGGAGGCCGCGCTGGAGGCCCTCCCAGCGTTCGAGGACCACCTCGACACGGGGCTGCTCGACCGCTTCGACCTGCTCGCCCTCGACGACGCGCTGCGCGCCATCCACGTGCCCCCCGACCGTCCGACGCTCGCCGCGGCCCGGCACCGGCTCGTCTTCGACGAGCTGCTGACGCTGCAGCTGGGCCTGCAGTGGCGGCGCATCCAGCTCGAGGCCGAGCTCGCCGGGGTCGCCAGCCCGCCGGTCGAGGCCGGGCTCGCCTCGCGGTTCCTCGCCGGGCTGCCGTACGCGCCCACCGGTGCCCAGCAGCACGCCATGGCCGAGATCGGGGACGACCTCGCCGGCGAGCGGCCGATGCACCGGCTGCTGCAGGGCGACGTCGGCGCCGGCAAGACCCTCGTGGCGGTGTGGTCGATGCTGTGCGCCGTCGACAACGGCCGACAGGCGGCGCTGATGGTCCCGACCGAGGTGCTCGCCGAGCAGCACCACCGGACGCTGCTCGAGCAGCTCGCCCCGCTCGGGGTGAACGTCCTCGACGGCGTCCGCGTCGAGCTGCTGACCTCCTCGACCTCGGCGGGGGACAAGCGGCGCATCCTGTCCGAGCTGCTCACCGGCACGGTCGACCTCGTCGTCGGCACGCACGCGCTGCTCGAGGAGGGGGTCCGCTTCGCCGACCTCGGGCTCGTCGTCATCGACGAGCAGCACCGCTTCGGCGTGTCGCAGCGGGTGGGGCTGAAGGACAAGCGCGACCCCGGCGCGGACGGCCGTGGCTCGGTGCCGGACGTGCTGGTCATGACGGCCACGCCCATCCCGCGCTCGCTCGCCCTGACGATGTACGGCGACCTCGACGTCACCGTCCTCGACGAGATGCCGCCGGGGCGCGAGCCGATCACCACGCAGCTGATCACCCCCCGGGAGCCGGAGCGCCGCGACCGGCTCTGGGCGTTCGTGCGGTCGGAGGCCGAGACGGGGCGCCAGACCTACGTCGTGTGCCCGCTCGTCGAGGAGACCGAGGACTCCCCGCTGGCGGCGGCGGTGACCGAGCGGGAGCGGCTCGCCGCCGGGCCGCTCGCCGGCGTCGAGGTCGAGCTCGTCCACGGACGGATGCGCAGCGACGAGAAGGACGCCGCGATGCAGCGGTTCCGCCGGGGGGAGGCGCCCGTGCTCGTCGCCACGACCGTCATCGAGGTCGGCGTGGACGTGCCGAGCGCGACCATCATGGTCATCGAGGACGCCGAGCGGTTCGGCATCAGCCAGCTGCACCAGCTGCGCGGCCGGGTCGGCCGCGGGGGCGGCGTGTCCTACTGCGTGCTGTTCGCGGGTTGGCGGGCGGGGGAGGACCTCACCGACGAGGCGCGGAAGCGGCTGGAGGCCGTCGCAGCGACGACGGACGGCTTCGAGCTCGCCGAGGTCGACCTCGCCATCCGCGGGGAGGGCGCGCTGTTCGGCACGCGCCAGTCGGGCCTGCCCGACCTGAAGCTCGCCCGGCTGCTGCGCGACCAGCACGTCATCGCCGCCACCCGCGCGCTGGCCCGCGAGCTCGTCGAGCGCGACCACGACCTCACCGACCCGACCCACGCCGCGCTGCGCGCCGAGGTGCTGCGCCGCTACGAGGGCGGGCTCGAGGCGTTCGCCGCGCTCGAGACCGGCTGAGCGGGCCGGGCCGGTGGGCAGGGTCAGCGCCGGCGGCGCGCCACCGACACGGCCCACCACACCAGCGGGACCTGCAGGGGCAGGCGCGCGATCGCCGCCGCGCGGGTCGAGAGCCAGCCGGGCGCCGCGCCGTAGCCGCCGTCGACGACCGCCTGGACGTTCGCCGGGAAGACCCCGACGAGCGTGACGGCCGCCAGCACACCGCCGGCGCGGGCCGTCGACCGGCGGGACAGCAGCAGCGCCGAGGCGCCCTCGGCCGCGGCCGACGCGAGGTTCCAGAACGACGCGCTGCCCGGCAGCACGTCCGGGACCATCGCCTCGAACCACCCCGGGCGCACGACGTGCGCCACCGCCGCGCCGCCCAGCAGCGCCGCGAGGCCGAGCCTCGCCGCGCGCTGCCGGCCGGACTCGGTCGCGGTCGGGTCGGGCAGGGTCGGGTCGGTCGGGCTCGGGTCGGGCTCGTCCACGGCCGCACCTCCGGGTCGTCTCGGCCGGGGGCACCGTACGCTCCGCCGCCCGCCGCACAGGAGCCGACCCCCACGTGACCACCGCCGCGACCCCGCCGGTCCCCGAGAAGCGTCCCGTCGAGCGGACGGTCCACGGCGAGACCGTCGTCGACGCGTACGCGTGGCTGCGCGACCGGGAGGACCCGGCGGTCATCGCGCACCTCGAGGCCGAGAACGCCCACGCCGACGCGGCCATGGCTCACCTCGCCGACGTCCGCGAGCAGCTCTACTCCGAGTACACGACCCGGATCCAGCAGACCGACACCTCGGCGCCCACGCCGTGGGACGGCTGGCGCTACTACCACCGGACCGTGGAGGGGCTCGACTACGCCATCCACTGCCGCCGGCGCGGCGAGGACGGTGACGAGCAGGTCCTGCTCGACGGCAACGAGCTCGCCGAGGGCCACGACTACATGGCGCTGGGCGCCCTGTCGGTCTCGCCCGACCACCGCCTGCTCGCCCACGCGGTGGACCTCGACGGCTCCGAGGTCTTCGACCTGCGGATCCGCGACCTCGACACCGGCGAGGACGTCGAGGCGCTCACGGGCCGCCGGATCTCCTACGGGGCGACCTGGACCTCCGGCAGCGACGCCCTCTACTACGTGGTGCAGGACGAGGCGCACCGGCCCCACCAGGTCTGGCGCCACCGGCTCGGCACCCCGGTCGACGACGACGTGCTGGTGTTCGAGGAGCCGGACGCCCGCTTCTACGTGGGCGTGGGCCGCACCCGCGACGACGCCTTCGTCGTCATCTCGCTCGGCAGCGCCATCACCTCCGAGGCACACCTGCTCGACGCCGCCGACCTCGACGCGACACCTCGACTCGTCGCTGAGCGCGAGCAGGGGGTCGAGTACGACGTCGACCACCGGCACGGACAGCTGCTCATCACCACCAACGCCGACGGCGCCGAGGACTTCAAGCTCGTCACCGCGCCGGCGGACGACCCGGGTCGAGACCGGTGGATCGACCTCGTGCCGCACCGTCCGGGCGTGCGGCTGCTCGGCGCGGACGCGTTCGACGGCCACGTCGTGCTGTACGAGCGCGCCGAGGCGCTCACCCGCATCCGGCTGCTGTTCCCCGAGACCGGGCAGGAGCGGGTCGTCGAGCAGCCCGAGGAGGTGTACGCCGCCGGCCCCGGCGCGAACCGCCACTTCACGACCTCGACGCTGCGCTACGTGTACACGTCGATGGTGACCCCCCCGACGGTGATCGACCTCGACGTGGTCACCGGCGAGCACACCGTCGTGAAGCAGCAGGAGGTCCTCGGCGGCTTCGACAGCGCCGGCTACGTCACCTCGCGCACCTGGGCGGAGGCGCCGGACGGCACCCGCGTCCCGATGTCGTTGGTGCACCGCGTCGGCGTGGAGCCCGACGGCGACGTCCCGGTGCTGCTGTACGGCTACGGCAGCTACGAGCACTCGATCGACCCCACGTTCTCGACCCTGCGCCTGAGCCTGCTCGACCGCGGCGTGCTGTTCGCCATCGCGCACGTCCGCGGGGGTGGGGAGATGGGTCGACGGTGGTACGAGGACGGCAAGTACCTCGCGAAGCCGAACTCGTTCTCCGACCTGATCGCTTGCGCCGAGCACCTCGTCGAGTCCGGCTGGACCCGGCCCGAGCGGCTCGCGATCCGCGGCGGCTCCGCCGGCGGCCTGCTCGTCGGCGCCGCCGCGAACCTGCGGCCCGACCTGTTCGGGGCCGTCGTCGCCGAGGTGCCCTTCGTCGACGTGGTCAACACGATGCTCGACGACACGCTCCCGCTCACGGTCATCGAGTACGAGGAGTGGGGCGACCCGAACGACCCCGTCTACTACGAGGCCATGCGCGACTACTCGCCCTACGAGAACGTCTGGGACGCCGAGTACCCGGCGATGCTCGTCACTGGGGGGCTCAACGACCCCCGCGTGGGCTTCTGGGAGCCGGCCAAGTGGGTCGCGCGACTGCGCGAGGTGGGGACCGGCAAGACGCCGATCCTGCTCCGGACCCAGATGGGCGCCGGCCACGGCGGCCCGTCCGGCCGGTACCAGGCCTGGCGCGAGGAGGCCGAGGTGACGGCCTTCGTGCTCGACCGCATCGCCCGCTGACCCGCCAGACCGGAGACCCCGTGATCGCCTCCTTCGACGACGCCCTCGACCTCGAGGCGGGCACGCTCGACCTCGACGCCCTCGCCGAGCGGGTCGAGGCCGAGGACCTCGACGTCGCCGTGCTCACCGACGAGGAGCTGCACTGGTTCGGTCCCGACGCCGACCGGGACCCGACGCCGCTCGACGCCCCGCGCCTGGCCGCCATGACGCCGGACCACCGGGCCGTCGCGCTCGAGTCGGTGCTGCTGCTGCTCCACGCACGGGGCGAGGTCGAGCTCGGCCTCGACCTCGACGAGGACCCCGACGACCCGGACGGTGACGGCGAGGAGGGGGCCGAGCTGCTCGTCCCGGCGTCGGCGAGCTCGGCCCTCGTCGACCTGCGCACCTCCGCGCCCCGCCGCCTGCTCGTCCGCGTCGATGACGAGGACGGCACCGAGCGGGTGCTCGTCCACCTCGTCGACGAGGGGCTCGTGCTGGTCGAGGACGTGCTCGACGTCGGGCTGCACGCCTTCACGATCTCGTCACCCCTCCGCACGGCCGCCGTCCTCGCGACGATGCTGACCGGGGCCGACGTCGGTGACGTCCTCGACGAGCCGGAGCCCGTGGCGGTCCGCCGTGCGGCCACGCGCGACGGGCTCGACCCCCACCCCGACCGCCTCCACGACGAGGCGGACGTGGTCGCGAGCCTGCTCGTCGCCGACGGCGTCGGCGCCGAGCTCGCGCCGTTCGGGACCGTCACGGTGGGGGAGGCCGGCACGCACCTGCTGCGTGCCTCCGTCGACCCCGCCGGCACGGAGACGCACACCCTCGCGGCCCTCACGCCGGCCCAGCTCGCCGCCGTGCTTGCGACGGTCGTGCTCGGCGTCGAGGGCGACTGACGTGCGGGTCGTGGCCGGGAGCGCCAAGGGGCACCCGCTGGTGGCGCCGAAGGGCGAGCGCACCCGGCCGACGTCCGACCGGGTCAAGGAGGCGCTGTTCTCCTCGCTCCAGCCACGGCTGCCCGGCGCGGTCGTGCTCGACCTGTACGCCGGCTCCGGCGCCCTGGGCATCGAGGCGCTCTCGCGCGGGGCCGGGCACGCCGTCCTCGTCGAGCGAGACGCACGCGCCCGCACCTGCATCGAGCGGAACCTGACCACGACGCGGCTCGGCGACCGTGCGACCGTCGTGGCCGGCACCGCGCCGGCGGTGTGCACGACGCCGGCGGTCGCGGAGCGCACCTACGACCTCGTCCTGGCGGACCCGCCGTACGCGATCGATCCCGACGAGCTCACGGCCACGCTCGCCGCGGTCGTCGACCTGCTCGCCCCCGACGCCCTCGTGGTGGTCGAGCTCGCGTCGCGCGGCGCGCCACCGGCGTGGCCGCCGGGTCTCGGGGCGGGGCGCACCCGCCGCTACGGTGACACGACCCTGCACGAGGGGCACCGGACGGCCGAGCCGGACCCGGACGTGCACCGCGACCCGACGAGCCCGAGCCAGGACGACACGTGAGCGTCACCGCCGTCTGCCCCGGCAGCTTCGACCCCATCACGATGGGCCACCTCGACATCGTCGAGCGTGCGGCCTCCCGGTTCGACCGGGTCGTCGTGGCGGTGCTCGAGAACCCGCGCAAGCAGCCCATGTTCGCCGTCGAGGAGCGGATGCAGCTCATCTCCGACACGACGTCGCACCTCGGCAACGTCGAGGTCGACCGGTTCCAGGGCCTGCTGGTCGACTTCTGCCACGACCGGGGGATCGGCGTCATCGTCAAGGGCCTGCGGGCGGTGTCGGACTTCGAGTACGAGCTGCAGATGGCGCAGATGAACCAGCGCATGGGCGACGTCGAGACCCTGTTCATGTCCACGGCCCCGGAGTACTCGTACCTCTCGTCGTCGCTGGTGAAGGAGGTCGCCCGCTACGGCGGCCCGCTCGACGGGGTCGTCCCGGACGCGATCGCGGCCCGGCTGCGCGAGGTCGCACCCGACAGCTGACACGCGCCCGGTCGGTCGACCGGGGGGCGCGGCTCGGGGGCCCCGGTCCCACCTCGGTACGCTCCGCCGGCCCCACCCCGTCCACCGAACGAGGCGACGCCGCATGTCCGACGCACCCGACGCCCGCCTGGGCCTCGAGGCGAAGCTCTCGCAGCTCGAGCAGCTCATCGCCGAGGCCAAGGCCGTCCCGCTGTCCGCCTCGATCATGCTGAACCGTGCCGAGGTGGACGGTCTCGTGTCGGAGATCCGCGGCGCGGTCCCCGACGAGATGAAGCAGGCCCGGTGGGTCGTCAAGGAGCGCGACGACCTGCTGGCCCAGGCCGAGGCCGAGGCCGGGCGCATCGTCACCGACGCGCAGGCCGAGCGGGAGCGCTTGATCGCCCGCACCGAGGTGGTGCAGGCCGCGAACCGCGAGGCGGACCGCATCATCGAGGAGGCGCGCGAGCACGCCCGGCAGATCCGCCTCGAGGCGGAGGACTACGTCGACGCCAAGCTCGCGAACTTCGAGGTCGTGCTACAGAAGACGCTCGGCGCGGTCGAGCGGGGTCGGGAGAAGCTGCGTGGTCGCCTCGACGCGGACCAGCTCGCCGCCGAGTGGGACGACGAGGACGAGTGAACCGGCGCCGCCGGGTGGCCTGAGGGTCCCCGGCCCGCCCCCTGGCGCGCTCCCCGCGCACCCGCCGTGCACGGGGCGCGTGCGTCCTCCGGTACGCTCGGCGGCCGCGCCGACGCGTCTCGTGTGACCCACCCGCGCCGCGCAGCGCCGTCACGGCGGGGGACACCCCGTCGGTCCGCCCGGGCGGGCCCCGGCGCGACGACCCCCGGCCGCCGCACGCGCGGCGCCGACACCTCGCCAGCCGGAGGCACCACCGCCGTGCGCATCCCCGTCACCGACCTCGTCGGCCGTCCCGGGTCCACCCGGGACGTCGTCGAGTCCGTCGTGCGCGCGGACGTCGGCACGGACCCCTGGGGTCCGGCGGAGGAGGGACTGCGCGACCCGCTCCACCTCGACCTGCAGCTCGACGCGGTCGTGGAGGGCATCTTCGTGCACGGGACGGTCGGCTTCACGGTCGAGCTCACCTGCGCACGCTGCCTCGAGCCCGTCGAGGTCGAGCGGGAGGTCGACGTGGCGGAGCTCTTCCAGGACCCCGCCAAGCTCGACCCCGAGGACGAGCTCGAGGAGGGCTACGCGCTGGTCGCGGACCGCTCGGCCCTCGACCTCGAGCGGATGCTCCACGACGTCGTGATCCTCGGGCTCCCCGTCCGGGTCACCTGCGACCGCCCCGAGTGCGTACCGTACGCGTCCGACGACGTGGCCCTCGTGACCGAGGACGAGCACGTCGAGCAGCTCGAGGGCCGCCCCGACCCGCGCTGGGCCCGGCTCGCGGAGCTCGACCTGCCTCACGACACGCCCGGGGACGACGGGTAGCTCGACCCGCCCGCCCCGCACCACCAGACCACCGACCACCCACCCGCGGCCCGACCGGGCCGCAACCCAGGAGGACCCCGATGGCCGTCCCGAAGCGGAAGCTGTCCCGTTCCCGTACCCGGCGTCGCAAGGCCCAGTGGCTGAAGATGTCGAAGCCGACCAACGCCTCGTGCGCCCGCTGCAAGACGCCGATCCGCCCCCACACGGTCTGCGGCACCTGCGGCTTCTACGCCGGCAAGCAGGTCGTCGAGGTCGACTGATCGTGCCCCTCGGCACGACCCGGTCGTCGGACGAGGCCGCCGCTGGCGGCCTCGTCGTGCTGCCGTGACGACCGCCGGGGCGGTCCCGGAGGAGGTCGTCGCCGCGGCGGCCGAGCTGGCCGCGAGGCTGGAGCTCGGGTTCACCGACCCGACCCTGCTGCAGCGCGCGCTGGTCCACCGGTCCTACGCGTTCGAGAACGGTGGGCTCGCCACGAACGAGCGGCTCGAGTTCCTCGGCGACGCGGTCCTCGCCATCGTGGTGACGGACGAGATCTTCCACACCCTGCCGACCTCCGCCGAGGGCCGGCTCGCCAAGGTGCGGGCCGCCGCGGTGAAGACCGGGTCGCTCGCCGACATCGCGCGCAGCATCGAGCTCGGACGCTTCGTCCGGCTCGGCAAGGGCGAGGCCGCCTCCGGCGGGGCCGACAAGGACTCCATCCTCGCCGACACCCTCGAGGCGGTCATCGGCGCCTGGTACCTCGACGCGGGCTTCCCCGCCGCCTACGACCTCGTGTGTCGGCTGATGGGCGACCGGCTGGTCGAGCTCTCCGGCCGCGGCGCGGCGCTCGACTTCAAGACGAGCCTGCAGGAGCTCGCCGCCGCCCGGTTCGAGACCACGCCGAGCTACCGGGTGGAGGACGAGGGCCCGGACCACGCCAAGACGTTCACGGCGACGGTCCTCGTGGCCGGCCGTGAGGTCGGGGTAGGGACCGGCCCGTCCAAGAAGCACGCGGAGCAGGCCGCCGCGAGGGAGGCCTACGCGCTGCTGGAGGCCGAGTCGACCGAGGCCGCCGGCTAGGGTCACCACCCGGGCGCGCCACCGGCACGTCCGCAGCCGCCCCTTCCCGATGCGACCACGCCGAGGAGACGCACCCGTGCTCGAGCTGCCCGAGGTCGAGGTCCTGCGCAAGGACCTCGAGAAGGAGGTCGTCGGCAAGCGGGTGAAGGACGTCACCGTCGAGACGGCCAGCATCGTGCGGCCGTTCCACCGCACCCGCCCCGAGTTCATCAGCGCCCTCGAGGGCCGCAAGATCGAGGGCATCCGTCGGCGGGGCACCACGATCTTCCTCGACCTCGACGACGAGGACGGCACGCCGCGCACCTGGGTGCTCCAGGCGTGGGGGACCGCCTCGCTGCACCGCGAGACCGCCAACGAGAAGCCCGGCGAGCACACGCACCTCGCCGTGAGCTTCACCATCGGCGGGGCGATCCACCTCTCCGACATCGCGGCTGACGTCAACGCCTCCACGGGCGTGGTCGACACGGAGGGCGCCGAGGAGGCCGCGGAGGTCTCGACGGACGCCTTCGACCCGCTCGGCGACTCGCTCACCTGGATGGACTTCGGGCAGCTGCTCCGCGACGCGGCGATGCCGCTCAAGCTGCTGCTCATCGACCCGTCCCGGGTGCTCGGGATCGGCCCGGTGTACTCCGACGAGATCCTCTACGAGGCCGGCCTGCGGTACGACCGCAGCTCCGAGACGCTCTCGACCAACGAGATCCGGCGCCTCTACCGCAGCATGCACGAGGTGATCGCGACCGCCATGAAGTTCCGCGGCTCGTCGCTCGACGAGTCTGACCACGACGAGGCCGTGGACGAGGAGGGCGAGGCGTCCGAGCACCTGAAGGTGTACGGGCGCGACGGCCTGCCGAGCTTCCGCAGCCGCCGGCCGATCGAGAAGGTCCGGGTCAAGAAGGGCATCTACTCGTACTTCGACCCGCAGTCGCAGGTCTGAGGCGAGGACCGGCGGCTAGCCTCCGCCGGGCAGGAGGGTCGAGGAGTCCCCGGGACCAGTCGGGCGGGGCACGAGGCACGAGCCAGGGCACCAGGCACCATGGACCGGACGCACCTCGAGCTCAGCCGCGAGCTCCACCTCGACGTCGAGCCGGACGGCGTCGTCGGGTACGCGAACGCCGCCGCCCGTGCGCTGCTCGGGGACGTCGTCGGACGGCCGCTCGTGGACGTGCTCCCGCTCGAGCTCGGCGGCGAGTCGGGGCTCGAGGAGCTCCGCGTCGCCGGACTGTCGGGGCCGCGGACCATGCAGGTCCGGTGGCGTCGGGACGACGACGGCCGCCGGGTGGTGGTGGCCAGCGACCTCACGGTCAGCGAGGCCACCCGGGGCGCGGTCGCTCGGCACCAGCGCTTCGTCGACGCCCTGCTCGGCTCGCTGCGCGAGGGCATCGTGGCCTGCGACGCGGACGGCACCCTGACCCTCTTCAACGCGGCGAGCCGGGAGTTCCACGGGCTGCCGCAGGAGCCGGTGCCCGCGGACCGGTGGGCCGAGCACTACGACCTCTACGAGGCCGACGGCGAGACCCGGATGGACACCGCTCGCATCCCGCTGTTCCGGGCGCTGCAGGGAGAGCTGGTCGAGGACGTGGAACTCGTGATCGCGCCGAGGGGACAGCCCGCCCGCACGGTGCTGTGCAACGGCCGTGCGCTGCGCGACACCGACGGCACCCGGATCGGCGCGGTCGTCGCGATGCACGACATCACCGACCGCATCGCGGCCGAGGAGCGGCTCCGCGAGCAGACCGCCCGCGCCCGTGCCGCGGAGGTCCAGCGCGTCCACCTCGAGCGCCTGCGCGAGCTGAGCCACGTCGGGCTGCGGCTCGCGACCACCGAGGACCTCGACTCGCTGGCACGGCGCACCGTGGCGGGCGTACGGACCCTCGTCGGCGCGGACGCGGTCCAGCTCACGCTCCGGCCCCAGCCCCACACCATCAGCGCGGACGAGGGCAGCGCGCCCGACGGGGCCCCGACGATGGAGATCGCGCTGCCGGGGGTCGTCGGCCGGCTCCGGGTGACACGGCGCGACTCGCTCGACGCCGACGAGCAGGAGCTCGTCGCGCAGCTCGTCCAGCTCGTGGCCGCCACGGCCGAGCGGATCGTCCTCACCGACCAGCGCATCGAGCAGGAGCGCCGGCAGCTGCGTGACGACCTGCTCGCCGGCGTGACCCACGACATGCAGACGCCGTTGGCCGCGATCTCGGGCTTCGGTCAGGTCCTGCGGCTCGACCTCGACGACGCCGAGCGCGCTGGCGCGGTGGAGGCGCTGGTCCGGCAGACGGAGGTCCTGCGACAGCTCGTCCTGCAGTTCCTCGACTACGTGCGCCTCCGCCTCGACCGCCCCTTCCGGATCACGGAGGGTCGGACCGTCGTCGACGACGCGCTGGCCGCCGTGGTCGACCTGTTCGGCGAGGACGAGCGGCTCGTCGTCGACGGCCCGGCGCCGGCCGTGGTGGCCGTCGAGCCCCAGCGCCTGGTCCAGGTCCTCGCCAACCTGGTCGGCAACGCCCTGCGCCACGGACGGGGCGAGGTCCGGGTCGGCGCGACCGAACGCGACGGGTACCTGGAGGTCTGGGTGGAGGACGAGGGGCCCGGGCTGCCGGCCCCGCTGCTGACGTGGCTGCGTGGCGGGGCCGGCCGTGCTCCCGACGGGGTCGCCGGCCTCGGCCTCGCCGTCACCGTCCCGCTCCTGCGGGCCCTCGGTGGGCGGCTCGACGCGGCGCACACGGCCGGGGGCGGGACCCGGATGCAGGCCACCCTGCCGCTGGTCGCCGCGCCCGAGGGCGGACGGTGAGCGCGCCGTACGCGCGACGGCTGCTCGTCGAGGGGCGCGTCCAGGGCGTGTTCTTCCGCGCGTCGACGGCACGGCGCGCCGAGGCCGCCGGGGTCGTCGGGTGGGTCCGCAACCTGCCGGACGGGCGGGTCGAGGCGTGGCTGGAGGGGCGAAGGGAGGCCGTGGAGCAGGTCGAACGGTGGGCCCGGTCCGGCGGGCCGCCGGCGGCCCGGGTCACCGCGGTCACGGCGGAGGACGTCACACCGGCCGGACACGAGCGCTTCGAGGTCCGCCGCTGACGCGCGGCGCACGCTCGCCGGGGCGGTGCGCCTGCACGCTGCGGCCTGGGCACCCCTTGTGCCCGGGGTGGGCGCGCCGGTACGCTCCCGACCACGACTCGGCGGCGGCCCGTCCCGCCCGCGCGTCCGCCCACCCCTCCGGGCACCCGGCGACGAGCCCGTGGCCACCACGGCCCGGACGCCCGCCACCCCCGGAGCCGCGGCGGCAGGGAGCGGGAGCGAGCGGCACGGACCCGCGGCCGGCACGCAACGAGGCGTGCACGTCGCACCTGTGGAGGACACGACGACATGGCCAAGGCGCTCCTGGGCACCATGACCACCCCGCGCACCATCGAGCTCCTCGACGAGATCCGCGCGCTGCGGCGCCGGGTCGCCGAGCTCGAGACGGCGCTGGCCACGGCCGAGGCGGTCCGTGACGCACGCGACGGGCTCCCCGACGACCTCAGCGAGGTCGTGGAGCTCGAGGAGTCCGTCACCGCCTGACCGGCCCCCCGGCCGCACACCCCCGCAGCGGGCCCCCGTCCGAGGGCCCGCTGTCGCGTGTCGGTAGGCTCGCAGCCGCCCCGATCCGCCAGCCGACCGGAAGGGAGTCCCGGGCCACCGTGTTCCTCACGTCCCTCTCCCTTCGCGGGTTCAAGTCCTTCGCCGATCGCACCGTCCTCGACGTCGAGCCGGGCATCACCGTGATCGTCGGGCCCAACGGGTCCGGCAAGTCCAACGTCGTGGACGCGCTGTCGTGGGTGCTCGGCACCCACTCGGCCAAGAAGGTCCGCGGCGGGACGATGGCCGACGTCATCTTCGCCGGCTCGCCGACCCGCAAGGCGCTCGGGCAGGCCAAGGTCGAGATCACGATCGACAACTCCCGGGGCCAGCTCGGCACGGCGGCCATCGGCACCTCCGGGTCGGCCCAGCAGTTCACCGAGGTCCGGGTCGGGCGGACGATCTTCGCCTCCGGCGAGAACGTCTACGAGATCAACGGCGAGGAGGTCCGCGCCCTCGACGTGCAGGAGCTGCTCTCCGACACGGGGCTCGGCAAGGAGCTGCACACCATCGTCGGGCAGGGCCAGCTCGACGAGATCCTCAACGCCAAGCCCGAGGAGCGACGCAAGTTCATCGAGGAGGCGGCCGGCATCCTCAAGCACCGCCGCCGGCGCGAGCGGGCCCTGCGCAAGCTCGAGCAGGTCGACCAGCACAGCGAGAAGCTCGCGAGCGTGCTGCGCGAGCTGCGCCGGCAGCTGCGACCGCTGGAGCGCCAGGCCGAGGCCGCCGACCGCTACCAGGCGCTGCAGGCCGAGCTCCGCGACGTCCAGGTCCGGCTTGTGACCCACGACCTCGTGCTGCTCCAGGCCCGCGCGGCCGACGACGCGCTCGACGATGCCGACGCCGCCGGCCGGCAGGAGGCCGTCGAGGCGCAGCTCGCCGCGGCCCGTGGGCGCGAGCAGGAGCTCGAGCAGGCGCTCGGGCGGCTCGCGCCGGCGGCCGAGCAGGCCACGGCCACCACCCACCGGATGGCGTCGCTGCTCGAGCGGCTCCGGGGCACCGCCGACCTCATCGACGCGAAGCGCAAGCACCTCGTGGAGTACGTGGAGGAGCCCCTCGCCGGGCGTCCCCCGGCCGAGCTGCGCGCCCAGGCGGACCGGCTCGACGCCCAGCGCGCCGAGCGGCAGCAGGAGCGCGACCACGCGAAGGCCGTCCTCGACGACGCGATCGCCGACCGACGCCAGGCCGAGGTCGACCGCCGTGACCACGAGGCGGCCGTGCAGGCGGAGCGCCGGCGGCGCGCCGAGCAGCGCGAGCGGATGCTGCGCTGGGAGGGCGAGGTCTCGGCGATGCGCGGCGCCATCGCGTCGGCCGAGGCCGAGGTCGGCCGGGTGTCCGCGGCGCTCGGCCAGCTCGACGAGCGCGTCGGCGAGGCCGAGCGCGAGGTCGAGGGGGTCCAGCAGGAGATCCAGCGGCTCGACGCCAGCGAGGTCGACCTCACCTCCACCCTCGAGCGCGCCGAGCAGGGCGTCGACGCGGCCCAGGCCGAGGTCGAGCGGCTGCAGGCACGCGCGACCGAGCTCGAGGCGGCCCGGGCCTCGCAGGCCGCCCGCGCCGAGGCGCTGCGGGCCGCGCTGGCCGAGACCGACGGGGGTGCCGGCGCGCTGCTCGACGCGGCGCTCGACGGCGTCCTCGGGCGCCTCGCCGACCACGTCCGTGCCGCCTCGGGGGCCGCCTCCGGGGAGGGGGACGCCGCCGCGGTCGCCGCCGCGCTCGGCGCCCTCGCCGAGGCCGTCGTCGTGTCGAGCCCCGAGGCCGCCCGCCGCGCCGTGACGTGGCTGCGCGACCACGGCGCCGGGGCCGCGACCATCCTGGCGGCCCGCGCCGGCACCGGCGGCACGCCGCCGGCGCTCGACGACGACGCCCGGGAGGCCATCGCGGCCGCCGGCGCGACGCCGGTGCTCGACCTGCTGCAGCCGGTCGACGCCTCGCCCGAGGCGCAGCGCACCGTGGACGCGCTGCGCGCCGCGCTCGCGAGCACCTGGGTCGTGGACGGCTTCGACCGGGCCGTGCTGCTGCACGGCCGGGTGCCCCACGCGACCTTCGTCACCCGTGAGGGCGACGTCGCCGGGCCGCAGGGCTTCCGCGGCGGCGCGAGCCCCGAGAGCAGCGCGGTCACCACCGCGACGTCCGCCGACGAGGCGGAGCGCCGCGCCCGCGCGCTGGGCGTCGAGCTGGAGGGCGTGGCCGCCGAGCTCGCCGTGGCTCGCGAGCGCCTCGGCGTCGCGCAGGAGGCGCTCAAGGACGCGACGGCGCGCATCAACGAGTCGGACGCGCGCATCACCGGGGCCGCCGAGCGCCTCGCCCGGCTGAACAAGGAGCTGACCACGCTCGCGTCGCAGCGCGAGGTCGTCGCCGCCCAGCACGCCGAGCTGCTCGAGGTGCTCGAGCGCGACCGGACGGCGCTGCGCGAGCTGCAGGCCCGCGGGCCCGACGCGACCGACGCCGACGCGGTCGACGAGGGCCCGGACCTCGAGGCCCAGCACCTCGACGAGGTCGTGGAGGCGCGTCGCGAGGTGGAGCTCGAGGCCCGCGTGAAGCTCGAGCGGATCACCGAGCAGGTGCGCCACCTCGAGCTGCAGGCGACGGACCTGCGCACCGAGGCCGACAGCGTGGAGACCGCGCTGGAGGAGGCCGCCCGCCGGCGCGAGCGCCGGCGGCACGGCATCGCCCGGTGCGGCGAGCTCGCCGCGGCGTGCCAGGTCGCCCTCGAGCGGCTGGAGGGGTCGATCCAGCGTGCGGAGTCGGAGCGGGACCGCCTCCAGGCCGACATCCGCCAGCGACGCGACGCGCTGCGCGAGGTGAAGGGCGAGGTCGCCGCCCTCGCCGAGCAGCTCGAGGCGGTGCGGGAGGAGCGCCACGCCGCCGACCTCCGCCGCAGCGACCTCGAGCACCGCATCGGCGTGCTCGTCGCCCGGCTGCGCGACGAGTTCGGGCTCGGTGCCGACGAGGCCGTGGCGGCCAACCCCGACGCGGCCGACGCCGACCGGGCCACGCTCGCGGAGCAGCAGGACGTGCTGACCCGCAAGCTCGGGCTGCTCGGTCGGGTGAACCCGCTGGCGCTGGAGGAGTTCAAGGCCCTCGAGGACCGGCACAAGTTCCTCTCGGACCAGCTCGACGACCTGCGCCGCTCGAAGCGGGACCTGCAGGAGGTCGTCGTCGCCGTCGACGAGCGCATCCGCAGCGTGTTCGCGGAGGCGTTCGAGGACGTCGCCCGCGAGTTCGAGCGCATCTTCGAGGTCGTGTTCCCCGGCGGCCACGGCCGGCTGGTGCTGACCGACCCCGAGGACATGCTCGCGACCGGCATCGAGGTCGAGGCCCGTCCGCCCGGCAAGCGCGTGACCCGCCTCTCGCTGCTGTCCGGCGGGGAGCGCTCGCTCACGGTGCTGGCGTTCGTGTTCGCGATCTTCCGGGCGCGCCCCTCGCCGTTCTACGTGCTCGACGAGGTCGACGCGGCGCTCGACGACGTGAACCTCCAGCGCCTGCTGCGGGTCATCGAGTCGTTCCGCGGGCACAGCCAGATCATCATGGTCACCCACCAGAAGCGCTCGATGGAGATCGCCGACGTCATGTACGGCATCACCATGGGCAAGGACGCGGTGACCAAGGTCGTGGCCGAGCGTCTCGGCGACGAGCGCCTCGCGCTGGAGCCGAACCTCCCGGAGCCGGAGCCGGCACCGTCGTCCGAGCCGGACCCGGTCGGCGTCTGAGCGTCCCGCCACCCCGCACCTGACCGTCCCCACCGACGTCGGAGCCCCTCGTGTCCGCCGAACTCCTCCCCGTCCTGCTCGCCGTCGGCGTGCTCGTCCTCGTGCTCGTGGTCGGGCTCGTCGTGTCCCGCTCCCGCCGCGGTGGCGCCGGCCCCGACGTGCTCGAGCGGCCGCAGGGGGAGGGGCAGACCCAGGCCCCCGAGCCGCCGGCGCCGCTCGACGAGCCGGGCGCGCAGACCACGGCGCCGCCGGCCCAGGCGCCGCCGGCGCCGGACGCCCCCACGGTCCCGGCCGAGGAGCTCGAGGCCACCCCGGCCGCCCCGCCCGTCGTCGAGCCGGTCGAGGAGCTCACGCTCGCGCAGCGGTTCCGTACCCGGCTGTCGCGCACCCGCAACGTGCTCGGCGCGTCCGTCGCCGACCTGTTCGGCCGCGGGGTCACCGACGAGGCGTGGGAGGGGCTCGAGGAGGCCCTCATCACCGCCGACGTCGGCGTGAACGCCACGATGGAGCTCGTCGAGGAGCTGCAGCGTCGCGCCCGCGAGGAGGGCGTCACCGACGGCGCCGGCGTGCTGGCGCTGCTGAAGGCCGAGCTCCGCGCCGCGCTGGGCACCGCCGACCGCTCGCTCGGGCGCGCCACCGACGAGGGCCCGACCGTGTGGCTCGTCACCGGGGTGAACGGGGCCGGGAAGACCACCACCATCGGCAAGCTCGCGGCGGTCGAGGTCCGCGAGGGCCGCTCCGTCGTCCTCGCCGCCGCCGACACGTTCCGTGCCGCCGCGGCCGAGCAGCTCGAGCTGTGGGGCGAGCGCACCGGCGCCCGGGTCGTGCGCAAGGAGGAGGGCGCCGACCCGGCCTCGGTCGCCTACGACGGGTTCAACGCGGCGAAGGCCACCGACGCCGACCTGCTCGTCGTCGACACCGCCGGCCGCCTGCACAACAAGCGCGAGCTGATGGACGAGCTCGCCAAGGTCAAGCGCGTCATCGAGCAGCAGGCGGGCCCGCTCGAGGAGATCCTGCTCGTCCTCGACGCCACCACCGGGCAGAACGGCATCCAGCAGGCCAAGGCGTTCACCGAGGCCGTCGACGTCACCGGCATCGCGCTCACCAAGCTCGACGGCTCCTCGAAGGGCGGCATCGTCGTGGCGGTGCAGCGCGAGCTCGGCATCCCCGTGAA
>JBKHXF010000035.1:0-35752 GCA_046566145.1 Actinomycetes bacterium
CTGAACCACACCCCCCACCCCTCGACCGCCACGGACCGACCCGCAGCCCGCCCTCACCGACCCCGAGCACCCGACCCGACCCGCTCGCCGGGCACGCAGACGCGTGCCCGGCCGGTGGTGTGTCGGCGGCCGGGGAACCCGGTCGGATCCCTCTGCGACGCGCCCGACCCATCGGTCGACGCGGCTCGTCAGCCGATCACCCAGCGCTCCGTATCGACGTCGACACCTCGACACCCTCGCCACCCTCGGCCGCCGGCGCCGGCGGGGGGCTCGTGGCCCCTCGCTACGCTCGTCGCTGCCCTCCGGCCGCCCGTGCACGACCTGCGCGCGCCATCCGTGGGGCCACGCGACGGCACCCCGTCACCGGCCACCCACCCGGACCCCGACAGGACGCGCCCACCCGATGAGCGAGCTCCCCAAGGCCTACGACCCCGCGGCGGTCGAGCCCGACCTCTACGCCGACTGGATGGCGGCCGGCTGCTTCCACGCCGAGCCGGACGACGAGGGCGAGCCGTTCGCGATCGTCATCCCGCCGCCGAACGTCACGGGCTCGCTGCACGTCGGCCACGCGCTGGACAACACCATCCAGGACATCATCATCCGGCGTGAGCGGATGCGCGGCCGCAACGCCGTGTGGATCCCCGGCACCGACCACGCCGGCATCGCCACCCAGAACGTCGTCGAGAAGCAGCTCGCCGCCGAAGGGGTCACCCGGCACGACCTCGGGCGGGAGGCGTTCCTCGAGCGCGTCTGGGCGTGGCGCGAGGAGTCCGGCGGCGTCATCCTCGACCAGCTCAAGCAGCTCGGCGCGTCCTGCGACTGGGAGCGTGAGGCGTTCACGTTCGACGAGCCCCGCTCCCGTGCCGTGCGCGAGGTGTTCGTGTCGCTGTACGAGCAGGGGCTCGTGTACCGCGGCAACCGGCTCATCAACTGGTGTCCCCGCTGCGCCACCGCCCTGTCGGACATCGAGGTGGAGCACGAGGAGGTCCGTGGCGAGCTCGCGCACCTCGTCTACCCGCTCGTCGACCCGCAGGACGGTGACCCGGACGGCATCGAGGTGGCCACCACGCGGGCCGAGACGATGCTCGGAGACACCGCCATCGCCGTGCACCCCGACGACGAGCGCTACGCCGCCCTCGTCGGTCGGCGCGTGCGCCACCCGTTCCACCCGGACCGGGTCGTGCCGATCATCGCCGACGACTACGTCGACCCCGTGTTCGGCACCGGCGCCGTGAAGATCACCCCGGCCCACGACCCCAACGACCACGCGATGGGGGAGCGGCACGGGCTCGAGGTCGTCGACGTGATGACCGACGACGCCACGATGTCGGACGCCGCCGGCGAGGGGTTCGCCGGCCTCGACCGGTTCGAGGCACGCCGGGTGGTCAAGGAGCGCCTGGACGAGCTCGGCCTGCTGCGCGAGGTGGAGGAGCACGTCCACCAGGTGGGCCACTGCTCCCGCTGCCACACCGTCGTGGAGCCGCGCCTGTCCGACCAGTGGTTCGTCGCCGTGCGCCAGCTCGCGGACGCGGCCGCCGCGGCCGTCCGCGACGGACGCATCACGTTCGTGCCGGAGGCCCGGCGCGAGCCGTTCCTGCAGTGGCTCGACGACCTCCACGACTGGTGCATCTCGCGCCAGATCTGGTGGGGCCACCGGATCCCCGCGTGGTACGGCCCCGACGGCGAGGTCGAGGTGTCGCGCGAGGACGTCGACCGCGAGGGCTGGGTGCAGGACGAGGACGTGCTCGACACGTGGTTCTCGTCGCAGCTGTGGCCGTTCACCGTCCTCGGCTGGGAGGGGCCGGACTCCGACACCCCGGAGCTGTCCACCTGGTTCCCGACCTCGACCCTGGTGACCGGGTACGACATCAACACCTTCTGGGTGTCGCGGATGGTCATGTCGTCGCTGTGGCTCTTCGACGAGGTGCCGTTCCGGGTCGTGCACAACCACGGGCTCGTCCGGGACGAGCACGGCAAGAAGATGTCGAAGTCGTTCGGCAACGTCATCGACCCGCTCGACCTCATCGCGGCGCACGGCGCGGACGCCACCCGCATGGCGCTGGTGAAGAACGCCGCACCGGGCGCCGACGTGCCGCTCTCGGAGGAGTGGGTCGAGGGCGAGCGGAAGTTCGCGAACAAGCTGTTCAACGCCGTCCGGTTCGCGCTGACCACCCTCGAGGGCACCCGACCGGGCGCGCTGCCGCCGGCGGACGCGCTGACGCTGGAGGACCGCTGGGTCCTGTCGCGGCTCGAGGCCGCCCGCGCCGAGGCCGACGCCGGCTACGAGGCCTACGACTGGCCGCGCGTCGCCCGGTCGCTCCGGACCTTCGCGTGGAGCGAGCTCGCCGACTGGTACCTCGAGGCCGCGAAGGTCCGCCTGTACGGCGACGACGCCGACGCAGCCGCGACGGCCCGCGCCGTGCTGGCCGCCGTCCTCGACCAGCTCCTGCGCCTGCTGCACCCGGTGATGCCGTTCGTCACCGAGTCGTTGTGGCGCGCGCTCACCGGCGCCGAGGGCGGCCGGGACTCGCTGATGCTCGCCGCATGGCCCGAGCCGCTCGGCCGGCGCGACGAGCAGGCCGAGGCCGACTTCGCGGTCGTGCAGGACCTCGTGACCGAGCTCCGTCGCTTCCGCTCGCAGAACGACGTCCCGCCGAAGCGACGCTTCCCCGTCGACGTCGTGACGGGCCGACGCGAGCTGCTCGAGGCGCAGGTGCCGCTCGTCACGGCGCTCGCCGGCCTCGAGGCCGTGTCGTTCCTCGACACCGCGCCGGCGGACGACGCGGGGACCTCCCGGGTCGTGTTCGCCGACGGCGAGGCCCACGTGGCCCTGGCCGGGCTCATCGACGTCGAGGCCGAGCTCGCGCGCCTGCGCAAGGAGCACGAGAAGGCCAGCGACTTCCTCGACCAGGTGCAGCGCAAGCTCGCCAACGAGCAGTTCGTCGCGAACGCGCCGGCGGCGGTCGTGGAGAAGGAGCGCGCGAAGGTCGCCGACACCGAGCGGCTGCTGGGCGAGCTGGGCGACCAGATCGCCACGCTCGAGGCGGCGGGCTGACCGGGTGCGCGACCTCGACCCGGCCCTCGACCCGACCGGCGGCGCATTCGTCGCGGCAGTCGACGCGCTGCTGGCCCGCGGTCCGGGCCGCATGGTCCCCGACCTCGCCCGCATCACGCGGCTGTGCGAGCTGCTCGGCGACCCGCAGCGCGCCTACCCGTCGATCCAGGTCACCGGCACCAACGGCAAGGGCTCCGCGACGCGGATGATCTCGACGCTTCTCGCGGCCGCCGGCGTCCAGCCCGGCACCTACACCTCACCGCACCTGCAGACGATCCGGGAGCGCATCCGCGTCGGCGAGCGACCCATCAGCCCGCGCGCGTTCGCCGAGGTCGCCGAGGAGCTCGCCCCGCTGGTCGGCATGGTCGACGTCGAGCACGACGACCGGATGACGTTCTTCGAGGTCCTCACGGCGATGGCGTTCTGGTGGTTCGCCGACGCCCCGGTCGACGTCGGCGTGTTCGAGGTCGGGATGGGCGGGACGTGGGACGCCACGAACCTCGTCCGCGGCGAGGTTGCGGTCGTGCAGCCCGTCGACGTCGACCACTCCGAGCTCGGCTCCACCCCGGTCGAGGTCGCGGGGGAGAAGTCCGGCATCATCAAGCAGGGCGCGGTCGCGGTGCTCGCCGCCCAGCCCGCCGACGTGCTCGACGTGCTGCTGGCCCGGTGCGAGGCGGTCGGGGCCACGCCGTGGCTCGCCGGTGAGGCGTTCGAGGTGCTCGAGCGCCGCATCGCCATCGGGGGACAGGTCCTCGACCTGCGCGTCGGCGACCGGGTGCTCACGGAGGTCCTGCTGCCCCTGCACGGCCGCCACCAGGCCGACAACGCCGCCGTCGCGCTCGCCGCCGTCGCGGCGTTCCTCGGCGAGTCGTTCGCGACCCTCGACGACGACGTGCTGCGCGCCGGCTTCGGCGCCGTCACCGTCCCGGGCCGCATGGAGGTCGTGCACCGCGAGCCGACCATCCTGCTCGACGGTGCCCACAACCCCCACGGGGCACGGGCCGCCGCCGAAACCGTCGCGGAGAGCTTCGACTTCCGCACCCTCGTGCTCGTCACCGGGGTGCTCGCCGACAAGGACGTCCGCGGCATCCTCGCGCCGTGGCGCGACGTCGTGCAGCACGTGGTCGTGACCCGCCCGCCGTCCCCGCGGGCGCTGGGCACCGCCGACCTCGCGGTCTCCGCCGCCGAGGTCTGGGCCGGCACGGGGGTGATCGTCGAGGACGCCGAGGACGTCGCGGACGCGCTCGAGAAGGCGCGGGGCCTGGTCGGCCCGGGTGACGGGATCCTCGTGTCCGGGTCGCTGGTCACGGTCGGGGCCGCCCGCGAGGCGCTGCTGCCGCTCGAGCGGGACGACGACGAGGTCATCGAGCCGCCCGACGCCAGCGACGAGGACGTCGACGAGGCGGAGCTCCAGCGCGCCATCGACGAGATGCTCGACCAGCTCGACGACGGGTGAACCGAGGTCGGCGCGTCAGTCCTCGGGGACCAGGATGGCGTCGACCTTCGCCTCGGAGCCCTCGTCGGTGGCCTCGATGCGCGCGAGCGTCACCGTGATGCGGTCGAACGACGGCTCCAGCGGCTCGGGCTCCGGCTCCGGCTCCGGAGCCGGCGGCGGTGGTGGCGGTGTGGAGGCGGACCCGCCGCCAGAGGACCCTCCGGAGGACGAACCTCCAGACGACGAGCCGCCCGAGGATGCCCGGGTGGACGCCTTCGGCTTCGGGGCCGGCGCCGGCTCGGGCTCCGGCTCGGGCGCCGGCGGGCTCGACGCGCCCTTCGGCTGGCGGAAGACCTGCGTCACCCACAGCGTCCCGTCGCCGTCCACGACGACGCCGACGCCGACCTGGGTGAAGGCGGGGTCGAGGATGTTGCCCGAGTGGCTGCCGGAGGACATGAACGCGGAGTGCACCGCCTTCGCGGATCCGCCGTAGCCGACGTTCTCCGCGACCTTCTCCCAGCCCCCGACCCTGCCGCCGAGGTTGCTCGTGTGGCTCAGTTGCCCGTTGCGGGCCATCTTCGCGGAGTTGTCGCGCGCGACCGAGACGAGGTCGCCGGAGACCGACAGGCCGCCGAGTCCGCGCCTCGCGCGCTCGGCGTTGATCCGGGAGACGAGGTCCGACTCGGCCGAGCTGCTCGCGAACGCTGGCAGTGTCGGCGTCATCACCAGCAGTGAGGTGAGGAGCCCGAGGACCGCGGTCAACGTCGTGAGGCGGCGGGAGACCATCCGGGGGACACCGATGGGAGCGGAGCGGGGGCACGGTGCGACGCGTCAGGAGGCGCCGCACCCGGGACGGTACCGGGTCGCGGCCACCCCCTCGGACCCGGTGCGGGTGCGCGGTCCGCGTGAGGCCGGGGCCGTGGGTTGGCGGGTCCGTCCCGGGCGCGGCAGGCTTGTCGCGCCGGCGGCCGTCCTCCGCGCCCCCGCGCCCCCGTCCGCTCCGGCTCCCGCCCACTCGGGCGACCCACCCGTCGACCCCCCAGGCGACCCTCGCCTGCACGCGCACCGAAGGACCCCACGTGGCCACCGAGCAGACCCTCATCCTCGTCAAGCCCGACGGCGTCGCCCGCGGCCTCGTCGGCGAGGTCATCGCCCGCATCGAGCGCAAGGGCTTCGCGCTGAAGGCGCTGGAGCTGCGGACCCTCGAGCGCGAGGTCGCCGAGGAGCACTACGCCGAGCACACCGAGCGCCCGTTCTTCGGCGAGCTCGTCGAGTTCATCACCTCCGGCCCGCTCGTCGCCATGTGCGTCGAGGGCGACAACGCCATCGCCGGGATGCGCCAGATCATGGGTGCGACCAACCCGATCGAGGCCGCGACCGGCTCGATCCGCGGCGACTTCGCCACGATCATCGGCGAGAACATCGTGCACGGCTCCGACTCGCCCGAGTCGGCGGCCCGCGAGCTCGGCATCTTCTTCCCCGGTCGCTTCTGACCGGCGCGTCATCCACAGACGGCGGCGTCCTCGGACGCCGCCGTCCGTGCGTCCGGGGGCAGGCTCGCCGGCGGGGACACCGCCGACCGGCGAGACCCGACCGACGCGACCCGGAGGCCTCCCGCGTGGACCTGCGCACCGACCTGCTGCTGGACCCCTGGCGTGACGGCGACGCCGCCGGCATCGCCGTCCTCGACCACGTCGCCTGCCGGTGCACGCCCCCGCGTGCGCCGGACGACCGGCCCGACGTCACGTCGCCGGAGGCCGCGGCGGACCTGCTCGTCCCACGCCTCGCCGGCTCCGACCGCGAACGCTGCGAGGCGCTGCTGCTCGACACCAAGCACCGGTTGCTCTCCGCGGTGACCGTCAGCATCGGCAGCCTCGACCACACCTTCATGGCCCCGAGGGAGGTGTTCCGCGACGCGCTGCTCGCCAACGCCGCCGCGGTGGTCCTCGGTCACAACCATCCGTCCGGGGATCCGGAGCCGTCCGCCGACGACGAGGCGCTTACCCGTCGACTGGTCCGAGCCGGTGAGGTCGTCGGGATCGCGGTGCTCGACCACCTCGTGGTCGCGGCCGGCCGCTGGGTCAGCCTGGCCCGCCGCGGGGCGGTCTGAGGGTCCTCGCAGGCACGCTCGAGGGCGGCCGGTGTGCGGCCGGCCGGGTCGCGTTCGCCTCGGGGCGCGCCGGCGGTACCCTCGCCAGACGTCGGTGACGCGGCTCGGCCGTTCGCTGCCCGGCCACCCCGCCACCACCGAGCGCCCACACCGGGTGTTCGTGGGACACGAGGGGATGGACGGGCCGGCCCACGCCCCCGTCCGTGCGCTCGGCACGTCCCACCCACCCCGCACCCACCAGGACTCCTCGCTGTGGCTGTGAACC
Source organism: Actinomycetes bacterium (assembly GCA_046566145.1). Lineage (GTDB taxonomy): Bacteria > Actinomycetota > Nitriliruptoria > Nitriliruptorales > Nitriliruptoraceae > JBKHXF01. The sequence goes on from JBKHXF010000035.1 coordinate 6,866, forward strand.
GGAACAACTCCTTCCAGTTCCTCGGTCGTGACATGGCCGTCGACCTCGGCACCGCCAACACGCTCGTGTACGTGCGTGGACGTGGCATCGTGCTCAACGAGCCGTCGGTCGTCGCCATCAACACGAAGAACGGCGCGATCCTCGCGGTCGGCTCCGAGGCCAAGCGCATGATCGGGCGCACGCCCGGCCACATCATGGCGCTGCGGCCGCTGAAGGACGGCGTCATCGCCGACTTCGACGTGACCGAGAAGATGCTGCGCTACTTCATCCAGCAGGTCCACACGCGCCGCTTCCTCGCGAAGCCCCGCGTCGTGGTCTGCGTGCCCTCGGGCATCACGGGGGTGGAGCAGCGCGCCGTCGAGGACGCCACGCTCCAGGCCGGCGCCCGCGCCGCCTACATCATCGAGGAGCCCATGGCCGCGGCCATCGGCTCGGGCCTGCCGGTCCACGAGCCGGCCGGCAACATGGTCGTCGACATCGGCGGTGGCACCACCGAGGTCGCGGTCATCTCCCTGGGCGGCATCGTCACGAGCCAGTCCATCCGCATCGGCGGTGACGAGCTCGACGAGGCGATCATCTCCTACATCAAGAAGGAGTACTCGCTGATGCTCGGCGAGCGCACCGCCGAGGAGATCAAGATGGCCATCGGGTCGGCGTTCCCGCTGCCCGACGAGCCGCACGCCGAGATCCGCGGTCGCGACCTCGTCTCCGGCCTGCCGAAGACCATCATCGTCTCGGCCGAGGAGATCCGGAAGTCCATCGAGGAGCCCGTCAACGCGATCATCGACGCGGTGAAGAACACCCTCGACAAGACGCCGCCGGAGCTCGCCGCGGACATCATGGACAAGGGCATCGTGCTCACCGGTGGTGGGGCGCTGCTCAAGGGCCTCGACGAGCGTCTCAAGCACGAGACCGGCATGCCCATCCACATCATCGACAGCCCGCTGTCGTCGGTGGCGATCGGCTCCGGCAAGTGCCTCGAGGAGTTCGAGGCCCTCAAGAAGGTGCTGATCTCCTCCTCGCGACACTGAGCGAACGCCGGTGTACCAGCGGCGACGGGCCCGCATCCTCCTCGCCGTGCTGGTGCTGGTCTCGCTGGTGCTCGTGACGGTCGACTTCCGCTCGGAGGACGGCCCGCTCGACGGCCTGCGTGGCCTCGCCACCACGGTGTTCGGCCCCCTCCAGGACGGGGTCGTCAGCGTCGTGCGCCCGATCGGTGACGTCTTCGGCGGCATCGGCGACGTGTTCCGGGTCCGCAGCGAGAACGAGCGGCTGCAGGCGCGCGTCGAGCAGCTCGAGGAGCGTCGGGAGTCGTTCGCCGACCTCCAGCGGCAGAACGAGGAGCTGCGCGGCCTGCTCGACATGCAGGCCCGGACCGGGTTCGACGACGTCGTGGTCGCCCGGACGGTCGCGCTCGCCCCGTCCAACTTCGAGTGGACGATCACCCTCGACGTCGGCGCCCGGGACGGCATCGCCGAGAACATGCCGGTCATCAACGGCGACGGGCTCGTCGGCCGGGTCATCCAGGTCACGCCGAACGCCTCCCGGGTCCTGCTCGCGATCGACCCGAACTTCTCGGCGTCGGCCCGGCTCGCGGCGAACGGCGAGGTCGGCGCCATCGACGGCCGCGGCTCCGACCCGCTGCTGTTCCGGCCGCTCGACCCGGAGGCAGAGATCGCGGTCGGGGACGAGATCGTCACCAACGCCTACCAGTTCGGCCTCTTCCCGCCGGGCATCCCCATCGGCGCCGTCGAGCGCGTGGGGCAGGAGACCACCCTGCTGTCGCGGGAGGTCCTGGTCCGACCGTTCGTCGACTTCACCCGCCTCGACCGGGTGCTCGTCGTCCGCCACGACCCGACCGACGAGCCGCCACCGATCCCGACGCAGCCCCAGCGGCCGCTCGTCCCGCCGAACCTGGTCCCGACCCCGACGCCGACCCCGGCGCCGACACCGGACGCCACGGCCGAACCGACCGAGGGCGAGACGTGACCGCCCGCGTCGGGCTCGTCGCGCTGCTCCTCGCCACCGCCGTGCTGCTGCAGACCGCGCTGCTGCCGCTCGTGGCGTTCGGTGGGTTCCGTCCGGACCTCCCGCTGCTGGTCGTGATCGGGTTCGCGCTGCGCGACGGGGCAGCCACGGGGGTCCGCGTCGGGTTCGCCGCCGGGCTGCTCACCGACCTGCTGCTGCAGGGCTCGGCCGTCGGCGTCTCCGCGCTCGTCTTCGTGGTGGTCGGCTACCTCGTCGGGATCGCCAGGCCGTACCTCTCCCCGGAGTCGGTGACCGCACCGCTCGCCCTGTCGTTCGCGGCGAGCCTCGTCGGCACGGCCGCCTACGGGACCCTCGCGCGGCTGCTCGGTGACGCCCGCTTCACGCTGCAGCTCGTCGTCGCCGCCTCGCTGTTCGTGGCGTTCGCCAACACCCTGCTGTCGCCGGTGGTCGTCGGGACCGTCCGGGCCCTCTCGGGCCGGTTCCCCGGCGAGGGCGCCCCCCTCGTGCGCTGAGCGGGGCACCCGCTCGGTACCTTCCACCCGCACCGGCACGAGGGGAACCATCGGCGCCCGTGCACCCGTTCGTCGACGGGTGGCACCGGGTCCTCGCCGGGCCACCCCCGCGTGCGTCGACGTCGCCCGCGCCCCACGGCACCCACGGACGGTCCCTTGTCGAGCAGCACCGACACCACCCCCACCCTGCGGCTCACCATGCTGCTGGGCGTGGTCGTGCTGCTGCTGCTGATGCTCGTCTCCCGGCTGTGGTTCCTGCAGGTCCTCGCGGGAGAGCGGTACGCGGTCCTGGCCGAGTCCAACCGGGAGCGGATCGTCTACACCGAGGCGCCACGGGGTCGCATCCTCGCCTCGGACGGGCAGGAGCTGGTGAAGAACCGACCGGCCCAGACCGTCTCGGCCGACCCCCGCGTGCTGCTCGACGGCTCCGGCGAGCCTCGTGACGAGCAGGCCGCGGCGACCCTCGAGGACCTCTCCGTCCTGCTCGGGATGCCGCAGGAGGACATCGTCGAGCGGCTCCTGTCGCGCCGGTACTCGCCGTTCCGGCCGGTGCCCGTCAAGGAGGACGTCCCGGCCGAGGTGATCTTCTTCATCCGGGAGAACCAGGAGTTCTTCCCGGGGGTCGTGGCCGAGACCCTGCCGGTGCGGACCTACCCCAACGGGACCACCGCCGCCCACGTCCTCGGGTACCTGGGGGAGATCAACACCGAGGAGCTCGCGCGCGAGGAGTTCCGGGACTATCGCGCCGGCGAGCTCATCGGCAAGGCCGGGCTCGAGCTGTCCTACGAGCAGGACCTGCAGGGTGACGAGGGCTTCCGCCGCCTCGAGGTCAACGCCCGGGGCACGGTGCTCAACGTGCTCGAGGAGCAGCCGCCACGTCGCGGCGACGACGTCGTCACCTCGATCGACCTCGAGCTGCAGAAGGCCACCGAGCGCATCCTCGAGGACGGGATCATCGCGTCGCGCCGCATCCAGCGCGACGACGGCAGGTTCCTGCCGTCGGTCGCCGGCTCCGCCGTGGTGCTCGACCCCCGCGACGGGTCGGTGCTGGCGATGGCGAGCTACCCGACCTACGACCCGACCGCGTTCGCCGACGGGCTGTCGGACGAGGAGTTCAGCTACATCTTCGACCTCGAGCGTCGGCACGAGGTCCCGGCCCTGAACCGCGCGGTGCAGGGCGTCTACCCGCCGGGATCGGTGTTCAAGACCGTGACGGGCGCCGCCTACCTCGAGGCCGGCCTCGTCACCCCGACGACGCCGATCGCCTGCCCCGGGTCCTTCACGCTCGGCAACGTGACCTTCCGCAACTGGAACCCGCGCAACGAGGGCGCACTCGCCCTCGCCGACGCGCTGATGCGGTCGTGCGACACCTACTTCTACGACCTCGCGTGGCGCCAGTACCAGCGCGAGGAGAGCCAGCTCGACGCGAACGGCGAGGTCGACGAGCTGCTCCCGCGCATCTCGGAGGACTTCGGGTTCGGCCGCACGCTCGGCATCGACCTGCCGGTCGAGTACGACGGCACGATCCCCGGCCGCGAGTGGAAGCGCGACTTCTGGCAGCTGACCCGCGAGTCGAACTGCGCGCTGGCGGAGGAGGCGGCGGTCGGCTCCTACGCGAAGCGGCTCTACACCGAGCTGTGCACGGAGGGCTACCGGTGGCGCGGCGGTGACGCCGTGAACTCCTCCATCGGCCAGGGGGACGTGCTCGTCACCCCGCTGCAGGTCGCGGCCTCCTACGCCGCGATCGCCAACGGCGGGGAGCTGTACCGCCCACGCATCGCGCAGGAGATCGTCGACGCCAACGGCCAGACGGTGCGGACCATCGAGCCCGAGGTCCTCAACGAGCTCCCCGTCGACGCCGCCGGCCTGGCCGCGCTGCAGCAGGGCCTCGAGAAGGTCGTCATGGCCGAGCGGGGGACCGCACGCGGCGCCTTCTCCGGGTTCCCGCTCGACCGCATCCCGGTCGCAGGCAAGACCGGCACCGCCGAGCTGAAGCCCAAGGTCCCCTACGCGTGGTTCGCCGCGTACGCGCCGGTCGACGACCCGCAGTACGTGGTGGTCGTCTCGGTCGAGGAGGGCGGTGGCGGCTCGCAGACCGCCGCCCCGATCGCCCGCCGTATCCTCGAGCACGCGTTCGGCCTCGAGGTCTCGCCGTTCATGGCGGGGCCGGCCAACGTCGACTGAGCAGGGGCACCCGATGGACATGGGCTACTTCGGCGCCGACCGCGCCGACCGCCTCCGCCGCGAGTCCGTCCAGGACAAGTGGCAGGACGCGTACGCCCCCGTGCGTCACCTCGACCCGGTGCTCGTCATCACGGCCGTGCTGCTCTCGGTGCTCGGCATCGTCGTGATCTACAGCGCGAAGGTGCACCAGCTCGAGCTGCAGGGGCTGCCGACCGGACTGTTCGCGACCCGCCAGCTCATCGCCCTCGTCGTCGGCCTCATCGCCATGGCGGCCGTGGCCGTGTTCGACTACCGCTACCTGCGGGCGTACGCGGCCGTGCTGTACGCCGGGTCCCTCGTCATGCTCGCGCTGGTGCTGACCCCGCTCGGCGTCGAGGTCAACGGCGCGCAGGCCTGGCTCGCCTTCGGCGGGTTCCAGTTCCAGCCGTCCGAGATCACCAAGGTCGCGGTCATCGTCGCGATCGCCGCGCTGCTGCACGAGCGCCGCGAGGACCCGGGGCTGGTGTCGGTGCTGCTGAGCCTCGCCATCCTGGCGCCGCCGCTCGGGCTCATCATGCTCCAACCGGACCCGGGCACGGCCTCGGTGTTCCTGTTCACCGCCTTCGTGCTCCTGCTCGTCGCCGGCATCCAGTTCCGCTGGCTCGGGGCGCTGGCCGGGCTCGGCGTGGCCGGCCTCGTCGCCGTCATCCAGGCCGGGCTGCTCAAGGAGCACCAGGTGGCCCGCCTGACGGCGTTCCTCGACACCGAGAACTCCGCCTACGCCCAGACCATCCGGTACAACTCCGACCAGTCCCTGATCGCGATCGGCTCGGGACAGTTCTTCGGCAAGGGCCTGTTCCAGGGCACGCAGACGAACCTCAGCTACGTCCCGGAGAACCACACCGACTTCATCTTCACCGTCGTGGGGGAGGAGTTCGGGTTCGTCGGCGCGATCGCCGTCCTGGGGCTCATCGCGGTGCTGCTGTGGCGGGGGTTGCGCATCGCCATGCTCGCCAAGGACCGCTTCGGGATGCTCGTCGCCGCCGGCGCCGTCGGGATGATCGTCTTCCAGGTGTTCGTCAACGTCGGGATGACCGTCGGGATCATGCCGGTCATCGGCATCCCCCTGCCCTTCGTCAGCTACGGCGGCACGTCGCTCATCGCGAGCTTCATCCTCGTGGGGCTGCTGCTGAACGTGCACATGCGGCGGTTCTGAGTGGCCGACGCCGGCGGCGTCGCCCCGACCCCGACGCGCGCGTGGCTGGTGGCCGCCGGCGCCGGCTTCGGTCTCCTCGGCGCGACCGTCGCGGTGCACGGCGCGGCCGTGCCGCTGCTGCGCGAGCGCTTCGACGTGCCCACGGCGACCGCTGGGCTGGCGCTGCCCGTGCACGCGGCCGCGGCCCTCGTCGGCACGGTGGTGTGGGGGCTCGTCGACCGGCGCGGGTGGCACCGGGCAGGACTGCGCGCCGGCGGCCTGCTCGTGGCGGCCGGCGCCGTGGCGACCGCCGTCGCCCCGGGGTTCGGGGCGCTGCTCGCCGGCACGGCGCTCCTCGGCGCGGCCCTGGGGATCGTCAACACCGGTGGCAACGCCATCGCGGCCCGGGACCGCGCCGCCGGCGCGGTCCGTCGCCTCAACGTCGTCCACGCGATGTTCGGGGTCGGAGCGGTCGCCGCTCCGGTCGTGCTCTCGCTGGTGGGGTACCGCGCGACCCTGCTGGTGCTCGCCGTCGGTGGCGTCGCGGTGCTCCCCGGCCTCGCGCAGGCGCCGGCGGCCGTGCGCACGCCGCCGGCGCGGTCCGCCGACCGGGCCGCCCGGCGGGCCGACGCCCGGGTGCTGGCCGCGTTCCTCGGGCTCTTCGCCCTGTACATCGGGGTCGAGCTCGGGGTTGCGAACTGGATGGCGGCGCACCTGGCCGACCTCGGCTGGTCGCCGGCGGCGGCCGCGCGGTGGACGTCGGCGTACTTCGTCGCGTTCACGGTGGGTCGGCTGCTGACCGCCCGGCTCGCCGGGGACGCCGACCCGGCCACGCTCGTCCGTGCGTCGCTAGCGCTCGGTGGGCTCGCCGCCGGCCTGGCCCTCGTGCCACGGCTGGCCCCGTGGGCCTACGTGGCGACGGGGCTCGCCGTGTCGCCGGTGTTCCCGACGACGATGGTGTGGCTCGGACGCCGGCTCCCCGGCGTGCCCGACGGCCCGACGGCCGCGATGTTCGCGGGCAGCGTCGGCGCGGTCGCGCTGCCGATCGCGATCGGCGGCGTCATCGGGGCGGTCGGGACCTCGTGGGTGCCGGCAGCGGTCGGCGTCCTCGGCGCCGCCGGCGCGGGGGTCGCGGCCTGGCTCCGGGTCGCGCCGGTGGTCCCGGCGCGGTCGGGCGAGGAGGTCGCCGTCGGAGGCCCGCCCGACGCGCCACCCGCCGGGTGAGCAGCGCACCGCCGGCGCGGGGGGCGCGCACCCGCCGGTGGTACGCTCCGGCGGCCCCCGCAGCCGCACCGCGGGGCCGACCCGCACCGGTCCGCGCCCGTCCGTCGTGCCCCACCCGGGGTGCCGCGGGCGGCCTGCCGCCCACGACCGTGCGCCGACACGACCACCGGGCAAGCCGCCCACCCCCGCCGGGGTGAGAGCGCCCCGAACCCCGTAGGAGGCGACGTTGACGCCCCCCACCGCAGCCGCGACCGCCCCCCTCCCGACCGTCCCGCCGATCCCCGAGCCCGCCGAGCGCGGTGCGGTGCGTCGTGCGGTCGACCCGGTGGAGCCGGCGTCCGTCTGGGACGCCCTCGAGCCCCACCTGACCAGCGTCAAGAAGCCGGCGCAGTACATCGGGGGCGAGCACAACCAGGTCGTCACGCCCTGGGGCTCGGCGCAGACCCGCTGGGCGCTGTCGTACCCCGACACCTACGAGGTCGGGCAGCCAAACCAGGGCATCCAGATCCTCTACGAGATCCTGAACGAGCGCCCGACCGCGCTCGCCGAGCGGGTGTACGCACCGTGGCTCGACCTCGAGGAGGTCATGCGCCGCGAGGGCATCGCGGCGTTCTCCCTCGAGGCGCACCGGCCGCTGTGGGCGTTCGACGTCTTCGCCGTCACGCTGCCCCACGAGCTCGGGCACACCAACCTGCTGAACCTGCTCGACCTGGGGGGCGTGCCGGTCCGCTCGGCCGACCGCACCGCCGACCACCCGATCGTCCTCGTGGGCGGCCACGCCGCCTACAACCCGGAGCCGCTCGCGCCGTTCGTCGACGCGGCCGTGATGGGCGACGGCGAGGAGGTCACCCTCGAGATCGACGACGCCGTCCGGGCCTGGAAGCTCGAGGACGGGGACGACCGCCAGGCGCTGCTGCGCCGGCTCGCCGGCGTCGAGGGCGTCTACGTCCCGGCGCTCTACGAGCCGCGCTACACCACCGACGGCCGGCTGAAGATGACCGTGCCGACCGACCCGGCCGCCCCCCGGATGGTGCCCAAGCGCACCGTGCAGGACCTCGAGGAGTGGCAGTACCCGCGCAAGCAGGTCGTGCCGAACACCGAGGTCGTCCACGAGCGCTTCAGCGTCGAGATCTTCCGCGGCTGCACCCGCGGCTGCCGCTTCTGCCAGGCCGGCATGATCACGCGCCCGGTCCGCGAGCGGAAGCCCGAGACCGTCCGCAAGCTCGTGCAGGAAGGTGTGAGGGACACCGGCTTCGAGGAGGTCGGGCTGCTCAGCCTCTCCTCCGCCGACCACTCCGGCATCTCGACCATCGCGCGTGACCTCGCCGACGACTACGAGGGCACCGTCACGTCGCTGTCCTTGCCCTCGACCCGGGTCGACGCGTTCAACATCACGCTGTCCAACGAGCTCGCCCGCAACGGCCGCCGCACCGGCCTGACCTTCGCCCCCGAGGCCGGCTCCGACCGCATGCGTCGCGTCATCAACAAGATGGTCGACGAGGAGGACATGCTCCGCACCGCGGAGATCGCCTTCGCCAACGGCTGGCGCCACATCAAGCTGTACTTCATGGTCGGGCTGCCCACCGAGCGCGACGAGGACGTCCTCGCCATCGCCGAGCTCGGCATCAAGGTCTACGAGATCGCCCGGCGCCACGGGGGCCGCAACAAGGTCACCGTCTCGGTCGGCGGGTTCGTCCCCAAGCCGCACACCCCGTTCCAGTGGGCCGCGCAGGACACCACCGAGGAGATCCGGCGCAAGCTCGCGCTCATCCGCGAGACGATCCGGCCCCACCGAGGCATCACGCTGCGCACCAACGAGCCCGACGAGGGCGTCATCGAAGGCCTGCTCGCGCGTGGCGACCGCCGTGTCGCCGACGCGGTCGAGCGCGCCTGGCAGCTCGGCGCCCGCATGGACGGCTGGCACGAGGTCGACACCCTCGGGCTGTGGGAGCAGGCGCTGGCCGAGACCGGCGTGTCGCTGGACACCTACGTGCACCGGGAGCTCGGCGAGGACGAGGCGCTCCCGTGGGACCACCTCGACTCCGGCCTCGAGAAGGCCTGGCTCTGGGAGGACTGGCAGGACGCGGTCAGCGAGAAGGAGCTCGACGACTGCCGCTGGTCCGCCTGCTACGACTGCGGGGTCTGCCCCGGTCTGAACATCTGGCACGACACCGGCTACGAGGTGGGCGCCACCCAGGGGCTCCCCATCGTCGCCGTCAACGACCGCCCGCTCGGCGGCAGCACGGACCTGCCCACGCAGGCCGAGCGCTACGCCAGCGGCGGCTGAGGTCCCCCCTGTGAACCAGCAGCGCATCCGCATCCGCTACACCAAGGTCGACCGCGCCCGCTTCCTGTCGGCGCGGGACCTGACCTCGGTGTGGGAGCGCGCGCTGCGCCGGGCGGACCTGCCCATCGCCTACTCCGAGGGGTTCACGCCCCACGCGAAGGTCTCGTTCCCGGACGCGCTGCCCCTCGGGGTGGAGTCGACCGGCGAGTACGCCGAGCTGACCTTCGCGGTCCCGATCGACCCCGGCCCGGACCTCGGTCGCCTCTCGGCGACCCTCCCGGGCGGGATGGACGTCACGACCTACCTCGAGGTCCCGGACGGCGCGCCGAAGCTCGCGCGCATGCTCCGGGACACGCTCTGGGAGCTCCGCTGGCCGACCGTGGACGACACGTCCGCGGCCGAGCTCGCCGCGGAGCTCGACCGACGCGCCCAGGGGCTCCTCGACGCCACCTCCATCGAGGTCGTCAAGCAGCGCCCCGACGGCGACCGGACCATCGACGTCCGGCCCTCGCTGCTCGCGCTGCGCGCGTCACACGGCCCCGTCCACGGGGCCGCTCCCACCACCGTCCTCCGTGCGGTCCTCACGAACGCCGGGGCCACGGTGCGGCCCACCGACCTGCACCAGGCGCTGCTCCAGCTCGCGCCCGCCGACGCCACCCTCCTCCCCGAGCCCCGGACCACCGTCCGGGTCGCGCAGGGGCAGCACGTCGAGGAGGGACTGCGCGAGGCGCTGTCCGGTCAGCTCGAGCCGCTCGTGCCCTCCGTCGCCGTCGAGGCCGCCTGATCCGACAGGCACGTCCCGTGACCGACCAGACCACCACCACCGACCCCACCGACCGCCCGTCCGGAGACGCCCCCGGTGACACCGGCGAGCCGACCGCACCCGACACCGCCACCACGTCGTCCACGGGCGACGAGGACCGCGGGTCGCGCTCCCGGTCCCGCGGTCGCTCCCGTGGCCGCGGCGACGACGCCGACGACGCTGGCTCGAAGGCGTCCGAGGGGGACGAGGCCGGCAGCGAGGGGTCGTCCGACCAGGGTGACGGCGACGACGACGGCGAGTCCTCGTCCGGGTCGTCGCGCAGCCGCCGGCGCGGCCGCCGGGGACGTGGCCGTCGCGGGCGGGGCCGCGGCAAGGGCGGCTCGGGCGACGGCGGCGACGCGGCCTCCGACACCGAGACCGCCGGCACCGAGGTGACCGGGGGCGAGGCGGCCGGCGCGGACGCCGGGTCCTCCGACGGCGGGGCGGCCAAGGGGGCCGAGGAGGGGACCGAGGAGGGGTCCGACCGCGGGTCCGGCGGTGGTGGTCGCGGCGGGCGCTCGCGCTCCGGCGGGGGGTCGCGGTCCGGTGCCGGTGACGACACCGGCGACGACGAGGGCTCCGAGGACGGCGACGTCGACCCGGCCGAGAAGGAGCTGCAGGACGCCATCGCCAGGGGCGGGACCCGGGCGGCCGCGAAGCGCTCGCGCCGGGGCAACGGCAACGGCGGCGGCGGTGGGGGCGGCGGCTCCCGGGGCAGCGGCCGCAACCGGCGCCAGCAGGGCGGGGTCGCCGAGGAGGTTCGGCGCGCGATCCTCGACGGCCCACCGAAGACCATGCTGGTGACCTCCCGCGAGGACCGCACCCAGATCGCGGTGCTCGAGGAGCGTCGGGCCGTCGAGCACTACGTCACCCGCAAGGAGGACGTGACCTACGTCGGCAACATCTACATGGCGCGGGTCCAGAACGTCCTGCCGGGCATGGAGGCGGCGTTCCTCGACATCGGCAAGGGGCGCAACGGCGTGCTCTACGCCGGCGAGGTGCTGTACGACGAGCTCGACCTCGAGGACGTCGGCGACAACCCGCGCATCGAGGACGCGCTCAAGCCCGGACAGACGGTGCTCGTGCAGGTCACCAAGGACCCGATGGGCACCAAGGGGCCGCGTCTGACGATGCACCTGTCGCTCGCCGGTCGCTACATGGTCCTCGCCCCGAACTCGGACCTGTTCGGCATCTCGCGCAAGCTCACCGACGACGAGCGCGACCGGCTGCGCCGGATCGTGAAGAAGCTCAAGCCGAAGGAGCACGGGCTGATCGTCCGGACCGCCGCGGCGGACGCGAGCGACGAGGCCATCGAGGCGGACCTCACCCGCCTGCTCGCGAAGTGGGAGCGGGTCGAGGAGAAGGCCAGGGACGCGAAGGCGCTGACCCCGGTCTACGAGGAGCCGCAGCTCGTCGTCAAGGTCATCCGTGACAACTTCGGCCCCGACTTCGAGAAGGCGATCGTCGACGACGAGGCGTTGTACGGGCAGGTCAAGGAGTACCTCGAGGAGGTCGCGCCGGAGCTGCTCGAGAAGCTCGAGCTCTACGCGCCCCCGACCGAGGGCGACGAGAAGCCGAAGGGCCTGTTCGAGGCGTACGAGGTCGACGAGCAGCTGCGCAAGGCGATGGACCGCAAGGTCTGGTTGCCGTCCGGCGGCTACCTCATCATCGAGTCGACCGAGGCCATGAAGGTCATCGACGTCAACACCGGCAAGTTCACCGGTGGCAAGGACTCGAACCTCGAGGAGGTCGTGTTCAAGACCAACCTCGAGGCCGCGGAGGAGATCGTCCGCCAGCTGCGGCTGCGCGACATGGGCGGGATCATCATCATCGACTTCATCGACATGCTGCTGAAGTCGAACCAGGACCAGGTGATCCGGCGCCTCAAGCGCGAGCTGCTGCGCGACCGGACCAAGACCCGCGTCTCGGACGTGTCCCGGCTGGGGCTCGTGCAGATGACCCGGAAGAACGTCAGCCAGGGGCTGGTCGAGTCGTTCTCGCACAAGTGCGACGCGTGCAACGGCCACGGGTACGTCTCCGAGATGACCTGACCCGCTTCGCCGCCCCTACCCGGTCCGTCTGTGTCAACCTCTTGACACGATGCCGCTCGGCTGCTTCTGTATCACCTGTCTGATACAGAAGCGGCCGCGAGGCGGCGTCACCGGAGGGGTCGGGATGGACACGGCACGGGTGGGACTGCGGGTGGTGGGCGTCGCGGTGGTGGCGCTCCTGGGTGCGCCGCTCGCCGGCATGGCGATCGCCTCGTTCGGCGGTGGTGCGGCGCTCGGCGGCGTGGAGCTGCTCGGGCTGACGGGGGTGGTCGCCTTCGTCGCGGTGGGGGTCGTCCTCGTCGCCCGCATCGGCGGGTCCGCGGCAGCGGCGGGACGGTGGGCGGACCGGCGGGGGCTCGACACCCACGCCGACCCGGAGGCGGTGCGCCTGCTGGCTCGGTACCTCGCGCGGACCCGCGCGTGGCGGACCGCCGGCGCCCTCCTCGGCGCCGCGGGGCTGCCCTGGCTGACCGTGGCGATGTCGCCGGCGACCCGGACGGACGCCGGCTGGGCGCTCTCCGCCGTCGTCGGGGCACTCGTCGGGTACGCGCTCGGGACCCTGACGGTCGAGCTGCGGCTCGACCGTCCGACCGAGCCCGTCCGGGCGCTGCGGCACCGGACCGTGGCGGACTACCTCGACACCGGCATCCGCGCCGGGGCACGGGGGACCCTCGCCCTCGCCGGGCTGCTGGCGTTCGTCGCGCTCGTCGGTGGCGACACCCGGACCGCCGGCGCTGCCGGGCTCGCGCTGGTCCTCGTCGCCGCCATCGTGCTCGAGGGGGCGACCCGGCTGGTCGTCGCGCGCCCGCAGCGGATCGCGAGCGGTGCGCTGCTGGCCGCCGACGACGCCGTCCGCCGCAGCTCCGTGCACGGGCTCGCCGGCACCGCGTGGGCGCTGGGCGTGGCCGTCCTCGGATCCGTCCTCGAGGCGATGGCGACCGCCGGGCCGATCGTCCTCCTCGCCGCGGTCCTGCACCTGCTCGTCCCCGGGACCTGGCTCGGCCTCGGGTCGGGGTACGTGCCGCGTGACGCGGCGCCGCGCGTGCCGTCCCTCGGTCCGTCGGAGGCGGCGGACGCCGGGTCGGGGGCGGAGGTGGGGGCGTGACGGGCACCGGGGATCGGGGGGCGGTCGTGGAGCTCGACGCCGGTTCGCCCGTCCCGCCCTACGAGCAGCTCCGGGCACAGCTGGAGGCCGCGATCGTCTCTGGAGGACTCGCCGCCGAGGAGCGCCTGCCGACCGTTCGTCAGCTCGCCGGCGACCTCGGCGTCGCCCCCGGCACGGTCCAGCGGGCGTACCGCGAGCTCGAGGGCCTCGGCCTGGTGGAGGGGCGCGGCCGTCGTGGGACGGTCGTCACACCTCCAGCGACCTGGAGGAGCGACCTCGACCCGGAGGAGGAGGGCCGGCGGGCGGCCGAGCGGTTCGTCGCGGAGACCGCCCGGCTCGGGCTGCCGCCGGCGCGGGCGGTCGAGTTGGTCCGCTCCGCGCTGGCCGGGGCGACCGCCGGCGACGGGTGAGGCGAGGTCGGTCGCTCGGTCCGTCCGTCAGCTCCATGGCGGCGAACCCCGGGATGCGGCGCCGGCGGCACTGCCGCCGGCGCCGTTCCGTGCCCGGACCGACCAAGATGTTTCGATGTTGAGATATATCCACCCCGCCGTACCCTCGGGCAGGTGATGGACCCCTCCTCCCTGCTCCGCCGCGGGTGGCACGTCACCCGCGTGGCCGTCCGCAACGCCCCCCGCCAGTTCGCCGCCGGCGGCGCGGGCGCGGCGCTGTACGCCGTGATGACGGTGCTCAGCTCGCTCGTGCTCGGCCGCGTCACCGACCGCGTGATCCTCCCCGCGTTCGAGGAGGGGGTCACGACGCGGGGCACGCTCGCGCTCGCCGTCACGGTGATCGTGGGCGTCGGGGTGCTCAAGGGCGTCGGGGTGGTCGGGCGGCGACTCGGGGCCTACGCGGCGCAGTACCGGCTGCAGGCCGACTTCCGGCGGCGGGTCACCCGCCGCTACCTCGACCTGCCCATCGAGTGGCACCGCCGACACTCGACCGGGGCGCTGATGAGCAACGCCAACAGCGACATCGAGGCGGCCTTCTTCATCGCCGCGCCGCTGCCGATGTCGTTCGCGGCCAGCGCGATGCTGGTGATCACGGGCGTGCTGCTCGTGGTCACCGACCCGCTGCTCGCCGCGATCGGGTTCACGGTCGGTCCGGCCATCGCGTTCGTGAACTGGTACTTCGGTCGGCGGATGCGCGCCGCCGCGGAGGCCGCGCAGGCCGCCCGCGCCGACGTGTCCGGGGTCGCCCACGAGTCCTTCGACGGGGCCATCGTCGTCAAGACCATGGGACGCGAGGCCGCGGAGACCGCCCGCTTCCGCGTCGAGTCCGAGCGGCTGCGCGACGACATGATCGCGTTCGCGCGCGTCCGGGCCCGGTTCGACCCGCTCATGGAGGCGCTGCCCAACGTGGCGGTGCTGCTCGTGCTGCTCGTCGGGGCGTGGCGTGTCGAGCAGGGGGTGCTCTCCGCCGGCGACCTCGTCACCTTCGCGTACCTCTTCCGGCTCGTCGCCCTGCCGATGCGGGTGTTCGGGTGGCTCCTCGGCGAGCTGCCGCGCTCCATCGTCGGGCTCGACCGGGTCCAGCGCGTCCTCGACGAGCAGGGCTCCATGGCCTACGGCGACGCCCGGCCGACCGCCGGCGCCGGCGGTGCGCAGCTCGCCACCGAGCGCGTCACGTACGAGCACCCCGCGACACGCCGTGAGGACCTCGCGGACGCCCCGGGGCCCGCCGTGCCCGCGCCCGCCGCCCCCGACGCCGCCCACGTACCGGACCCCGACGAGCAGGTCGGCAGCCGGGGCGTCCACGACGTCACCTTCGACGTGCCGGCCGGCCGCACCGTCGCGGTCGTCGGCCCGACCGGGTCGGGGAAGACGACGCTGGCGACCCTGCTGGTGCGCCTCTTCGACCCCGACGACGGCACGGTCCACCTCGACGGCGTCGGGCTGCACGACCTCGAGCGCGCCGAGCTCGCGGAGCAGGCCGCCATCGTGTTCCAGGAGCCGTTCGTGTTCGACGACACGGTCCGCGGCAACGTGACCCTCGGCCGCGACGTCGCCGAGGAGGACGTCCTCGAGGCCCTGCGCCTCGCCGGCGCGGAGGACTTCGTGGCCGGGCTGCCCGAGGGGCTCGACACCGAGGTCGGCGAGCGTGGCTCGACGCTCTCCGGTGGGCAGCGCCAGCGCATCGCGCTGGCGCGGGCGCTCGTCCGTCGGCCGCGGCTGCTGGTCCTCGACGACGCGACCTCGGCCGTCGATGCCGCCGTCGAGGCCGAGATCCTCGCGAACCTCCGTGACGCGGCGATGCCGTCCACCGTCGTCATCGTGGCCTACCGCACCGGCTCCATCGCGCTGGCGGACGAGGTCGTGTTCCTCCGCGACGGGCGCATCGAGGCCCGCGGCACGCACGAGGAGCTGCTGGCCTCCGTGCCGGCGTACGCGCACCTCGTCACGGCCTACGACACCGCGCGCGAGCAGGGGTACGGGACCGCCGACCGAGGGGCCGCCGGCGCCGAGCAGGAGGCGACGGCGTGAGCGCGATGTCCCGGCCGCTCGCCGACGACCCCGGCGCCCGTGACGAGGGGGCGTGGGCGACGGTCGTGCGTGGCCTGCGGCTGAGCCCCGAGCTCCGGGTCGGCCTCGCCGGGACCCTCGTCCTCGCCCTGCTCGCGACCGCCGGTCGCGCCATCGTCCCGATCGCGGTGCAGCAGACCATCGACCGCGGCCTCACCGACGCCGGCGTCGACCTCGGCGCGGTCGCGCGGGCCGTCGCCGCCGCTGGCGTCGCCGTGCTGGTGACCGCGCTCGCCTCCGGGGCGATGAACGCGCGGCTCGCCAAGGTCGTCGAGACCGCCCTGTCGAGCCTGCGCGTGCGGGCGTTCCGCCACGTCCACGACCTGTCGATGCTGCACCAGGCGGCCCAGCAGCGCGGCCAGCTCGTCGCGCGGGTCACCACCGACGTCGACGAGATCAGCCGCTTCATGTCGTGGGGCGGCATCAACCTGCTCACGTCCACCGGGCAGCTGACCGTCGCCACGATCGTGATGTTCGTCTACTCGTGGCAGCTCGCGCTCGTGGTGCTGGTGAGCTTCCTGCCGTTCGTCCTGTCGGCGCGGTGGTTCCAGCGCCGGCTGACCGTGGCGTACCTCGAGGTCCGCCAGCGGGTCGGCGCGCTGCTGTCCGTGGTCGCCGAGACGGTCGTCGGGGCCCCGGTGGTGCGCGCGTACGGCATCGAGGCCCGCACGCAGGCTCGGCTCGACGAGCGCATCGAGGCCCACCGCGAGCAGGCGGTCCGGGCCGGCGCGCTGAGCTCGGTCTTCTCCGGCACGGGCGAGGCGTTCGGCGCCGCCGCGACCGCTGCGGTCGTGGTGGTCGGCGTGCTGCTCGGCATCGACGGCGGCGTCACGGCCGGCACCGTGGTCGCCTTCCTGTTCCTCATCACGCTCTTCATCGAGCCGGTGCAGGTCGCCATGGAGGTCATCAACGAGGGCCAGACCGCCGTCGCGGGCTGGCGGCGGGTGCTCGACGTGCTCGACGTGGCCCCGGACGTGGCCGATCCGGGAGCCGCCGGCGTGACGATCCCGGCCGGTCCGATCGGGGTCGAGTTCCGGGGCGTCGGCTTCCGCTACCCCCGGCCGGGCGAGTCGGGGGTCGCCGCGAGCGGCCCCAGGGTGCTGCACGACGTCGAGGTGACGATCGAGCCGCGGACCCGGGTCGCGGTGGTCGGCGAGACCGGCTCGGGCAAGACGACCTTCGCGAAGCTGCTGACCCGCCTGATGGACCCGACGGAGGGGCAGGTGCTGGTCAACGGTGCCCCGCTCGACCGCATCCGGTTCGACTCCCTGCGCCGGCGGCTGGTCATGGTCCCCCAGGACGGCGCGCTGTTCGAGGGCTCCATCGCCGAGAACGTCGCCATGGGCCTCGACGCGCTCGACACCCGCAGCGGCAAGAGCGACCGCGAGCTCATCGAGCTCGCCCTCGTGGAGCTGGGCCTCGCCGACTGGCTCGAGGAGCTCCCCGACGGGCTCGACACGCCGGTCGGCGAGCGGGGTTCGGCGCTGTCGGCGGGGGAACGGCAGCTCGTCGCGCTCGCGCGGGCCTACGTCTCCAACCCCGACCTGCTCGTGCTCGACGAGGCCACCTCGGCGGTCGACCCGGCGACCGAGGTGCGGCTGCAGCGGGCCCTGGTCGGCCTCACGCGCGGGCGGACCACCGTGTCGATCGCGCACCGCCTCTCGACCGCGGAGGCGGCCGACGTGGTGCTCGTGTTCGACGAGGGCCGCATCGTCGAGGCTGGTCCGCACGCCGAGCTGGTCGAGGCCGGCGGGGTGTACGCCCGGCTGCACGCGTCGTGGCGGACGGGGCAGGCCGCGTGACGTAGTCTCGGCCGCCGTGGGGAGCGACGCGCGCGGGACGAGGAGACGACGCCGTGACCGAGGCCGTGACCGAGCAGGGGACCCTGGCGATCCCGGAGGCCGAGCACCGGATCGACCCGACCCCGCTCGACCTCGTGGACCAGGCGGTCGCGACGCTCGAGGCCAACCGCAAGGCGTGGGTGCAGACCACGGTCGACGACCGCATCGCGCTGCTCGACGAGCTGCTGACGACCACGCTGGCCGCCGCGCCGGCGTGGACCACGGCGGCGGCCGTCGCCAAGGGCATCGACCGGGACTCGCCGCTGATGGGCGAGGACTGGATCTCCGGGCCGTCGGTGACCCTGCGCAACCTGCGCCTGCTCAAGGAGACCCTCGAGGAGGTCCGCGACCACGGCGCCCCGCAGGTCGAGTTCGTCACGCGCCCCAACGGGCAGGTCGCCGCGAAGGTGTTCCCCTCGGGGCTGCTCGACCAGGCGATGTTCCCCGGGTTCCGCGCCGAGGTCTGGCTCGAGCCGGGCGTCACGCTGGAGGAGGCGCGCGCCTCGACGGCCCGCATCCACCGGCCCGGCGGCAAGGACGACGGCGGCGTCGCGCTGGTCCTCGGGGCCGGCAACGTGTCCTCGATCGCGCCGATGGACGTGCTCTACAAGCTGTTCGTCGAGGACCGCGTCTGCGTGCTGAAGATGAACCCGGTGAACGAGCACCTCGGTCCCCACCTGGCGGCCGCGCTGGCCCCGCTGGTCGAGCGCGACCTGCTCCGACTCGTCTACGGCGGCGCGGAGGTCGGTGCGCACCTGTCGAGCCACCCGCAGGTCGACGAGATCCACATCACCGGCTCCGACAAGACCCACGACGCGATCGTCTTCGGTCCCGGTCCGGAGGGGCGGGAGCGCAAGGCCCGGGGCGAGCGCATCAACGACAAGCCCATCAGCTCCGAGCTCGGCAACGTCAGCCCGGTCATCGTCGTGCCCGGCCCGTGGTCCGACGCCGACGTGCGGTTCCAGGCCGACAACCTGACGTCGATGCTCGTCCAGAACGCCGGCTTCAACTGCATCGCCGCGCGGGTGTTCGTGACCCACGCGTCGTGGGCCCGCCGGCGGCCGCTGCTCGACGCCATCCGCGACTCGTTGCGGGCCGCCGAGCCCCGCGTGCCGTACTACCCCGGCGCGGTCGACCGCTGGCGGACCTTCGTCGAGGCGCACCCGCAGGCCGAGTGGTTCGGCCCCGAGGGCGAGGACCGGGTGCCGTTCACGTTCATCCCCGGCCTCGACCCCCACGACACCGACGACGTGGCCTTCACCACCGAGGCGTTCTGCGGGGTCGTCGGCGAGGCGCCGCTGGACGCGCCGCGGTCGGTGCCGGAGTACATCGCCCGGGCCGTCGAGTTCTGCAACGACACCCTGTGGGGGACGCTGTCGGCGTCGATCGTCGTCCACCCGGCCTCGCTGCGGGACCCGGCCATCGCGCAGGCGGTCGACCGTGCCATCGAGGACCTGCGCTACGGCTCCGTGGTCGTGAACCACTGGTCGGCCGTCCCCTACGGGCTCGTGTCGACCACGTGGGGTGCGTACCCGGGCCACACCGACACCGACATCCAGTCCGGCCGCGGCGTCGTGCACAACACGAAGATGCTCGAGCGCCCGCAGAAGTCGGTCGTCTGGGGCCCGTTCCGGACGCCGACCACGCCCGTGTGGTTCCACACCAACCGCACGCTGCACAGGCTCGGCCCGGTGCTCGCCGAGTTCGAGGCCACGCAGGACCTCCGGCTGCTGCCGCGCCTGCTCTGGCACGCCGCCCGCGGCTGACGGGGTCAGCTCGTCCGGGCGCGCCCCGTCGGCGTGAACCCGAGCAGCTCCCACCGACCCGGGTCCTCGGGGTCGGCCCCGCACGACACCGGCCTCGCGGTGCCCGTCGGCGCGAGCCGGAGGCTGAGCGCGACCGCGACGTCCGCCTCGGGCACGGACGCCGTGACGGTCACGATGCCGTCGCCGCGGGGTGCCGACGGGTTCCCGACCACGACGTCGTCGATGCCGCGCAGCGCCATCCGCTCCCGGACGAACCAGTCGGCGGCCTGCGCGGCGCGGGGCAGGGAGGAGCGACCGCGCAGCACGTCGAGGTCGACGAGCCCTCGACGGTGCGTCGCCACCACCTCGAGGGCCCGCTGCGGGTCGAGCCCGCCGTAGACGAGCCCCTCGGGCAGCACCACGAGGTTGGCCGCGAACCGGTGCCCACCGGTGTGCGAGGTCTCCCAGGTCGCGTCGGCGTGGATCGAGGCGAGCGCGGCGCCGACGGGTCGCCCCCACCGGGCGCAGCAGGCATCGCGTCGCGCGTGCGCGCAGACGAGCAGGGCCGGTCCGTCGACGGGCGCGCCGAGCCCCGGGGGGTCGGCGCGGAGCGCGAGCCGCGGGTCGACGTCGAGCAGCTCACGCGGGTCGTCCAGCTCGAGCCGTTCCATCCACGTGGCCCCCGGCAGGCTCGACGCGAGCAGCACCACCGTGGCGTGGGGGGTGTCGTCGCGGCCGGGCCGGCGCAGGACCTGGGGCCGCACCCCGGTGCCCTCCGTCGCGGCGGCGAGGTGGGCGGCGACCTCGGCGGGGAGCTGGCTCCCCGCGAACGCGTCGCGGCCCCACGCGCCCGGCTGCTCGACCGCGATCCACCCCCGGGCCTCCGGGGCCGTGCCGAGCAACGGCTCGTGCAGGCCCCGCGACGCGAGCGCGCAGTCGTCGGGGAGGGAGGGGGGCAGGACGTCGTCGGGTGGCACGGGCCGGACCCTACCGGCCGACCCGTGCGGCCACCGCGCCGGCGGTGCTCCGGTTGCCCACCCGGTGGGCCGTCGCTACCCTCCCACGGGTCACGGTGCCCCCGGGCACCGTTCTGCACGTCAGCACCCCTTCACACACCCAGGGCCCCGGCGCGCGCCACACCACTCGCGGACGCGAGGATGGTCCTCGGCGCTGCCCAGCGGGCCGACGACGCACCACTGCACAGGAGGCCAACCGTGTCGTACGCGGTCATCGCCACGGGCGGCAAGCAGTACAAGGTCACCGCCGGCCAGGAGCTCACCGTCGAGAAGCTCGACGGCGCCGTCGGCGACTCGGTCTCGCTGCCCGCCGTCATGGTCGTCGACGACAGCGGGTCGGTCACCGCCGGCGCCGACGTCGCCGGTCGTGAGGTCAGCGCGACCATCACCGGCCACGGGCTGGGGGAGAAGATCCGGGTCTTCACCTACAAGAACAAGTCGCGCCAGCACAAGCGCCGCGGCCACCGCCAGCCCAACACCACCATCAAGATCGACGCGATCTGACGACGTCCCGCGCCGGCCCTGCGCCAGCGCGTCGAGGAAGGCACCGAGATGGCACACAAGAAGGGCGGCGGCTCCTCCAACAACGGCCGCGACTCCAACGCGAAGCGCCTCGGCGTGAAGAAGTACGGCGGTGAGGTCGTCCGCGCGGGCAACATCATCGTCCGCCAGCGGGGCACCAGGATCCACCCGGGCGAGAACGTCGGCCGCGGCGGCGACGACACGCTGTTCGCGCTCGTCGACGGCAACGTCCGCTTCCGCAAGTCCGGCGACCGGACCTTCGCGAACGTGGACCCGGTCGACGCCGCGAGCTGACGCCGCGACACCCGAGCAGGACCCCACGAGGAGGCGGCGCGCAGCCGCCTCCTCGTGCGTTCCCGCCGGCACGCACCCTGCCCGCACCATCCGGCACCACCGCAACCACCACCGTTCAGGAGGCCCGTCGTGGCCGAGGCCGTCGAGTTCGTCGACGAGTGCACCGTGCACGTCCGTGGCGGACCGGGCGGCAACGGCGCCACCTCGTTCCGGCGTGAGGCCCACGTCCCGCGTGGCGGGCCCGACGGTGGGGACGGCGGGAACGGGGGCTCCGTCGTCCTCGTCGCCGACGAGGGCGTGACCAGCCTGCTCGACCTCCACCGTCGACCGCACCGCCGCGCCCCGGAGGGCGCGCACGGCGCGGGCAACAACCGCACCGGCCCCGACGGCGACGACCTGGTGCTGCTCGTGCCGGTCGGCACGGTCGTGAAGGACCAGGCGGGAGGCGAGGTCCTCGCCGACCTGACCCGCCCCGGCCAGCGCTGGGTCGCGGCCGCCGGCGGCCGCGGTGGCCGCGGCAACGCGAGCTTCGCCAACCGCCACCGCCGCGTGCCGCGGTTCTCGGAGCGCGGCGAGCCGACCCGGGACCGCACCCTGCGGCTCGAGCTCAAGCTGATCGCCGACGTCGGCCTGGTCGGGTTCCCCTCCGCCGGCAAGTCCTCGCTCATCAGCCGTCTCTCGGCGGCGAAGCCCCGCATCGAGGCGTGGCCGTTCACGACCCTGACCCCACACCTGGGCGTCATGCGCGCCGGCGACGCCCGCGCGCCCGTCGACGTGGTCCTCGCCGACGTGCCGGGCCTCATCGAGGGCGCCAGCGAGGGCAAGGGGCTCGGTCACCGGTTCCTGCGCCACATCGAGCGCTGCTCGGTGCTGCTGCACGTCCTCGACTGCATGCCGATGGACAGCGACCGCGACCCGATCGCCGACCTCGCCGTCCTGCGCGAGGAGCTGCGCCAGCACGAGCCCACCATGCTCGAGCGCCGCCAGCTCGTCGTGCTCAACAAGGTCGACCTGCCCGACGGCCAGGCGCTCGCCGACCTGGTGCGCCCCGAGCTCGAGGCCGCCGGCGAGGAGGTCCTCGAGGTGTCCGCCGTGTCCGGCGTCGGGCTCGACGCCCTGGCCCACCGGCTCGCCGCGATCGTCACCGACGAGCGGCGCCACCGCGACGTCGCCGCCCCACAGGTGCCGCAGGAGGTCGTGCTGCGCCCCGTTCGTCGGCGCGACGACTTCACCGTCGGTCGCCACGTCACCGGGGCCTTCGAGGTCGCCGGCGAACGGGTCGAGCGCTGGGTGAGGATGCTGCCCCTCGACAACCCCGAGGCCGTCCGCTACCTGCAGGGCCGCATGCGCCGCGCCGGCATCGAGAAGGCCCTGGTGGACGCCGGCGCCCGGCAGGGCGACGAGGTGGTCATCGACCAGGTCGTCTTCGAGTTCGACCCCGACCCACGCGACCTGCCCGAGGAGGAGCGCGAGGCGCTGCTCGCCGGCGAGCTCGAGGACGAGCTCGCCGAGGAGCTCGAGGACCTCGACGGCGACCTCGAGTGGGGCGAGGGGGACGGGCAGGGCGAGGTGGAGGCGTGAGCCGTCGCTTCCCGCGCCCGCGGCTGGCCGTCGTGAAGATCGGCTCCTCGTCGCTGCGCGGCGTCGACGGCCGGCTCGACACGGCCCAGCTCGACCAGCTCGCGGACCAGCTCGCGGAGCTGCGCGAGGCGGGGACGCGGGTCGTGCTCGTCTCGTCGGGCGCCGTGGCCGCGGGGATGGGCCAGCTCGGCCTCGACGTCCGCCCCGTCGACCTGCCGAGCCTGCAGGCCGCCGCCGCGGTCGGGCAGGGCGAGCTCGTCCACGCCTACCACCGCCGGTTCGCCTCCCACGGTCTGGCCGCCGCCCAGATCCTGCTGACGCAGGACGACTTCGTGCGTCGGCACCGCTACCTCAACGCACGCACGACCCTGCAGCGCCTCCTCGAGCTGCCGACCATCCCGGTGATCAACGAGAACGACGCCGTCGCCACCGAGGAGCTCGCCTACGGCGACAACGACCGGCTCGCCGCCCTCGTCGCCTCGATGCTCGAGGCGCAACTCCTGCTGCTGCTCTCCGACGTCGACGGGCTGTTCGACGGCGACCCGCGCACCGACCCGGCCGCCCGCCTCGTGCCGACCGTCGCCGACGTCGAGGCGCTCGACCCGAGCCGGATCGGCGGGGTGGGCAGCACCGTCGGGTCAGGCGGGATGCGCTCGAAGGTGGATGCCGCGTCCGTCGCCATCCGCTCCGACACCCACGCGGTCGTGGCGAACGCGCGCCGCCCCGGGGTCGTCGCCGACGTGCTCGACGGGCTCGAGGTCGGGACGTGGTTCCCCGCCGGCGGCCGTCGCCTCGAGGCACGGCGCCTGTGGATCGGCTTCGCGCTGCAGACCCACGGCCGCATCCACGTCGACGCGGGTGCGGCCCGGGCGCTGCGGGAGAACGGCGTGTCGCTGCTCTCGGTCGGCGTGACCGGCGCGGACGGGGATTTCGCCGTCGGCGACGCCGTCGAGGTCGTCGACCCGGAGGGCGACGTCGTCGGCCGGGGCCTGGTGAACTTCGCGGCCGCCGACGTCCGCCGCCTCGCGGGCCACTCGACCGACGCGGCCGCCGACGCCTTCGGACCCGGATTCGCCCGCGAGGTCATCCACCGCGACGACCTGGTGCTGCTGCGCTGAGGCGGGACGGGCCGGCTCGGGATCACTCCAGCAGGCGCCCCTCGACCTCGAGCTCGTCGGCGTCGACGGCCCACTCGGCGAGGTGGTCGGGCACCTCCGGTCGCGGCGTGGTCTCGAGCTGCAGCGCGCCGTCACGGTCCCGGGTGACGCGGGTGTTCCACAGCGCCGACGGGTCGGTGTCGGGGAAGTCCGAGCGGTTGTGCGCCCCGCGGGTCTCACGGCGCTGCTGGGCGGCGAGCGCCGTGGCCAGCGCGGTCTCGATGGAGCCGCGCAGGTCGATCGCGGCGGCCACGTCCGACCAGCCCTGCGCGTCGGGTTGGACGTCGAGGTCGTCGAGCGTGGCCCGCAGGTCCTCCAGCCGGGCGATCCCCTGCTTCAGGCCGTCCTCGTCGCGCACGACGCCGACGTGGCGCCACATCACGTCGCGCAGCTCCCGCTGGGCGACGCGGACCACGGTGTCACCGTCGCGCACGACCCCGTCGAGCCGGTCGAGCGCCGCGTCGATCGTTGCGCGCGAGCGCAGCTGCACCGAGAGCCCGCGGGCGTGCGTCGCGGCGGCTTCGCCGGCGCGGCGACCGAACACCACGGTCTCGGCCAGCGAGTTCCCGCCGAGCCGGTTCGCACCGTGCAGCCCCGCCGTGATCTCGCCGGCGGCGTAGAGCCCGTCGACGCCCGTGGCGCCGTCCTCGGGCTCCACCGACACGCCGCCCATCGAGTAGTGCGCCGTCGGTGCGACCTCCATCGGCTCCTCGGAGATGTCCAGCATCTGGGCCTCGATGAACTGCCGGTGCATCCGCGGCAGCTTCTCCCGGATCACGGCCTTGTCGAGGTGGGAGATGTCGAGGAACACGCCACCGTTCGGGCCGCCCCGGCCCTGCTGGATCTCGGTGTAGTTGGCCATCGCGACGATGTCGCGGGTCGACAGCTCCATCCGCTCGGCGTCGTAGCGCTCCATGAAGCGCTCGCCCTCGGCGTTGAGCAGTCGGCCGCCCTCCCCGCGCACGGCCTCGGTCACGAGCCACCCGGCCCAGGCGTCGGGGTGCGTCATGCCGGTCGGGTGGAACTGCACGAGCTCCATGTCCTTCAGCGCGACGCCGGCGGCGAGCCCCAGGAACATGGCGTCGCCGTTGTTCTCGTCGCGCCGCGAGCTCGACTGCCGCCACAGGCGCGTGTGCCCGCCGCCGGCGAGCACCACGGCGTCGGCGAGGTGGACGGTGCGCTCACCCGAGACGAGGTCGAACATCAGCGCGCCGAAGCAGGTCCCGTCGTGGACGAGCAGGTCGGTGACGTACTGCCGCTCGTGGATGGCGATGTCGCGCGCCGCGACCTGGTCGTGCAGGGTCTCGATGATGGCGCGGCCGGTCCAGTCGCCCGCGTAGGCGGTCCGGCGGTAGCGGTGCGCGCCGAAGTAGCGCACGTCGATCTCGCCGTCCTCGGTCCGGGCGAACGGCAGGCCCCACTCGGCGAGCTCCCGGACGGCCGCCGGCGCCTCGCGGGCGAGGATCTCGACCTTGCGCGGGTGGGCCAGGAAGTAGCCCTCGTTCCACGTGTCGAGGAAGTGGTGCCCCCACGAGTCCTGTGGGTCGCGGGTGCCGAGCGCGGCGTTGATGCCGCCGGCGGCCAGGACGGTGTGGGCGTCGCGGCGCAGCCGCTTGCCGACGATCGTCACCTCCATCCCGGCGTCGTGGGCGGCGATGGCGGCACGGGCGCCTGCGCCGCCGGAGCCGATGACGAGCACGTTGGAGACGGTCTGGCGGACGGCGGGGGTGGGCACGGTGGCTCCGAGGTCGCGGGTCGGACGGGTGCGGCTCCGCACCCGTGGTTCGTGCCCGCGCCGGCGGCGTCGCCCCGCCGGACGTCGCCGCCGGCGCGGGTCGGCGCGGACCCGGCGACGGATGGGCGCACCGCGGTCGTGCCCGACGCGAGCGCGCCTCACCGTCGGCCCGGTGCCCCTAGCATCACGGCGCGCCGGCGAGGGGACCGGCCGTGGACGGTCGAGGAGGACCCGGGGTGCTGCAGCCGGTCGTGGTCGTCGGGGGCACGTTCGTCGTCGTGCTGCTCGTCTGGGTCGCGGTCACCTACAACGGGCTGGTGCGGCTGCGCAACCGCACCGAGGACGCGTGGTCCGGCATCGACGTGCAGCTGCAGCGCCGCGCCGACCTCGTCCCGCAGCTCGTCGCCACCGTGCAGGGCTACGCCGGGCACGAGGAGGGGGTGCTCACGCGGGTCACGCAGGCACGAACCGCGATCCTCGACGCGTCCGGCCCGGCGTCCGCCGGGGCGGCCGACGACGCCCTGGAGCAGGCGCTGGGCGGTCTGTTCGCGGTCGCCGAGGGCTACCCGGAGCTGCGCGCCAGCGAGAACTACCTGCAGCTCCAGCGCGACCTCGCCGTGCTCGAGGAGGAGATCTCCTTCGCCCGGCGCTACCACAACGCCACCGTCGAGCAGCTCAACACGCGGATCGAGACGTTCCCGTCGATGCTCGTCGCCCGACCGTTCGGCTTCCGCCGGCGGGAGTACTTCAAGGCCGACGCCGCCGACCGGGTCGTCCCGCAGGTGGGGGGGCGGTGAGGGGGCGCCGCCGCGCCGCCGGCGGGGTGTTCCTGCTGCCACTGGTCGCGGGGTGGCTCGTCGGGTCGGCGGCTGCCGCGACCGCCCAGACCGGCGAGCGCATCCTGACGTTCGACGTCGACCTGGTGGTCACCGCCGACGGCGACCTCGAGGTGGTCGAGTCGATCACGTACGACTTCGGGATGGCAGAGCGGCGCGGCATCTTCCGCACCATCCCGGTCCGCTCCCAGCTGCCGCAGGTCGTGTCCTTCCCGGTGCCGGGGGACACCGACGAGTTCCTGCGCGCCATCGACCTCACCGACGTCCGGGTCTCCTCGGCCACGGCACCGACCGACGTGGAGCTGGACCGGCCTGGGCCCGTCTCCCGCGCCGGCGACGCGCTCCGCATCCGCATCGGTGACCCCGACGTGACGATCTCCGGCGTCCACACCTACCGGATCGCCTACCGGGTCCGGGGCGCGCTCGACGGGTTCGCCGGCGCGGACCCCGACGTGGCGTGGGACGCCACCGGTGACGCGTGGGAGGTGCCGATCGACGTCGCGACCGTCACGGTGCGCGGGCCCCGCGTGACCCGGGCCCTGTGCCTGCGCGGCACCTTCGGCTCCACCACGTCCTGCGAGGTGGGCGGCCTCGACGACGGCGTCGCCCGGTACCGGGCCACCGACCTCGGTCCGGGGACCGGCGTGACGGTCGTCGCCGGCTTCGCCCCGGGCACGGTCACGGTCCCCGAGCCGCTGCTGGTGCGCCGCTGGTCGGTCCGCTCGGCGCTGGCCGGGTCCCCGTGGGCGCTGCCGCTCGGGCTCGCCACGGCCGTGCTCGGGCTGGGCGGGGTCCTCGCGCTCGCCTGGCGGCAGGGCCGCGATCGTGAGCTCGTCGGCGGGGTCGACTCCCACGGGGTGGTCAGCGGTGCGGCCTTCGAGCGCCGGCGGCCACTGCTCGAGCCGAGGACGGTCCCCGTCCGGTACCGGCCTCCCGAGGGGCTGCGGCCGGGCCAGCTCGGGGTGCTCGTCGACGAGCGCGTCGACCGGGTGGACGTGACGGCGACCGTCGTCGACCTGGCCGTGCGCGGCCACCTCCGCATCGAGGAGGGCCGGACGGTGAAGGTGCTGTGGCGGGAGTCGACGGAGTTCACC
The DNA here is from genome assembly GCA_046566145.1 of Actinomycetes bacterium. Lineage (GTDB taxonomy): Bacteria > Actinomycetota > Nitriliruptoria > Nitriliruptorales > Nitriliruptoraceae > JBKHXF01. The sequence goes on from JBKHXF010000035.1 coordinate 34,534, forward strand.
CTCCGCGCGACCCCGGAGCGCGTCGCCCCGGAGGACCCGCCGCTGCTGGCCTACGAGCGGCGCCTGCTCGACGGGCTGTTCCAGGAGGGCGACACGGTCGAGCTGGAGGAGCTCCGGGGTGCGTTCGCCCAGCGGTACGCCGCCGTGGCCACCGAGATGTACGAGGACGTGGCGGCGCAGGGGTGGTTCCCCACCCGGCCGGACCGGGTGCGCAGCCGCTGGACGGCCATCGGGGTGGCGGCGCTGGTCGCGAGCACGGCGCTGTTCGTCGCCGCGCTGCTGCTGACGACGCTCGCCGCGGCCGTGCTGCCGCTGGTGCTCGCGTCGCTGGTGCTCGTCGTGGCGGCCGGCCGGATGCCGCACCGCACGGCCGAGGGCTCGCGGCTGCTGGTCGAGGCGCTCGGGTACCGCGAGTTCGTGGTGACCGCCGAGTCGGGCCGCATGGCCTTCGCCGAGGCGCAGCAGGCCTTCGTCACGGGCCTGCCCTACGCCATCGTGTTCGGGGTGGCCGAGCTGTGGGCGGCTCGCTTCGCCGACCTGGGGCTGGTCACCCAGGAGCTCGTCAGCAGCTGGTACGCCGGCCGCGGGCCGTTCACCGGTGACGGCTTCACCGCCAACCTCGGGCGGCTCGACAGCGGCCTGGGCACGTCGCTCGCCACGGCGCCCTCCTCCTCCAGCGGGTCGGGCGGGTCGGGGTTCTCGGGCGGCGCCGGCGGCGGCTTCGGCGGGGGCGGGGGCGGGAGCTGGTGACCCGCGCGGCCACCGGTGTGCGCCCGCGCGCCCCGGCGGCCTACCGTTGGCCCCCGACCGCCCTGTCCCCGTGCGTCGCGGCACGACCGCCGGCGCCCGCCCGACCCGTCAGGATCCCCCGTGGCCGCAGAGTTCTCCGGCGTCACCGACGTCCACGACCGTCTCAGCGCCGCGGGCTACCTGCCGGACCCCTCGATCGAGACGGTCGTCTACCTCGCGGAGCGGCTGCGCAAGCCGATCCTCGTGGAGGGGCCGGCGGGGGTCGGCAAGACCGAGCTCGCCAAGGCGGTGGCGGCGGCCCGCGACGCCGACCTGGTGCGCCTGCAGTGCTACGAGGGCCTCGACGAGGCCAAGGCGCTCTACGAGTGGGAGTACGCCAAGCAGCTGCTCTACACCCAGCTCCTCAAGGACAAGATCGGCGAGGCGCTCCAGGGCGCGAAGTCGCTGGCCGAGGCGGCGGATCGCATCG
>JBKHXF010000036.1:0-7347 GCA_046566145.1 Actinomycetes bacterium
CGCTCACTCGATGCTCGGGGTCCGAGCGGGTCGACTGGGTCAGCGCCGGCGGTGCTCGCTCGCCACGCCGGCGGGCGCCACGTCGCGGGCGATGGCGAGCGCGTCGTCGAGCCGGTCGCTGTCGACGAAGAGCCGCACGCCCCAGTCGGCCGCGAAGATCGTGCGCATGAACGAACCCGACGACTTGTGAAACCAGGTGATGCCGGCGTCCTCGAGACGGCCGGCGATGGTCTCGGCGTTTTCGTCGGTGAACTGGCCGAGGTAGCTGGTCGAGGTGATGGCCAACGTCGCTCCGGGGTGCGGTGCGGCGCAGGGTACGCCGGCCGGTCGCCCGGTCAGCCGTCGAGACGCCAGACGTCGACGGCCGGGCCGTGCGTCGGCAGCACGACGACGTCGGCGTGGCGCGTCAGGTCGCGCCCCCCGTGCAGGGACGTGCCACCGCCGGCGCCGAGCAGGGCGACCGGGAGCGTGAGCGGGTCGTGGGCGGCACGGGCGGCGCGGACCAGCACCCGCTCGTCGGTGGTCTCCCGCAGCCACACGAGCACGTCGTCGCCGACGTGGACCCAGCGGAACCCGCCGCGCCGCAGCGCCTCGGTGTCGCGCCGCAGGTGCAGCAGCGCCCGGACCTCCTCGAGGGTCTCGGTGTCCCACCGCTCGGGGTGGTCCCACGGCATCGGCTCGCGCGCGGCGTCGTCGGACGGGCCGGCGAGGCCGAGCTCGTCGCCGTACAGCAGGCTCGGCACGCCCGGGAACGTCGCGAGCACCCCGAACCCGACCAGCGCGGTGGCGCGGTCGCCGGCGACGTGGCGCCAGCGGGTCGTGTCGTGCGACCCGAGCAGGTTCAGCGACCCGAGGCGGGTGCGCCACGGCATCGACCCGGCGACCTCGTCGACGGTGCCGGCGAGCGCGTGCCCGTCGGTGCGGGGCAGCGGGATCGGCAGCCCGAGGTAGTCGACCTCGACCCCGTCGTCCCGGCGCAGCCACGACCACACCGGCCGGGTGAAGCCGGTGTAGTTCATCGTCCCGTGCCAGCGGCCGTCGGCCAGGACGTCGGTGGCGTCGTGGCAGTGCTCGGCGAGGAGGTAGACGTCGTCGCGGACCTCGCGCGCCGTGGTCGAGAACGCCTCGAGCAGGGAGCTGCGCTCGTCGACCTCGCCGCAGTGGCCGGCCATGTTCGCGGCGTCGACGCGCCAGCCGTCGAGCGCGACCGGGGGGCGCAGCCAGCGGGCCACGATCGAGTCGGGCCCGTCGTACAGCCGCGCGCGCAGCCCCGGGGCGCGGTGGTCGAACTTCGGCAGCGTGCCGACGCCGGCCCACGCCTCGTACCCGTCGGGGTGCGACGTGAAGTGGTACCAGCCGGCCTCCGCGGCGTCCGGGTCGGCCTGCGCCGCCGCGAACCACGGGTGCCCCGACCCGGAGTGGTTCAGCGTGAGGTCGCCGACGAGCCGCATGCCCCGCTCGTGCAGCGCGCCGGCGAGGGCGGCGAGGGCCTCGTCACCACCGAGGGCCGGGTCGACCTCGGAGAACGACGTCGCGCAGTAGCGGTGCTGCTCCTGCGCCGGGAACACCGGGTTGAGGTAGGCGCCGGTGACGCCGAGGTCGGCGAGGTGCTCGACCCGCTCGGCGGCGCCCCACAGGTCCCCCCGGTAGAGCTGGTGCATCGACGCGGGCCACTCGGTGGCCACCGGGTCGTCCCAGTCGGCCGGCTCGGCCCAGTCGGGCAGCGGCAGGACCCGGTCGGAGCGCGCGAAGCGGTCGGGGAACACCTGGTAGAGCGCGGCGTCGGCGACCCACGCCGGGGGGGCCGGCGCGGTCAGCAGCGAGAAGTCGTGGGCGTCGGTGACGTCGCGCTCGACCCAGCCGGCCTGCGTCACCCACCCGTAGGTGCCGTCCGTGCCGGTGCACAGGAACCGGTAGCGGGTGACCGGGTTGCGGACCAGCACCTCGCCGACCCACCACGCCTCCACGTCGTCGCGCCGGTCCTCGACCAGCCGGGCGACGGCCGGCTCGGAGTCCGGCGTGGTGCGCAGCCACACGGTGTCGACGCCCGCGGCGTGCGGGACGCGGACCCGCACCTCGACCCGGTCGCCCAGCGCCGGGGCCTGCGTGGCGACGTACGCCGCCGAGCCGTCGTGGTGGGGACGGGCGAGCAGGTGCAACCGGGGCCTCCGCGGTCGGCCGGGTGGGGCGGGACGGGCGGTCGGCAACGGTAGGCCGGACCGCCGGCGCCGTCAGCGGCGGGCCCGGTCAGCGGCCGGCCCGGTCAGCGGCCCGCCACGAACGCGGCGACGGCCGAGACGTACCGGCGGTAGCCGTCGACGGCGGTGGGCACGGCCGCGGCCACGAGGTCGAGGTCGACGCGTACGTACTCGTGCACCAGCACGTTGCGCATCCCGGCCGAGCGGGCCAGCTCGTCGGCGAGGTCGTCCGGGATCGCCCCGACCGCGGCGGCCGCCGGGAAGCTCGCGGTGTAGTCGCGCTCGGCACCGTCCCCGAGGGTGTTGGCGAGGTGGAGGTTGACGGCCACGGCCTGGTCGACCAGGAGCATCAGGTACCGCTCGACCGCACCGCGGAGCACCGGGTCGGCCCGCAGGTCCTCCGCCGTCGGGGCGCCCACGGAGTCGAGCACGTCGAGGGCGCCGCGCATCAGCTCGAGCTTCGCGACCACGCTGTCGGGGTCCATCCGCCTGGGGGTCACGACGTCAACCGGTCGAGCTGGAGGTCGCGGACCCACGCGGTGTCGGCCGCCATGCCGAGCGCGCGCATGGCCTCGCGGGAGAACCGGCCGGGGTCGTCCTCGTGCAGCGGCAGCCCACGTTCGAACACGGACGCGCGGGCGACGATGCCGGCGCGGTCGAGGTCCATCACGTCGACCGCGTCGAGCCCGACCAGGCCGACGAGCGCCGAGGTCACCCCGACCACGTCGTGGGCGCCGCTGACGGCGAGGTCGAGGTCCCGCGGGGCCAGGTCGACGTCGCCGTCCCGCACCGCCACGGCCGAGCCGAACGCGACCAGCAGCCCGATGCCGTGCTCGCCGCAGAACGCGGCGAGCCGACCGTCGGCGGCCATGGTCTCGAGCGTCGCGAGCGCGTCCAGCGGGGTGGTCGTCATGGCCGGAGTGTAGGTCCCGGGCGGGGTCCGGCCCCGGTGCCCGGACCGTCGGTGTCCCGGGCGGCTCGGGCCGCCGACGGTCACCAGCCGGCGGCGGCGCCCTCGGCACGGGGGTCGGATGCGGCGGCGAACCCGGGATGCTCCAGCCGGATCGCGTGCGCGTGGCCGAGCAGGCCCTCGTACGGGCCGGTGACGTGGACGGTGTGGCCGCGGGCCCGCAGCCCGTCGACGATCGTCTCGCCGGCGCGGTCCTCGACGGTGACGCTGCCGTCGGCGGGCGACACGACCCAGCGGGGTGCGGCGATGGCCTGCTGCAGGTCGGCGCCGCGGGCCAGCCGGCGCAGGACCTGCAGGTGGGTCTGGGCCTGCCCGTCGCCGCCCATCGTGCCGAACACGACCTCGCACGCCCCGTCGCGGCGCAGCAGCGCCGGGATGAGGGTGTGGGGCGGCTGCACCCCGCCGGCGAGGACGTTGACGTCGGTCGGGTCGAGGGAGAGCTGCGCCCCCCGGTTGTGCAGGGTCACGCCCGAGCGCGGCAGCACCACGCCGGACCCGAACCCCGTGTAGTTCGACTGGATGAGGCTGATCGCCCATCCGTCGGCGTCGGCGGCGCACAGGTAGGCGGTGCCCCCTGGCGCCGGGGTCGCCGGCGGGTGCGCCGCGGCCCGCTCCGGGTCGACCGTCGCGGCGAGCGCGTCGAGCCGGGCGGGGTCGGTGAGCGCCGCCGGCGTGGTGCGCATCCGGGCCGGGTCGGCGAGGTGCGCGGCCCGGTCGAGCAGCGCGAGCCGGACCGCCTCGACGTCGAGGTGAGCGGTCGCGGCCTCGTCGCCGCCGGGGTCGGGTGCGTCGGCGGCGAGCAGGCGCTGCGCCACCCCGAGCGCCGTGACGGCGGTGACCCCCTGGGTCGGTGGGGGCAGCTCGACGACCTCCCACGGCCCGAACGTGGTGGTGAGCGGCTCGACGTCGGCGACCCGGTGGGCGCGCAGGTCGTCGAGGGTCATCGCGGAGCCGCCGGCGGCGACGGCCTCGACGAGCTCCTCGCCGAGCGGCCCGCCGTACAGCGCGCCGGGCCCGTCGTCGGCGAGCGCGCGCAGGAACGCGGCGTGGCCGGGCTGGACCCACCAGTCGCCGGCGGTCAGGTGCCCGAAGGCGTCCTGCCAGGACGGGTGGCCGGCGTAGCGCTCCCGCGAGCGTGCCAGCGCACCGCCGGCGTGGACGCTGACGGGGACCCCGTCGGTCGCGAGCCGGATGGCCTCGCCGGCGAGGTCCCCGAAGCTGCGGGTGCCGAACCGCTCGAGCAGCGCGTGCCAGCCGGCGACGGCGCCGGGGACGGTGACGGTCAGCGCGCCGAGCTCCGGCATGCCGCCGGCGCCGCTCGTCCCGACCGGGACGGGGCTGGCCTCGGCGGCTGCGCGGACCTGGTCGACGGTCGCGGCCGCCGGGGTCCGGCCGGCCGAGTCGAGCGCGTGGGTGCGCCCCTCGGGGTCGACCACGAGCGCGAACAGGTCCCCGCCGGGCCCGCAGAAGTACGGGGCGACCACCCCGAGGACCAGGTTGGTGGCGACCGCGGCGTCGACGGCGTTGCCGCCGGCGCGCAGCACCGCCGCGCCGGCGGCGGACGCGAGGTGGTGCGGCGACGCGACGGCGCCCCGCGGGAAGCGGCGGGTGTGGTCGGCGGGCACGGGCACCTCGACGGCTCGGGGACGGCGGCGAGCCTAGGGACGCCTGGGCCGTAGCATCCGGGCCGACGGACCCGCACGGCCCGACCTCGCCGGGACGACCGGGCACGACCGACCACGACGGAGCGACGGTGCAGCGACACGAGACCGACGTGGTGGTGGTGGGCGGCGGCATCCTCGGGCTCGCGACGGCGCTGCGACTGCTGGAGCGCGACCCGGCCCGGCACGTCACGGTCCTCGAGGCCGAGGACCGCGTCGGGGCCCACCAGTCGTCGCACAACTCGGGGGTCCTGCACGCAGGCGTCTACTACGCGCCCGGGTCGGCGAAGGCGCGGCTGTGCCGGGAGGGCAAGGCGGCGCTGGAGGCGTACGCCGACGCGACCGGCATCCCCCGCACCGAGGAGGGGAAGGTCATCGTCGCGACCGACCCCTCCGAGCTCGACCGGCTCGACGACCTCGAGGCCCGCGCCCGCGCGAACGGCGTGCCGGGGCTGGAACGGATCGACGCGGCCGGGATCGCGGCGCTCGAGCCGCACGTGGTCGGCATCGCCGGGCTGCACTCCCCCACCACCGGGTCGATCGACTTCGGCGTCGTGTGCGAGGCGTTCGCCCGCGACGTCACCACGTCGGGGCGCGGCGAGGTCCGCACCGGCGTGCGCGTCACCGGCATCGAGCAGACCGCCGGCGGGGTGACCGTGACGGCGCGGCACGCCGCCGGCGCCGGCGGCGCGCTCGACCCGACCGCCGGCGCCGACCTCGAGGTCCGCGCCGGCGCGGTGGTGACCTGCGCGGGGCTGTGGTCCGACCGCGTCGCGGCGCTGACGGGTGACGATCCGGAGCCGGCGATCGTGCCGTTCCGGGGCGCGTGGCTCGAGCTCACCCCGGCCGCGTCGCACCTGGTCCGCGGGCACGTCTACCCGGTGCCCGACCCGACCCTGCCGTTCCTCGGGGTGCACGCCTCCCGCCGGGTCGACGGCCGCGTCTGGATCGGCCCCAACGCCGTGCTCGCCCCCCGCCGTGACGTGCTCGCCCGCGGCGCCGACGCCCGCGACCTGCGGGACGCGCTCTCCACCGCGGCGCTGTGGCGACTCGGTCGCCGCTTCTGGCGCACCGGCGCCGCCGAGCTCGTCGAGGACCGCATCCGTGCGCTGTACCTGCGCCGGGTCCGCCGCTACGTCCCGGCCGTCACCGCCGACGACGTCCTCGCCACCCGCCCGGCCGGCATCCGCGCCCAGGCCCTCGGCCCCGACGGGACCCTCGTCGACGACTTCGTCTTCGGCGGCACCGGCCGCGTCGTCCACGTCCGCAACGCCCCCTCCCCCGCCGCCACCGCCAGCCTCGCCATCGGCCGCGTCCTCGCCGACCGCGTCGAGCAGGCCCTCGACCGGCCCTCCGCCTGACCCGGCACGGTCAGCCGGGCCAGGGCGGCAGCGAGCGCGCGCCCGGCGGGTCCGGGTGCTCCGGGGGCGCGTCGTAGTACCGGCCGGCCCGACGGCGACCGTGCCCCGACATCACCTGCACCCGCCGGCTGATGCTGCGGGTCCACCGCACCGCGTCGTCCACGTGGGTGAACAGCACCGGGCGGGACGCCACCGTGCGGCCGTCGTCCCAGCCGCGGATGGTGGCCACGTAGGCGTACGCGAGCAGCCCGTCCGGATCGATCCGGCGGAGGTCGGCCTCGCCGATCGCCTCCTCCTCGTCGAACCAGTACTCGTGGACGGACCCGTCGAGGTTCGACGGTGGCGGCGTGGGGGCCTCCGGCACGGAACCCCGGACGGGTAGGGGACCTCGAGGGTCTCGGGAGACGCCCAGTAGGACCACCCGGACCCGGGCGCCACCACCACGAACCGTCGCGGCACGCCTGGCCGGTCCGACGGCGCCGGCGGTCCCAGCTCCGGGCCGGCGGGCACTGGGACCCCTGGCACCTCGACGACGAACTGGCGCGCCCGCCCCTCCTGCCCCCGCGATCGTCTCATCGACCCACCCTCCCCGATCCCAGCTCACCAGACCCGCGTGTAGAAGCGGCGAACGGGCTGTCCGGGTAGCCCCCGAACGGCCCGCACCGCTCGAACCCCGCCGTCTCGTACAGCCGGATCGCCGCCGCGAACCGCGCACCGCTGCCCGTCTCCAGACTGAGCCGCGTCATCCCCGCATCGCCTGCTGGTCGCGGCGGCGGTTCTGGTGGTTCACCGACTCGGAGTCGCTACTCGATCTCCGCCAGACACGCATCCATCTCGACCTCGGCCTCCTTCTTGCTGAGTTCCTCGATCCTGGTCCGGAGCGCCAGGTAGCAAGCCTCGAGCCGGGTGGTGGCGAGCTCGAACTGCGCGCCCACCGGATTGTCCACCTGCAGCATGTAGGCGATCTCGGTGCCATCGAGGTACTCGTTGCGGCACGCGTTGTGGGGGTCGACGGGGTCGGTCGTGCCACCGGAGATCTCGAATCCGAAGCCACCCGCGTCGGCCTCCGGCACGATGTCGACCGTCGCCCCGGTCGCCTCCCGAGTGCACGCAGCCGTGTCGTTGACGGACAGGAAGTAGCTCGAGAGGGTGACGAC
>JBKHXF010000037.1:0-2520 GCA_046566145.1 Actinomycetes bacterium
CCGGTGATCGCCGACGTGCCCGTCGACCCCGAGGTGCTCGCCGCCTACGAGGCTGCGAGCCGGCTGCTCGAGGAGCTCGGACACGACGTGGAGGACGTCGAGGTCCCGATGGGGCGCGACGCCGTACCCGTCTTCGAGACGTGCTGGGCGGTCGGCACCGCGGCGTCGGTGCCACCGGGACGGGAGGACGACGTGCGACCGCTGACCCGGTGGCTCGCGACGCGCGGCTTGGGGACGTCCGGCCCGGCCTACGCGCTCGCGGTGGGAGAGCTGCGCCGGGTGGCGGCCGCGACGGTGCGGACCCTGGCGCCGTACGACGCGGTGCTCACGCCTACGCTCGCACAGCTGCCCGCACCGGTCGGGGCCCTGCGCGACGACGCGAGCCCGGAGCGGGACTTCGAGAACCAGAAGGCGTTCACGCCCTGGACGTCGGCCTGGAACGTCACCGGGATGCCGGCGGTGTCGCTGCCGCTGCACCACACGGCCGCGGACCTGCCCGTCGGCGTGATGCTCGCCGGGCGGCCGGGGGAGGACCACCGTCTGCTCGCCCTCGCGGCGCAGGTCGAGGAGGTCGCGCCCTGGCGCGACCGCACGCCACCGTGCTGGTGAGGCCGCCGCTGGACGCTTCGGGGCGGAGGGCGAGAAGGTGCTGCCATGCCGCTGCGTACCGCGACCACCTGGTGGGGCACCGTCCTGGACGCCCCGGACGCCCCCGGGCTCGCCCACTTCTACGCCCGCCTGCTGGACTGGCAGGTCTTCGGTGAGGACGAGAGCGGTGCCGCGGTCGCTCCCGCGGAGGACGCCGGCTACTACCTCGCCTTCCAGACCGAGGAGCACTACGTACGCCCGGTGTGGCCGGCCGAGCCCGGCAAGCCCCAGATGTCGATGCACCTCGACGTGGCGGTCGACGACCTCGAGCATGCGGTCGCGTACGCGCTGGAGTGCGGCGCGGAGGAGGCGGACTTCCAGCCGCAGGACGACGTCCGGGTGATGCTCGACCCGGCCGGCCACCCGTTCTGCCTCTACCTCGACCCGGCCCTTCGGGACCGCTCGGCAGCAGACGACTGATCGGGAGACGGGATGGCCGTGCTCACCCCCTACCTCGCGGTCGCGGACGCGCGGTCCGCGATGGACTGGTACGTCACCCACCTTGGCGCCACGGTGGTCGTCGACCCGATCGTGATGCCGGACGGGCGGGTCGGGCACGTCGAGCTCGCCGTCGCCGGAGCCCGGTGGATGATGGCCGACGAGCATCCCGAGATCGCGGTGGAGGCCCCCGATCCGGGCCGGGGTGCCGCGGTGACCCTGCACCTCGAGGTCGACGACGTGGACGCCGTGGCAGCGCGGGCCGTCGAGGGCGGCGCGCGGCTCGACCGGGGTCCCGAGGACGCCGGGGTCGGCCGGGTGGCGGTGTTCCGCGACCCGTTCGGCCACCGCTGGTTCCTGAACCAGGCCGTCCCCTGACCGTCGGTCAGACCGCGAGGAGCCGCTCGCACTCCGCGACCAGACGGGCCCGCAGGGGAGCGCCCCGCTCGGCGAACCGGCGCTGCGCCGAGACGTACTCCTGCTTGCCCTCCGGCGTCTCGACGCGGACGGGGGAATAGCCGAGACCGGACAGGTCGTACGGCGACGCCCGCATGTCGAGGACACGGATGTCACGCGCCAGCGCGAAACAGTCGGCCACCAGCTCCGAGGGAACCATCGGGCTGAGCCGGAAGGCGTGCTTGTAGAGGTCCATCCCCGCGTGCAGGCAACCCGGCTGCTCGAACGCCTCCCGGTCGTCACGACCCGGGCTGAGCGTGTTGCGCGGGCGGGCCGCGTCGGTGAAGAAGCGGAACGCGTCGAAGTGCGAGCAGGCGATCCGGTGCGACTCGACGACCGCGTCCGTGCCCTCGCCACCCAGCCGCAACGGCCACGCCGCGTGGCGCACGTCGTCCTGGTCGAGGCGGTAGACCATCGCCCACTCGTGCATCCCGAAGCAGCCGAGCTGGGCGGGACGGGACGCGGTGGCGGTGAGCAGCCGGTGCAGCGTCTCGAGCAGCCGTCGTCGTGAGCGCACGTGCTCCTGCGTCACCCCGACGGCCTCCCCGCTGGCCGAGCCCACGACGTCGTACCCCTTGAGGCCGACGTACTCCCGCGCGCCCTCGCCGGCGAGCCGCACGCCGAATCCCGGGTGCCAGCGCCGGAGCGCGGCGGGCCGCTGGGCGTAGTAGGTGAACAGGAAGTCCTCGACCGGGTGCTTCTCGCCGCGACGGCGGCGCTCGAGGTGCGGCCGGGTCCAGGCGTCGACGCGGCGCTCGTGCGCGGTGCGCCGGGCCTGCCAGGTCGCCTCGTCGAGCACCGGCGCGGCGCTGGTCGTGCGTGCGTCCACAGCCCCGAGGGTAGTTGCCGTCGCGGTGCCGACCCGCCGGTAGGCTCGGGGAGTGCGTATCGCGAGGTTCACCACAGGAGAGGACCCCCAGTTCGGGGTCGTGCACGGCGACGTCGACGACCTCGGCATCCCGGCCGACGACGCCGTCC